>CAZLFA010000041.1:17984-36808 GCA_964558665.1 uncultured Syntrophaceae bacterium
GAAGAGGCCCGGGGGAAGGCTATCCCCCTCTCTGAGGGGGTGCAGGGGGAGGCTGAAGGAAATCCCTACCACCCCCTTGATCCCCCGCCGGCGGGGGAAAATCAAAGGGTGAGGTTTTTTTGCAGAGGGCGATCTCAGCTCGCCCCGCGCATAAACAACCCGCTGTTCGCGTAACCAACATCGTAAGGGGCGGGATTAACTCCCGCCCCTGCAAATAAAAAATAAGACGCCAAGAAATATGAAATACATAAACACGCATAAAATCCTTCTCCTCGCGCTACTGGTGCTGATGATCGTCAGTTTGTCGTCGACCACTGCCATATATGGAGGAGGAAAGAAAAAGATGGAACCTATCAGTGAAGCAAATGACACCGCAACGTTTAAGCCGCAGATTTACAAGGTTGATTCCCGTACAAGCCTTTCACTGTTTCCCGTGCCGCAGGACAATGCCGTGGGCACGAACGACTATGCCAACGCTATTACGGTCATCTCCTTTCCTGAAGGGAAGATCGAGATGGACAACCACTTCAGGCGGGCGGTGGATAACGTTCGCGGCGGGGGCACGTATCTGCCGGTGGTTGAGCCGGACACGGTAGGCTTCGGTCAGACGCGCCGTTTTCTGCTTTATGACTTCGGTGCAAAGACGCACGAGGAATACCGGATTGTCTTTTCGATTGAAGCATCGATTCAACACATCGCCATTGCCGATGCCGGGAAGCGGCGATTCCTTTTTGAGATAAAAGAATATAATCGTCACTCTGATGATCCTAAGGACAGCACCTATTTTCTGCAGTTGATTGATCTGGGAGAGAAGAAGGTTAATCCGATCAAGAAAATAGATAACACTGTAGGGGCAACATGTGTTGTGGCCTATGGCAGGGTTTTCTTATGGTACTTTACGGAGAAGGTGATGCAGGTCTATGACCTGAACCTGAATCCGGCGCAGCACCCGCTGGGGAGTGTAATCATGATCAACAGAAGCAAGGTGGATTTTACCAGGATGGTGCCGCACCCGACGCTGCCCTTTGCCATTCTTGCCGGAAGTTCGAAAGAAGAGTCCTTAATAAGCTGGGGTGAAGGCAGGGCTAAAACCCCGCAGCCTATTCTCAGCAACGGTCATCAGTTTTCCTTTTCCCCCGACGGCAAATGGGTAACTTTTATACAGGAGGATTATAAGAAAGATAAAAAAATGACCTACATCATGCCCGTCTCCGAGAAATACCCCAACTACCTGGGGACGCCGATCCTGTTGTTGGATAATTATTTTGGCCGCAATAACTTCGCCTGGACGAAAAATCCCGTCAGCTTTGTGGGTGCGGATGTATATATCTACCGTTGGGAACTGACCAACGCAGCCCACCCCGAGAGCGACAAGCCCACCTTCCACGACTACATCGTGGAAAAGGATCTGGAGCGCCTCGCAAAGGAGAAGAAAAAATAACTATCCATTTCTGGAAGAGGCCCGGGGGAAGGCTATCCCCCTCTTTGAGGGGGTGCAGGGGGAGGCTGTCCCCCGCCGGAAGAGAACCAAAGGAATCTCTTCAAATTCCCCTCCCCTGGCGGGAGGGGCGAGGGGTGGGGTAAAACAATTATTCCGTAGGGGGCGATCCCAGATCGCCCCGCGCATAAACGACCCGCTGTTCGCGTAATCAACATCGTAAGGGGCGGGATTAACTCCCGCCCTGTAAATTAAAAATGAGACAACAAGAAATATGAAATACATAAACACGCATAAAATCCTTCTCCTCGCGCTACTGGTGCTGATGATCGTCAGTTTGTCGTCGACCACTGCCATATATGGAGGAGGAAAGAAAAAGATGGAACCTATCAGTGAAGCAAATGACACCGCAACGTTTAAGCCGCAGATTTACAAGGTTGATTCCCGTACAAGCCTTTCACTGTTTCCCGTGCCGCAGGACAATGCCGTGGGCACGAACGACTATGCCAACGCTATTACGGTCATCTCCTTTCCTGAAGGGAAGATCAACATGGACAACCACTTCAGGCGGGCGGTGGATAACGTTCGCGGCGGCGGCACATATCTGCCGGTGGTTGAGCCGGACACGGTGGGCTTCGGCCAGACGCGCCGTTTCCTGCTTTATAATTTCGGCGCGAGGACGCACGAGGAATACCGGATTGTCTTTTCGATTGAAGAATCGATTAAAAACATTGCCATTGCCGATGCCCGGAAGCGTCGTTTCCTTTTTGAGGTAAAAGAATATAACCGGCACTCTGATGACCCGGAGGACAGCACCTATTTTCTGCAGTTGATTGATCTGGGAGAGAAGAAGATTATTCCGATCAAGAAAATTGATAACACCGTAGGGGCAACATGGGTTGTGGCTTATGACAGGGTTTTCTTATGGTACTTTACGGAGAAGGAGATGCAGGTCTATGACCTGAACCTGAATCCGGCGCAGCACCCGCTGGGGAGCGTAATCATGCGTAATAGAAGCAAGGTGGATTTTACCAGGATGGTGCCGCACCCGACGCTGCCCTTTGCCATTCTTGCCGGAAGTTCGAAAGAAGAGTCCTTAATAAGCTGGGGTGAAGGCAGGGCTAAAACCCCGCAGCCTATTCTCAGCAACGGTCATCAGTTTTCCTTTTCCCCCGACGGCAAATGGGTAACTTTTATACAGGAGGATTATAAGAAAGATAAAAAAATGACCTACATCATGCCCGTCTCCGAGAAATACCCCAACTACCTGGGGACGCCGATCCTGTTGTTGGATAATTATTTTGGCCGCAATAACTTCGCCTGGACGAAAAATCCCGTCAGCTTTGTGGGTGCGGATGTATATATCTACCGTTGGGAACTGACCAACGCAGCCCACCCCGAGAGCGACAAGCCCACCTTCCACGACTACATCGTGGAAAAGGATCTGGAGCGCCTCGCAAAGGAGAAGAAAAAATAACTATCCATTTCTGGAAGAGGCCCGGGGGAAGGCTATCCCCCTCTCTGAGGGGGTGCAGGGGGAGGCTGTCCCCCGCCAGCGGGGGAAAAGAACTGTCTCACGACGGAAGGAAATCACAGTGGGGCATATATAGGGTTTCGATTATTTTCCCGCCTCCCCTTCATCCCCTCCCGCCAGGGGAGGGGGAAGGCGTGGGGTCAGTTACTTACCTTCAATCAAATATGATATCCAGCCGACGACGATGCCACTTGGCATAACGCTCTGATCACGGACCCTTAATGGCATTCATAACCGGAGTTGATTTCATCAATCCAGTCTGCTATTCTTATTTTAAGGGGGATATACTATGCTCAGAACAACCAGTCCCAGTTACAGCATCACGATCAGGATGGAGATTCTCAACAAGCCCGGCATGCTGGGCAAAGTTCTGTCCGTCGTCGGTAAAGCAGGCGGCAACATAGGATCGGTGGACATTGCCGGCTTTAAAAAAGAATGCATTATCCGTGACATCGTGGTGAACGCCGCCGACATCGACATGCTGCATTCAATTGTCGACAAAGTCAAAGCAATCAGGGGCATCAGAGTATTGAGCGTAGCCGATCGTACTTTTATGGCTCATCACGGAGGCAAGATTGAGATTCATAACAAGATACCTCTCAAGAATCGCGATGATCTGGCCATGGCATATACTCCGGGCGTAGCAAGGGTCTCCATGGCTATTCACGAAAATCCGGAGCGTGTTTATGAGCTCACGATCAAAAGAAATACCATTGCCATAGTAACCGACGGCACGGCAGTCCTGGGACTGGGAGACATCGGACCACGGGCGGCCATGCCCGTGATGGAGGGGAAAGCCATGCTCTTCAAGGCCTTCGGCGGGATTGACGCCTTTCCCATCTGTCTTGATACCAAAGATCCGGAAGAAATCATCCGCACCGTAAAGTTCATTTCCCCGGGCTTCGGCGGCATCAACCTCGAGGACATATCCGCCCCCCGCTGTTTCGAAATTGAAAAACGGCTGAAGGAAGAGCTGGATATACCGGTCTTTCATGACGACCAGCACGGCACCGCCGTGGTCATTCTCGCCGGACTGATCAACGCTCTGAAAATAACGGGCAAGACCTTCAGCAATATCCATGTCGTGGTCAACGGTCTGGGCGCTGCCGGCATTGCCTCCATCAGGCTTTTAATGGCTGCCGGAGTCGGACAGATAACCGGATGCGACCGGAGCGGCGCCCTGTACAGGGGACGCAGGGAGAATATGAACCCCTTCAAGGAGGAGATTGCACAAAAGACCAATCACGAACTGATCAAAGGGAATCTGGCAAAAGCGATAAAAAGAGCCGATGTATTTATCGGCGTCTCGCAGGGCAATGTCCTGCATGCCAGGCAGATCAGAACCATGGCAAAGGATCCGATTGTCTTCGCTATGGCCAACCCTATCCCCGAAGTACTTCCAGAAGAAGCGGAAAGATACGTGCGGGTGATGGCTACAGGCCGTTCCGATTATCACAACCAGATAAACAATGTCCTTTGCTTCCCCGGCCTGTTTCGCGGTGTGCTGGACTGCCACGCCCACGAGATCAACGAGGAGATGCTGCTTGCCGCTGCCCATGCCATAGCCGACAGCGTGGCCCCTGATGAACTCATGGAAGACTATATCGTCCCCAGCGTATTCAATCAGAAGGTTCAGGAAAACGTCGCCGCCGCTGTGCGTAATGCCGCCCATGAAACGGAAACGGCCAGAACCTTCGACGGCTTCTTCTATGTATGACCGGCCTCAAGCATTGTTCATTGACAATGCTGCCGATCTTCTATAAATACATCCTGCCCCACGTTCGACAATCGATATGTTTCAAAAGGCCGACGGTCATGACAACCGAAAAGCATGGTGGAAATATACGAAAGCTCGCTTCAGCTTCGGGACTCCCCGCCGGGGCAATTCTTGATTTCTCCGCCAACATCAATCCGCTGGGACCGCCTGACTGGCTGCGCCCTCTAATCAGCAGGGAACTGGAAAAAATCACTCATTATCCGGACCCGGATCAGGAAGCGCTTGTCGAAGCCGCTGCAGATCATTACGGCGTCTCTCCATCAGAAATTATAGCAGGTAACGGTTCGACCGAAATTCTCTATCTCATTCCCCGGGTGATCAGCGCCGTGCGCGCCGTCATTCCCGTTCCCTGTTATCTGGATTACGAAACTGCAGCAGAGCAGGCCGGCCTGGCCGTAGAAAAATTTTCACTGGAGGAGGATAAAGGGTTTGCTCTGGATTTAGAGGCACTGCGTTCCCGTCTGAAAGGGAATGAAATTGTCTTCATCGGGCAGCCGAACAACCCGACCGGACTCACCTGCGACCCCGACGAATTGAGGAGGATGGCGCGGGAGAATGCATCATCCACGTTTGTGATCGACGAGGCCTTCGCCGATTTTGTGGACGGCATCGACAGTCTGCTCAATAACCGGCCTCCAAATGTAATCATTCTCCTTTCCCTTACGAAGTTCTATGCCGTCCCCGGCCTGAGACTGGGCCTGGCCATGGGCGACAGTTCAATCATTACGCGCCTGCGGAAAGTGATGCCGCCCTGGACGGTAAACTCCCTTGCCCTGGCCGCGGGCGAAGCTGCGCTCAGAGATCATGACTACGCGGAAAAAACCAGGGAAACCGTCGCCAGGGAGCGTGCCGGCCTGTTCAACGAGCTGCAAGCAATCCCGGGTCTGTTTCCCTACGCCGGCAAGGCAAACTTTCTTCTAGTGCGGCTGGAGAGAAAAGGAATGGATGCGGCCGCTCTGGCTAAAAAACTGTTAGCCAGAGGAATTGCCATCCGCGTCTGCGACAACTTTGCGGGGCTGGACGGGAGATTTTTCCGCGTGGCCGTGCGGAGCAGTGATGAGAACAGGCGGTTGTGCGAAGCTCTCCGGGAAATCCTGTCTGCGCCTCCCGTAATTATAAACAAAAGGCACAAGCCGGCAATCATGTTTCAGGGAACGAGCTCAAATGCGGGCAAGAGCGTTCTGGCTGCGGCCTTCTGCCGGATCATGCTGCAGGACGGATACAGTGTTGCGCCCTTCAAGGCGCAGAATATGTCGCTCAATTCCTTTGTAACCAATGGCGGCGGCGAGATGGGGCGCGCCCAGGTCGTCCAGTCGCAGGCCTGCCGCATCGAGCCCGACGTGCGCATGAATCCGGTCCTGCTGAAGCCGAGCAGTGAAACGGGCTCGCAGGTTATCGTCATGGGGAAACCCGTAAGAAACATGGACGTAGAACAATACATACACTACAAGCCCGAGGCCTTCAGGGCGGCCAGGGATGCCTTCGATTCCCTCGCCGCGGAATACGACGCCATTGTCATGGAAGGCGCAGGCAGCCCGGCGGAGATCAATCTGAAGCACCACGACATCGTCAACATGAATATGGCGCAGCATGCGAACTCGCCCGTGCTCATTGTCGGCGACATCGACCGGGGAGGCGTCTTCGCATCCTTTGTGGGAACGATGGAGCTTCTCACGGAACATGAAAGGCAGCTTGTTGCCGGTTTCATCATCAACCGTTTCCGCGGGGACGGCAGCCTGCTTGGCGATGCAATCACCTATACGGAAAGGCACACGGGACGCCCGACATTCGGCGTGATTCCCTATCTGCACGAGCTCGGCCTGCCGGAAGAGGATTCGGTCACCTTCAAGAATCAGCGCCGCACGGCGACTGCCTCCCCGGAAGAGACCGTGGACATCGCCCTCATCGATCTGCCTCACATCTCCAATTTTACCGACTTCGATGCGCTGCGCATGGAGCCGGACGTACGCCTCAATGTCGTGAGAGCGGCAGCGGACCTGGGAAATCCGGATGCCGTTATCATCCCCGGAAGCAAGAATGTCATCGGCGACATGGAACATCTGAGAAGGAGCGGCATTGCCGCCGCACTCGCCGATCTTGCAGGCAACGGGCACACTGAAATCATCGGGATTTGCGGCGGCTTCCAGATGATCGGCCGCGAAATCTCCGACCCGCACGGCCTGGAGTCGGGCGGCAGAACGATTGCCGGACTCGGTCTCATGCCCATCACGACAACGCTGGCCATGGAAAAAACGCTGGAGCGCATATCGGCGCGGCACGCAGATTCGGGATTGATCGTGCAAGGCTATGAGATTCACCACGGACAGACGGAAGGCCTGAATCTGCCTCATGCCGTCGTCAGGAAGGACGGGCGGGTCATCGGGGTCCAATCGGAAGACGGTCTTCTCTGGGGCACTTACATGCACGGCATCTTCGACGCCGACGAATTCCGGCGCTGGTTTGTCGACCGGCTGAGAACGCGGCGTGCTTTCCCGCCCCTGGTTAAAATTGTTGCCGGCTACGATCTGGAGCCGGCATTTGACAGGCTGGCCGATATCGTCCGCAGAAACCTTCAGGTGGATAAAATATACCACCTGATGGGGTTAAAATAAGAAAGTACCTCATATCCCCCTTTATTTAAAGGGGGACTCAGGGGGATTTAATAATGCTGCCTTTCAACATAAAGCTTAAGCCGCTTGCGCGAAATTTGAGAAACAATATGACAGATGCCGAACGGCTCATTTGGTCAAAGCTCAGAAGAAAACAGATAAACAATATCCAATTTTACAGACAAAAGAATATTGGCAATTACATTGTTGATTTTTACTGTCCAAAGGGGAAACTTATTATCGAAATTGACGGTGGACAGCATTACGATTATGAGACAAATAATAAAGATCAGACTAGAGATTGTTATCTTCAGAAGCTTGGTTTCACCATCATGCGTTTCTCAAATGCAGATGTACTTAAGAGCATTGATGCAGTAATCGAGAGAATAAGCGATTATTTAAAATCCCCCACACCCCCTTTAATAAAGGGGGATTAATGAAAGAATGGATATTATTTTATGGCAAAGGCGCGGGTGGTTCTTTTTACAGGTGACGGCAAGGGAAAGACGACGGCCGCTCTGGGCATGGTGATGCGGGCAAGCGGCCACGGCCTGAAATCACTGATCGTGCAGTTCGTCAAGTCCGATGCAACGACAGGGGAGATAGAGGCCTGCAGGCACCTTCCGGGTGTAACCATTGTGCAGACGGGTCTCGGTTTTGTACCGAAATCGACAGCCCCGGAATTTTCCGGACATGTAAAGGCTGCTGAAAACGGAATGAAAGCAGCGGAGGACGCCGTCGCATCCGGGCAGCACGACATGATCGTGCTGGATGAGATATGTATAGCTGTTGCGAAGGAACTGCTTGATGAAAAACGGGTTATAACCCTCATTGAAAAGGCAGGACCGCACATGTGCCTGGTACTGACCGGACGTAATGCCGCGCCGGGACTCATCGCCGGCGCCGATACGGTAACCGAGATGCGCCTTGTCAAGCACGGCCTTAACGACGGCATACAGGCGCAGGCAGGAGTGGAGCATTAAATTGAACTGCAAAAGAGTGGTAATAGCCGGCACCCAGAGCGGTGTGGGAAAAACAAGCGTCACCATTGCCCTGGCCTACGCATTGAGGAGACGCGGACTCGCCGTTCAGACCTACAAGGTGGGACCGGACTTCCTTGACCCGTCCTATCTTGCCGTTGCCTCCGGAAGACCATGCTACAATCTGGACGGATGGATGATGGGCAGAAGCTACGTGGAGCGGCTCTTCTACCGTACGTCACAGTCGGCGGACATCTGCATCGTCGAAGGAGTGATGGGGATGTTCGACGGCGCCGACCCGACCGGTTCCGAGGGCAGCACGGCGGAAATTGCACATTGGCTGAACGCCCCGGTAATCCTGATCGCCGATGCGCACGGGCTTGCCCGCAGTTTCGCTGCCGTCGTGAAGGGTTTTGCCGATTTTGACCCAACGGTCAAGGTGGCCGGCGCCATCGCCAACCGCTGCGGATCGGCAGACCACGCCTCCCTTCTCGATCAGGCGCTCCGGTCATCTGCTCTTCCTCCTCTGATCGGAGGAATTCCTCTGCACGCACTGCCGGAACTCCAAAGCCGGCATCTGGGGCTCGTTACGGCGGACACAGAGAGACTGCCGGCAGCGATCCTGACAGGGCTGGCCGATGGCCTGGAAAACAATGTATCGTTCGACATGATTCTTGAGCTTGCGGCAGAAGCGCCTCCCTTACGGACTGTCACACCTGAAGAAGATTATCAAAAAAGAAATCTCTCCATCGGCATTGCGTATGATGCTGCATTTCATTTTTACTACCAGGATCTCTTTGACGAACTCGAACGGCGGGGATGTGCGCTGAAATTTTTCTCACCACTCGCCGACCGGCGTCTGCCCGATGGAATTGACGCTCTTTATATCGGCGGCGGTTATCCGGAGGAACTTGCCGCCGCACTTGCCGCCAACAATGAAATGCTCGCCGACGTCATAAGGTTTTCCGGATCAGGCCGTCCTGTCTACGCCGAATGTGGAGGTTTGATGTACCTTTGCCGCAGCCTTGAAGACCGCAGGGGCGAAAGACACTCCATGGCGGGCTTGATTCCCGCAGAGACACGCATGCTCGACCGTATAAAGAGGCTCGGTTACGTAGAGGCTGTAATGGAGAGCGACTCTCTGTGGGGCAAGAAAGGAGCAGCCGTAAGGGGACATGAATTCCATTACTCGGAACTGACGGGCAATCCGGCAGAAAGCGGAGAGTGGCGGTCCGCCTATTCACAGAAATGGCGAAGCAGAGGGAATATCACCAGAGAGGGATTTCAGCGCGGTCCTGTCCTTGCAAGCTATACGCACCTGCATCTTGCTTCACACCCCGAAGCAGTCAATTATTTTTTATCTGTATGCCGGGATATCAAAACCCGGCTTGAAAATAACTCCGATTGAAAAATCCGCCGATTTGTGCGAAGGAATCAGTCGTTCAACATCAAACTGCAAAAACCCATTTTCCCCACCGGAGGAGGATTATATGAAACAGTCGCTGAAAGCATCATGCATTATCATCGCATTGGCCATCTTGACATTCGGCTGCGCGGGTCCGACCTGCTATGATGTAAAACGCCCCAACGGCCAGACGGTATGCATCCAGCAGTGCAAACCGATTATCGAGTACCAGGGCACCAACTTAAGCATCAAGGGGATCAACGTACCGATACCCTCCACGGGAACCACGGTAAACATCGGGGATACGGCGTGGAACAAATCGGTGCTTCAGTCGGCGGCGTCCACTGCGCAGATCATGGATATGCAGCGCATCTCCCGATGCGAGCGCATGTCGGTCATCGTCACCAGCGTTACGGATCAGAAAGAGTATGAAAACCTTTTGAAGAAGATCTATGAAAATGAAGAAAAGATCGATCAACTGGCGCTGCTGATTACCCTGAACAATCCCGAGGCCGTGGTTAACTGGGTCAATATCTACAGCTCGGCATCCTCTTACGACAACCTTGACAAGGACCTTGCGGATCAGCACTCGGCTAAGGCAAAGACTCTCGTGCGCAGCCTGAACCACCAGGTCTTCATCCCCAAGGAGACCAAGGTGCGCTCCATCGACAACTTCATTCAGTGATTTTTTGTAGCAGCGACTGGAATTGCCCCAAGATTAAAATCCTGCTAAACCCTCCGGCAACCGGGGCCGCTAAGTATGCTGCGGCCCCCTGTCTCCGGTATCACCTGAATCTGCGTGCCGATGCGCTCCTTGAGCGCCGTGACGTGCGATATGACACCGATCAGCTTGCCGTCCTGCTGCAATCCGGCAAGAGTTTCCAGGGCGGTTTCAAGCGCATCTTCATCAAGCGTTCCGAATCCCTCATCAAGGAACAGAGAATCCACCCGAACATTTCTGCTCGCCATCTGAGAGAGGCCAAGCGCCAGAGCAAGGCTGACTATAAAGCTCTCACCGCCTGAGAGATTCTTCGTGGAGCGGATCTCACCCGCCTGATAATTATCGATCACGTTCAGTTCCAGCGGCTGTACTTCGTCGCGCACAAGAAGATACCTGTCCGTCATTTTTCCAAGCCGCCGGTTGGCATGCACAATCATCATTTCAAACGTCAACCCCTGCGCAAAATTGCGAAACTTCTTTCCATCAGCGGAACCTATCAGGTGGTGCAGATTTTCCCAGCGCAAGCATTCTTTTTTCCGGGCATCCATCCTGATTATTTGTTCATGCTGCTTTTCCCTGAGTTTCGCGTTATCACTCAGGCTCTTCAGAATTCCGCCAATATCAGCCCCTGCCTGTTTCAGGTTGGAATCGCAGGCAACGATATTTTCCACCAGGATTTCAGCGGATTGGTCAGTCAGCTTTTTTTCGCGCTCTGCGACTAATGTTTCCGACTTGTCTTTTCTGCGGGCATCAAGTTCCGCTTCCTCCCTGACCAGGGATTTTTCCTTATCGGCAAGGACTCCCCGTTCTTCCTCACTCAGACGGGACGAAAGGTAATCGGCTTCATCACTGAATCCTGTCCCTGCAATTCGCTTCATCATCTTATCTTCCGCCTGCACCAGTTCCTCTTGGCGTTCCCCTGTTTTTTTCTCCAGCGAATCGATCTTCTCTTTCAGGGCGCTGAGTTCTTTTTCAATTCTCCCATATTCCTCGCGTGCCTTCTCAAGCGATGCGTCAGCCTTGTTCACCTCTTCCGTCAGACGCCTTTCTTCCTTATCGGCATTTTTCTCACCATATAGATCCCGGCGTGATGCGATCAGGGCGTCATATTCTTTCTTCTGTGCATCACAACGTCCGCGCCTTGCATCCAGGTCTTTCGCGAGATTACTCAAAAGAGCATCATGTTTCTCGATATCGGCTTTCAGATCTCCGATCTTTTTATCCGCGGCAGCCTTCTCATCTTCCTTTGCCCGCCAGGCATCCCTGCGGCCGACAAGGCCTTTCAAGATGACGTCAAGGCTGTCCAGGGGAATGTCCCTGATGCCGTAGGGTGCAACGTCTTTCAGGACGTCGGCACGAACTTTTTTAACCTCTTCCGCCTGATCTTCGACCTCTTTATTAATCCGTTCAAAATCCGCAACGGATGACTCCCGCTTATGCCGGGCGTCCTGCAATGCCTTTTCCGCCTTGCCAAATGCCTCCCTGGTTTTCTCCAAGGCAGCCTGAGCCGTCTTTTCCTTTTTGCCGATTTCTTCCGCCCTTTCGATAATACCGGATATCTCTGAAATTCCCGCTTGAGCAACAGCGAGTTCTTCACCGGCTTTCAGGGTTCGCTCATCGCGGACAACAACGATATTCAGCTTCATCAGGATATCATTGCATCGCCTTTCATCGGCATCCAACGCCTCCTTTTTTTCTTTCGTCTCTTTTTCCGCATGCCGGACATCAGTCGCCGTTTTAACCTGACCGGCTTCCAGTTTGCTCAATACTTGAGACACCTTCTTAAATCCATCTCTTGCCTTCTTAAGCGCGGCCCCGGCCTCGTTCAACGCGGGTATATTCCCCAGCGCATAGGGATGCTCCGTAGCGCCGCAAAGCGGGCAGGGCTTGCCGTCTTCAAGCTGCTTTCTTTCCTCCTCAAGATCACGGATGCGATTGAGGAGTGCAACCTGAGTTTCCATGTTGACTATCTCTTTTTCCAGAAGGGCTTTCTTTCCCGTGTTTGTTTTAATCTCCTCCGATAATTTTTCATTGTCGCTTTTCAATGCGGCAATCCGCTCTTGCAGGCCATCCAGAGATTCCCTGGTTTTGTCGATCCCTCCGATAATTTCACCCGCCTGAGTCAAAAGCCGCTCACGGTCTTTGAGAGCATCTACCTCAGCACGCCACCGGCTGATGTCTTTTTCCTTAAGAATGGCCGTAATCTCGTCAGCGAGACCTTTAAGCGTTTCCTGTTTTTCTTCCAATTCCCGGCGCAGCTTTTCATGTCCGGCCTCTGCCTTACTGAAGGCAGCGGCAGTTGATTCCTTTTTCCCGGCTGCCGAGGAAAGTCCCTCGCGCGCCTTCTGAAGCCTTGTCTCACTGTTGCGCAGCAGTGCAAACCCTTTTTCGATTGCATTCAGATCGGCCAGGAGCGACGCATCAACGCCATGCTTTTCCCGGTATTCCCGGACGGCCTGCAGGAGATCATTCGCACTCCTGAGCATCGCACCGCTGCCGTCAATACGGGCTTTATAGGCTTCTCCCTGTGCCCCAACCTCTCCTATCGCTTTCATGGCTTCATCGAGCTGTCTTTTTTGTTCGCGCAGTCGGGCATCCAGATCGCGCACCCTCCTGATGACCTCCGCTTCGTTTACCTGACGGGCTTTCGTCTCTTTCAGGAGTTTCTCCGCCGCCTGCTTTACGGAAAGTGCAACTGCCGTTGCCTTTTCTTTTTCCGGCAGCAATGCGACTGCGCCCTTAAGCTCTTTCGTATCCCTGTCCTGCTGGACACGCAGGGCCGTCACGGCGCTGTAATCTCCTTCAAGGCTTAAAGCCCGCATCGCTTTTTCCAGTCTTTTTGCCTCGGGCGCAAATTCCTGCTGTCGCTGTGTTAAATCCTGCCGGCTTTTGTCCAGTCCGGCCAGTTCCTTCTCCAGTGAAGATATACCGTTCAGCCAGGCCAGCGCCCTGTTCATTTCTTCCAGCTTCTTTGAATACTCGGCCTCCCTGTCCTTCTTTTCCTGAAGGCCGGTTCTCAACTCCGTCTCTTCATCTTCACTCAGGACCCGGATTCCTTTCAATTCGGACTGCATCATTTCAAGTATGTTATTCTCTTGCGTGCGGCGTTCATGAAC
This sequence comes from uncultured Syntrophaceae bacterium, assembly GCA_964558665.1. Lineage (GTDB taxonomy): Bacteria > Desulfobacterota > Syntrophia > Syntrophales > PHBD01 > CAZLFA01. Next base: position 31,565 of record CAZLFA010000041.1, read on the forward strand.
TTTCATGGAGATCAGGCTGTAGATTTCAGTGCCGGTAATCTGTTCAAGAATGGGCGCTCTTTCGCCGGGAGGAGCCTGCAGAAAAGCGGCAAATCCTCCCTGGGCAAGCAGCATCGAACGCGTAAAGCGCTCGAAATCCATGCCCGTAACCTGCGTGATAAAATCGCCGACCCGGTTTATTTTCGATTCCAGAACCGCTCCGGAATCCGCCTCCGCTATTTCATGCTTTGCCTGCTGCAGCTCTCCGTCCGGTCTCTTCTTTGCACGGTGCTGGCTCCAGTGGCTGCGGAAGCGCCCTTTCTGGGTTTCAAATGTCACCTCTGCAAAGCATTCACCCGTCTGGCGCGACATGACCTCGTTGCTGGTTTTCGTGACCTTGTCCAGGCGGGGTGTTCTTCCGTACAGTCCAAGGCAGACGGCATCCATGATGGTTGTCTTTCCCGAACCTGTGGGGCCTGTAATGGCAAATATGCCATCGGATGAATAATTCGGATGAGAGAAATCGATCTCCCATTCCCCCGCAAGGGAATTCAGGTTTTTAAATCGAACGCCAAGTATCCGCATGCCGCTCTCCTACGTACAACAAACTTCCCCGCCCCTGCCGGGAGGGTTCCTGCTCTTTGTTCCCCTCCCCCGTCATAGGGGGAGGGGATATTGGAAAGGATAAGCTATTCAGCCAGTTCGTCTTCTTCGTTCACAGCAACAACAATTTCCTGATAAGCGGTCAGAAGCTCCGGCCACTGGTCACCGGGAACTTCATGCGCCTCGAGACAGCGACGGAAAACGTCCATCGCGTCGAGGTCATCGAGTGTTTCGTTCACATCCATCCCGCGCATGGCATGTTCCAGGGCCCGGTTGTTCCTGATCCGAAGAATCTCCAGACGGCTGCCTTCAACGGCCTCGTCCAGACGCGCACGCAGATCGCCAGCAACCTCCGCGCCTTCATAGATGATCTCCAGCCAGGCCCTGCTTCCCTCCGACTTCAGCCTGTCGATATTGCCGGCAATGGTCTGCCAATCTCCCTGCAAAGTCTTCAGTTCCTGGAAACGGGGCACGGAAATATTCACCACGCGGGACCCTTCACCTGAAAACTCCACAAGAACCACGCTCTTTTCCTGTGCAGCCTCGTTGAAGCCGATGGGCAGGGGAGAGCCGGAATAGCGTATGCGATCAGAACCGCCCACTGTCTGGGGGATATGGAGATGCCCCAACGCGAGGTAATCAATATATTCAGGAAAAACATCCGTTCCGACTTTCAGGAGAGAACCGATATACAGTTCACGAACCCCGTCGCCGTCGACCGTCAGTCCGCCCGCCGTGTAGAGATGCCCCATGGCAACAATGGGAACGGCCTTGCCCGGCGCGGTGCGCTTCTCTTCAGCCGCTTCATATATTCTGCGGTAATGTGCCCTGATACCATCGATGATTTTTCGCTCTTTGTCCGCCATGCTCTCTCCCGCCTCTGCCGTGCGGATATCGCGGTCCCGAAGATACGGGATGGCGCAGACAATAAGCAGGGGGTCACGATCCGGGCCGGACAAGACGATCAACTCATCCGCGGGATCATCGGATGCACAACCCACGACATGGATGTTCAGGAATTTCAGAAGCTCCCCGGGGGCATTCAGGAAAGAAGGGGAATCATGATTGCCTGCCGTTATCACGACATGACGGCGAGGCAAAGATGAGACGCGGCACAGGAAGCGGTAATACAACTCCTGGGCGCGGTTGCTGGGAGTGCTGCTGTCAAAGACATCTCCGGACACCAGCAGCACATCGATATCTTCCGATTCAATCAGGACGGCCAGCCAATCAAGAAAAGCTTCATGCTCGTCGTATCGTTTGCGACCGTACAATGCGCGGCCGATATGCCAGTCGGAGGTGTGGAGAAGTTTTATCATCTTGGCGGACTTTCTTTAAACAGCTTTTTATAATCCGATGTGAATGATCTCGGTTCGTCATCGCTGTATATCCAGAGTGAGGCAATCTGCCTCACAATGGTCATGTCTATGTGATGACAATCCAGCATAAGTTTCAAGAGCTCAAGAGTTTTAAATGTCCTGATACCGAACTCTGCTGCCAGAGCCAGCATATCCGAATCGTCAGTTACGAGTGGAATACCCAGAACATAGCCATGCGATAACGCTGAAACATCCTCTTCAGAGATTCCTGGATACGCATATCTGGCGTGGTTCTTTATAAAATCCCTGGCCTGTACTATCCGCTGTTGATCTTTTCTGGAAATGTTCAGACTGCATTCCCGGTTTCTCTTATACTCCGGATCATTCACCCAGGAAAATTTGTTCCTGAGTCTTGGATTCTTCTTGTATTCGTTCTGGAGTTCCTTGATCACATAAAGGCAATACCGTTCTTTTCCAAATTCGACCCTGAGAAGAGGATGAATGCTCTGGGCAAGGCGGAAATAAACATTGGAATCCAACAGGATCTTTGATTGGGACATGGTCAGAGCGCCTCATAAATATTCCTGGCATCAAGCAAGGGAATTCTGAGGACGTTCTGAATAAAGCTTGCCGGTTTTCTTTTCTCTTTAATATATGCCTTGAGGGAACTGAAGAAGGGGCTGCCTAAATGATCCTTGGCAGACCTGATGTATTGCTCAGCGGATGGCGTTTTGTCTGAAAATATACAACTGCTGATCGTGCTGAACGATTTATTGAAGTTGGTGTTTGCCTTGTATATTGCCCGGTCTTTTTCCAGGTTGACCAGCGGAAGATTATGCTGTTCAGCATACTTGTTGATTTCAAGATAAACGGTCAACGGTGAGACGGTCAATCTCTCAGCCACGGACTTAATATGATTCAGTTGCCGGGATATTTGTGTTGTTTTTCTCAGGTAAGGGTATTCGGATGAAGCGATCTCCTCCGGAACCAGCATTGCCCCGGCAAACGCATCGGCAAAGTCCTCTCCCTCATCCTCCCGCAGATCAGGCGCCAGGACGTGTCCCAGTTCATGCGCCATCCAGAATTTAAAATCATGAAGTTTGCAGTCCAGATTGAGATATATCCATGTCGTCATGGACTCCGGCAGATAAATATGAAGGGCATTTTCATGTCTGTCCTTGCCGCCCCAGAGGACAGGGATGATCACGGCATTGAGGTCATTAAAAAACCCGATCAGTTCCCCAAACTCGATGGGGTCGTTCTGTGCCTTGCCGATCTTTTTTCTTATGCTTGCAGTCACCTGTTGAATATAAGGATATGAATGCACCGGGCGAATCAACGTCCCGGGGCGTGATAGCCTATCGAAAGGAAGATACGGCACAAGTCCGGACAATATTCGGCCGGCATCACGGGCTTCCTCAAGATATTGATCCGTGATCTTGTGAGAGCCTTTTTTTCTGAAGGCCACAACAGGTTCATTTACTGATGGAGAACTCTGGACAATCTCATTGAAAGTAAGGCCAAGCGCCATGGCAAGTTTCAACAGTTTATCAGGACGCGGGAATTTTTCCCCCTTGAACCATTGCGACACGGTCTCCCGGGATACGCCAAGGTTTTTTGCCATATTAGACTGACTCAATCCCAGCCTTTCGGCGCATTCCGTAACTTTCTGAATGTTCAGTTTACGTGTTTTCATGAATATAAAATAGGCACACTTGTCAACTATTGTCAACTATAATATAGAATGTCTTGATGCTTATGTCGGCGTTTGTTAACGACAAGTTGATATTATCCGGCTTTCCACTTCGAGATCACAACCGATATGCCAGTCGGAGGTGTGGAAGAGTTTCGTGATTCAATTGTTTCCGGTAATCTTTTCAATTGATCCCTGGATATCTCCATCATCAGAAGCGATTAATTTTTCGATTTCGCGGCATTTCACAAATTTAAATGTGAAAAATGACACATTCACCAAAAAATGAACGTTTCTTAAGCCTGAAACACTTTTCAAAGGGGTTATCCGATGCCCTCTCTATCTCGGCCAGTCCCATGAAACCCGTAAAGTTCTCCAGGCAGCGCCAGGAGTAACAACTTCTCACCATCTCTTCCGGCGTGCAGTAAGATGGCGGTGCTACCTCATCAAGGATCATAGGAAACGCCCGGAGGAAACAGTCTTCATAAAAGACGTTCGGCCGCCATTGATCACCATAGCGGTCAAGCAGGTAGAGGGTGAAAAGAAAAGACGTCTGGATCAAATCGAAATCCGGATAGTAGTCACGATAGGCCCAGTTAAAGTCCCGCAGATAGGCCTCCAGCAACAGGGGATAGATTCCGGCCAGACCGTGACTGGCGATCAGTTTCCGGCATTTATGGCTCTGCACGAACCGGCCCTTGCTTTTCCGGATCAAAGCAGCTTGTTCTGCAACTATCCTGGCGGCATTGAGGTCGGGAAAGTCGTATTCCTTATTGATATTGCCATAGCGGGTTCTCTCCCGGTATTTTTCTTCACCCCAGAATGCCAGAGCCGCCTCCCGGCAGAAATTCCGTGGCAGGTTACCCGTGGAGGTCGGTTTCATTCCTTTGTCACCAATGGCATTTACCATCAGTTCAAACAAGATGAGTATCGGCGCTTCCGGCGGTGTGGCAAGGCAGGTGGAGAAAGTAACCAGATGGGGGGATTCGAACGGAAAGTGAAGAAAGTCGTGCATCTGTTCCGGCGACAGCCCGTGGAAATCATTTTGGGGTAAATGGTTGCGCTGCTGCATATATTGCTCCGCAAGAGCCTGTGCCCCTTCCAGAGAATCAGGTTTATGCATTGCGAACAATTTCCGGATATCCTCCTTTATTTCTTCTCCAGCGGGCGCATGAGCAGATTCCTGCCGGTCGATACAGCATCTTTTGAATTTTTTACCACTGCCGCACGGGCAGGGATCATTTCTGCCGGGTTTCATGATAAGGCTCCTGACGAGGATCGGAGAGGAAGATCATCTTTTCCATCAAATCATGCCGAACGGCTTCCTGTAAATAACGGGTAATAATCACCGGATAATATTTTTCATTAAGTAAAATATTTTGCAACAATATTTGCAGTTGAGACAATAATATTTTGCCTTTTTTCCTGCAATCTCAATACGGATCCGAGCCAGTATAGTTATTTTCCAATGAATCGGGTGTGTGAACATGTAAATCCCACTTGCGCCAGAGTGAACCTCTTGGATCATTCATCTTACGACCTCCAAAGTTTATCATGACCACTGGGTTGACAAATACACATGTTTATTAAGAAATAAGGGTCTTCTGGGTTTGTTGTGCATAAGTCATGTTAATTTGGGTTCTTTGATAA
>CAZLFA010000042.1:0-36169 GCA_964558665.1 uncultured Syntrophaceae bacterium
GTAACTAGCTGATATTACCTCTTTCACATTTTCCAACTGCGGAAGATGGGTTAAGGGTTGAATATGCAACCGGCGGTAAATAAAAATAATAAGATGGCAGTTGTAATGCCGAATGAAAAAGGCAGTGTTTTTCGAATTGAATAAAGGTAAGGCCGAATGGTGGACTCTGCTTTAAATTATGGGTAGGTTTTATGGGGTTATTTTTTTACTTATGTAACACAGGCAGGGCTGTGGAGCGACATGGCCGGGGCGGAGAATATCCCTTTCGGGAAAGACATATTAACCCGGCAGCAGTTCGTCTTTGGCAAGGCCATAGCGCTGAATCTTGCTGCGCAGGGTCTTTCTGTCTATCCCCAGCAACTGGGCCGCGCGGCTCTGATTCCATGATGTGGACTTCAATGTGTTCAGTATCTGTTCACGCTCCGCGCTTTCCAGGGGACTGACAACGGGCATAAAAACATCATGCTGCGGACGGAATTTTTCCGGAAGATTCTCCGGCAGGATGACGGCGAAGGGGGACAGAAGAAGAGTCTGCTGGATGACATTCTCAAGTTCTCTGACGTTCCCCGGCCAATCGTATGCCATGAACAGTTCCATGGCCTCATCGGAGATTCTTACAGAGGGGTACCCCAGTTTCTTCAGCATCGATTCCGTAAGCTGCGGCAGATCTTCCTTATGGTCTCTTAACGGGGGAATATGAAGACGCACGATGAAGCGGTACAGCAGATCAGCGCGAAAACGGTTGTTTTTTACCTCTTCATCGATCTTTCTGTTGCCCGCGGCGACAACCCTCACCGCCACGTTCTTGGTATCATGTCCGCCCAAGCGCCGCACTTCCCCGTTCTGCATGAACCTGAGCAGTTTACCCTGCAGAGCGGTGGACATCTCCGTTATTTCATCCAGGAATATCGTTCCATCCTGGGCAGCTTCAAGAAGTCCTGCGTGCAGTTTGTCGGCCCCCGTAAAGGCTCCCTTTTCATAACCGAAAAGTTCGGATTCAAGCAGCGTATCAGGAATCGCTCCGCAATGGAGCACGATGAAGGGTTTGTCGCAACGTGAGCTCAACTGGTGAAGCGACCTGGCCGTCAATTCCTTGCCTGTGCCGCTTTCGCCCTCGATCAGGACGCTGGCGGCCGAATCGGCTACGCGTGCCACCTGCTTGTAAAAATCCACCATCTTGGCGGACGAGCCTATGAAGTGCGAGGTTGATTCTGATTCCGACTGGCTGCGCATGCGCTTGTTATGCAGCTCGCGCACTTCCAGCACCTTATGCACCAGAGCCCTGATGGCATCGGGGGAGAACGGCTTGCTGATGTAATCCCATGCTCCCAGACGCAGGGCTTCCATGGTTGTTTCGAGAGAACCGTAGGCCGTCATGAGAATAACGGGGAGGTGAGGCCATTTGTCATGGACGGATTGGAGAAACTGTATCCCGTCCATGTCCGGCATGCGGATATCAGACATGAGCAGGTCGTAGCCGGACAGATCTTGCTTTATGGCCGCTCGCGCCGAAGTGAAGGTGTCCACCTTATATCCTTCTCTGGCAAGCGCTTCCTGAAGAAATTCACAGGCTACCGCGTCATCGTCAACTACCAGAATTCTGACCGTACTCATCACGGTTTCCTTCCGTTCACACTACATGAATAACGGCGTACGATTTTTTGCCCTTCCTGAGAATGATGTCTCCCTGATCGTTGATATGCGTTACGCCGATAATTTCGTCAATGCTTTTGATCTGCCTGTCATTTACATATCCTCCTCCCTGAGAGATAAGCCGTTTGGCTTCGCCTTTCGACGAGCATAGTCCGGACCCGCAGAAAAGTTCGAAGGCGGGAATACCGGCCGTTATCTCTTCGCGCGATTTCTGTATCGCAGGGATGGCTGATAGATCCACGGCTGTTCCCGTACGGGGGATCGTGCTCGACGGGAAAAGATCAGGTTCGACAGGCTTCGTATTGAAGGCTGCCGCGGATGCCCGCCAGGCGGCAACCGCTGCTTCCTCGCCGTGTGTAATCTTTGTTGTTTCAAATGCCAGCACGGCCTTGGCCATGTTCAGGCGCGCATCGGACAGATTTTTTACCTGTCTGATTTCTTCCATGGGAAGCATGGTGAAAAGCGACAGAAACCTCTCTACATCGGCATCGTCGACATTCACCCAGTATTGATAATATTCGTACGGCGGCGTCAATGCTCCATCAAGCCAGACCGTTCCCTTTTCTGTCTTGCCCATTTTCTGACCCTGGGCAGTAGTCATGAGCGGGAAAGTCATGCTGTGCGCCATTTTCGCTTCGATGCGCCTTATCAGGTCCACTCCCGCCAGCATGTTTCCCCATTGATCATTGCCACCCATCTGCATGACGCAGTCGTGATGCTGAAAAAGATAAAGGAAGTCGTAAGCCTGAAGGAGCATGTAATTGAACTCAATAAAGTTGAGGCCTTTCTCCAGGCGAATTTTGTAGCTCTCTGCCGCAAGCATTTTGTTCACGCTGAAATGACGCCCTATGTCCCGCAGAAATTCTATGTAGTTCAGGGGAGCGAGCCAGTCTGCATTGTTGAGCATAACGGCGCCGCTGTCGTTAAAGGAAAGATAACGGGAAAGCTGATTCTGCATGCACTGGGCGTTATACCCGATCTGTTCTCCGGTCAGTATCTGACGCATTTCCGTTTTGCCGCTGGGATCTCCGATGAGTGCTGTGCCCCCTCCTATAAGAACTATCGGCCGGTGGCCGTGCTGCTGCATGTGAACAAGCGCCATGATGGGAACCAGGCTGCCTATATGCAGGCTTGTGGCAGTGGGATCAAAACCGATATAGCAGGTTATCTTTTCGTTCGAAAGGAGCTTGCTGATCAACGTTTCGTCGGTCAACTGCTCAATAAATCCCCTTTCTATAAATACATCAAAAACACTCATGCGAAACAGAACCTCCTCATTGATTAAGGTCTACACTAATCCTTTCAATGGCTGTGCCCTTACCCGACGCCCGATCAATGTCGATGACAACCCCCTGCATGCGGACATCACCTTTTGCGACTTCGAACTTGTTGGGTATCTGTTTGAGAAAGCGGTCGATGATGATATCTTTTTTTACACCGATAACCGAATCAAAAGAACCGGTCATTCCCGCATCGGTTATGTATGCGGTGCCGTCCGGCAGTATTCTTTCATCTGCGGTCTGAACATGGGTGTGCGTTCCGATAACCGCGCTGACGCGTCCGTTCAGGAACCATCCCATGGCGATCTTTTCGGAGGTCGCCTCGGCGTGAATGTCCACGACAATCATCCTGGCCTTCCTTTTCAGTTTTTCAATCTCTTTCTCCACTGTCCGGAAAGGGCAGTCAATCGGGTGCATAAATACCCTGCCCATGATGTTGATCACGCCGATATAGTCTCCCAGGGCATCGGGCATAACCACGCTTCCGAAACCGGGCGTGCCCGCAGGATAGTTGGCGGGGCGAAGCAGCGTCTCGTAATCCTCCGCGAAATCGAGAAACTCTTTTTTGTCCCATATATGATTGCCGGAAGTCATGACATCGATCCGGTTTTCATACAGCTCTTCCACTATCTCCCTTGTTACGCCGAAACCGGACGCGGAGTTCTCACAGTTGGCAATTACAAAATCGATGCTGTAGTTTGTTACTATTCGCGGAAGCAGTTGGGAAACCGCCCGTCGGCCGGGTTTCCCCACGATATCCCCTATAAATAATATCTTCATGGCTTATTTGGCGAAATCCGACACCCTTGTTTCCCTGATGACTGTCACCTTGATCTGGCCGGGATAGGTAAGGTCATTTTCGATTTTTTTGATTATATCCCGGCAGAGCATGACAGCGTCATTGTCCGATATCTTCTCGTTTTCCACCAGAATGCGGATTTCCCTGCCGGCCTGGATAGCGTAACACTTATCGACGCCATTGAAGGAATTGGCTATGGCCTCAAGCTCTTCCAGGCGCTTTACGTAGTTTTCCATCATTTCACGGCGTGCTCCCGGACGCGCTGCAGATAGAGAATCGGCCGCCTGCACCAGTACGCCCAGAAGTGTGTTGGTCCTGCCGTCGTCATGGTGGGTGGCGATTGCTTGAATGATGCGCGGGGATTCGCCGAAGCGTTTGGCGTAGTCCGCGCCGATTGAAGCATGTGTTCCTTCCACCTTGAAGTCTATGGCCTTGCCTATGTCATGAAGCAGTCCTGCACGCTTGGCCTCCTTGATGTTCATCTTCAATTCCGCGGCCATCATGCCGGTAAGGTGGGCGACTTCTATGGAATGCTGGAGAACGTTCTGCGAGAAACTGGTTCGGTATTTAAGGCTGCCCAGCAGGTTTATCAGTTCCGGATGCAGATCGTGGACACCGGCATCAAATGATGTCCTTTCACCGGTTTCACGGATAATTGTATCTACCTCCGTCCGGACCTTTTTGACGATGTCTTCGATCCTTCCGGGATGTATCCTGCCGTCGGAGATAAGCCTTTCGAGAGACAGGCGCGCCACCTCGCGTCTCACCGGGTCAAAGCTGGAAAGAACCACGGCTTCCGGAGTGTCGTCGACAATTAAATCTATGCCTGTCGCTGCTTCAATGGCCCGAATATTCCTGCCTTCACGTCCTATGATGCGGCCTTTCATCTCGTCACTGGGAAGGTTGACCACCGACACAGTGTTTTCACTTACATACTCGCTCGCATATCTCTGAACTGCATAGGCGATGATTTCCCGTGACAGTTTATCGGCATGGCGCTTTGTTTCATCTTCGATTTTCCTGACGGAAGCGGCGGCGTCTCTCCTTGCCTCCGATTCCATTGTCTGTATAAGCTGGTTTTTTGCCTCTTCCGAGGATATGCCGGCTATCCTTTCCAGTTTTTCCTTTTGCTCTTCAATCAACCTCTTCATTTTTTCATGTTTTTCAGTCAGCTGAGTTTCCTTGTTGGTAATGCTCTTTTCTCTGTTTTCAATGCTGTTCTCCTTCTGTGAAAGGGAGTCGAGCCGCTTATCTATGTTTTCCTCCTTGGAACGTATCCGCTTTTCCAGATTGTCAAGGTCGTTTTTCTTTTCTCTTGACTCTTTTTCGAATTCAGCCTTTGCCTTCAGAACGTTTTCCTTGGCCTGCAGGATGGATTCTTTTTTAATGTTCTCCGCCTCTTTCTTCGCCTCATCAATGATTCTTGCCGAAAGGTTCTGTGATGCAGCCATTTTCTTTTTGGAAAGCGTCTGGCTGACAAGATAACCGATAACACTGCCTGCTATCAGGCTGATAAATATAAACAGTATGCTCATAACATTCATAATTAACCTGTTCACCTCCTACCGTAATATTTTAACATCCGTCTCCGTTAAGGGTTCTTTCCCGCTCTGCCTGTTTCGATCTGCAGCGGTACTCCTGAAACATATTAACCGCCGGATCTCCTTGCCGGCACGAAAAAACTTTCCTTTCCGGTTCGAGAGCAAACAGTTTTTCATCCGGGGTTCTTGGATGAAAACCATCTGTTCAGCGCCTGGCTCGGATGACTTTTACTTAATTTTAATCAACTTAACAACTTCCGGGGATACTTGTCATTTTTAATATCCCTGGAATCACAACTGTTTTACTTTGGGGGTGAAAGAAAAAGGCCGGTTATAAGGGGGAATGCCGACGGGATAAAAAACCCCCGCCTATGCCGTGTTAATCACCTTTTTGAACCTGTTGACAAGGTGGGTACCCTGTTGTTGTTTTAGGAATTTGACGGCTGAGAAAGCAGTAAATCGTCAAACATGCACACCACAAACAAGGAAAGGCCCCCGGTTCCAAGGTGTTGGCTCAAAAAACGAAATATTAATCACGTACATCGCAGGGGATAGCTACTTATCTAACATTGTCAATTAAATGAATGATACTCTCTGTTCTCTTTTCCACCTGGCTGCGCATCTCTTCTTTGAACCCCTGCATTTTGATATATTCATCTGCAATGTTCAAAGCTGCGAGAATGGCGATATTTAAATTGTTGGTTCTGTTAGTCGCTTTTCCTATCTCTTCCAGTTTGTCGCTTAAGTACTTTACTACCTTCTCTACGTGTTCATCCCCCGAATCGCTTAATACAGTCAGTTCCTGCCCCAGTATCTTGATCTGAAATGACTTTTTCAACCAGGTAACTCCAACCCCTATTGCGGTACTTTGATATCCTGAAGCATATCAAGCAGCGAATCCACCTTTGTACGAACGATATCCCTCTCCTCTTTCAAGCCCCTTATACTTTTGTTTGCCTCTTCCAACTCCAAAGATTTATTTTTTAAAATTTCCTCTAATTCATTATTCCTTTTCTTTAAAAGAGAATATTCATTGATGATAATTTTTATTTTGCCTTCCAACTGCTCAAAATTTGAAAATTCCAAATTCATTCACCCTTGTTATGATTATTTGTTCAGGTCTGAGATTCTTTTGTCCTGATTTGTGTGATGAATAGCGTATGCGAAGGATTGAATAAAGTCAAGACCTTATTTTTGCTGGTAATATTAAGGTCTTAAATCGTCAAAAAAAGACCTGAGTTCATGGATCAGTTGCTCCCGGTTGCGGAGGCTCCCGGCAGATTGGCGAAAATGAGCCCCCCCTTTCAGGCCTTTGGTGTACCAGAGAAGATGCTTGCGAAAGTTGATTACACCAAAATCGTTTCCATGGTATCCTGTAACCATGTCCAGGTGGCGCATGATCACGCGTTCCCGCTCCTCAAGGTCGGGTATGTCCGCGTGGACGGATTCGTTTAAGCCGTCAATAATTTTTCTGAAAATCCAGGGATTTCCCAATGCACCCCGTCCTATCATCACCGCGTCGCAACGTGTTGTTTCCAGCATGCATCGGGCGTCGCCCGGTGTTTTGACATCGCCGCTGCCGATAACAGGAATAGTTAAAGAGTCTTTTATCTGTTTTATAATATTCCAATCGGCCGAGCCGCTGAAGCCCTGGTCGGCGGTTCTGGGGTGTACGATAACGGCATCCGCGCCGTTTTCCTGGGCTATGCCTGCTATCTCGGCGGCATTGATCTCCTTCTGACGCCACCCGGAGCGAATCTTAACAGTCAGCGGCAAAGGGGTAGCCTTCCGCACGGCCTGGACGATCAGTCCTATAAGTGCGGGATTCCTCATGAGGGCGACTCCGGCGCCCGTTCTGACAACTTTCTTGACGGGGCAGCCCATGTTGATATCGATAATATCTGCGCCTTTTTCGGTTACCATTGCCGCAGCTTCAGAGAGGACCAGGGGATCTGTCCCGAACAATTGGACGCCCAGCGGCCTGTCGTCTGCGCATGACTCAAGGTAACGTTCGGTTTTTTTCATGGCTCTTGCGAGCCCTGTTGCATTTACCATTTCGGTAAATGCCAGTGCGCACCCCTGCTCCCTGGCCAGAAGCCGGAAGGGAAGGTCGGTAATCCCGGCCATTGGTGCGAGAAAGACATTGTTCTTAAGAGAGATATTGCCGATTTGCACGTATCTATACTCGAAAATATTCGCTGTCTGATTATGCATCAACGAGAGTTCATGCTCAGGGCGGCCAGTTCCAGTTCCTGCGGAGTGTTGATCCCCATCACTTCAATCGGATCGGATGCGACATAAGAACCGGCCCGGCGTCTGCTGAGGCGGGCGATTTCGATGATGTCCGTGAGGTAATATTCATGCTGGGCATTGTCATTTTTTATTCTGCCTACAGCATCAAATAAAAATGAACAGTCTGCACAGTAGATGCCTGTATTGATTTCTCTGATCTTCTTCTCCTCTTCCGTAGCGTCCCGCTGCTCCACGATCTTCATGACCTGCCCGTCAGTTCCCGTTACGACTCTCCCGTAGTTTCCGGGATCTTTAAGGATGACCGTCATGACAGTCACGACCGACTTCGTTTCAAGATGCCTGTCATATAAGGCTTTTAAAGTTGATTTTTTGAGAAGCGGGACATCGCCGCACAGAATGAGGATTGTACCCCGGTAATCTCTGAAGACCTCTTTCGCCTGCAGAACAGCATGACCTGTTCCCAACTGCTCATGCTGCTCAACAAAAATCAGCCGGTGACTGTTGAAAGCTTCTCTGATCATAGAAGCCTGATGTCCGATAACTGCAACTATTTTTTCCGATCCCAGTTCTGATGCCAGATCAATACTGTAGGCCAGCATAGGTCTTCCGTTGATAATGTGAAGAACCTTGGCAAGCTCGGATTTCATCCTTGTGCCCTTGCCGGCGGCAAGAATGATTGTGCTTAATGACTTGATGTCGGTATCCACGTCTGCCTCCCTGATTTTTCTATCCGTTACCGGTGTTTTCGGTTTTCGGCGTCTGCCTTACAACAAGCACTTCCCGGATGCTTTTAACATCTACATCTTCAATGATAAAGAGATAATTACCCACCTTCATCGACTCTTTTCTTCTGGGAATTCTCCTGAACCTGCTGAGCAGAAAACCAGCCAGAGTCTCGTAATCTCCTTCCGCAATGTCGATGACTATCACCTGCCTGAGTTTTTCCAGGCTTATGTGGGCATCAAACAGGTACCGGTCGTTTCCCATCTTTTTGTACAGTTTCCGTCTGCTTTCATATTCGTCATCTATCTCGCCGACTATCTCTTCCAGAATATCCTCTATGGTTACAATCCCTGTTACCCCTCCATATTCATCGACGATGACCGCCATCTGTTCGGCCTTTGCCTCCATTTCAATAAGCAATTCTTTGGCGGGCTTGGTGTTGGGTACGAAAAAGACAACGGGCTTCATCAGGGCTCCGATGTGCCCGTTGCCTGCATGAGTTTCCTCTTCTGTCTTTAATGCCTGCAGTAGATCGAAGTAATGAAGAATGCCTACGATGTTGAACATCTGGTTTTCATATACGGGGATGCGCAGATGCTTTTTTTCAGACGCAAATTGCGCGGCCTCCTGCAACGTTGCCGTTATGGGCAGAGCGCTGATCGCGGAAAGCGGCACCATGATTTCGTCGGCCGTCACGTCGGAAAAATCGAAGATGCGCTTCACCATGTCCTTTTCCTTGCGCTGAATGTCCGTATCTCCGGCGTCAGTTTTCAAAATGGAGCGGAGCCCGCCCCTTGTTATATAGGGGGAATATGTCAAATCCTCCTTGCCGGTGGAAAAAAGTACCGTGCTTCTTGATATCCTTGAGATGAGGAAAACTATCGGGTACATAACCCAGGAGGATATCCAGAGGAATCTTGAAATCCTGGGGACGAGCAAATCCGCATGCTGCTGAAAGAGACTTCTTGTTACAATCATAATCAGCAGGGTGGGAATCATTATTAACGCCGATATCCTTTCTCCCTGAACTGCTCCGAATGTGGATATGAGTATGGCCGTTGCCAGGACCGTACTGGTGACAATGCACAGATTTGTGCCGGTGAGGGTTGTAGAGATGAACCATTCCGGCCTCTCCAGGAGCCTCAATGCCAGGCGCGCAGATGCCGATCCTCTTTTCGCTTTTTGTCTTATTTTATTTATGTCTGCGGACACGTAGGCAATTTCTCCTCCGGAGAAGAGGCCTTCCAGGCACAGGCATACAGCTATCAGAATGATCTGCGTGATGTTATCCATGCATGTCCTTCTTAAAAACAATTATCTTCAGGATTCTGGCCTTGCCCATCTGCTCTATCCTGAATTCGTAGTCCCCGTATAAAACCTTTTCACCTGTGGCAGGCAGTTTCCCGAAGAGGTGGAAGACGAAGCCGCCCACAGTATCGAACTCTTCAGTAATTATGGGATCATCCAGAAGGTTGTTGAAGTCTTCCTGCGTCATTTTTCCCGACACAATCAGCGCCCCGTTTTCCATTGTCTGGTACATGTCTTCCTTTTGGACATATTCATCATAAAGATCCTCTACAAGGCTTTCGAGGATATCTCTGATGGTTACCATTCCTGATACTCCCCCATACTCATCGACAACTATGGCCATTTTCAGTCTTCGCTCCTGAAGCTCCTGCAACAGGCTGCCGGCTGTCTTTTCCATGGGTACAAAGTAGGGTTTCCTCAATAAGGTATAGGCGCGCACCCATTTGTTTCCCGTCAGCAGCCGGTCCAGAAGATCCTTGGCATGAAGTATGCCGATGATTTCATCCCTGTCGGTGCCGTACACCGGTATCATGGAGTGTTTTGCCTCGATGATTTCCTTTTCCATATCCTCGATGCTTTTGGATATGGGAAGACAGAACATGTCGACGCGCGGTATCATGATTTCGGAAACCGGTTTGTCTCCGAGTTCAAAAACACTGTGAATGAGATTTCTTTGCGACTCCTCCAGGGCTCCCTCCTGGTGCCCGGCATCAATGAGTGTCTTGAATTCTTCTTCTGTTACCGAAGCACGCTTGCTGCCGCGCTGCCCCGGCGCCAATCTCACAATTGCATCCGCAATTTTTTCAAGCAGCCAGACAACAGGTCTTTCTATTTTGGAGACGGCAGTTATGAAAAGAGCCACGGCCGATGACACCGGTATCGGATGCACGACGGCAAAGGTCTTGGGGATTGCTTCCCCGAAGATCAGCAGCAGGACGGTGGTAACAGCGATGGCTATCCACTTGCCGTCGATGCCGAAGTAATGAATGAAGAGCGACGCCGATATGACTGATATCCCTATATTTACTGCCTCGTTGCCTACTATCAGGGAGATGAGAAGCCTTTGAGGATACAGGAGAAGTTTTCTTATATAGTGGAGGAAAGGGGTTTTATCTTCTCCCATTTTGTGGATGTGAAGCGGTGTCAGCGAAAACAGAGCCGCCTCAGAACAGGAAAGAATCCCTGATAGTAAAAACAGAAACAGGAGAAACAGTATTTTGTCCGTGATCTGATATTCCATGAAACCTCACTAATACAGTAAATTTATCAGATTAACTGTTAAAAAGACAAATGTTATGTTTTGCCCCGGCGATGGATTTGTCTAACCTGATAAAAAAACATGGTTTATCCGGAGGAAAAGATATATAAAGTCATCCTCCGGTCAATAAAGCCAGTATCCTGTTAAATTAAAGGAACGAGAAGATGCGTATCGAGTACAATGCCCCGGTCGTTCTGACCTTTTCGCTTGCCGCGATTCTGATCCACCTCATCAGCATATACATAATGCCTAAATTCACTGCCTATTATTTTGTGGTGAGGCCCGGTATGAATCCTTTCGATCCTTTGGACTATTTCCGACTGTTTTCGCATGTGCTGGGACATTCAAGCTGGCAGCATCTCTTTTCCAACCTCACTTTTGTGCTTCTTCTCGGACCGATACTGGAAGAGAAATACGGCAGCGGGAAGATACTTTTCATGATATTCATCACGGCATTGTCAACCGGCATTATTAATGTGATCTTTTTTCCGACAGGTCTTCTGGGGGCAAGCGGGGTGGTCTTTATGTTCATCATTCTTGCCTCAATTGTAGGAAGAAAGAACAATACCATTCCCCTGACCTTCCTTCTTGTGGCGGGCATTTTTATCGGTACGGAGATCATAAAGGCCTTCCAGGTCAACAATATCTCTCAAACAGCGCATATTGTCGGAGGGATATGCGGGGCTGCATTCGGGTTCAAGAACCGATAGAAGGAGTAAGACAAAATGAGAAGAAGATACCTGGTTCTGCTGGTTATTTTTCTGATCTTTCTTGCCGTGGCTCTCTTCATGTTTTTTTACAGCGACGCAAAAGACAGGGCCATCAAGCAACTGAATGAGACGCAGACACTGCATGCCCGTCAGGCCGTTCAGAGCATTGAATCCTTCTTCAAGAACTGGACAAATATCCTGGTTTCTTTTTCGAGGATGGACGACATCCGCCTTCTAAACGCAGACGGCAGGAGATACATGGAGCTGTTCTACGGAACGCACAGGGAAGAATTGCGGGCTATCAGTAGAATCAGCGCACAAGGCAAGATACTCTATACTGTTCCCTTCGTGCCGGAGGTAATCGGCAGCGACATCTCCGGTCAACCGCACATACAGGAAATAAAGAACAGCCTGAAACCTGTTGTCAGTGAAGTGTTCCAGGCTGTTCAGGGTTATGATGCGATTGCCATAAACGTACCTGTCTTCAAAGGCAAGGCATACGACGGCACAATCGCCGTGACAATCAACTTTCGTAATATCGCTAAAAGATATCTTCAAACTATAAAAATCGGAGAGTCCGGCTATGCATGGATGATAAGCCGCGGCGGAACCGAATTGTACTGTCCCGTTCCCGGGCATACGGGAAGATCTGTTTTTGAAAACTGCCGGGAATTTCCCACGATACTGGAAATGGCAAACAGAATGATGAGGGGGGAGACGGGTATAACGACCTATGTTTATGACATGATCGGAGAACAAAGAAAGGAGAGCGTTAAGAAGCTCGCTGTTTTTATGCCTGTAAAAATCGGGAACACTTTTTGGTCAGTCGTTGTGGCAACATCTGAAGAAGAAGTGCTTTCGTCTCTGTCAGGATTAAAAAACAGATTGATTCTGGTGGTTGCATTGATGTTTTTGGGGGGAGGGCTGTTAACCTATGTTGGTTTTCAGGCCTGGTTCATCGTGCGGGAAGAAAAAACCCGCAGGAAAAACGAGGATGAATTGAGGGAGTCCCGGCGCCGCCTGGCGGACATCATCGATTTTCTTCCGGATGCAACCCTTGTCATCGATAGAGAGGGCAAAGTGGTTGCCTGGAACAGGGCAATTGAAGAAATGACGGGAGTAAAAGCTCAGGATGTGCTGGGCAAGGGTGATTACGAGTACGGCCTCCCGTTTTACGGAGAAAGAAGGCCGATACTTATTGATCTTGTATTTCTGCCGCATGACGAGATCAAAAATAAATATGTCAATCTGGAGTGGAAAGGTTCCACCCTGGTAGGAATTGCCGACATAAAAGAATTGAAGGGAAGGGCAGGTGTCATCCTGCATGGAACGGCAAGCATTTTGAAGGATTCCGCGGGTAACGTTGTCGGCGCCATCGAATCCATCAGAGACATAACGGATCGCGTTCGCGCTGAGGAGGCGGTAAAGGAGTCTCAGCGGCGCCTGGCGGACATCATCGATTTTCTTCCGGATGCAACCCTTGTCGTAAACAGGGAAGGCAGCGTTGTCGCCTGGAACAGGGCGATTGAGATGATGACCGGTGTGCCGGCAGACGAGATGCTGGGCAAGGGCGACTACGAATATGCAATACCTTTTTACGGTGACCGCAGGCCGATTCTTATTGATCTTGCCCTTCATCCCGATCAGGCGGTGGAGAAAGAGTATACAAGCATACAGCGCATGGGAGATACATTGTTCGGGGAAGCGTTCACGCCCAGCCTCTCTCCGGGTGATACGCATCTTTCTGCCACTGCTTCCGTGCTCCGGAACGCAAAGGGGGAGATAATAGCCGCCATTGAGTGTATCAGGGATGATACAGAGCAGAAACAGTTGAAAGACAACCTGGTGGCATCTGAGAAAAAATACCGGGATCTGGTGGACAACGCGCTCGTGGGGGTTTATCAGACCGGACTGGACGGTAATATATACTTTGCCAATCAGGAATTTGCCAAGATGTTCGGCTATGAATCACCCGAGGAGCTCATGAAGCATAGTGTTGTAAGTTTGTACAAGGATAATCAGGCAAGAGAGCTTTTTATTGAAGAGCTTATGCAGAGAAAAACAATAAAGAGTTATGAACTGGAGCTTTTTACAAGGGAGGGGAAAACCAGGCACGTCCTGCTGAGCGGAGTCCTTGAGAATGACAGACTTTCAGGAACTTTAATGGATATTACCGAATGGAGAAAAGCGGAGATGGAGCGGCGGAGACTTGAGGAGCGTCTGAACAATGCCGAGAAGATGGAGGCGCTGGGAACGCTGGCAGGAGGGGTTGCTCATGATCTGAACAATGTTCTGGGGATTCTTGTCGGCTACTCGGAATTGCTCCTTGAGGAAATAGAGCCGTCGAGCCCTATAAGAGCCCATGTGAAAAAAATAATGGAAGGCGGCGAACGGGCAGCGGCCATTGTAACTGATATGCTTACAATTGCCAGAAGGGGGATTCACGCCGGAAAAGTCATCAACCTGAATGATGTTATAGTGAGTTACCGGAAATCGCCGGAGTTCGCCAGACTCAGTTCTTTTCACCCCGACGTTCATATTGAGAGCAGTCTGGACCCGGACCTCCTCAATATCATGGGGTCGCCGATACACATGACGAAAACCCTGATGAACCTCATGTCTAATGCGGCAGAGGCCATGCCGAAAGGTGGAACAATAACCATCGAGACCAAAAACAGGTATCTGGACAGACCGGTAAGCGGATACGACGATGTGAAGGACGGGGATTATGTGGTTTTGTCCGTGTCTGATACCGGTGAGGGCATCAAACCTGAGGACTTAAAACGCATCTTTGAACCTTTCTATACAAAGAAGGTAATGGGAAGAAGCGGCACCGGACTGGGGCTGTCCGTCGTCTGGGGAACGGTAAAAGATCACAACGGCTACATAGATGTCAGGAGTGAAGAAGGTAAGGGAACCGCCTTCAGCCTCTATTTCCCAATAACAAGGGAAGATGTGTCCGCTGAAGATGTGCCTGTATCACAGAAGGAATACATGGGTAAGGGAGAGTCGATAATAGTTGTGGATGATGTCGGGGGGCAGCGTGATCTGGCTGTCCATATGCTGTCCAGGCTGAATTACAGAGTGATTGCTTTCCCCAGTGGCGAAAAAGCAGTTGATTACCTGAAGAATAACAGGGCCGATCTTGTCGTGCTGGACATGATCATGGATCCCGGTATGGATGGCCTGGATACATACCGGGAAATACTCAAGATACATCCCCGGCAGAAGGCGATCATCGTGAGCGGCTTTTCAGAAACGGAGCGGGTCCTGGAAGCAGAGGTGCTGGGTGCGGGCGCATACGTAAAGAAACCTTATGTGCAGGAAAGGCTGGGGTTGGCGGTGAGGAAGGAGCTGGACAAATCCTGATGATATCAGGCGTTGCCCATAGGTTCCAGTGATGCCAGTTTTTTAATCAGCTCCTGATATGAACCGGCGCTGTTCAGGAATATCCTGTTTTTCAGCATCTCTGTCATAAAGAGCAATTTCGTTATGACAAGACCTCTGAGCAGATACTCAATGGCATACTGCTGATCCGGATCCAGAACCTTTATATCCAATTCGGAAATTACGGAATTGATAACGGGCAGCACTTTCTGGTTGATGGCAGATTGGATTTCGGTCAGCCCTTCTTCTCTTCCGGCTCCCCAGACAGCGTAGACCACGAAAGACGGCTCCTCTTTGATGAGGCTGTCCTTGTGCTCCAGCATCACCTCATCGCAGACGCGGTCAATCAGAGGGTTGATTGTCTTGCAAATACCATTTATCGCCTGCTCTTTGCTTTTCCTGCCGAAAAACAATTTCTTCAATAGATTCATGGCGGCTTCCTTCCGGAATCAAGACATTATGCCGAACTAATTTCCGTGAATGAAACTATCCGTCTCCGAATTGACAAATCAATATCCGGGATGCAAGTCGAAGGCGTCCCTGATCAACTCTACAAAAGGCGCTCCGGAATCAATATAGACAGCGACGATGTCAAAACGGGCATTGACGTCGGATAAATTTTTTTCGTGCAGATAGAACATGGCGATCATGGATATTTTCTTCTGCTTTTTGGTTCCCACGGCCTCCTGGGGCATGCCGAATTTGCAGGAGCGGCGGCTCTTCACTTCGACAAAGACAAGGATATTGCCGTCCTTTGCGATTATGTCTATCTCGCCAAGGTAACAGCGGTAGTTGCGCTCGATAATAATGTACCCTTCATTCCTTAAATAATCCAGCGCTATGTTTTCACCCCGCAGGCCTGTTTTTATGTGATCCATCAATCAAAGTCGAACTCTATGTTTTCCTGGATATCTCTGTTTTCCTTGACGCGAAATGACATTCTGTGAATCTTGCATATCCCGTACTTGTGAATTGCTTCACGGTGCTCCTCTGTCCCGTATCCTTTGTTCTTCAAAAAGTTGTACTGAGGATACTGACGGTGATAAATCTCCATGATTTTGTCCCTGGAGACTTTGGCGATGATGGATGCCGCTGCAATGGAGACGCTTAGTGAATCGCCGCTGATAATTGTTTCCTGGTGCATTACTATAGGGACTTTGTTTTTGCCGTCAACAAGCAGATAGTCAGGCGGCGGAAAGAGTTCGGAAACGGCCTCCTTCATGGCAAGCAGTGTGGCCTGAAGAATATTGATGCGGTCGATGGCTGATGCTTCGACAACGCCAAGGCCGACGGCGACAGCATCTTTTTTGATAATGATGTAAAGCTCTTCTCTTCTTTGTTCAGTCAGCTTTTTTGAGTCGTTAATATATTCATTGCGATAACCGGAAGGCAGGATGACAGCCGCAGCGACGACCGGACCGGCCAGCGGTCCTCTTCCCGCCTCGTCGATACCGGCGATAGTTTTGTATCCTCGTTTTAAGGCGTTCTGCTCGTAACGGGTCATCATATGCAGCGGCCTTGGATGGAAAAGCAGATTGTTGACCTGGGCAGCCTTGAGAAGGCTGCCTTTCGGGTATCAGTGTTTCTGTGGCAGGCCTTTGAAGCTTTTGGGAACAAGCCTGATATAAATGAGACAGGGCAAACGAAAACGTTTGCCCCTTCTTACCGGTGAATCCGCTTATTTTATGACTTGCCTTCTTCCTTGATGCGCGCCTTTTTCCCTCTCAGTCCCCTGAGATAGTAGAGCCGTGATCTTCTTACCCTGCCGCGGGTAACCACCTCGATGCGGTCTATGACCGGCGAATGGAGAGGGAATGTCCTTTCCACGCCTATTCCGTAAGAAACTTTTCTCACGGTGAAACTGCTGCGGTTGCTGCCTTGTCTCTTGCGTATAACTACGCCTTCAAATGCCTGAATTCTCTGCTTCTGTCCTTCGATGATCCTCACGAACACCTTAATGGTGTCGCCCGATTTGAAGGGCGGAATGTCGAATCTCATTTGCTCTCTTTCCAATGTTTCGATGATATTCATAGTTTAATGCCTCCTGACTTTTATGCGTGTTTTGCCCTAATTCTGACTCAAAGTTTTGCTTCCGCCGGCTCCCGGCGTACTTTATGTACGGTTGTTATATTTTCCTTCGGCATCTTTTATGCCGGTTGTGATTTATAAAACCGGAATTTTTCTTCATCTGCCGATAAGTCTGTCCAGCACGATTGCTGCAGCAGACCGCACCGACAGGTGATTATACTCTGCAGATCCTTTTATTGGTTCCAGAAGGAAGTCCGCTGATTTAAAAACCTCATCGGCCAGGCCCGATCCTGTTCCGAATAAAATAAGCCAGGCCTTGCTGCAGTCCGCGAGTTTTGCCTTCATCTCGTCAAACGTAGTAAGCTGTTTATGTAAACCCGCCCCTGTGGCAATGAGATATACTTTCTTCATGGAAAAGTCTTCAACTTCTTTGACCGCTTCCCTGAGGTTGTCCTTCAGTCTCACGATGTTAAAGGCCTCCCGGCGGGAAGGATTGAAGCTTGCTCCATAACCGGTCTGCCAGTGTTCCAGGATCTTCCGTGCCAATTTCCTCTGTGCTTCAATGGGGGTGATAATGTAATATCTTTTTACCCCATAGGTGCGGGCGGATCTGGATATGTCATGGATGTCAAGGTTCGCGACAGCCGTTGTGACAACGTTTCCATTTTTATTGTAAACCGGGTAATGTAAAAGAGCTATATAAATATCAAAAGCCGAATCTTCTGATAAGTTATTCATCAGACTCCGGATTCCGCAGTATTTCAATATCCGTATCGGATACCTGAGCCGTTTTTAATAGATCAGGCCTTCTTTCTCTTGTGCGTCTGAGTGACTCCCTGTGCCGCCATGCATCTATCTCGCGATGATGTCCGGAAAGAAGAACCTCCGGAACTGTCCATCCACGATACTCCGCCGGCCGGGTGTAGTGCGGATACTCGATCAGTCCCGATGAAAAAGAGTCAACGGTTGCCGATTCGCTGTTTCCCAGCACGCCCGGTATCAGGCGGGATACCGCATCTACGACTACCATCGCGGAAAGTTCTCCGCCCGTTAAAACGTAATCGCCTATGGATATTTCCCTGTCCACCAGGTTTTGTCTTACCCTTTCGTCAACCCCCTCATAATGTCCACAAATGATGATCAACTGCTCGTTCCGGGAAAGATCTTCTGCTGCAGCCTGAGTGAATTTTTCTCCCTGAGGCGTCATCAGTATGGTCAGTACCCGGTTTCCTTTCTTGGGGACGCCGTTTATGGCCCTGTCAATGGGTTCCACTTTCATAACCATGCCGCCCCCGCCGCCGTACGGAGCATCATCCGTCATCCGGTGTTTGTCTTCAGTAAAATCCCGGATGTTCAAGATGTTTATTTCGATAAGGCCTTTATCACGGGCTTTTTTGAGGATGCTTGATTCAAACGGGGAATTAAACATCTCCGGAAAGATAGACAGGATGTCGAATCGGAGCATGGCTTTTAAACCTATAAACCTTCAATCAGCCTGATCACCATCAATCTGTTCCGTCTGTCAATGTTCCTTATCACATCAGCGATGGCAGGTATCAGGATCTCTCTTTCTCCGCCCGAGCAGACGTAAACATCGTTACTCCCCGTGGGGAAGATTGACTCGATTTTTCCAAGGACATTTCCCTCTTCTGTTACAACGCTCATGCCCACCAACTCGTGCCAGTAATACTCGTCGTTGGGCAGTTCCTCAAGAATTTTCAAGGGGATCATCACCGAGGAGCCTACAAGATTTTGCGCGGCATCAATATCATTTATACCGTTAAGATCAAGAAAAAAAACGGTTTGTTTAATCCTGATTCTTTTGACCGAGAAGGGTACCGCATCCTGCTTTCCCCTTCCGATAAAGACCTCTTTTACCGATTCAAGAATATTGGCGTTGCTTAAAAACGACGCAACCTTCATTGAACCATTGAGACCCTTGGTTTTTACTACCTTGCCTGCTTCCAGAAGATCCATCTAACTATTCTATTATTTCCAGAACGGTTCTCTTCTTTATCTTTGTGGAAGCGGCGCTTAAAATCGCCCGCATGGCTTTTGCAGTCCTGCCCTGTTTGCCAATGACTTTTCCCAAGTCCTCCTTGGCTACTCTTAATTCGATCACAGAAGTCTGTTCGCCGATTATCTCCGATACCTCAACCTTGTCAGGATGATCCACCAACGCTTGAGCCATGTACTTAATCAACTCTTTCATCGTTTCAACCTCCACTGATTCAAATTAAGTTTCGCCTTAATAAGATATCGACCAAACCTGATCGAGCATCACATGTTTTGATGACTCAAAAAAATGAGAAGGTAAGACTATTTGCCTGCTGATGTTTTAAGTGCTACCCCTTTCTTCTGTAAAAGCTGAGATACAGTCAGAGTCGGCTTGGCGCCCTTGGAAAGCCAGGCCGTCACCCGTTCTTCCTTCAGGTTAATCTCAACCGGATCTTTCTTGGGATCATAATTGCCCACTATCTCAAGGAATCTCCCATCTCTGGGCGATTCGGAATCTGCCACTACGATTCTGTAGAAAGGATTGCCCTTGCTGCCCATACGGGCCAGTCTGATCTTTACCGCCATTATTGTTATCGATCACCTCCTGAGGTATGATTTTGTTTTTTTACAAGAAATCTAAAGCTAACATATTTTTTTTATCATTAAAAGGGAAAATTACCACGTCTCATCAACTTCATGCCGTCTTTTGACAGCATTTTTTTCATGATTTTACGCATGTCTACGTAATTCTTGAGTAAACGGTTGACGTCCTGAACGGTTGTGCCGCTTCCCCTGGCTATGCGTTTTCTTCGGGAGCCGTCAATAATCAGATAATTAAGGCGTTCTTTTCTGGTCATTGAGTCGATTATTGCGCCGATTCTTACCAATTCACCTTCATCCGGAGTCACATTCTTAAAGGCCTTGATTTTATTGAAACCCGGCATCATTCCGAGGATGTCCTGAAGTGAGCCCATTTTTTTTATCTGCTTTAGCTGATCACGGAAATCCTCCAATGTAAACTCATTCTTCCTGATTTTCTTTTGCAGCTCTTTGGCCGCTTTTTCGTCTACAGTCGCCTGCGCCTTTTCTACAAGGGTAAGGATGTCTCCCATCCCCAGAATTTTTGATGCCATACGTTCCGGGTGAAAAGTTTCAAAGGCCTCTATCTTTTCTCCCACGCCGACGAATTTGATGGGTTTTCCTATGACCGCCTTCAGGGAAAGTGCTGCTCCGCCACGGGCATCACCGTCCATCTTGGTCATGATGACACCGTCAATCCCCAAAAGTTCGTTGAACTTTCCGGCAACGTTTACAGCTTCCTGGCCGGTCATGGCATCGGCGACAAACAATATTTCCGAGGGGTTGATCATGGATTTGATCTTCTGCAGCTCCAGCATCATCTCTTCATCTATATGGAGCCTTCCCGCCGTATCTACGATGATGACCTCATAACCGTTCCTTCCCGCTTCCTCGACTGCCTGAGCACATATCTTTATCGGGTCACGAAGAGTTACGGCGTCGAAAACGCCTGCCCCGATCTGACTGCCTAGTACACGCAACTGTTCCATAGCGGCGGGACGGTACACGTCTGCCGAAACGAGATAAACCCGCTTATTTTGGCCGGTAAACAGACGTGCCAGTTTTACGGCCGTTGTTGTCTTGCCGCATCCCTGAAGTCCGACCAGCATGACGGGTGCGGGGATTCTGTTTCCGAAGCGGATGAAGCTGCTGGTGCCCCCCATCAGTTCGACAAGCCGGTCATAAACGATCTTTACAACCTGCTGACCGGGCGTGATGCTTTCGAGCACATCATGGCCGATTGATCTTTCTCTGATATCTTCTACGAAGTCCCTTACGACCTTGAAATTGACGTCTGCTTCAAGAAGGGCCATGCGTATCTCTTTCAAGGCTGATTTTATATTTTCTTCATCAAGACGGCCTTTGCCCTTCAGTTTTTTGAATACGTTTTCAAGTTTTTCCGATAAATTCTCAAACATTTTAAATCCTTGAATAAATCATCATCGGGCGGCTTTTTGAATCGACCCGTTTCCCTGGATAATGCAGTTGGTGCCCTTGATTTTATTTGAAATATTCTTTGCCGCCTTCTGCGCCTTTTCTTTGGTATCAAAGCCATCAACGACTACACGGTACCATTTGCCCTTTTTCCCCAGATCGGCCATTGCGATCCGCGGTTTGTAGCCGATAAGTTTGACCTTTTTACCTATCAGTTCTGCTTTTGCTTTTTCTTTGTATGATGCCACGTGGATCTGGAATTTCTTTTCCGGTTCCGCCTTCTTTTCCTTCTTGTCGGTTGTCTGGCTCGTGTTGGTTTTAGAAGCGCCCGTTTTTTTATCGGCGCGTGTACCGATGTCTGAAACAACAAACCCCTTGGCGTCGAGCGCCTTTGCCGTAGGAGACGCAACTATCCGTTGTTCGGGTTTGGATGCGGCTGCCTTGTCCGCGGCTTTCTTTTCTGACGGTGAAGATTTCTTGTCCCTGTTCTCTGCGCTCTGCGATGTTGAAGCCGGCGCCGCCTTCTGCGCTGTTTGCGAAGTTGTTGCCGGTGAGTTCTGCCTGGATTCGGCAAGCAGCTTTTTGTCCTTTTCGGAAAGAATTCCCTTTTCCTCCTCTTTTTTCTTCTTGAGAGAATCGTAGAAGGTCAGGTTCAGTTCCGGCTGACGCTCCATCGCCGCCTCCTGCGTTCCGGGTTTTGCCTCCGGCTTGGGTTCGGCAGACTGATCGGCGTTGGCAGGTGTCGATCCTGATTTGTCTTTTATGTTTCCAGTGATGTCGGTGGCGATCTTGCCCGGCAGGTTGTCGATGTCTCTGCCGATGAATACACCCAGAATGAATACCGAAAACAATAGTATCGACATTCCGGTGATAAATATTGTCAGGCCCAGTTTCCCCAGCTTGAATTCGAAATTTTTAAGGTTTCTGGAGGTCATGGAAAAACCCTTCTGTATGATCAGTTATTGTGTGTTTCCGCTATTATACTACATTTTCTCCGGAGCAGATACCCCTAGAATTTCAAGTGCATTTTTCAGTACCGTCCTTATTGATGCTGTCAGAAAAAGTCTGGCGCCTGTCAATTCACTGTCTTCGGACATGACCTTATTTTTATTGTAGTAGCTGTGGAACATACCGGCGATGTCATTAAGGTAAAATGTCAGCCGGTGTGGTTCAAGCAGCCGGGATGCCCCCTCCATAACTTCCGGAAAACGCGTTATGGCTTTTATCAAAGCGATCTCTTCCGGCAAAGCCAGTCTGGCGGTAGCAGCGTTTGCATATGCCGGCGGTGTTATGCCCCTTTCTCCCGCTATTCTGAGAATGCTGCAAATCCTGGCATGCGCGTACTGCACATAGTAAACGGGGTTTTCATTTGACTGTTTCTTGGCCAGCTCCAGGTCGAAATCAAGATGACTGTCGGATCTTCTCATCAGGAAATTGTAGCGGGCGGCGTCTTTTCCAACTTCATCGATAACCTCCCTCATCGTTACAAACTCGCCCGAACGGGTCGACATGGCGACGGGAACCCCGTCTCTGAGGAGATTTACGAGCTGGATGAGAACAACCTTCAGGTTTTCCTTTTCGTGTCCCAGAGCCTGAATGCCCGCCATGACCCTGGGGATGTAACCATGGTGATCGGCTCCCCAGATGTCAATGACCGTTTCAAATCCGCGCTCGTATTTGTTTCTGTGATAGGCTATATCCGCTGCAAAATAGGTGGGTTCCCCATTCTGTCTTACGACGACTCTGTCCTTTTCATCGCCGAAAGCGGTAGTCCTGAACCAGAGTGTGTTATCTTCCCGGTAAATGAAACCTTTGTCCTCCAGCTCCGCAAGCAGCTTGCCGACACCGCCGTCTTTGTAAAGCTCCCTTTCGCTGAAGTATTGATCAAATTTAACACCGAAGGCTTGCAGGTCATCTTTGATCCCTTCCATGATTATCCCGGCGGCATAATCCGTAAAAAGAGAAATAACCTCCTGAGTGTCCCTCGTCTGGTAGCTGTTTCCTTCGCGTTTTACGAGATCTTGAGCAAGATCTTTAATATAGTCTCCCTGATAGCAGTTTTCAGGAAAATCCACTTTATTGCCCAGCAGTTCAAGATAGCGGTAATAGACAGAGCGGCCAAGGTTGTTCATCTGGTTGCCCGCATCATTTATATAGTATTCTCTTGTTACGGAATAACCCGTGCCGGCAAGGATGTTTGCTATAACATCGCCGACAACGGCTCCCCGCGCATGTCCTATGTGAAGAGGGCCGGTCGGGTTGGCGCTTACGAACTCGACCTGCATTTTACTGCCGTTGCCCAGGTTCAATTTGCCGAAGCTGCTGCCCTGCTGTTCAACGTCCCTGAGGCAGGTGGTCCATATTCCGTCTTTGACAAAAAAATTGATGAAGCCCGGGCCGGCGATTTCAACTTTGTCGAGTACCTGACCTCCGTCATCAATATGCTTGCAGATCATGTCTGCAATCTGTCGCGGATTTTTGCGCAACCGCGACGCGAGCACCATCGCGATATTGGATGCGTAATCTCCGTGTGCGGGATCCTTCGTCCAGTCGATCTCGATGGATGGGAGTTTTACCTCATCCATCAGCTTCATATTTCCGCATTCTGTTATTGCCTTTTCAAGCAGTCCAACAATTCTGTTCTTCATTATGTCACTTCACTTACAAGAAAAAGGTTGGCCAAAAAAGCCAACCTTCATTGAGATTGTGCCGGAAGATTCACTTAGACGCCTCTGGCGGTCCGATATAAGGGACACAGCACGCCGTCTCAATATCTTCAACTTCCATATTTTTCTCGTGCCTGATCGATATCCTTGTCCTTGATGGATAAATCTCTGGAATAGTCAGGGCAATGCACATTACCTGATGCATCGGTCGATACACTGAAGCGTTTTTGACAGCTTGCTCTCCATGCGCATATTGCACAGAATCTCTTGTCCGTACCCATGGCTACCTCCCTTTTATATCTTTCGCTTAGATGGGATGTACAGTATATTTATAGAGTTTCTAAGTCAAGAGTTTTTAGCTGTTGGTGAGTACGGGGAAAACGATTCCTGTGCGCTTTATCCCGGGAATATGTAGCTCATCATGCATTCTCCGATGAACAGATAAAGAACAGCCGCAATAGAGAGGAAAGGTCCGAAAGGGACGGCATACTTCATATCCTTTCCCTTTGCTGCCATGACGGAGATGCCGACAACGGCTCCCGTCAGTGAACTTACAAGCAGTATGAACAGCAGTGACTTCCACCCGAGAAATGCGCCCAGCATTGCCAGGAGTTTGATGTCGCCTCCGCCCATGCCTTCTCTGCCTGTTGCATACTCGTAGCCTACAGCAACCATATAGAGTGTGCCGCCGCCCAAAAGAACACCAAGCAGTGCCTCAAGCCAGGGGAGCCGCATTACAAATACTGCCATCAGCAGAAATACCGGGATGCCGGGAAGAGATATGACATCAGGGATTATCTGATGGTCGAGGTCGATGAAGGTAATTACCGTCAGGGCGCATGTAAAAATAAAAGCGCACAGGAATTGGAATGTTAATCCGAATTTCCAGAAAAGCGCAAAAGCCAGGCCCGCTGTCAGCATTTCCACTGCCGGATAGCGGAGAGATATTCTGACTCCGCAATTCCTGCATTTCCCCATGAGTATGATGTAGCTGACGACGGGGATGTTGTCATATGGTTTTATTGGCTTCAGACAACGGGGACAGCGGGACGCCGGATATATGATCGACTGGTTTTCTTCGGGGATGCGGTAAATGCAGACATTGAGAAAACTGCCTATGGCTGCACCGGCGATGACGACAAGGATACCCCAGAATATATCCATGATTTGACCCTTCTAGCCGTCTTTTCTATTCCAGTCGTAGGGTATGTTATTGTCGTGGGGATGAACCCTGAATTCATCCGGGTCCTTATAGTTGTAAGTTTCAGTGGGTGCGTTGACAACGATGGCTTCTTCGGAAGAGATGCACTTGAAACCGTGGAACACATAGGGCGGTATATGAATAAGGATAGGATTATGCTCGCCTGCAAAAAAAACGTTCACCTCACCGTTTGTCGGAGAGCCTTCTCTTCCGTCATAAAGAACAATTTTCATCATCCCTTTGACTACTGCCATGTTGTCTGATTGCTTCTTGTGATAATGCCATCCCTTGACTACTCCGGGATAGGCGGTGGTCATGTAGACCTGTCCGAACGCTTTAAACATCTCATCGTCAGCCCGGAGGATCTCCATGAGACGTCCCCGTTCGTCAGGAATTACCTTAAGCTTCTTAAGCATTACTCCTTCTATCATAGCTTGTTTGCCCCTGTCTTTGCCACCATGTTGCTGGCGTAAAGCAAAGAGTCGAATGTGCCGGCATCAGACCACCAGCCGTCCAGAATGTTCCATTCCATTTTGCCCGCATTGATATAAAAGTTGTTGACGTCGGTGATTTCCAGTTCACCTCGTTCCGACGGCTTAAGCTCTTTTATGAAATCGAAGACCTTGCTGTCGTACATGTAAATACCTATAACTGCGTAGTTTGACGCCGGCTGGGAAGGCTTTTCCTCGACACGTACAATCTTGTTCCCTTCAAAGACGGGCACGCCGAACCTTTGCGGATCATTAACCTCCTTGAGCATGATCCTTGCCCCCTCGTTTTGGGATTTGTAGGCGTCGACAGCGGACTTTATGTTTTTTTCTATGATGTTGTCACCCAGCATCACGGCTATTTTATCCCCGTCTGCGAAATGTTCGGCCAGGCTGAGCGCGGCGGCTATGCCTCCTTCTCCCTCCTGGTAAGTATAATTGATGTGCTTGAGGCCGAAATCCTTGCCGTTTCCCAGCAGCCTGAGGAAATCGCCCGAGTTCTGCCCGCCGGTAACTATCAGGATCTCATCTATGCCTGCATTGACAAGTGTTTTTATGGGGTAGTAAATCATTGGTTCGTTATATAGGGGCAGGAGGTGTTTATTGGTCACCTTGGTGAGCGGATACATCCTTGTCCCCAGACCGCCTGCCAGAACTATGCCTTTCATGTGCTTCTCCTTTCATGGCAACAGATGGGAATCCCTATAACAGATTAGATGCCGGCGTCAACCAAAAATCATTTACATATGACCGTTCAATAGTGTAAAGAATACAATCATGAAGAAAAGTTACGCGACCTCCGGCGACGGATTTTACATGAGGCGGGCTATTAAACTTGCCAAAAGAGGGGAATGCCGCGTCTCTCCCAATCCCATGGTCGGCGCCGTGATTGTCAGGGGGAACAGGATCATCGGCGAGGGATATCACCGCTGTTGTGGAGAGGACCACGCAGAAATCATGGCCATAAAAGGCCTGACCGGGAGCATGAAAGGGGCAACGGTATATGTGACGCTGGAGCCGTGCTCACATTACGGTAAGACTCCTCCCTGTGTAGATGCGCTTGTCGTGCAGAAGCCGGCCCGCGTTGTTGTCGGCGTGAAGGATCCGAACCCCCTCGTGTCCGGAAAAGGCATCGCCATTCTCAAACGTCACGGCATCAGGACGGATGTCGGTGTTCTTGAAGAAGAATGCAGGAAACTCAACGAGAGGTTTTTCAAGTATATGCAGACCGGGAAACCTTTCGTAACGCTGAAGTATGCGCAGACTGCAGATGGCCGTATCGCCACGGCAACAGGACATTCCCGGTGGATCAGTTCCCCCGCCTCTCTCAAGTATGCGCACAGGCTCAGGAGCAGCCATGATGCCATTCTTGTCGGCATCGGCACCGTAATGCAGGATGATCCGGAACTGACCGTCCGGCTGGTCAGAGGCAGAAACCCTTTACGTGTCGTTGTCGATCCGAGTCTGAAAATTCCCACAGATGCGAGAGTTCTTAAGGATCAGGATAAAGCGGGAACGATCATCATTGCTGTTTCCGCTGCTGATGAGAAAAAGATTAATTATATCAGGAAAATGGGCGTTGAAATAATCTGTGTGGATGCCGATGCGGAGGGCAGGGTGAATATTGAGAAACTCCTTTCTGTACTGGGGGAAAGAGGCATATCTTCGCTTCTCGTCGAGGGCGGCGCTTCTATAATAACGACTTTCATCAGAAACCGGCTCGCTGACCGCCTGCTGATAGTTGTGGCTCCTAAGATTGTGGGCAAGGGCATTGAAGCAATCGGCGATCTGGGAATCAAGTGTATGGAGGACGCCCGTCTCATATCCCGTACAAGGTTTTATCGAAAAGGCAGCGATCTAATTATTGAAGGACAATTAATGTAAGAAAATGTTTTTGGATCAGAGGAGGCAGAAATGGCCGATTTGGAAATCATGTTTAAAGCAATTGACACCCTTATTATCATAAATACGGCTGTTAAAAATTTACTTCTCTATCCATCGACCAGCGCCATGATTGTCAAGACGATAGATCGGCTTCACGACTCGCTTATACCGATCATGGATAATAATGAGGCGGTGTTTGCCGAGGCGGAGAGAAGCATTCTTTTCAACGGCGAACCACTCAGCCAGAAGGATCAGGAAAGACCGCAGGTAAGGGCGTTTCTCGAACTGCTGACCAACTTCGGAATCAGAAGCCTTACTTTCGAAAGGGGATTGCAGAAAGAGGAACTGGTTGGTTTCCTCACGATTCTGGCAGGCGGACCGGACCGTGCAAGAGAGGAAGGCGGTCTGATGAATGTTATGTCACAGAAGGGCTTCGCCCATATCAAACTGGATCAGAAGGTCTATGTGGCTGCCGAGAAGGATAAGCAGATTATTGCCGGCCTCGATATCAGAGATGAGCAGATTATAGAGCAACTTTCTGCTGCACTGCCGGGTATGGAGATGGATGTCGATAAAGTCAGGGAGATGGCGAGGGACGGAGAATGGATTCAGAATATCTTTCGGACCGGCATGGCCCAGATCCAGCAGCAAAGGGGTTCCTTAACGCAGCGTCAACTAAGCACAAATGTCATGCGTGTGATCGGGATTCTTGAAAAGGTCATAGAAAAAACGGATCGGGAAAAAATGGCCAGGATAATGGCCGGCACAATTTCACAGATGGATGAGGAAAGCATCGAGATGATCCTGACTCAGAAAATCGAGGGGCTTTTTGACGGGCATCTGGTCAACGGAATCATTGAATCAATGTCGGACGAATCGTTTGCAAAAATCACTGAAAAAATGAATCCGTTCAGCCCTGGTGCGGCAGCGGCTGGAAAAGAGGCGGCTGATAGCGGGAGAACAAGCACTTATCAACTCATCATGGATTCTGAGCGTGGGAAGAAGTACAGAAAGGAACAGGCAAGGAAGGAGTCTTTAGCTCATGAGCAGGCAAGGCAGAACGTAGACAAGGCACGGGAAGCGGCGCAAAGTATCATTATCAAGGGTGATGAGACAATGATCAGGGACCCGCAGGCTGAGCTTGTTGCCGATGTCGTGAAGACCCTTGCCTCGCATAAGGAGCAGGAAACCGCCCAGGCTTTGATCAACCGTCTTTGTGAAGCCATCCGCAGCAGAAATCCTGATTTGCGCGAGACGACGTCCGCCACGCTGGCGGAAGTGCTCGATCGTCTGTCTCCTGCAGACAGGAATGAAACCTTGAGAAAAATTACCCCGAAAATGGTTGACTGGCTGCAAAACGAGTATAAGGCGGTTCCTGCTTACAAAAGGATTTGCATGCACTTCAAAAGCTATACGCAACATCTTTTGAAGCAGGGGCAGATTGAAGAAGCTGTTCCCATTCTGAGCGTTTTTCATGCCATAGCAACGGGCATTCTGGATAAAAACGACAAGATTCACGAAGTGGCCGAGGATTTTATTGACAGCGTGGCCAGCAGAGAAAATATTGAAAGCCTGTTGAATGAATTCAAGAATAAGAAGGGTGACAAGCATAATGAAGCCGGGCAGGCATTGACAAAACTTGGAGACAAACCGATATCCAGAATGCTTGAAATGCTAAAAGAGGAGCAGAACAGTGATGAGCGC
Source organism: uncultured Syntrophaceae bacterium (assembly GCA_964558665.1). Classification (GTDB taxonomy): domain Bacteria; phylum Desulfobacterota; class Syntrophia; order Syntrophales; family PHBD01; genus CAZLFA01. Next base: position 28,895 of record CAZLFA010000042.1, read on the forward strand.
ATCCGTATCATGCACGTTATCATCAAAACAGGGCCGGCAGCCGTTCCTCTGCTGCGTGACAGTGTGGAACCGGACGATCCCTGGTTCCTGGTAAGAAATGTTGCGTATATGCTGGGGCGCATCTCCAGCCCTGCGTCCGCTGATGCCGTAACTCGTTTTCTGTATCACGAAAATGCCAAAGTACGCGAAGAGGTATTGAACAGCATATACAAAGTCGGCGGAGAGGAAAAGGGGCAGCTACTGCTGGCGGCCCTGCCGCAGGCGGATGAACAGTTTAAAATTAAGATTATCGAAATGCTTGGAAACCTTCGTTATCAGGAGGCCGTCCCGTCACTTCTGGAAATGCTGAAATCACGGCCTGTGTTCTCGGCGCCGGCATCCCGGATTGATATGGAAGAAAAGATTTGCGTTGCCCTCGGAAAGATCGGGTCCAAGGAAGCCCTTTCTGCCCTTACCGAGATCAGTCAGCCAAAAGGATTTTTCAGCGTGAAAAACTATCCGGAGAAGGTTAAGATAGCAGCCGGCAAGGCTATCATTTCCATAAAAAATAAGTAGCGTCAAAAACAACATCCATACAAAGCGGAGTGAAGATGTCCCATATCTGTAAAACAGCACTGCTGTTTTGTGCCGCTGCCATTATCTTCGGCATGACAGCCTGCTCAAAATCGGATCGTCCGTCTGAGATAAGGATAGGAGGGATATTCGATCTTACCGGGGCAACCCATGAAATAAGCGTTCCTTATGCGGACGGAATTAGAAAATATATAGAGTACGTGAATGAAAAAGGCGGGATTAACGGCCGCCGGATAAAGCTTATCGAGAAGGATTCTGCCTACCTTATCCCCCGTGCAAAGATGGCCTATGAAACACTGGTCAAGCAGGAAAACGTCTGCGCGATATTAGGCTGGGGTACAGGCGATACGGAGTATCTGCGTCCTTTGACGGCCGAAGATAGGATTCCGTTCATGTCAGGTTCCTATTCATCGAAGCTGGGCAACATAAAAGAAGCTCCATACAATTTTCTCATCGGTGTTACCTATTCCGATCAAATGAAAATCATCATCAATTTCATCAAGGGTGAATGGAAGGAGAAAACTAGCAAACCAAGAATAGCCTTTATATACAATGATACAGATTTCGGCCGGTCGCCTATAGCTGACGGAAGAGAGTACGCCCTGAAAAAAGGAATGGTAATAGTTGCCGAACAAATGGTTTCTCTCGATGCCCGGGATGCCAAAGAGCAGTTGAAGAAAATAGCTGAAAGCAATGCGGACTATACGATCATTCAGGAAACAACCTGGGCGGCGTCTGTGATATTGAAAAATGCAGTGGAACTGAAAATGAAAACCAGGTTTATCGGATTAAACTGGTGTGCCGATGAAAAGCTGATTGCCCTGGCGGGAAGCGCTGCTGAGGGATTTATTGGAACAATGCCGTTCATTTTCACACATAGTGATAATAAGATAGTCAGGCAGATCGTCGAATACAGCAGGATCAAAGGCAGCAGTATTGAAGGATATCTGTCCCGTTACATAAGCGGCTGGGTTACCGCAATGGTTATGATGGAGGGTATCAGGCTTGCCGGCGATGACATATCCGGCGAGGGGATTAAAAAGGGTCTGGAAAAGATTAAACACTTCAAAACGGGCGGGATCACTGCTCCTGTCACCTTTTCCGTGTCCGACCACAAGGGATGCCGCAAACTGAAAATAGGCAAAGTTCATAACGGACAGTGGCAGATTATATCAGATTATCTGTCGGCCGACTGACATCTCATAGATAGGACAGGAAATGAGATTTATCCCTCCTTCCATAGGCGCGAAGATATCAGGAGCGCTTCTCATCGTGGCAGTGCTTGCCCTGATCATTACCGGCATTTCTTACCATCAGTTTGTCTCTATCGAAAATATTGTCTCAACCGATGTTATGGAGAAGTCGGATGCCCGCCATTTAAGCAACAGCATTTTTCTGAAATGCGAATATGTCTTCAACCTTGTCAAAGAATATCTTCCTTCCAAGAAGGAAAGCCGCCAGATCGAACTAAGCATAGTCATCAATGATGAGACCAGAACAATAATTGAATATATGCGCCAGGTAAAAAAGCGCCGGTTGACGGGTGAAGAAAAAAAAGTTTTTGACAGGATTGAAGAGTTATTTGTCCTTTATCAGGAAAATTTGAAACACCTGTTGAAGGACAGCCAATGGCGAGGAGAAGATCGTAAAAGGGGGGAGGCTTTTAATGAATTTCGTGACCTGCATATGCAGTTCACAACCCTGCTTCTGCAGTTTGATCGCATTGAAACGGAGCTTATGTACAGCTCGTGGGATGAATCAAAGGAACGGATCAATGTTATTAAAAAGTCTGTCCTTCTGTTCAGTATAGTTGCCTGCGTTATGGGCGTTCTGCTTGGTTTCTTCCTGACGCGATCTGTGACCCATCCCATCTCCACTCTTGTGACCGTTCTTGAGAGATACAGCAAGGGCGATTTTAATGTGCGTTCCCGTATAAGAACAAAGGATGAGATCGGCTTTTTTGCAGACAGGTTCAATCTTATGCTTGATCAACTTCAATCTGTCAACCAGCAGCTCACAAATATTATCGAGTTTCTTCCTGATGCGACATTTGTCATTGACAGAAAAGGAACGGTTATTGCCTGGAACAGAGCCATGGAGGAAATGACCGGTCTCAGCAAGGACGAAATAATCGGTCAGTCTGAATTCTCATATGCTGTACCCTTTTATGGAAAGCGAAGGCCGATTCTTATTGATCTGGTATTGTCTACCGATGAAAAGATAGAGAAAAAATACACCGGCCTTATAAGAAGAGGTCCTTACGTTTACGCAGAAAGTCCGGCCGCAATGAATATGAACAAGGGGCCGGTATATCTCTGGGGCGTTGCAGCTCCTCTGTATGATGGACGCGGAAACATTATTGGCGCTATTGAGTCGCTGCGTGATGTTACGACCAGAAAAGAGGCAGAAACTGCCTTGCGGGAAAGCGAGGAAAGGTACAGAACTATCCTGAACAGCATTGAAGACGGTTATTATGAAATTGATCTTTGCGGTAATTTCATTTTTTTCAATCCTTCGATGTGCCGTATCCTGGGTTATTCTGCGGAAGAGCTCAGAGGAATGAACAACCGGCAGTATATGAGCAGCCAGAACGCGAAAATCGCATACAGGGCGTTCAATGAAGTATTCATAAGGGACAATCCTCCCAAGCCGTTTGAAGCTGAAATAATCAAAAGGGATGGAACAATTATTCACACGGAAACAACCTTTTCTCTGATCAAAAATGATGAAGGCCAGGCGTCGGGTTTCAGGGGAATCCTCAGGGACGTATCGGATCGCAAACGTGCCGAAGAGCTTTACCGCGCGCTTGCCATGCACGCCCAGTCGGCGGTTTCTATTGTTCAGGATGGACGGTTCCGTTTTGTCAACCCTTATGTCTGCAGCTATTCAGGCTTTGAAGAAGCCGAATTGCTGGGCAGGGAGAGTCTTGCCATTATTCATCCGGATGACAGGATATCGGCAAAAAGGGAAGGTGTCAGGATGCTCAAGGGAGAGCGCTCCACACCATATGAGTTCAGGCTCGTCAGGAAGGATGGAAACATTCGCTGGCACATTCAGACTGTAACATCGATTTTCTTTGAAGGTAAGAAGGCGGCCCTTTTGAATACCATGGACGTGACGGAAAAGAAAACGGCCGAAGACGAGATCCGCAAACTTAACGAAGAGCTGGAAAATCGCGTGCGGGAGCGAACGGCGGAACTGGAGGCGGCCAACAAAGAACTCGAATCTTTTTCTTATTCAATATCGCACGATCTGCGGACGCCGTTGAGGGCGATAGACGGTTTTTCGAGGATACTGATGGACGAAAAAGATGAACTTCGTTCTGCGGATACACAGCGATATCTCGGCATGGTTCGAGGAAATGCGCAGCAGATGTCGAGGCTCATCGACGATATCCTCAACTTCTCGCGGATGGGACGGCAATCCCTGAAGAAAGTGAAGGTTTTTCCCAATGATATAGTAGGACAGGTTCTGGAAGAACTGAAAAGCAGCTGCGAAGGGCGCACCGTTGACCTTGCAGTTTCTGATATGGCTTCCTGTGAAGCCGACCCGGCGCTGCTGAAGGTTGTCTATGTGAATCTGCTTTCAAATGCTCTCAAGTTCACGAAGAACCGTGAAGTCGCCATGATCGATATCGGCAGTATCAAGGAGGGAGACAAGGATGTGTATTACATCGGTGATAACGGGGTAGGCTTTGACATGAAGTATGCCGAAAAGATTTTTGGGGTTTTTCAGAGGCTGCATCGTGCAGAGGATTTTGAGGGCACCGGTGTCGGAATGTCCATCGTTCAGAGAATCATCCATCGTCACGGCGGAAGCATCCGTGTGGAATCGGAAGTCGGCAAGGGGACAAAGTTCTATTTTACCCTGTCCTGATTGTGTTTTACTTTGATTTCATTATCCAGACGCCATCCCATTCATTTTGGGGCGGGTTGCTTTTCAGATAATTGCATCTTTCTATGTACATGCTGCAAAGCTTTTCTTCTTCATTCAATTTCACGGCCTCATTGAAAGAATCAATGGCCCTGTCCCATGAGCCGCGGCGATAATGGTCGAGGCCGTTTTTGAAATGGTTGACCACTTCCATTATGTTCGGGAACGTTTCTTCGTTATGATGATCGAGAACCTCATATACGCCTACTGTTTCGGTCTTTCCCTTTACTATAACCCTGTCGACCTCTCTTATTCTGTAAGTGCCGCGCAGCTTCTTGTAGGTGTTTTCGCTGATAAGGATGCTGGCATAGTACTGCTTGCACAGGCTTTCCAGGCGGGAGGCAAGGTTCACGCCATCTCCTATCAGTGTGTAGTCCATGCGCTTCGGAGAACCGATGTTGCCTGAAACAATCATGTCCGTATTTATGCCTACACCCATATGAACAGGTTTTTTCCCGTCGGCAATGCGTTTGACGTTCCAGGCGTTAAGGGATCTGATCATGGAAATTGCCGCCCGTACTGCTCGGTCTTCATCATCATCGTGCGAAATCGGGGTTCCGAATGCCGCCATGATGGCATCGCCGATGAACTTGTCCAGCATGCCGCCTTCCTTCTGAATGCAATCCACCATTATTGTGAAGTATTCGTTCAGCAGAGAAACGGTTCCCTGGGCGCCCAATTCTTCGGTGAGCGTGGTGAACTGGCGGATGTCGGAAAAAAGGATCGTGGCCATTGCATTCTTTCCGCCTAGAAAGTCTTCGCTGCCGGCCAGTAGCTGATCCGCCAGTTCGGCATCCATGTAGCGCGACATGGTCGACTTCATACGCTTTTCCGCACTTATATCGTCTATGATGATCATGGTGCCGAGCTTTTTTCTGTCTGTGCCGGTCAACGGGAGGAGTGTCAGGTTTGCTGAAATCTTGTCGTTTCCGAATTCCAGTTCCGCGTCCACTGTCAGTTCCGGCTTCTGTGTTATCTCAACCCGCTCGATCTTTTCCAGCACCCAGGAGTTGTTGCCGCTGAAAAAAACATTTGCCGGGTGATTGAGAATGTCGGACGAGGCGACATTCATTATATGCAGACCGGCGGCATTACAGGTTACGATCTTCCCGTCCGCATTAAGTGTGATTACCCCGTTTGACATGCTCTCCAGCATTGCTTCGCTGTAGTTCTTCATATTCTGGATGTCGTCGAACAGTTTTGCGTTTTCCAGAGCGATGGACACCTGGGCTGTAAAGGCCTTCAACCGAGCTTCGTCTTCCTGTGTAAAGGGACCTCCGTGTTTATTGAGCACCTGGGTCACGCCGATGATCTTGCCAGCCTTATTGATAAGAGGAACGCAGAGAATGGAACGTGTAAAAAAGCCGGTTCTTTTGTCCACTGCCGGGTTGAAACGCAAATCCGCATATGCATGGGGAATATTAATCGTCTCATGTGACTGAAATACTGCGCCGGCAATGCCCATATGGTTGGGAAACCTTATCTCTGCTGCTTCGAGTCCCATCCCCACTCTGGAAAAAAGTTCCTTCTTCTTTTCATCGTTGAGAAAGAGAGTGGAGCGTTCAGCATTCAGCATCTTGGTGGCCTCGGACATGACTTTGTTCAGAATTGAGGCCAGATCGATCTCGGAAGTAATATCAGAGATGATCTTGAAAAAGTCCATCTCCTGCATCCTGTATTTTTTCATGCGCTCGACAATTTGTGTGCTCTGAAATGCAATGGCTGCCTGAGTCGTCATGTCTTCCAGAAGCGCCAGATCTTCGCCGGTGAACGAACCTTCTCTTTTGTTGAGAACCTGTGCAACGCCGATAATTTCACCCTTTAGAGTATTGATGGGGGCGCAAAGTATGCTTTTTGTGATAAATCCGGTTGTTTCATCGACTGAGCGGTTGAAGTATTCACTGGTGTAGGCGTCGTGGACGATAATTCCCTGTCCTGTGGTGAAGACATGGCCGGCAACGCCTGTATTGTTCAGAATGCGTATTTCACGCTGAAAATTACCCTGGGCCACTCTGGAATACAATTCGTTTGTTTCGCGGTCGTTCAGGAATATTGTGCTTCTTTCTGCATTTAATTCATGAGTTGCTATTTCTACAAACGCTTCCAGCATGTTGTCCAGAGTTTCAAAGCTGGCCATTTTCTCGGAGATGTGGAGCATCAGTTTGATCTTTTTTGATTTCAGCTTTCGACCAGGAACATGATTACCGGTTCCTTTGCCTTCACTTTGCTTTGCCCCTTGCCTTTTCATATGCCTCCAATTCAGTTCTTAGTATATCAATGGTCTGATGCAGTTGCAAAATTTCATCTCTGGCAATGCGTTCTTTGTTCTGCAGATTTTCCTGATAAACCACCTGTGTGTGATCTATTTCATCGCGCATGGCGCTGATTATTGCCTTCAACTGAATAATCTCGTCGTTGGCGCTTGCCACTGCTTTCTGTATCTTTGTTTCGTTGCCGATGCGCATCAGCTCCAGTTCGTCGCGCAACGCGCTAATCGTCGCTTTAAGCTGATCAAGCTCTTCACGGGAGTTTGCGATTGCCTTCTGGGTATTAGCTTCATCGCTGAACTTCATTCTCTCAAGCTCATCACGGAGGGCATTAATGGTCTCTTTCAGGAGGCGGTTTTCTGTCTGAACTTCGTAGAGCTCCTGCTGCTCGGATTGTGTTTCCATAATAGTGCACCTAAACAGGAGAAACGGATAGTGAATTATAAGTTTTCCATCTTTCGTCTTTAAGTTGAAGTCCTAGGGTTGAGTAGTCCGCAATGCT
>CAZLFA010000043.1:0-36073 GCA_964558665.1 uncultured Syntrophaceae bacterium
TGGCTGGGCTAGAGTTGTGTTGACGGAAATTTCTGGGGTTCCGGCTTACATCCCCAGCAAGGATAATTTGTGGGCGGTAAAAAACCGCCACTGAACTGCATCGCTATTCTCTGTCACCCGGCACCGCTTGAGCGGTAAAGATACTTGCCATCTACAAGCTGTTATGTCCATGGCCATAGTCACGGTCCCCGCTTGATATGGCATGGCCATTAACAGGTATTTCGGTTCCCCCATGAATGGTTTCCCCCAAAATACTGCCCTGTCTCAGGCATGTATCACGCTTACGCTTTTCCCGCAGGCGGCGCTTACACAGTGAAGGTGACAGAGAAAAGTTTTTCCTTGAGGAAGATCCCTGAAGGCCAAAGAGCAAAAGAAGCCCCTGCTTGCGAACGGGGCATTATTTGAATGAAGACGGAAATATGATCATTGACTTTATTTGCAATTGCGATATCTTGACATCGCTTAGAAAAACAACGGGAGGCCATCCGATAATGGCATTACAATTCGACCTTAATCAAGGCATGGAATCCGTGTATTGCCGTAAGGCCCGGGAGGTTATTGTTTAACCTTAAGCGTTCCATGCCGTTTTTTATCTATAAGGGGGTTATATGATTAACCTGGTGAAAGACACAAAAGGCACAGAGGTTCCAAAGCTGTATGCTCATGATTCGGCAATCTTCAAAAGAATTGATGCCGGCACCGTAAGGTATTATGGAAGTAAGGGTGAAGAAATACCCGTGACCAGAGAAGACATCCTAGATGCTATAATGTCTTCTCTGGATTGTATTCAAAAGGTTGTAAATCTTCTTCCTGAGAAGGTGTATGTGGAATATGGAACTCTCATCGAGGAGATACTGAATTCCACAAAAGTTAAAGTGATGGACATTGTCTATTACCTTGAGATATTTTGTGGGAAGATAGAAATAACCAAATGTCAGGAACATCAAAGAAGCAGTAGAATATTGGATGTGAAATTCATCGAGACAGTTAAAGGGGAGAAGTCCTGAAAGAGAAGAATTAAAGTGGGAATTGGAAATATAATCCCAAATTATAAAAACGACAATAAAACAAGTAATCTTTTATCAATCAGGGCCGTTGCTTAACTATCATAAAAGATGTGTCCACCTGGCCATTGATTTGATAAAAGACAACGATTCGGGGGAAAATGGGCCACATCGCTGTAAGTAATTGAAAAATACGTTAAATACAGCCATTCATAGTTAACCTATCGTACATATTGCCATTTTTGAAAATCTTGATTTCAACAAGACACTTATCGGAAGATCTCATTGATCGCCCACGAACATTAAAACCCCCAAAATAGCCAGTAGCCGCACCCATTTTCTGAGCTTCTCGCGCAACGGTTGGGAGATATTCATTGAGTCCATCAGCCGGCGCCTCAAAGGGAGTGTCAGTAGAAGATGCAATTCGCCCATTACATATGCGAAAATTTTTTATCTCGGTTGGATTATTACTCTTCCCTGCAGCTTGCATTTCCGGGAATATATTTATTTGGACGGCAACGAGAGAACAACCATCAATATCCGTTCCATTATAAACACCAGTATAGGTTAATGATTGGTCATCGAGATTGACGGTATTTTTTGAAGAAGCGGTTTTTAAAGCGACCTGACTTGCGAAATTATTATTACGCGAGACTGTGGTCCGAGATGATAAGTCGGAATTAAGAGGAGAGCTAGAAGCAACATAAGATACGCCTTCGGTTGTTCTTCCTTGTACAATGTGAGCATCCTTGCTATTGGCTTTGGTAAAAGCTACAAAAGGATTAGAAACATTTTCACAGCCAAAGTACCACGGTTCAAAGACACTCATTTTTTTGAATAAATCGTAGGGGCTATGGGTCTCGTAAAACGTCACTACACCTGCAATCCGCTTGCTTGATATGTATTTAGGTGTACAATTTTTATTTTTGATATAACCCGTAAGATAAATATATAAATTAGCTCCAGAGCCCCCTTTGCCCCTGTTAACTGAACCACCTTTAAAAGCATCAAACAATCCGAATTCAAGACCTTTAATATTACTTTTTTCCACATTGCCAGAATATATGGGTTTATTGAAATCAAAGCGAATAGAATCGGCAGGATCTAGACGATACACCCAAGGTTGCTTTTCTTTATGATATATCAATAAAGCCTGAACATGACGTGAAGGCCCACCGCCCCCCCAGTTTTTTTGTGATATGGAAAATGTTATGGTATCAACCTGCATTATATCAGGAACTGAAAACGGTGAAATATCGGTGCCCACATCCATAGAATGAATTTCTTTTTCGAGGTCGTATGGTACATCCCGACTAGAATATTTATCAGTAACAATGTCTTTGGTATTTTCTGACTTGAATATTTTCCATCCCTTATTATTTATGTAATTTGAAAATTCCTTTACAAATTTAACAGAGAGTTTTCCGCTACCGATTCCCCACCCGGGAATGTCAACAGAGACGTAAGTTGTATAGTCATCGATAGGATAAACAGCATATACATTCTTCGAGTTAATAAAAAACTCACGAAGAGATTTATTTGAATTCGCAAGACAAGAAGAAGATAGAATAAGGTTGATCAAGATCATAATAGAAATGGCTTTATTCCTCATGATAGCACCACCCTTCTAAAAGAATATATTCCACTTAAAGGCTAACCGATGTAGAGACGATATTACAATACTGAAGTAATATCCCATTAATGCGGACTATAATTAGGTATTCAACAATGCAAAGGGAATGAAATTTCAGCTGGAATCACCAGGAGCAGATTTGTTTCGCAACCCACAGACCGAGCCATGGAGACAAACACCGTCAGGGAAAAAAGAAGGATCATCGAGCAGTACACCGGATGCCGACAGGGTGCTCTTCGCGCAACGCGCTCCGACGCCCCTCGGATTCACAGCGCAGGCATGGAATAAGCCCCGCCGTGAATCGGATCGAGGGGCTATACCCCCCTGTCGACATCCCCCCGGGGTATATACTGATACAGCGTTTGCGACAAAAGATTTTAGACGGTAGATGGTAGACCGGTTGAGACCGGTGATGCGTGACAGTGAAACTGTTGTGACCTTTATCCCCTGTTTTAAAAGGGTATATACGGCCTTGCGGATCTTTGTATGCGTCGTTATTCTTTTAATCCTGTTAGTGCGATTCGCCGCCCTGGATTGTCTGCGCCTAGTTTCCTTTTGCCAGGCATTAAAACTCAGACCGCCCATTCTCCTGAATTTCATCACCCCCCTGTTACATTCAGCAGAATTTGTAACACGATGCGTCCACGTCCACCCGGAAACAGATTTAACAAGATGCTTAATTTCATTGCACGGCAAACGGCCTCTTCCGGAGAAAAGAATACTCGCCTCGCTATTGGCTGCATCAGCCGTTCGGGCAACAGCTTCATGGAAACTGCCTTGATCGCGGTATAAGTCTACTTCCCTATAGGCAACATGACGAACATAGTCAAATACGGTACAATTCCGGCTTTGCCGGGCATCAACATAGCTGTCCAGGCACTTAACGCCGACGCAAGACGGTTGTGACGGGGCATCATATTGGCGACGACGAAAAACAGACGGAATCATATAATACAGTGATGAGAGCTGGTAAAATCCACCCCAAAGATCCAGCTCATAGATGTCCTCACGCCAAGGGTTTTTTGTCAATTGCTTCTGCCATGTGATAACCTTGTCGGCCTGCAGGGCCTCCTTTAAGGCTGCTACTGTAGCAGAAAGCAGTCTCTTTGTGGCCTTGCTCGCCTGCTTGAACGGTATGGGATCCACCAGCATGTATACAGCGTGGCATTTGCGGTTGTTGCGGTTGTAGGCTATCCAGGTAGGAATCGGCAGATGATTCCCATGGATCAAAGAACCGACATAATGATGGTCAATATCGAGGATGATGGCAGAGATCCACCAAGGGCTATTGATAGTGATGTATGGATTGGTGATTGCATGTTTTTTTGTTAAAAGCTTTTTCTTTGATTTGGAATTTCCGCCATAAATATGTTCCGGCAAGCGTTGAAAGAAGGCATTAAAAAAGTCCTGGCTCTTATTACAACAAGCGGTGGCCTCAACATTTTCATTGACACCTGCAATATTCCGCGATAATAAAAAATTAAGCATTTGTAATTGATTGAACCCTGCTGACTATCCCCCCATAGGAATGAAAGCAGGGTTTAATTTTTTCTCCTTTCCGGATCTGCGCCCTAATTCCTGACAAAAGAACTTCCCTTAAAAAATGATCGTTGAAGCAAGAAATCTGGTTAGCCTTGGACATCAGGAGGGGCAGGCAGGCCGAATAACAGGTCCTCTGTTTTGTCGTCCCCCGGTGCCGGCATGCCATTAAAGGTACATGGAGAGTTCTTCACATCTTTTCTCATGGCCCACAGCGCTCCTTGTGCATAGACAAGCGCATCCTTCATTAAAGAAAGCTCTCCGAGGAACTGCCTGGCCAATGGATCTTCTCCACCATAGAAGAAGATCCTGTTATTATCCTCAAGGAGAAGGTGTTCCATGATTGCATCGCTTACAGGAAGGGCAAGGATGTTGTTTTTGTAGAAAAGGGATCCGTTGACAATTTCGAAGCTAAATGCGTCATTCTCATCAAGAGAGTCCATTGATGTCGTCACGGCTAGGCCGCTTTTGATCAGCAAGCATTCTTTAACGTTGTTCATAATTATTCTCCTTTTTTATGTTGTAAAACCATCCATTCGGTGTTACTTTGAATTTATGAGTGCAACAATTATTGCCATAGCCGTGTTTGTCATTGTAGCCTTGGTCATAGCCTGCGCCCTGGCTTGGGGTGAGGACCATTCCGGAACATGTGACGAGACCGTAAAGACAAAAAAATCCTTCCCAAATATAAAGCCGTACAATTGGAGGAGTTACGAAAATCCAATGCATAAAAGTCCCAGCTATGACTTTCTTCCAGGCAATATTCACTATAACCGCCACCGCCATGATCAGAATTAAAATCCCTGTAATCATCTCCCCCCAAAGTCTGTATAACCGTCAACCGCCAAACCCGGCGGAATCAGTTTAAAACCGTGATTAATTTCCTTTGCCCCGTAATCACCCTTTGCATCGAAGCTCCTTCTGTGCTCCAGGGACATGCTCCGTATGGCCTCACCCAGATGGGCTTGTGTCGGGTTTTCCGCCATGGCCTTTTGTCCGGTCTTCACAAACTGCTGAGCAACAAGATTGATTCCACGCCTATCATTGCTGGCAATATCCATGGCTGCTTTCACACCGACAAATTTAAAATCAAACCCGCCATGCGCTGCAGTGCTGGATGTATCAACGACATACCCTTCCCTGGCAGCGATTTCAGAAACCGACTTGGCATAGGCGCTGGCGGCTGTATATAATTCCCTGTCCCTCATTTCGCCAGGCGCCGCCTTAACGATCTGCCCAGCAACGGTACGGCTGCCGGATGTGGTCGTGGTCATGCCGTACATGGTGCCGGTATTATAAACCGTGCCATCGCTGATATGAGTTTCCTTGACGTTGTATGTAGTGCTTCTGGACCCGAACTCTTCGACAGTTAAGTTACGGTTGACCCTTTGGATGTCACTTCCTGACCAGCTTTTAAACCCGTGTTCACTGATGGTCATATTCCTGTCTTCGTTGAGCATGTTTTTCCCCTTGATGCCCTGCGTATGCAGAATATTTCCGTTGGCGTCCTTGATCTGGGTCATCGAGTAACCATCCCTGGTGAAGGATTCCATAAGCTTCCCACCCGAGTACGTGGCTCCGTATTCACCTGTCTCTTTCTTACCAGTCATGTAGGAAATCTCGCCGTCTTTACTAAATCCCAGATCCGCCTTCATGCCCTCCTCGGCGCCGGACCAGCCGTCTTCTTTTAATTGCGAGGCCATGTCATTTGAAAGCACACGCCCGCCTTCATTCCATCGACCGTATTCCTTTGAGTCCATGCCGAAGTAATCCATGATATTCTGTTTCTGCTCAGAGCTTCCTATTTGAATCCCTTTCTCCTGGGCGGCAATGTCACGTTCCTGAATTATGTTGTCGCCGAGCGCATCGAGCTGTCCCTGCGTGCGAAAATGATTCATGACCCCTCCCCCGGCGCTGACCTTTGCCATCTGGTGGTAAGCGTCATCGAGTGATGAAGCCATTTTCAGATCGACCAGTTTCTGAGCTGTATTATTCCAGGCTTCGTGTTTCATCTGCATGCCTCTGTTGTTGCCAACCCGCTGAGCGGTTAAATCCGATATATTCGAAGCTTCCGCAGCGGATGTACGAGTGCCGACTTCGGAGGTTCTTGCGTGGGCGTTGTAGCCGACGCCTTTCGCTCCCCTTCCCGTACCGATATTGGAAAAATGACCGGCTGTATTTCCTGCAGCGAGTTCATTTGAGAAGTTAGTCTTTCCACCTTCAAGGTTCATGGCATCAATCGCCCCTTGTGTCTGTCCCATTTTGATGGCGGCACGGGCGTCGACATCTTCCCTGTGTTTAAACCTGTGTGCATTGTCCCATGCCGGCGTGGAATTGCGGAGCGCTTCTATTTCCGAAGAACTGCCTTCGGGAGTATTTACGGTGTTGCCTGCCTGAGTAGCAGTTCCCTGGATGTGGGAAGAGAAGGAGCCGGCGAGCATGGCCATGGCGTGGCCTCCGAAGTTCACCAGCATGCCGGCGAAGACGGTGGCCAGCATCATGCCGAACACTCTGACCATGCCAAAGAAAGCAAGGCCTTTTTGCAGGTCATTGGGATAGAGCATTATGGCCATGTACCCTATGTTGTATTGCCTGGCTTCATCACAAACGGCCAGAGAGTAGTCTGTGGAAATGCTGTGCAGGAACGCATCTATTATTCCCCAACAGGTGAGCCATAAAAACATCCCCACAATAAAGGAGATGCTCTTGTTGGAAATTCCCGTCGGCAAAAAAAGAATGATAAATGGAAGGAGTCCCAGCGCGATCGCGGTGAACACCCCCCTGAGGACCGGCATCCATGCATTGGCGACGATACCCATGCTGATGCCTGAGTTCATCATATTGCGACTGGCGAAGGCCTGGATGCCGCTGTCTGGAGCGTGCTTTGTGATTATGTTGTCATAAGCCTCGGCCATAGCCCTTTGCCGGAAAATATTTGCGGCGGGAATGCTCAATGCACCGTTGCTGGTCTTTTCAAGAAAGCCGGAGACATCGCTTTTGCACTTGGCAAGCTCATTCGCATTGCCGGTGCGATAGCCGACCCTGGCACAAACCTGGGACATGGTGGCGTCATATCTGGAATATGTATTTAGATCACTGGAAAGGTTGGTCCAGGCTTCTGTGCATGTCATGGTCTGGCCGACCAGCCCTGTGGTGCTGTTATAATACACTGTATAGATGGCAGGATTAACGGCCTTGGCAAATTCGGTCATAAAGTCGGAGCTGGACCGGATCGCATCGGGGTTCAGATCCGTCCCCGGCCTTCTCAGTTCGAAGAAGACGCAATCCTCAACGTATTTTTTCATGCTTTCGTCGGCGTATGTATCGCCAAGGCCATAGCCCCCCTGCAAGGTTTCCAGAAGGATGTTGAAACCTATGCCTCCTGCGGAATACTGGAAGGAATCCACTTCGCCGGAAGTGTCAATGATCTCGATAATTGATCTTTCTATTAAATTCAGTCCACCCATGACCAAATTGATGCCGATAGGGATATTGCCCACGGTTTGCATGCGGTTGAAGACAGGGTCGTATACGGTCATGTTTCCCGTGGGGGAAAAAAGGCAGATGTAAAAAATCACACCGACAAAGTATCGAATCAGGAAAGCCTTCAGCGAACCGCTGGCGCCATCGAAAACAGGGGTACAGACCTTGACAATGACACAAAAAAGCCCGACACAGGCGCTGACATACATGAGAGATTTAAAGCCGTGATCGGAAAATATCAGGGTGATCTTTTGCAGCGCCATCACGACTGCGGAAAACCCGCCGTAGGTATAATATTCCACATTGGAGGCATCAAAGGCCCAGGCTTTTCCATCGAGGAAAAGGAGAAGGGAAAAAACAATCACAGGAAACAAAAGATTCTTGAAGTCTGCTCCTTCATGATTAATCCTTGAAATACCCATTTTGTATGATTTGCGGGAACGCATATCCACCTCCAGTATGAACGCCTATCTGACAGCGCGGGCAGCTGCCGTGCCTGAGACCCTGGCCACTTCGTTCTGGGCCAGACTGTTAAACTCCTTCAGTTTACCGACAATGTTGTAAACGGAGGTTGTCTCGGAGAGAATCTTGGCGTATTCAGCCTTGGTATGAGTGACCAGGGTGTCGAGTTTTGGTTTAAGGGTATTAGCTTTGGAAACAACGTCTTCAAGAAGTTCGGAGTAGCAGGTATTGTCTGAAGTCCCTCCCTTCTTGGCGGAAACAATATTGCTGTAGACGCCCAAGGCGTAATAGACGCGCCCGTAGAGGTCCATAAGGAGGTTATATGTATAAGCCTTGGCGGAGATTTCGCCGAGCTGGGCAATTATTGTGGCTTCCTGGCTGGTGCCCGCGGCGGTCTTGAGCACAAGGGCGATGTCCAGGGGATTGGTGTCAACGAAGAGCTGTTCATCGGCGCTGAGCTGTGATCTTGATTTATATTTGGCGGCAATGCTTGCCATGATAGTGGCTATCCGGTCCCTGATATTGCCGTTAACGTTGGACACATTTGCACAGGAGGAACTTACGCTGTCTCTGACGGCAACGGTGCCGTTGAGGATCTGGTCGAGGGAATCAGGTTCATTCTGGGCACAGGATGCGATAAGAGTAGCAAAGGGCGCCCCGGAACTGATGTCTATTTGAATGTCTCCTATTATCCCCCGGACAAGTGGAAGGAGATTGGAATCAAGGGAGATCTTAGACCCCAGCCCTGCAAGAAATGAAGGATTATAGAAAAGGTCGCGCACATCGGCAGGACAACCGGAAGTCATGGACTGGATGTTGTCGGTTTTTGTTGAGGTATCACCACTATCTGATTTTGTTTCAGTCTTAAACTTGTCATAAAGGGTGCCAATACCGAGACTATCTTTCCAGTCGCCTTCAATAGACTGAAACTCCTTGGAGAAGCGGCTGTCGGGAGAGATGGCGTCCCCAAGATACGCCACCATGGCCTTGCCTGTCTTGCAGTCGTCAAGCTGAATATGATTGAGGGCATCGGAGACGCCTTCGACCCATTCCAGGGTGCTTCCCGCCTCCTGAGAGAGGACCTTAAGTCCCAGATGAAAGGCAAAACCTGCGGCATTTTGCAGGATGCGCTGCAGTTTCTGGACGAGGTAATCAAAATCGAGGAAACTAAAGCCTCCCATGCTGACATCGATGCCTCCGCAACCTGATTTTATGCGGGGGAGCTGGACAGTAAAGAGGTTGTCGCTGCTCTGTTTCCAGCGCCCCTGGAAAGAACCGCCGTTGAAGTACCCACGCTTCTGGCCCTCGAAGTAGCCGGGATTTGTGGAGGTCTTCTGGGTCATCCAGTCGTCGATCCAGCTTGCCTGAGAGCTAGCGCCGGTTTGAAACAAAAGAACAAAGGCGATAAGAACAGGCAAGAGTGATTTACGGGCAAGACGGAAGTTCTTGAAGCTGAGCGTACTATTTTTCCCGTTTCGCGAGCGAGGCGCTTTGTTGCGGGCTTCCTCAATAGTATGAAAATCAGGATGCCTGTGCCTGAAAAAAGACAGCCACCCCCCTGCCCTCCTGTGTAACTTTCTCTTTTTGACGATATTCTTTTGCATATGCAGCCTCCCTGGAACGGATATGGTAAATCATTTATTGTCATTGTTTTTCTTTTGCGGCGCTTTTACATCCAGCGCCCCGCCCTGCTGGTAATAATAGGTTGAATAGTCTGTGGGTGATGCCTTCCCGGACAAAATGCGGATTCCGGCGTAAAGCTTGGTTTCTATTTCGCTTAAGGCGACGACGCCAACGGAGACATTAATGTAGTCGGAACTGTTTTTCGATATGAGCAGTAAAGAGGGGGTGGTCTCGATGCCGAAGAATGCGGCGTATCTGGCAGCGGCGCGGATATCGTATTCCTTTATCTCCCAGCCGTACTTATCGATGAAGAACTTGAGTATCTTGTCCTGTTCGGAACAGAAGCTGCAACCTTCCTGTGAGAAATAGACAAGGGCATGGCTGTCACGCGCCGCAAGGATTGTATCCTTGATCTCATTTTCACGGGCACGGTAATCGGCAAGCCGACCGGGGGCAGCAAGGGGCACTGCCGAATTCATGTCGTATGCGGGATGCGTTTGGACAAACGCCATGCTGGCGTTGGCGAAGGCCAAAGACTTTCGTCTCATCGTGTCGGTCATTACATAATAGTCATGGATGTACCCGGAGTTATCCGGATCCTGCATGGCCTTTTTGAGAGTGGCGGTATAGAGCTTCTGGAATTCATCCGGATGCATGCTCCAAAGCTCCTCAGGAGAATAGTCCCGTGGAGTTTTGGAGGCCTCCAGAGGAACGGCAGCCTGAGGCTTGGAATCTTCCTTCCTGTCGGGTTCCTTGACAGGCTCGTACCACCACCAGCCTTTCTTGGGAGATACATCGTAGTAAGGATTGTCGTCTCCAGAGCAGGGACACGATAAAAAGAGGAATAAAGACGCACTTAAAATAAAAACAAACGATGGCTTAAAATATCGGCACAACACGGGCAGTCACTTCCTTTCTGTCTATGAATCCAAAATATCTGCTGTCGTAGGAATCTGCGTGAGACCCCATGACAAACAGTTTGTCCTTGGGGATCGCACCGTTCCAGACAAAGGGCTGCGCTTTTTTCTTTATGGCGCGTCCCAAATACTCGCCGTTACAAAAGTAGCCGTCGTCTTGCATGGCAAGGACAGAACCATCTGCACAGGTTATCTTCTTGATAAAGGGAGCGGAGAAACCCTTCACGGGAAACAGCACATAATCGCCCTGTCCGAGATTGCCGGCCTCCGTTCCCCAGGAAATGAAGAAAAGCCTGTAGCCGACTGAAGGGGTAAGGGTAATGGAAAGCCTGCCGTGCAAAAATACAAACGGCACGGAAACAGTCACTGCCAGAAGGATCAGGGCAGGCCATCGGCGGCTATTTGGATTGCTCAATATTAAGCGTCTTGCCGTTGCGTAAAACCGATTCAGCATTTAACACCACCTCATTGTTTCTGAGTTTAAGGAAGTTGTTCTCCAGGACATCGAAATTGCCCCTCAGCTGTTCGCTGGTCAATTTTCCGGCAATGTACAGGTCCCTCTGGGCCGTTATGAAGCCCGTAATGTCGAAAGTAACGATCTTAGGCACAAAGAAGTAATCGTAAAGGGCAATCAGACCACATGTAAGACAAAGGTTGACGAGTGTCGCTGCGAATAATGTCTTTATGAAACCACCGTGTTGAGTCTTTGAAGGAGGTGAAGCAGATTCGCCGGCAACCGGTGGTATTCCTGCGTTGTCTGACTCTTGAAGCTTAACATTATCGTCCATGTTTATTCCCCTTTGAAAAAACTGTTGTTGAGTGAAGCAATAAGCTTATCGAGACCGGCAGTAGCTTTCCCCTGACCGGCCATCTCGCGCCGGAAAAGCTCCAGTGCGTATTCCAGAGCGACATCTCCCCTGACGACATAAAATTCATTTACTGCTGCATTGTGTTCCATGCCTTCAGAAAGACCGGGATCATTCACCCTGACGCCCCTGGCATAGACAATGGCGGGTACATTGTCTGTGATGCTGTGGCGTCGGAACACGACCGGATCGACCTGGACAGACGCCCTGATACGGCAATCTCTGTCTTTCATAGTGCAGCCTTCATTTCTGGCCAGAAGTCTCAAAAGATAATCCTTCATGACCAGAATGGGCTTTCGCGAGGTGTTGCCCCTGGGAAGCCCGCGAAAGATCATCCGTATGCCGGGGTCTTTTGCCTTTTCGATGGAAAGCAGGTAGTTCTTCAGTGTGGACATAGGCACGGACGTGGATACGAGTACATAGACGCGCTCGTCAGATCCAAGAAGTGAGCTGCCGATTGAAGGGGCCTTGTAGTATCGTGTCACTGAAGGGTTGGGACTCTTGACATCCGGATCGGGAAACATGCCCGTATCAAAATATGTCTTTATTCGTGAAATCTCGGAGTCAAGCCTGCTCCGGAAGACATCGGAGTTGTAATAGTCAAAGGCGCGCTTAGCTTCGGCATCAGCCTTCTCCTTGTGAATGTTTTCCGGGACGGTGATGTCTTGAGTGGAATTGCGCGCCTTGTCTATTGCCTCCTTGTAGGAATCAATATCGAGGTCTTCCGCAACACAGAATGCAGAAGATACAAACAGGAGAAACATAATCATAATTCTTAAGGCATTCAAAGAAGACACTCCTTATAAGCACTGCATAAAACCGCAGCACGTGGATTTACGGAAAAGGATCCATGCAAAATTATCACCCTTATAAGGCGGGTTCTTTGCTGAACCCCAAATTACGCTGGATTTACCGAGTGCGTGGCAGGTATAGTCCTGCACGGGTTTTGCCTCCTGTATGCGGTAATGCGACTTCCACCAGAAAGGCCAGCGTTTGCATTGACAGGCATCGATGGCTGTGTCGCAGACAAGAAGTTCCCTTGACATCTTGTAGATGAAGCGGGAGGCAATCCTTTCATTGGCCTGGACATAATCGTTCTGAGCAATAGAACCGGCCATGGGATATGCAGATGATCCGCCAATACACCAGAAAAGCAGCGTCATATCCTGGCCGGCAAGGGAAGAAAGGGCATCGGCGGTGCAAGCCAATTGCGCAAAAGGATTGGCAAAAAGCAGTGCTTCCGGTTCAATGATTGCTGCTAAAGTATCGTCATTCCAAAGAGGATCAAGCTCCGTGAAGTATCCGATGTCGATATCAGAATCGGAATCTTCCCCGCCTTCGTCACAGAGTGAGTCACCGATCAATTCCGTGATAAGTTCCTCCCAGAGAGGGTTTTGCCACCAGTGAGACTGGGCGAAGGAATGACCGGTAGCGGTATTCTTGCGTGCGTTGGGTTGATTCGTGCCGCCACTGAAACCGCTTCCTATGCTGGTGAGATCGAGTCCCCAAAACGGAAAACAAAAGGGATCGGAAACGGTTTCCGCTGCCCGGTTTGGCGCCCAATAGGAAATCGTGATGCCGATACCTGTGCATGTGTAGTCGGCGCAGCAACTGGCGTGAAAGCACGTACAAATGGATTCATTGTCAAAATCCAGCAGCGTATTATCATCAACACCCGGCACCGTCGTATAACCGGCAAAGTTAAGAGGGAAGATGCATTCCCAGCAAATGTCGGTAATGGAAATATTGCCACTGCTGCACTTTGCATGGACATCAACACTCAAGGCAAACAAAAGGATGAATGTCAGCAACACCAAAGTCCGGACCCTCATAGTCATCACCTCAATATGGGACATCCCCTTCAGGAATTTGACCATGAGAATGAATATCTTCCTCCGATCCCGCCGGCAAAGTGTCATTGCTACTGACAGAATCGCTTGTCCTGAAGAACCTTACACTTGACGCGATAATTTTTTTAACAAGCCTGTCCACGCCATCATCATCAGTCCATTTTTCCGTCCTGATTTTACCTTCGACAAAGACTTCCCTGCCTTTGGAAAGATATTTGGAGCAGATCTCCGCCAGTGACGAGTAAGTGATCACCTGATGCCACTCCGTAATTTGCAGCCTTTCTCCGTTTTTCTTGTGGTATTCATCTGTGGCCATAGAAAAAAAGCAGGCGGGTGTACCCTTTTCTGTATACCTGATGACCGGATCTCCTCCCAAACGACCTATCAAAAGCACCTTGTTCATGATTAAACCTCCTTATTTTGAATTATTTGATATTTTCTGGCTTGCATCACCAGGAACATACTCATGCACATTCATGACATTGCCGTTTTGCACGACCACAGAGGGCAAAGCCTTTATATTAAACCGTTCAATGATCTTTCTGCTGGCATAGAAGACAGGACGCTTTAAATCCTTGCTGAGAACGTGATAAGTGCCGTTCGTCAGAAGGACGGTAACATCGAGGCGTTTGTGCCAGGGCGATGATTTAAACCATTTGATCTGACGGCGATCCGTGCCGTCGAGCAAAACGATGGTTTTTGACAGGAAAGTGTAGTCAAGAGGGTTGAAGGTATAGCCCTTGGGATAGAGGATTCCCCCTTTGCCGTCCGGGATGTCGAAATCCAGGGTATAGGACATGTCCACGGAAAATACGCTGTCCTTATCCGCAACAGGCAGCTTGCCAGGTATGCTGCCCGGTTTGTAGTTGAGGATATATTTACGCGCCTTGTCCTTCTGTTCTCTTTCATATCTGGGCATGTCTATTCTGGCTATGTACTCTTGTATCTTCTTTATGAGATCTTCCTCGACAACGGGATACACAGCACCGAAAGTACCCAATTCCTTGGCCGAAACGCATTCGGCATAGGCAAGATTCATTAAAACAGTGACAAGCAGCGATACGAAAATGAAAGTATTGTTCACAAAACACCTCACAGGAAGTTATTGTTTAATTGAGTTTTCAAAGAAGGTCTTAACCTTGCTTTTTGCCCCTTCCACGACAGAAGGTATCTTGGCACTCACTTTCTCCGTAATTTCCGTAAAGTATTCGGAGAGGTCTATTCTGGAGAAATCAAGCATGGCGAATTCATCGACGGTAAACCCCCTGCAGTTAGGTGATTGTGCAGCTCCCCAAATTCCGTCAGGCAGGCTGGTAAAGGACTTGAGCTGTTGCCTTCCCTGCTCATGGAGGATGCGGGAGAGCTTGGAAGAAAAGCAGCAATACGTGTCGGCCGATTGCACGCATCCCAGAAGAGGCCATTTGGTTTGACAGTATGTGCCTACGGGATGACAGAGTTTTTTGTTCTTCATGGCCACAGTCCGGTAATCCATATCGGAGCACCTTTCCTTGATGATAAGGAAGGCATCTTCACTTTCATTGCAGCATGAGAAGAAGTTTGTGTTAACACCGGCAGGGCGGCATTCACTGCCCTTGCCATTGAAGACAAAGAGTGTGCCTTCGCATCCCTTGGCGCCGGTTTTGCCGTCATTTGTATAGGAGCGCAGATCAGCGCTTTCCGTGATAGGAGCTGAAATCCCCGGAGTAGAACATAAAATGTTTGAGCATTGAGAAGTACCAGTGGAAGAATTGTTCACACAGGCATATTGACTGCCATAGGGGCAGGCTATTACGCCCGTGCATTGGTCGGTAAGCGAATCGTAACTTCCACTCAAGCAAAGAGGACTGGCCGTGCAGGTAAGGCCGTTAAGAGTATAATCAGTGGGACAGGTAGCCGTCTGATTGTGATAGCATTTTTGCAGGGAAGTGGAATAGGAGGTCCCATCGGGGCAATTACCTAGCCTGTCGGCAAGACATAGATTTAACGACGAGCTGAAAGTAGAGCCGCTGGGACAGCTCGGACTGGTCTCACAGATACTGCGTGTATTGTTCCAGGCATATGAAGTCGGGCACGTACTGACAGCTGGCAGCGTGCATAGTTTATAAGTAGAGTTGTAAGTGCCGGCAGAGCAGGTAATGCTTACAGGATCGGCATAGCAAAGGTTCCATGAAGAGTTGTAAGTGCCCGCCGAACAGGAAATAGAGGGAGAAAGCTGGCAAACATCCAGACTGGCATTATGTGATCCTCCGCTGGCGCAGGTAGGATTAACAATGCACAATCCTACAGCCGAGTTGTAAGTTCCGGCTGAGCAACTCAACGTGCCATAGGCCATACAGCGAGCACCACAACTGTCACCCCCATAAATTTTGGTCCAGCCGGACGGGCATCCGTAACCAGGCCATACCAAGCCACAATTACATACAGCATTGGGATCTGAACCCGCGCATGCCAAAGCGTAAGTCATTCCGGAAACCTGGCATGAAGGAGTTATGACGTAGGCGTAAAAACCGGAAGGGGCAACCGGGTATGTCGAACCGGGAGCCAAAACGCAAACATGGTACGTGGTGCTATAAGTACCGGCTGAACATGAAGGCGCCTTCTCGCACATGCCACGAGCAGAATTATATGTGTAGCCGCTGGCGCATGTGATAGCGGCGGATGTCGTACAGTAATTATAAGTGGAATTCCATGACATGCCGGAAGGACACGTATAAGTGGGTTGCAAAACACAGAGACCTTTAACGGCATCGTATGTGCCTGAGGTACAGGATGTTGTCGCCGTAGGAGAAGCGCTGCACATGCCGGTGGAAGTGTTGAAAGAGCCTGGAGTAAGACAATCAGGGGAACGTGTGCATTTATTAGTGGAAGTATCCATTGTATAGCCATCTGCACAGTAATAGGAAGATGCATCGCCAAGGCACAGTTTATTGGATGCGTCATAGGAAAAGCCGGTTATGCAGGCGGGAGAAAATGGAAACTCGCACTTGTCCGAGGATTTATTGAGAGTGGCAAGATAAGAAGCACCGACAGGCGTGGCCAGGCATTTATCCTGATCCGAGGCAAGAGAATAGCCATCAGGGCATCCATTTACAGAAGAGCATTTGGCAGTCTCAGAACATGAGCCATTGACACAGGAGTAAGAACCCAGCGGGCACCGGTCTTCTGAGCAGGTGCCGGTGAGCTTGCAGCTGGAATTGCATAGGTCAGAGACATAGTAATTCTGGCCATCCAGAGGGCAGACAAAGGAGTTGGCCACCGTGCCGGCTTCACATTTTTTGGATGTAGAGTTGTATGTCCCTCCGGATGGACATGATGTGCCGTCGGATGGACAATAGGGATCGATGGAACCGGAGGCGCAGTCTATGGCATTTATAGGGCAAAGAAGGGAGCTGCCCGTGCCTACACAAGCTTTTGTTTCGGTATTCAGGTCAATAACACCGTCACCGCTGACATCATAGCCGCAGACACTGGAGGATACCGTCGAATCGTCATAGCATGGAACGTCAGAACACCTGTAAGTACCGCCGTCATTGGCACAGGTGTAACCGGACCCGAGCGGGCAGGTATATGAAACGGGGGACATAAGAATGGAGCCGGCGGTTATTTCTGTACATCCGCTCGTATCACCGCAGGTCAATCCGGAAAATGTAATACTGAACGACGTAGTGGTGAATGCTACAATGCCATTGGGCGCAATGGCAGTACCGGAAAAAGATGCATCCTGAACAGTAAGGGCGCCGACAAGCTCACCCGTACCATCGCATGTATCCCCTGTGCAGCCATAAACATCTATATGGTTCCCGGAGCCGACAAGTTTTGTAATGACATTTGCTTTGGCACTGCCTGAAACATTTGCATTGGCAAAATTAAGGTGGCCGACACTACCCTGTGAACATCCGGAGCTGGAAGAGCATTGCCAAGCCAGGACATCAAAGCCGGAAGACGAGCTGCCGACAGAAAAAGATGACAGACCAACGCGCCCGGAGATCCCTGTATTTGTGGAGGTGGCAAAGCCGGACATGTCATGGCTGGCGTATGTGCAGTCGGTTTCGCGGTAGGGACAAACGTAATTTGTTCCACTGCCCAGGCAGGCCCACCGCTCGGAACTTGTGTCAATAACCCCGTCCCCGTTGATATCGCTGACGCAAATCATCGATGCGGATGATGAAGACGGGAGCGTCATACCCAGAATCAGAGTGATAATTAAGACAGTGAAGGAAATGGAATATTTCATTGGAGGACCCCCGAAGAACATGTGGCATCGTTGCTGGCAGCGCCAAGTACGGCAAGGATGGAAACAGCTTCGGCAAACTCGTTGATGCACTGGCAGTCTTTCAGGAGTTCTTCACCGTCTCCTACAGGGCAACCCGAATCCGTGCACCTCTTGTAGATCATATTGTAGGTTACGGAGCTGTTTTGCACCTGTGAAGCATTGCCATATGTGCTGGCTTTTGTATTGTCGGCAGGTTTTCTGAGCTTGCAGGCCTGTTCGCAAATAGAAAACTCCTTGCCAAGAGTCTGCATGTCGGTAGTAGATACATTTTCAACAACATAAGAACCATCAGCCTTGCGTATACTGCTGTAGGTAAAAGACGTATAATCGCTGGAGACGGTAGCGGTATCGTGGATCTTCTTGAGATTGGATTTAAGCTCTGTAAAGTCATAGTTGCTGTTTCCGGCGCAGGAATATGTGCGATTCTTTACCCACCATGGCCTGCACAAATTATGTGAGATGCTGCCCACTACTGTTTTACAGGACGACATAGGTGTAAGTCCGGTGGGGTGATATGCGGTGTAGGTGGTAACACCGTCAACGCTTTCCTCTTTAAGAGTGCATTCGCTGTTGGAGGCAAGAGAAGAGCATCCGTCACTCACATTTTCAGATATATTGTCATCAGCGGTTGGTGCTATCCTGCAGATGCTTCCTGATACGGTGTATCCGGAAGGACATTCATAGGGAGCGGTAAAGCTCAGGAATCCGCAAGGGACATCATTTGGAAAAGAGACGGTATTCGATCCATTGCTTGTGAGACCATTGACCCTGCATATGCCGCCGCCTGCCGAATATCCGGAGACACTGACAGAACCCGAACCTCGCGTGGTAATAGTGATGCCGTTGCCGTCAACAGCCTGGTCAAGGGTCGGGATGGTGGCCGATCCGGAAAAGGTGGCGCCGGGAACGCGTATGGAACCGCAACCCTCAAAGGTAAGGGTATCGCCACTGCCGGAGATACCCGAGGCACGCGCGCAGCTCAACGCCCCTGAAGTAATTGAGGGGTTATTTTGAGTGGCGTTCATCTCACAATAGCCGCTGGTTTGATAAGATGTGCCGGCTGGACATATGTGAATTGGTGAAAGCGTTATGTTACGAATTATCGTACAGGTGTTGGAAGAGGAGCTATGCTGAGACTGTACGCCGGAAAGAAGACTGTAGTAACTGGACTGATCGAGGCTCTGGGAAGATTTTTCGGCTTCGGTGTATGCGTTCAGGATGGCATCGGTCTTTCCCCCGGCGAAAAGAGAGGCCGGACTACTGATGCCGCTGTAGCTGCCGGCTGCCTGACAACCGGAAGTATTCTGGCCGTAGTATAGAATGCTGTAATTTTGGATCTTGACGGCTGTCACGGCCTTGGAAGAGTCTTTGGCCTGTATGGCCCCGACAACCCCCGCGCCAATATCCTTAAGTATGGCATTTATGTTTTTCCAGGCAAGCCCCGTGCCGCAACTGTTGTTAATGCAATAACAGCCGCCGACCAGCCCCCATGAAGTATTTTCTAAAGTGACATGTTTGTTGCTGTCAACCGCCCATTTAAGAGGCAAACAACCGGACCAGGTGCCGGGTGTGCATGATATGATCCCGTTGGAGCAAACGCCGCTTACGGCGTAAGGGACTTGCAATGTGTAGTCAAATGATCCGGAAGAGTTGGTGTCCTGAGCAATATAGACGCTGGCCAGATCGCCGGTGCTTCCCGGCTGCACGAAAACCTCAAGGAACTGTTGCGAGCTGGGACAGGATATCTTGGCATTGAATGCGGTTTCGCCGTCCAGGGTATACATAAGCCCGCCGCCTGTCATGGGGACTCCTATGTTTTGCGAAGCAGCTCCGGATGATCCATAGTAACTGTTGGCGCTGGCAGCCGCCGAAGATGCCGCGTCGTTGGCATCGGAGAGTTGGTCCGCAAAGACGGGAAAAGATCCACATAAGATTAAAAACAGTGAGATAGAAAAAGCCAAAATCAGGGAAGCAAAACCCCCGTCCATAATCTTTGATTCCGTATTATCACCTGCCCTAATCAATATCTCGCCGGAATCAATAAGGCTTCTTATCCTTCCCTCCGGATAATAACCGTCTTTAGTGCTGCAGCCGCCATTTTCATCGATTTCATAAGAAACCCCGCCAATAAGGACACGCGTGCCCGGGAGAAGAGACGTTCTCATGGGTTTGTGTGAAACGGAAGAAATATCCCGATAGCCATCAGGTATGGCCAGGACTCCTTGCATTGACTTGGTTACAAGAAACTCTCGATAAGCGGTGATGTCCCGAATGTAGTCTTTTAAGACCTTGTTTTGATATTTAAAGGCAATGACCTTCTCAACAAGCGAATAAGCCTCCTGCCGGGAAGATGTTGCCGGAAAGTATATGCTGCCACAAGAGTTCGAAACAGCTTTACACGTTTTGATATTACCTGCCCCTGATACGACGGCATTCTTGACTGTATGCGGGTCACGGGAAGCATGATCTGCCTTGACAGGAAGTAAAGGCTCGCTTCCCGGAACATGATCGTGAACGAGATAAACAAACTGTTTTAAGGAGCCGTTGGCATTGCGGACAGCGCTTCGGACAATATACCCACAGGACATGAGTTCCCTGATGCCGGCAGTTGTGTTGTGTTCCTCGTCCGGGAAGTTATCGAACAAAACAGAGAAGGAAATATCATGCCCGGAAGAGAAGGTAAAAAGATAGGCATGTATGCCCTTGGCGTACCAGGAGAGGTCGGCGCGTCGTAAAACGGTATTATTTATGGAGGATTGGCCGTCGTGTTTGACGATGCGAAAAATGCTGTTGCGTGTCGCAACAATTATGCTATCATTGGATTGCATTATCACACCTCCTTAGCGTGGTGTGTGAAGGCGTCCAGGGTGCCCGGCTTCCCAACCGCCCCCTGGACGCCACCTTTCAATTAGAATGAGATCGATATTTACTCACCATGGCGGCAAGGGCCTCCGACTTATCCATGCCAGTTGCTATCATATGCTTTATTTCCGCATTCTCATTGGGATCTGACGTATATATGTAGTAGCAATAATCATCGACCATAAGCCTTAAGACTCCCGCACCGAACGGTGTGTCACAGAATATTTCCGAATAGTGAGGCTTGTTCGTGGCCACGCTTTTTAAAAGACTCATGGCAAAATCGCCGTAGGAAATAAGGTTCTCCGCCTTGGCCTTTATAAAATCAGGAGATTGCAGGAAGAACTTAAACGGCGAATTGCCCCAGATTACGTCTCCTACGGGCCCGAACTTTTTAAGATCAAGAATGGATTGCGTTATAATGAAAAAAGATCCCTTAGCCTTTCGCGCCCGCCTGAAGCCTTGCTCGATGATCCCCTGAAAGTAAGAACCTGATTCAAGAAGCAGATGGGCCTCGTCAAAGATGACAATTACCGGGTGTTTTTTGTCCGAGTTGTAAAGGTCGCGTGTCACCTCATTCAATACGGAAAAGGTAACAACCTTGAATAGGTCTTTCTTTGAGAGAATGCTTTGCAGTTCCAGGACAACGAAGTTATCTTTTTTAATATCCAGAGTACATGCGCCGTTGAACCATGCGCCATATTCACCGTCAGATGTAAATTTATGGAGTTGAAAGGCCAGCCTCTTGGCCAATGTGTTGATGAAAGAAGAATGCTCTCCGTCCATGGATGCATTAATGTAGTATTTGGGAAAGGTATGAAGATATTCAAAAACTGTATCAATAGACGCTTCGTTTTCCTTATTGTCCCATGCCCAGCGAACGGCAAAACCGATGAGGGATGTGGCAGTCTCAACAACATCGTCGGGTATTTTGCTTGAAGACGAGTAACACATCTGCAGGACCAGCTGGGAAATCAGAGAAAGGTCATCGGCAAACCTTTCCGGATCATCAACAGAGACGTTGGTAAACGGGTTGAGACACATGTTTGAATCAAAGCGGAAATCGACGAACTTGGCGTCGTACATCCAGGAGGTTTTCTCATAGGAATAGCCGATGTCTATAAGCCGGATCTTGGCGCCTGACGAAAAATAGTTATGACAGAGAGAATTAACCAAAAAAGACTTGCCGCCTCCCGTACCGCCGATAATAAGACCGTTATAGGCTAAGACCCGGTCGGAAAAGATGTCCAGCCGGGCGAGTTGCCCTTTTCGTCCGATATAAGGGGCAACGCATCTGCCCCCGCCGCTGAAATCAGCCTGTATCGGCAGGAGATAGGGGACAACATCAGCCGGCACGGTGTGATGCCGGTCAAGAATATCGATGTTGTGACCCACGTCGTACAGGCCCATGGGAAGTGAGGCCTGAAGCAGGGGAAGAAGGATATACTTGTCCTCCTGCATGATGTAGCCGTTATTTTCCCACAATGTTTTTGCGCGCGATATGGAAGCGCTGGTAGAGTTGTAATCATTGCCCCATACCCACAATGACGGGATGATGTAGAAGAAGGGCACACCCTGTTCAATCTGATCCACGGCCCGGACGTATTCATCCTGTCGTCTGGCGATCGCGGGGGCGAAACTGCCTGCGAATTTTTGACTTAGCACCATGCTGCATGCCGTATGCAGTTTAGAGGCAAGCTTTTTGTATACGATATTAAGAGAATAGAGAAACGGGGAACTGAACTGGTTTCCATCGTCGATGATGCCTTGATACCCGCCGAATATTTTATTTGTCTGCACAGGGCTGATCCTCTTGGGGAACGAATTGACGGTGGCGCAACGAAAATACCTTTCTCCCAATTTGAGAAACGAGGTCCCAGCTTCAATAACGGTGTCCGCAAATATGGCCTGCTTGCGGATGTAGCGTTCTTCATCGTAATGGAAATTATTAAGAGATGGTTTGTCGTTGAAGAATTTCCTCAAAAAGTCGAGAAGTTCGCCTGGATGCATGTCTTCAGGATACAGTGCAGCGGATTTAAGGATCTCATAAATAGAGTTGTAAAGGTCGGTCATGCTATAGGCCGCCTTTACCGGGACTTTGACGGAGATAATAAGCCGGAAATTACGCAAGGGCACTCCCTGCATGGCCTTCATGCCGTCAACACCCTTAAGGAGAAAACTCTTGTAGCGGCTTACTGCCTCATCGATGAATTTGAAATCCCTGGAGCGTACCATGTTGGATGCGTAGGAATCGAGAACATGATCGATGTAAGGATCGGCATATAGAATGAACTGCATGATGGAGGATTCCGGCAGAGGAAGCCGAAGCAGACCCTCAAGAATCGAGCAAGTGTTTTCCGAGGAAAAGGCCATCGGCGAGCATTCCCAGATATAGCCGGCAGTGTCATCCATATTGTAATAGATCTTGTTGTCATGGTCGTAAGTGAGCCAGGGAAGGTGTTCGGACAATTTAGTGCGTTGTACTATTTTTTCCTGGTCAGCAACAGAGGGTTCCCGGTCCTTGCCAAACAAAATGTCTTGCAGAAATGGCAACATGTTTAACCTCGCAATAATTAATTAGATGTCTCCTCGGTCAGATAACCGCCCAAAACCCAGCGCGCGTCATCAACCATCAAATAAACGTACCGGGGCATGAAGAGGTCCCTTGAGTCTCCTTCATAGGGAAGAAAGAGGACCCTCATGACTGTTGGAGGCTTGATAACCGGCACAGGAGGTTTCTTGAGAAGGCCGGTAAGAGTGTCGAATACCTCTTTCTGATAAGCAGCGGCTGAGTCAGACTTGTCTGACTGCAAGCCTGAACCCATGTTCTTTGAAGAATCGGGAGGGAGTTTCATGAGTCCCTTCTGGTTAGACAGGTCCTCCTTGTAGGCATCCGGCACTGATACGCATTTGCCCTTGTCGGCCTGAGGGCAGGAAAAATCGCCTTTGTAGGGATTGAACAAAAAACAGCCGGACAGAGATCCGCACATAATAAATACAGACAAAAATAACGGCAACCTGTTAAACAATAAATGATTAAAACCCGGATTACCCATTATAAAACCTCCTTTTTAAAGCGACTGCGTTTCATCTCCACACAGTATACTGTTTGCATTGCAGCACGTTTATCCTTCAACTCTTCCATTATTCTGAGGCACTGGAAATTCAAGCTTTTCCTCGATAAATGGACCTTTGACAGACATCTCAACCGCGGCGTCCAAAGTGCAGTCTAAAGCCTGTCGGCCTTCATTTGTTTTGAGGCACTGTTTGAGAAATGTCCTGTGTTTTGGAGACAGTCTGTGAAGAAGATCTGAAATCCTTTTTTTCTTCTTGTATTTCGAATCCAGGGAAACCGACGCGCAAATGTCCCCTGTCATTTTGAACATCATGTCGGAGAGAACGGCGTTCATATACGAGTTGGCGTTCAATGCTGACTTAAGTATGTCGCTTTCCAAAAGCAAATTTGCATGAACATCACTATCTTTCATGCCGGCAGGAATGAAGCCGCACATCTGTTTTGCGCCGGGTATGTCTCTAATGATCAATTCAACCTCAACGGATATTTTAACCCTCCGTTTTTCTAAAACGGTCGGTTCTACTTTTTTGCAACGATGGCAGTCATGCATGGTATAAGTCCTCTATCAATTAAAGATTCAGAAAGCTTGTTTGTCTGACAGGTCCCTGATGTTGAGATCAACCCCTTCCGATATGACAATGGTTATCGCGCGCATCGCTCCGATCTCAATCACCGGGATCGTCTGTCTGGCCAGATCCAGATAAAACTTGGCAACCGTCGATGCGGCGGTGCTCACTCCCTGCCCCAGCCCGGCTTTTGCTATCTGACCGGAATCAATTGTCTGCGTAGTGCCCAGGGCAGATATCGAGGACGTATAGGTAGATTGCTTGAAGGCGTCACCAAAACCCTGGACAAGCCCGGCCAGAAAAGTGCGTGCAATAACAGAACCCATTTTGGATACAACAGTGCCACGGAGACCTATCTTGCCGTCACTATCAACTATAAAACCTTTCACAGACTGATTGATCACAGACTTGCCTTTCTTGGATAGACAGGACAGGGTTACCAATCTCAGCTCAGCTCTTTCTGTGGCCAGAGATCCTGTCCCTTCCGCCAATACAAAACATCCTTTGAGATCCGCCTTGACCTGGTTGGGCAGGAAGGCCAGATCGTTAATACGCAATATAACCGGTACAGGATGCGCCTTTGCGTCGTTCATTGTCGGCGCATCGAGACCTGATAACAGTGTTGCCGCCATGAAAGACGGGGGAAGAAAGATTGATGGATTCTTTTTTTTTAAATCATCCGACTTGGAAGAGTCAGAAGAATGGTAACTTACAGATCCGATACCCCCTATAAATTCATTTCTTTCAACGTATGCCTGTCCAGGAGGGGCCTGACCGGAGCGAGATGAACTGGGGATAGAAGACGTTTCTCTGCCCGGCTGTCCAGGCGGCACGGGAACGGGAATATTATTAGCAGAACCGGCTGGGAGCTGGCGCTGCGCAGGAGATGCCTTGCTTGCTGCTGACGGAGATACAGACTGCGTTTGCTGATTTGTCGTGGCAGAAAGAGGCAATGATGAATCTTTGGCGTTAGGATCAATGACAGACTGTCCCTTCTTTACAGACGCCAACTCCTTTTCCAGGTCCTCAACCTTTTTATCGAGGTTGGTGATCTTTTTATTGCTTTCCATATAGGTGGATTTTTCCAGTAAGCCAGTATTCAGCTTGATTTCTTTCTTGGCAGCCTTTGGTTCCTTGCCGGCCATTTTATAGCTGCGGATGAAATGTGTCATGACACCCAAAGCGACGATGACAAATACAGCTATACCGATAACAAAATATCTCTTTGCCTTCGGAGTAAGCTTGCTCAGCACATCAGTAAATTTCTTATTCATAATCTCCCCTCCCCCTAATCAACGGTTCTTTCGCATATGTATAAATGTGATACGGAGTTTTTGCCTTCCAGAAGCGGCTTGTCGAAGGCCACCGATATGGTGTTCCTGGTCAAGGCCGTTATAAGAAATTCCTTTTCGTCAAGGTTGGCCTTTAAAAGCCCTGATTTGGGATTGAGGGATACCTTGTACGATTTAAGGCGTATCCCCTCTCCTTCCATGGTGACAATCTTCTCCAGGGTCAGATTGATGTCTTTATAGATGTTAACCGGTACATTCTTGACAGAGACGGAGAAACTCTCGGGAATTTCACCGGTATGAACAGCCCTGATAAGGGCAAGGACCTTTTTTTCAAGAGGCATCGAGCCGTAGACGGAAACATTCTTTTTTATTTTTTCGGATGAACTTCCGGAAAGGCGAATTGTTTGAGAAGGAACACGCTGAGGGACAGCAATAATGTTGTAAACGCTGTTGTTGCAGGTGATGAACAATTCCACAGGGAGAGAAGCAAAAACTGTCCTGCCGTCGGTTTTCATTATCTTGAACTTGGCCCATACATCCTTGCCTGTCACCTTGATGTCCAGCCCCTTTTCACTGGAGTAATTGACATCCTTGACATCGCCTCCAGTGCATACAATCCTGTTGACGTCGCTGCTGCTCATATGAACGGCCACGGAAACTTCAGGAAGCACAACAGGATTGATATTTGAAGAGCGGGCAACAACATCGGCAACCTGGGAATAACTGAGTGTTTTACCTGTATAGAGTTCGGTCAATACCTTGCCGTGTGTTTGGGAAGGATTATCCTTGCCCGGCTTTCCGGCTGGGATCGGCACACTTGAATTGCCGGTTGGCTGTTTTGAGATGGGTGGCACCGGCGCTGCTTCTTTTTGTTTGTTTGCCACAGTCGGAGGCTGTGCAACCTGTTTTTTTGCAGAAGACGCGGGATTGCCTGCCTCCTCTGAAAATCCCGATACGGGATTAAAAATGAGAATGACAAGTATTAAAGATAAAATATGCCTTGGTATGCGTTTCACTTGTTAGTACCTCCCATCTTGGCGGCTGTCGCTGCAGCGGCAGTCGTGTCAGCCTTGTCGGTTATCTCGCATACGGAAAACTTGCCGTGATTGATGGAATAAACAATGGAGAGAGTGGTCACGCCATTGGAGACGACCTGATTGTCAATGTTCTGTATGCGATTGCCGGTTATTTCGATTGTCCGGTTCTTTTGATCGATCCGGAAAACATGGGGGTGAAAGACACTGGTGAGGCGTGTCAAGGCGACACGCTCCGCCAAGTCATATAGCATGGCCTTCCCGGCAGGAAAGCATTCAGGTGAATACAGCATGAGGAGCTGTTCATAACGGGACTTTACATTGCCAGGAGTGAAGGTAAAGGTGAGATTGACGACATCGCGGGCAAAGGCAATGACATAGGACTCGTCAAAGTCAGTCCCTGAAACCATGGCTTTTTCGGTCAGACTAGATGGTATAAGGATGTCCCTGTGATAGTTGATGGCGTACCAGTTGAGAAAAAGATTGGCAATGGAGCAAAACCCAAAGACGCCTACGAGGAACTTAAGCATCCTGTTCTGGGCAACAGTGTCAGCGTTTTTATTGAGAAATTTATTGAATTTCAAAGCCAGCCTCGCATTCGTGTCAAAAACCCACAGGGGGCTATTCGACAAAGCGTTTTTCAAACGATGTCGGATAGCCCCACAGGGTAGTGAGTCCTGACATATAAAAAATGTGCTTAAAAAAACCTCGGGGTGATTTCTTCTTCATCTTCATGTACGACCAGGAGAGCACAAGAAACAGTATCCAGAACATACCGCCAAAAATCATGGCAACGCCGAAAAGAGACAGACAGAACATAAGATCGTCCAGTTCAAGAAAGAGGATCATAAACGGCTTCGAAAGATACTGAGGAAAAGATTTTTCCATGAAATAAAGCTCCTTTTAAGGTCACATAAATTAAAAGATACAGCCCATGGATGTTACGATGCTTTCGAGATTCCAAAGCAGACCCGCTCCCACGAAAGAACAGAGGAACTGGGCAATCTTGATGGTAAAGAGGCAATAGAGCCCGTAAGCCAGCGCCGCGAAACAAATGACGTATCCGAGAGCCCCTTTGAACATTTTGTTGACGAC
Organism: uncultured Syntrophaceae bacterium; assembly: GCA_964558665.1. Classification (GTDB taxonomy): domain Bacteria; phylum Desulfobacterota; class Syntrophia; order Syntrophales; family PHBD01; genus CAZLFA01. The sequence goes on from CAZLFA010000043.1 coordinate 27,573, forward strand.
CATGTCATAGGCGTCATAGAGCAGCGATCCGGAAGTGGGAGCTGTAAAGGCCCATGCATCGCCGGACACGAGTACACATAGGACAAGAAGGCCAAGGAAAAAGAGATATTGATTGACTTCACGACCAAAACCGAAATTAATACCTGTTGCTGATTCTTTCATAAAAACCTCCGTTTAGTTATTTTTCTGGTTCTTCGAACCAGATTGAAGCAGTTTATCAATCATGGGCAAATCCGCGCCCGGCACGGCTTTGCCATTGATCCATAGGGATGGTGTTCCCCTGATGCCGACATTTTTCGCAATGGCCATATGGCTGTTCAAAAGCGACGCTGAATTGCTGTCCGGCTTGTACGATTTCCAGTCATACTTGTCGTATTTACCGTCACTGATATCGTCATAGGTCTTGGCAGGATCAGGGGAAGACAGGATCATCCTGCTTTTTACTTCCGCCTGGGGATGCATTGGCAATGGATAAAGGAACACATATTGGGTGATGTTGGATTTGCCCTTGAGATGGAAATAAACCTTCTTGCAGTAAGGACAGTCAACGTCGGTGAACAGAATGACCTTATCAGGGCCGGTGCCGATCTTGATTGCCTTATCCAAGGGGATCTTGGCTAATTTCCTGTTAGACAGTTCTTCCCTTGCCTTGGCAGTAATATTCACGCCTGTTTTGGAAAGTATATCTCCGAAAAAAAGATAACCGCCTTTATGATCATAGTAGAGAATATTACCTCCCGTCTCAATCTCGAAGAGATTATTAATGGGAGATTTATTAAAGGAGTCTATTTTGAGGTTGGGAAACTGTTTTTTGAGATCTGCTCTGGCCCGGTCTTCTTCAGACACTTGAGTATGTCTGGAAGAAGAGGACTTTTTTGATCTGGAGCTTGCTGCATAAGAACGTGTTATCTCATAGACAAACAGAGAAAATGACAATACACACAAAAATAGAACAAAGACAGACCTGGATTTGTACCGGTGCATAAATACCTCCTCAATGTAGTGTGTGTGCGTCCAGGGTGCCCGGCTTCCCAACCGCCCCCTGGACGCCTAAAATCTCATGCAATCATTAAATGCATGAGAAAATATTCTGCAAAATCATTTAAAGTCTTTTCCCTTCTTCACCATCTCTATTTTCATTCCTTTAGATACTTTCTTCACCTTGATCTCGAACCGAAGGGCTTCACTTTTGGACATGGCCCCGCTTACCGCTGCCAGCTTTACTGGCAGTCGGCTGCGGGTATAGCGGCTGGCAGCCCCCTTATTATGTGCCATAAGCCGCTTTTTGACATCCTTTGTGATGCCGCAATACAGCGTATTATCGTGGCATCGGAGAAGATAGACATACCAATTATCGGCCATGAGCATTGCCTTTCATCAAACGATCCGGACGGGGCGTGTTGTCACCCAGGCTGCTGAGAAGAGATATCTCCACACGCCGGTTAATATCCTTCCGGGAAGAAATGTACCGGCTCTTTCCCTCACCGTTTATCTGATTAACCTTGACCCCCTGCCCTTCAAGGTATTTCGCTACAGCCTGCGCCCTTTTCATGGCAAGATGGTCGTTTACGTCTTTGGAACCTATATCACATGTATAGCCGGTGACGTTGACCCCTTTGTTTCTGGATTTGAACACAGGGAGAACTGCCTTCAGCTGATCTATAACACCTTTGTCCAGTCTGGCGCTGTTGACATCAAGGAAATACACTGCATAGGTGCCGAATCCCTGCTGTTGAATCTTTTTCGCAGCTTCTTTGTCCGGTTCCTTAAAGGTCATCTGCAGAGCAGGAGGAGGAGGCGACAAAGCCAATTTCACCGAGGGTTCGGAGCGCGTAATGACAAAAGTGCTGTCCATGGCATATTTCCCGTAAGAAGATTCATCATATTTGTATGATTCACAACGTATATCCATAACAGCCGCCAGCGCACAACAAGCCGTAATAAAAGAAGATAAGTAAATAAAAAAATGAAGCAAGACTTTTATAATACGCATTATCCAACCTCCTGGCCGGGATTCAATTTTGAAAAATGCTCTGCTTTGTCATGTAAAGGCATACTATATAATTTTATCCCCTCTCCTTCCTGCGGATCAGGAATTACAGTGTCATTAATCTCACTATATTTTTGGATCATGCGTTCCAGATCCAGGTCCTCTCTCTGTAAAAACATCTCATATTTATTCTCATAGATGACCAGCGGGACACTGATCCGGGAAAAGTCATAATCGGGGAGCTTGACGATCCCTCGCATATGCGGAAGGGTTTGCAGTTCCGAAGGCAAAAGAAGTTTTTTTACCTTTGACTGGGTCATGTAGCTCAATCCGTCCCTGAAGTCCGAAATGCCCATGGAAAGAGTCTCCTGCGCCTCGTTGACTTCTGTTTCCCCGATCATGTCGGAAAGGTACTTGGCCGTGTCGGGTTCGCCGATAGAAAGCATGCATTTCGTGGCGCAGTTGTTGACTATCGCCGCTCGCAGATCCTTGCCGTAAAGCTTCTCAATCTGCCCTATTTCCTGTGTGCCTATCCAGACGCTTACGCCCTTCGATCTGGCCCTTGTGAGGAGTTCAATTATGCTGCTCATGGGGTTCAAAGAGCCGAATTCATCAAGGAAAAAATACATCCTCCTGTCTCGGTCGTCCTGCATGGACAAAACCTCGTGTGCAGCCATATCAATGAGCAATGTCAAAATAGGCTTTAAAAGGTCCTTGGTCTTGCTGTTGCCTACAACGTAAAGCGTCCCCGGTTTTCCATCCGAAAGCCACTTGCGAATTGAGAATGCTCCCTCTTGAGAACTCATGATTTCCAATGAAGAAGTATGCTGTAAAAGCTTGGCCATGATGCCCTGTGTCTGTTTGGAATGCATGTCGATAATCATCTCAAAGCCAGCCGCTCCTTCGGGTATTTCCCTTAATCGACTTGCTACCCTCCCCGCCCCGCTGGTAACTACATTCCAGATGTCTGAATTTGTCACATGGCCCTCATTTTCCCTGTAAAGAGAATAGAGGATGCCGCGAAATACCAGAAGCGCCGCATGAGACCAAAACGGATCCTGACCGTATTCCCCTCCCCTTATCATGCCGTGGCAGATAACCTGATCGATATCGAGCGTGGAACTTACATCATTGAAGATTGTCCAGTGGAGCGATCTCGAATCAAGAGGATTAAAGATCAAGTCCGTTTCCGGATTAAAATTGGACGGCAGATAATCACCCTTAAAATCATAAACAATCGCCTTCTTTGACATGTCCTGAACCTTGCTGAAGGCTCGTTTAAGGAGCTGGGTTTTTCCCGATCCGGTCTGTCCGACAACGAAGACATGCTTGGTCTCTGCATCAACCGGCATAGACAGCTCTCCCAAGGGAATGTTGCAGGGCACTTTTGAAAGAAATTTCTGAAGTTGTGATGCCTCGATAAATCTGCTGCCCCGGACATAAAAATCTGCATGCTGTTTTACTGACCGGCGATAGAAATAGTATTGCGCCCCAACATAAAAAGGAAAACCGAAAAAGATCAGGGCAAAGATGAAAGTCACCACACCCTGGAGGGCAAGCAGGACAAACACCTCAAAGAGATTATTCAGTGTGTGGGCACTATGTGTCCTTATGCAATGTCCCAGGTATTGCAGAAAGACGCCGTATTCATATTTGTGGCGAAAATATTCCACGCCCAGCGTCACCAGAACGACAGCGAAAAGGCTGAACAGAAAAAGGTATTTCTGCATCTGCAAGGACATAACCAGGGCGTTCCTGAATGTCTCAAATCCCTTGTATGAATGCGGTTCAATTCGCCTTGTCTTTTTCATAACCTTTGATCTCACAAGTGGGTAAGCTTGCCGGTCTTGAGATATTCACGAAAAAGATTATCAGCGGCACCGGCAACCTTCATGAAATTCGATTTTCCGCCATCACTTATTTTGATAAATTCCGCTAGAAAATGAAGAGTCAAAACAGTATGCTCTTTATGTTCAATAACATGGTCACCGACCCGCCTCACCACCGTGTCCAGTTCTGATATTTTCTTCCCTTGTCCTTCAAGCCTTTCAATCAGGGATGAAAGTTTATTTTCAATCTGCTCGGTCTCAAAACCTTGCTCAATTTTACGTCTGAGAGTTTCAGATTTAGAGGTGCCTTCTTCAGTCGCTTCCATCGCAATCTTTTCTGCGAGTTCATCTGTTAAAAAGACCTTAAATTCTTGCATTCCATAACCTCCCTTGGAAATACGCAGTAATCATTAATGAATCAGCAACAACGGGGTTGTAACCGCCCTTGATACAGGGCGGCACGGAACTCGATGATATTAAAAAAGAAATCGCCTCTGTAAAAGATGTCTTCCGCCCTTGAAAGCAATTGCAAATTGCGTGGGGTGTATAACTTTTAGAGTACGTTTCAGCTACTGTCCGACTCTCCATAAAATCGACTCCGTTTAATGTGACTCCGATCTTAATTGTTACATCTCCATGCCCGGTAGAGGCGGTTGAATATTAACCTCGCCGTCAGGAGACTTTATTTCATAGTTAACCTGTGATTCATCCGTTGTCTTTTCACTTAAACTATTCTCACTCATTGATTGTGAATCTGATCTCTCAATAAAAGATTTTATCATGTAAACAGGACCGTGAACTGAAGAAGATATTCCGTCTCTCGTCTCACGATGATGAATGTATTCACTATCTATGATGCGGTCTGAGTTTCTGTCTTTATCCTTTGAAGCAAAATCACGCTCAAGGACACCGGCCTTTTCGAATCCTTTGCCGGGTTCATTATCCTTTGCTTCATGCTCCTTCTGCTGACGTTCTTTTTCATCAGCCTGCCGTATCGATTCATCCTTGCCGTATGTATGGTCAAGAGTGCTGCGTTTCATTTCTTCCTCGCGCATATTTTTCATAAGAACATCCTTGTCATCAACGATGACGGACAAATCGTCTTTGCATCGCGAGGCGGCAACATAAAACTGGTTGTAATTTGTCCTCTCCCCTTCCCCGGCAAAAATGACGTTTGAGTACGTGGCCCCCTGGGATTTGTGCGCGGTGATGGCATAGCCGTGGTCAATATATGGATAGTGTTTCTCAGGAGTAAAACTGATTTCGCTTTTGTTGGACATCCGGACGGAAACTTTGCCGTTGTCATCAATGGAAATAATTCTTCCTTCGTTGCCGTTTTGAAGTCCAAAATGACGGTCGTTTTTAGTGAAGATGATGCTGTCCCCAGGGGAAAAGTTTTTCTCAACTTCGTTATAAAGCTGAAGCCGATCACCGTAAGAAAGAAGATCAATAGAAACCGTCTTGCCGTTCAAGGTCTGACAGAAAAGCGTGTTTTTAGAATGGTCAACCTCTGTAATACGGGCCTCGCTTCCGGCCCTTAACCCCGGCAAGGAAGATTGTGGAAAAATGATACCGCCTGCTTCAAAATTATGGGAATATCTCTTCTCAGAGTCTTGCATGTTTATATGCTCGCGCACGGTCATATTTACGCCCTCTTCCAGCTTGCCATTTAGCTTCAGTTCCTCGCGGATCATGGCGTTTAATTCGTTACGGTCGGCATTGATCTGGGTGATGATATGAGTGTTGGTATCCGAGCCTCCCTTGAAGAAAAACTCCGCCTTGGCAAGGTGCAATCTTTCAATCCTGTCGGAAACCGAAGAGACCATGTCGTGAGAGGAAAGGATATTCTCGATACGTTCAAAGTTTTTATCTGCCATCGCAGAAACCAGCATGCGGGTATGTACCGATTTCTGACGAAGGGACTCCGTCAGCATGACGACATCGATCTCCCCCTTTTCCTGGCAATCTCGGAAGGTTCTTCCGGCATCCAGGCTTTGCAACTGCTTTATGTCGCCGATCATGACAATCCTCGCGCCGTCCTGTTGCGCAAATTCAATCTCTTTTAAGGTCTGGACGCTACCCAGCATGGACGCCTCGTCAATGACCCTGATTGTGTTCTCCCTGGAAAGGTTCTTGCCTTCCGTTTCTCTTCGCAGGACGTGGCCGTCGACCGTCTGTGCAAAGGAACCGGTAGCGGACATGAACTCATGTGCGGCTTTGCCTGTCTTGGAGTATCCTTCGAGGGAATAGCCAGCGCCTTCGACCGCCTGGCGAACGGCTTTAAACACGGTTGTCTTTCCGGTGCCGGCATTACCCTGCGAAAGGACAAACTGATTGTCGGTGGTCATCACCTCCGTAAAAAGGTCCTTCTGTCCATCGGTCAACGTGTAGCCATTCTCTTTTTGAAACTTTTCGATAAAGCTATGGGCTTCGTCTCGGGACATTATGGGTTCAACAGTCCCCTTCCCTGCCTTGAGCGTGTTAAGGATGGTAAGTTCTGTTTCAATCATCCCCGGCGAGCTGAAAACGGCATAGCCTTTTTTGTCCCGTCCGAGTTCAACAATGGAACCGCTTTTAACGGCCTTATTGAAAGCGTGTGCGATAACCAGGTCATCGCAATCCCCTATGGAAAGTGAATTGGCAGCGGCTAATATTTCATATTTCGTAAAAGTGCTTTCAGAAGAAAGCATGTCCTTTACTGCAAGCGAAATATAGTCCCCGGGTTTCAGTGAAGAGGAAAGGTTAACAGAATTATTATAGTCATGAAGAATCTTGTCTACAGAGAATGAACGGGCTTTCAACTGTTCGTCCCATAAAGTTTTTAATTCGGGAAGTGTAATTTTTGTATTTTTGCCCGGCCGGTCCATAAATGCGGCGATAAGCTTCATTTCGGCATCGGGGGCATTTTTATAAGCCCCACTTGCCTTGAGCGCCTCTTCATTGGCTTTAATGGTCTCACTCCGCTTTGAAAACAGCTCTCTGGCTTCATTATTGCCCCCTTTAAGCGAATAAAGACCATCGCCTATAGGTTGGATACCAAAACCCAGTTCTTTGAGCTTAGAGGCAAAAAATGAGTGGTATACGGAAGTGAGATATTTTTGTGTGGCGAAAATGTATTTGCCTTCTATTGCTTTATAAGAGCCGTCGGGCGTTTTCAGCATGTTGGAAATAAACAAGTGGGTATGTGGCTGGGGATCGTTCTCGCGGCTGGTTCCATGATGGTAAACAGCCATGATGCCCTGCCCCTTGATGTGTACATCCTTGGTAAAACCGTTTTTAGTTTCCCGGTAGTACAGACATTCATCGTCCAGGATTTTCGAGACATGATCGATCGCATCTTTCCGAATCTCCATAAACACTTCTGGTTTATAACCCAGGACCAGTTCGATTATGGCGACGTCCTTGGGGTCGTCGAAGGTAAAATCGATTCCTGCACGGTGTTCCGCCCTGCCCTTGTCGTCGGTATACGAAAGCCTCACGAGCTGGTTGCCCTCAAGGTCTTTGCCTTCAATGACGTTCAGAAAATCCTTGCCTTCAATCCGGTTTCCATTGACAAGCCCAAGGGCCTCACATCCTCCCCCAAGCCAGCGGGTATTATTCCCCCTCCCATCGGCGTTAAAGACAGGGTCCTTCTCGTAATAGTAATTTTTGGCAGCGGTTGCGGATTGCGCGTAAGGTCCCATAGATACTCTCAGTTAAGATTCTTAGCAGAATATTCAAAAATGTCCTTCAGCCTGGCCTTGAAGTCTTCCAGATCGAAGTCGGCAAAATCCTTGCGGTAAAAGTCATCGACCAAAGCATAGATCTTGTCCTTGCGATGCTTATCTGCCTCTTTTTTGAGGCGTTTTATCTTTTCCCTGATTAATTTCTGAGAATTTTCGAGTTTTTGAAGTTCGTTTGCGTACTCTTGCGACATGGCAATCTCCTTTTAATATTAGCTATTTAAATCTGATATAGACCCCACAAAATATATAGTGTCATGAGATTTATGCTTCCTGGTCTGTTTCTTTGTGGGCTTATGATTACTCCCGGAGAGATAGTTATAAACCCGCCATGCATATTTATTGCGTTTGTATTCCGATCGTGCGTTATAACAACCCACGGCCTCCCAGGTGTTGCCGTTTCTTTTTATGCAATCCGACAATATCCATGCTCCTACCTTAACGTTCGTGCAGGGATCAGCCAGAGAAGCCCACAGATCCTTTCCAAGTGTTTTGTACCAGGAAGAGTTAATCTGCATCACGCCATAATCGAATGTCCCGTTCCGGTTATAATTGACGGCGCGCGGATTGAAATTGGACTCAACGCCGGCAATCGCCTGTAAGACAGACGGTGAAACACCATACTGCTGGCCGGCTTCTTCGAAGCAAAAACTGTAGGCTTCAGAAGAAACAAGAAGGAGTATTAAAAAAAATAAAGAAAGAATCTTCATGCTCCGCAGCTCTCAAGCTCGAAAATCGAGCAGATTAAGGTAAAAAAATTCACTTATTAGCCTTTTCTGTTAACTACGTTAAGTTTTGGCGTCAAAGAATCCGTAAGATATTTTTCCATGTCCAATTTGCTTTTAAGATTGGTGTCATAGTGAAGTAAAATTAAAAAGGTTAAGCGAACATCAACATCAGGTTCGTTCTTTAAAAAAGTGAGCAAATGTTCATTCAATTTTGATCCTCCTATGCAACGGT
>CAZLFA010000044.1:0-36059 GCA_964558665.1 uncultured Syntrophaceae bacterium
TTTCTACCTCTTATAGGCTTTTATGAATTTACACAAAAAATCTTACACTACCATTGCTGCCATAAAATCTAAGATAGCTCCCTTTGTGGAACTGGGATACAAGTTATTTCGGAAACGTCTCTTCATCCTCAATTACTTTGTCTGCAATATCACAACGGCCATTTCCGAAGGGTTAAACAACAAGATCAAACGGCTATCCCGCATGGCATACGGCTATCGAGATGTCTACTACTTCTTACTCAAGATACATCAGCATTGCGGACTACTCAACCCTAGGACTTCAACTTAAAGACGAAAGATGGTTTATTATCTTCTCTATCCAGTCTGATCCTTTTTCCGGCATTTTTATTCCCTCAAGCCTTTCCTGCGTTATTCCTTCTCACAAGCAACTATCTTTGTTAATAATTATATCACTTTTCCATAAAAATGTTGAGCTTTGAAATTCTTAACGATTTTCATAATATAAATTTTCCTTGACAGTAAACATTCTTTTTGTTAGCAAGTGCCCCTTTAAATAATATACCTGTTTCACAGTTAGTCTGGAGAGCAGGTAAGATTAATACCCGAAAGGAGGCATCACAGTGATCTGCCAGACTGTCAAAGAAGGTTCCGAATGCACATTCATGTCCAAGAAGGGCTGCGGATATACGGGAGGGAGTTGCCACATCATTGTTGAAACCTGCGAAGGATGCAATAAGGTAGTTGAGCTTTCTACTGGAAAATACTGCAAAGTATATCCGGAACCATCTGTAAAGTGGATTTTGGGCATATGCCCTACCGCCTCACATGTTAAAAGGGAAGTCAAGGAAGTAGTTCAAAAGCTCAACCCCCTCAAAGCATCGAAAAGAGGCAAGTAAGATTTCCTTTTACCATATACATTATATAAACAAGGCCGATGAGAATGCATTCCCATCGGCCTTTTTTATATCGTAACCTTCAGGACACTAAATCATCTGCCTTATTTCCTGAAGAACCTTCTTGATCTGAATAAGCCTGAGTCTGTCAAATCCACCCATTTGTTCTTTATTTTGAACCTGTTCTTCTCTTTCTGATTCGTCTGTAGCCGATTTCAGCCTGTCAAGTTGCTGCCTTGCTCCGCTGATTGTAAAGTGTTCCTCATAAAGCAGTTTTTTGATGACTAGTAATGCTTCAACATCCTTCTTTCTGTATCGCCGCTGATCAGATTTGGAACGAACCGGCCTTACAGATTTGAATTCCGATTCCCAGTACCTGATCACATGCGGTTCCACGCTCAGAATTCTAGCAACCTCGCCGATGCGAAAATAGGCCTTATCGGGAATCGATACGTCCATGTTTTACCCCGCTACCATAAATTGATCAGTGCTTCCAGGAACGATACCAATTCGTTAATTTCTGCCCTTACTCATTGAGCGCCTTGCGCAATACCTGACTTGATTTAAAGGTCAGAACTTTTCTCGCTGATATTTCTATTTCGGTTCCGGTCTGAGGATTTCTACCTCTACGGGACTTCTTTTCCTTTACGACGAAATTGCCGAAACCGGAAATTTTAATCTTCTCACCCTTGGCCAGGGTTTCCTTCATGATGTCGAATACCGACTCGACGATACTGGCCGAATCTTTCTTTGAAAATCCCAGTTTCTCATACACCTCCTGGATAATATCAATCTTAGTCATCTCCTGCCTCCTTTTATGATGATCCCCAAATTATGATTGCTCTTCTCCACGAATTTTTGCACCGTATTCAGCCATGACTTTTTTCACAATTCTGCCGTGAACATCATTGACCTCCTGATCCGTAAGTGTCCGGTCGGAGGCGCGGTAAGAAAAACGTAGTCCTAAACTTTTCATACCTTCCGGTATCCCTTTGCCGTCATATACATCAAAAATACTTACTTTTTCAAGCAATTCTTCACCTAACCCCTTGGACAAGGTTACAATTTTCTCCGCTTTCAGCTCAACCTTCACCAGAAAAGCCACATCTCTCGAACTTGAGGGAAATTTGCTTATCTCATCGAAAGCGATCTTTGCCGAATAAATTTCCGATAACAGGTCCATGTCTATCTCAAATGCCATGGCCCTGTTTCTCAGATCCATCTTTTTAATTACATCCGGATGAATCTCTCCCATCCACCCCAGATTGACATTATTAACTGAAATATTACATGCCCTTCCGGGATGAAGAAATGGTTCCGGTACATTTGCTCTGTAGGAAACATCTCTGATTTTCAGACTATCGAATAGTCCTTCAATACATCCTTTTAGGTCATAAAAATCAGCCTGCAGATCATTGAAGTGCCAGCTGTCGTCATATCTGTGCCCCGTTAAGAGACCGCCTACCCTGGTTTTTTCCCGGGGAAGTGAACCTTCATTCTTATGATAGAATGTTCTTCCTATTTCAAAAATTTTAAGATCGAAACACCCCGAATAGGTATTGGTCTTCATTGTTTTGAGCATACTATAGACCAGATTGGTACGCATAACGGACTGATCTTCAGTAAGGGGATTCCTTATCTTGACCATCTGCCGCCGCTCGTCATCATGACCGAAATTAAGAAGATCAGCCCCTTCCGGAGATACGAAGCTATATGTTATAATTTCAGAATATCCAAAACCAGTTAAGACAGCCCTGACCCTGTCTTCGATAACACCTGTCAAGCTCTTTTCGATAGAAGAAACCGATACGGAAGGCATGCTAACCGGTATCTTGTCGTAACCATACAGCCTGGCAATCTCCTCAATCAGATCGATCTCCCGGCTGATATCTACTCGAAAAGTTGGCGGTGTGACAAGATAGAGCCCCTGCTTATTATCGGTAACTTTCATTTCCAGACTATTGAGGATCGATATTATCTCCTGCTCGTCAATTGCCGTTCCAAGAAAATCATTTACCCGTTTTACCCGCAGAGGAATGTTCCGGACCGGTTCAATCTTTTTAGGATAATTGTCTATGTAATTCCTGCATACCGTACCGTCCGAAAGGTCCGCCATGAGTTGTGCCGCTCTATCCAAGGCTCTTGTAACACCCTCGGGGTCGACTCCCCTCTCAAATCGGAACGCTGCGTCTGTACCCATTGCCAGCCATCGTGATGATCTTCGTATAGACGTGGGATTGAAGTAGGCACTCTCAAGGAGTACCGTTCCCGTATCATCCTTGACCTCAGAGTTCAGCCCCCCCATGATTCCAGCGATTGCTACCGGTTTGACCCCGTCACAAATCATTAAGGTATCGCTTTTCAGTATCCTGTCTTTCTCATCAAGGGAGATAAAATGTTCATCCTGCTTTGATCGTCTTACAACAATACGCCCTTCTTCAAGAAAACGATAATCAAAGGCATGCAGGGGTTGTCCCAACTCCATCATGACGAAATTTGTGATATCCACAATATTGTTGATTGCTCTGAGTCCGACAGCCTCCAGCCTTTGCCGCATCCACAGGGGAGACGGTCTTACTTCTACATTTTTTATAACCCTCGCCGTATATCTGGGGCACAGATCGTCATCCAAGATGGTTACGGATGTGATTGTGTTGATATCTTCTTCATTCTCCAATATGTTGATTTCAGGATATCTTAGTTTTCGGCCGGTAATCGCGGCAATTTCTCTTGCCACACCGATAATGGAAAGACAGTCAGCGCGATTAGGCGTCACACCGATATCCAGAACAGTGTCATACAAATCAAGGGCTTCCTGGAGCTCCATGCCTAAGACAAGTTCTGAAGGCAGAATCATAATACCCTTGTTATCACTGCCTATTCCCAGTTCTTCTTCAGAGCAGAGCATGCCTTCGGACAACTCGCCTCTTATTCTGGAGCTTTTTATCGTATATCCACCCGGTATAGTTGCCCCCACAGTGGCAAACGGCACAACGTCACCGGGTTTCATGTTCTTGGCACCGCATACTACCGGGTATATTTTATCGCCTGCTGATATATCACAAAGACTTAATTTATCTGCTCCCGGATGAGGTTTGACAGACAGTACTTTTGCGACGACAACACCAGAGAAATCAGGTGTCTTCTTCTCAATGGCATCAACTTCCAGTCCGGACATAGTAAGCCGGCTGGCAAGTTCTTCCACAGAAATGTCAATATCTACATAATCTCTAAGCCATTTAATGCTTACTTTCATATCAAAACTGTTCTAGGAACCTCCAGTCATTTTCAAAGAAGAGGCGGATATCGGATATACCGTATTTCAGCATAGCAATTCTTTCCAACCCTAAACCAAAGGCAAATCCTGATACTTCATCTGGATCATATCCGACATTTTTAAAAACCTCAGGGTCTACCATTCCAGAACCCAGTATCTCAAGCCACCCGCTCTGACCGCATACGCGACAACCTTTACCTTTGCACATAACACATTTGATATCTACTTCGGCGCTTGGTTCGGTAAAAGGGAAAAAGCTGGGGCGGAACTTCAAAGCTGTATCATCGCCAAACACATGTTTGAGAAAATAGGTTAAAACGCCCTTCAGATCACCAAAGGTCACCCCTCTATCAACCATCAAACCTTCTATTTGATGAAACATAGGAGTATGGGACACATCTGAATCAGGACGGTATACTCGACCGGGAGAAAGGATGCGTATTGGCGGTTTGTACTTTTCCATCGTTCTGATTTGTACAGGGGATGTATGAGTGCGCAGGACTATATTCTCTTCTACATAAAATGTATCCTGCATGTCGCGTGCAGGATGGTCCTTGGGAATGTTCAGGGCTTCGAAATTGTAATGGTCCAGTTCAACTTCCGGACCTTCAACAACAGAAAATCCCAATCCGGCAAAGATATCACATATCTCTTTACATATCTGGATAACAGGGTGGATTCTTCCATGTCGAATGCCCCGCCCTGGAAGAGTAATATCGATCCTTTCTCTGAGTAGCTCTTGATCTTTCTTTATTGAAACCAATCCGGTAAGCGCATTTTCTATTCTTGAAGATACAGCCTCCTTAATTTCGTTGCATAACTTACCGAATTGCGGTCTCTGTTCGACAGGGACAGCGCTAATGTTGCGGAGAAGTCCCGTGAGGACTCCCTTTCTTCCCAGATATTTTGTTTTGATTTCGAGAAGTTCCGCTTCTTCCGTCGCATTGGCGAGTTCATTGTCTATCTGTTTTCGGATCTCCTCAAGCTTGACCATCATGCCGTAAGTTCACCCTTAGCTACAGAAGCAATCCTGGAAAATCCATGCGGATCATGAACAGCAAGATCGGCAAGCATTTTCCTGTCGATAATGACTCCCGCCTGCTTCATACCGTTTATCAGCCTGCTGTATGTGATGTCGTTCAACTTTGCCGCAGCGCTGATGCGGGCGATCCAAAGCTGCCTGAATTCTCTTTTCCTGACTCGTCTGTCACGGAATGCATATTTCAGAGCCCTGTCAACAGCCTCCGTGGCCGTCTTCAGCAGTCGACTTCTGGCCCCAAAAAATCCTTTGGCTCTTTTCAGGATCTTTCTTCTCTTCTTTTTAGCGGTCACAGCTCTTTTAACTCTTGACATTTTATCTACTCCTTTTATTCATTAACCTTTAAGACTCCAGCAAGGAACTATGCATAAGGGATAAGTTTCTTAATGGCTCTTTCATTTGTCTTGTCGACCAGTGTATTTTTTCTCAAGTTCCTTTTTCTTTTTGTCGTCTTCGTTGTCAGGATATGACTCGCATAGGCCTTGCTGCGCTTAACCTTGCCAGTACCTGTAAGGCGGAACCGCTTCGCGGCCCCCCTGTGTGTCTTTACTTTAGGCATTTTATCACTCCTCATGTTTTTTGATTGTTCAAGTACCTACCGCATACCATCTTAATGGATATCAATCATTTCTTTGGTGCGACGATCATGATCATGTTGCGCCCTTCCAGTTTTGGATGCTGTTCAACTACACCTGCATCAGCCAGGGCAGCCTGGATATCATCCATAATTTTTCTACCAATATCGGCATAAGCAATTTCACGCCCCCGGAACATCATGGTAATTTTAACTTTATCCTGCTGCTCAAGGAATTTTTTAATATGTTTGACTTTAACCTGTATATCGTGTTCTTCCGTTTTCGGTCTTAGTCTTATTTCTTTTACCTGGATTACGCTTTGGCTTTTTTTGGCAATGTGTTGCTTTTTGCTCTGCTGATAACGGTATTTCCCATAATCCATGATCCTGCACACAGGCGGGTCCGAATTGGGGGCTACCTCAACCAGATCCAATCCAACCCTTGTTGCTTCAGCCAAGGCGTCCGTTAAGGATATAATTCCAAGCTGCTTGCCTTCTGAATCAATTACCCGGACATTCGGCACCCTGATCTCACGATTGACTTTTAATTCCTTAACTATATGGCACCTCCTCCCAAAACAGATAATTAAACCTTCCAGGGCACTTATGCATCTCAGAATATGTCCCCAGAACTCCCTATCAAAATATTAAACTATTTGTATTGAGCACATTTCTCTTTCACTATATCAATAAAGGCTCCCGCGTCCATGGCACCGAGATTTTCACCGTCACGCTGACGAGGCGACACTTGTCGCGAGGCCGTCTCTCTATCGCCGATAACCAGCATATATGGCACCTTCTGCATCTGAGCTTCCCGAATCTTATATCCCAGCTTCTCGTTTCTGAAGTCGCCTTCGACACGAATCCCCGCCTCAAGGAGTTGCTGCTTCACTTCCTTTCCATAAGGAATATGCTTATCCGTAACGGTTACAATAACGGCTTGAACGGGAGACAGCCAAACAGGAAACGCTCCTGTATAATGCTCGATCAACACCCCCATGAAGCGTTCTATAGCTCCTAGAATAACTCTGTGCAACATTACCGGACGATGACGTTCACCATCCTCGCCTACGTAAGTCAGATCAAAACGTTCCGGCAGCGTGAAATCGCACTGAATTGTCGCACACTGCCACTTTCTCTTGAGTGCATCTTTAAGTTTGAAATCTATCTTCGGCCCATAGAAAGCACCGTCTCCAGGATTTACATCGTAAATCATATTGTTGTCTTTTAAAGCCTGCTCAAGGGCTGATGTGGCCATCTCCCAATCCTGGTCGGAACCTATAGATTTTGCAGGCCGGGTGCTTAGTTCAACCTCATAATCAAAACCGAATATGCCCATGGCATAATTGACGAAATCTGCTATTGCTCTTATTTCTTCATTCAACTGCGCCGGTGTGCAGAGAATATGAGCATCATCCTGAGTAAACTGACGCACCCTCATCAACCCGTGCAGGACTCCCGCCTTTTCATGCCTGTGAACGGTCCCCAACTCAAAGTAACGCAAAGGGAGATCCCGATAACTACGGATCTTCGATTTATAAATGAGCATGTGCGAAAGGCAGTTCATGGGTTTTATTCCATAGGGATTCTCATCGACTTCGGTAAAATACATATTTTCCCGATAGTGATCAAAGTGACCGGATTTCTTCCACAGCTCAGCTTTAAGAATCTGAGGCCCCATAACCATATCATAGCCGCGCTTCAGGTGCTCCTTCCGTTCCCATTCCTCAATGAGGTAGCGGAGCAACATCCCCTTTGGATGAAATATAACCAATCCAGCTCCTGCCTCTTCATTAACCTGGAAGAGATCCAATTCTCTTCCCAGGCGGCGATGGTCTCTCTTTTTTGCCTCTTCCAAAACATTAAGATATTCTGCCAAGGCCTCCTGAGTTGAAAAACCAGTGCCATAAATACGCTGCAGCATCTTGTTCTTTTCATCGCCGCGCCAATATGCACCTGCAACATTGAGCAGTTTAAATGCCTTGATCATGCCTGTGGAGGGAATGTGAGGTCCCCGGCAAAGATCAGTATACTCACCCTGGCTGTAAAGGCTCACCGTCTTTATTCCCGCCGGCAGATCCCTGAGAAGTTCAACTTTGTAGTTTTCTCCCTTATCATTGAACAATTTAATCGCTTCTTCCCGTGATACCTCGCGTCTCATAAATGGACTGTTTGAGTTTACTATCTCCTTCATCCTTGACTCTATTTTTTCGAGGTCTTCCGGTGAAAATGTCTCGGAATATTCAAAATCATAATAAAAACCGTCTTCAATGGAAGGCCCTATAGCCACCTGAACGCCCTTGAATGTATCCTGAACGGCCTGGGCCATGACATGAGAAATGCTGTGCCTCAGAATGCCAAGCCCCTCCTTGGTCCCAACGTCAATCAAAGATAAAACGGCGTCTTGGGTCAGCGTATGACTCAGATCAACAGAATTTTGATCCAGCTTGGCAGCTAATGTTCCTGCCAGAGATTCTGGTCTCCAGGAGGCAATGACATCTTTAACAGTTCTTCCGACAGGAAATGTCTGAGTCGTTCCATCCGGCATTGTTATATTGATATCGCTCATATCACACCTATCACCTAAGAAGACTTACTGTAGATCGCGCTTTGGCCACTTACAGAATTCTCTATTAAAAAAGGCATCATCGTTCAAATCACTTGATGATGCCCTCACCACTTACTCGTCACGATGGAATGGTCTGCGATAAGAATGGTAGGCACGCAGGGATTTGAACCCTGGACATCCACCGCGTCAGGATGGCGCTCTCCCCCTGAGCTACGTGCCTACATAAAGATCCTTCCTCCGAAAAGCGGTACTTTCTAACAGTAAAACACTGTTATGTCAAGGTAAATATTGACGACACATATCATCATTTAAAAAGCATCTCAAGGAGGAGACTGAGAAGCATTATTTATGAATCTGACTCCAATAATCATGTAATACAGCCCGGAAAGAACTGTAATCATAGCTGTAGCCCAAAAAAGCAAATCCGTATAAACATATCTTAATCCGCTCGAAACACAATAGGACAAAAGCACCACAAAAACCGTCATTATCTGGAGAAAAGTCGTCATTTTGCTTATTATGACAGGCCGAATCTTAAAAGGGATGGATAACATCGTCAGTATCGAAATCCCAAGCAGAATTATACAGTCCCGGCTGATAACAATAACTGACAACCATCCCGGTATAAATTTCTTGATGGCAAGGGTCACAAAACAGCTTATGATAAGAGCCTTGTCGGCTATCGGATCCAGGTAAGCACCCAAGACTGTCTGTTGCTTTAGCACTCTGGCAAGAAACCCGTCGAGAACATCAGTCAATCCCGAAACAACCAGCAAAATAAGGGCCGTGCAGTAAAAACCGCCCATCAGGTAGATAACGATTACCGGCACCAGAACAATTCTTGATAATGTCAGAAAATTAGGAATATTCATATAGTGCCGGGGTTCTCTTTCACGATTATTCGTTCAAATTAAACTATTCAGACTGTTCTTTGTCTCGCGCCTTATTCCAGTCAACCCATTCATCACGATCTTCCTGCTCGGTAAAGCTTCTGGGTTTATCAGGAACACCTTTACTGGAAATGTTAATCTGCTGCATTGATCTGATAAGATATACCCACTCTTCCATTGTTATTTTTTTGGGACCAGCCACTGTCGTTGGTCCCGAAACCTTTGTAGGGGCACCCAGCACGGGCGGTTTTCTGGTCTCAGGTGTTACAGCCTTATCTCCACCGCCGGTAACGGCAACTTCGCCATCGTAAACCTTTACGACTGCTGATGTGTCATCATTGACATTTACACGATAAATCGTACCGCGGACACCGGCAACGGCGTGTTCACACGACACTTCGAAACGACTTTTGCCCCCGATGATCCTGGATACATTTGCCCATGTCCGACCGACAGCCACATTAATTCTCACATTGCGCGAATTAGCACCTGTATCAAGTTGCACAATTTTAAAACGGCTGTTCTCGGCGAAGCGAACTTTGGATTTGTCAGGCATCATCAACTCCAAACGAGCCTTTGAACCGGTGGTCACCTCATCGCCTCCATGCAGATACTGCCTTGATGAAAGTGTTCTCCAATCTCTTTTTCCCGCTGACAAAACCTGGGCTGAACCCGTCAGGCTGTTGACAAATGCCTGCCCCTTTCCCATCTTTAAAGACATAACTCTCTGCGCTTCAGCCGGCAATGTAATAAGAAGCATGCTGACAACCACCAATATAATTAGCAGATGGTTCTTCTTCATAGTTGCCTCCTTTATCTTTTATAAATCCGGGCCATCCGGAAGGGTTTCCATTGTCTTGTCTACAATTTGCTGCATGAGCGGTTCAAAAATCTGGACTGACTTCAAATCCACTCTCTGGCGTGTAATATCAAAATTTCTTTCTCCCGTTCGATATTTGGTCTCCCAAAGCACTCCTCCCGTCTTCACGTCCCGCATTTGAAAACCGGCAGACAATGCAGTGCTTGCAAACAAAAGCGTAACCGAACGATAACTTTCCTGGAGGGTTATAAACATCACAGCATCTACTCCCAACATGCCACCTAAAGCTTTCGCGTCGCTCATAGATGCAGCATCAAGCTTTGCTATACGCTCGTCTATTACATTAAAAGGAATTTTGGGATACCCCTTCTGATACATGGCATCCAGTATTTTTCCCCGCATCATGGATGCGGCCTTATCATCCGATGTTTTGTTTGATACAGGCATTATGGCAACAAGCCGTAATCCTCTTTTCGCGTAATCGGAAACCACCATATGGGGTATTTTTGATGCGCAACCAGAAAATACCAGTGCCGTGATCACCATTGCAAGGACCTGGAGAAGCATCTTTTTATTATGATTCTTTTCGTTAATTTGATCCAATATCAATCTCCATAATATTGCTTGATATTTTTCTTGTTCTGGAAGTTGATGTCAGGTTTGCGAGCTTCTCTACAAGGCCATCAATCTTTTCATCCGTGTAAAGGCCGAAAATCACTTGGTCTGATTTTATCATTTTCGGTATAATCCTGCCCTTACCATTTGTCCTGTTTACTAGAAAATTCTTCACACGGCTATAATCGTTATAATGTTTAATCCCTTTGGCATCAATTGTAATTTCTTTAAAGCGATTATCACCGCTCCGGGATTTGAAATCATTCTTCAGATATCTCTTGTCAATGTCAACCTTTACCTCAACGCTGTATAAAATTCCCGACTGTTTTTCCGATAAAATGCCGTACTGATATACGTACTTTTCAATCTGCTGGTCATTTAATTTATCCACGCTGTTACTATCCAAAGCCAAAAAATCTACAGCATCGACAACCGCCCTCCGAAGGGCATCCCTGATTGCAATGTCTCGCGTACGCGTCAAATCATCATTTATTACCACGGCCTGGCCTTCTATTGTTCTTACAAACAGATTCTCATTTTCCTGGCTGCCGGCCGTTAAAGCTCCCTGAATAAAAGTAAAAGCAATGATCAAAACAGCAGATAAGGCGATTCTTGATAATCTATAGACAACACAAGCCATGGCAGATCAAAGGATTCCGTCATCATTCTTTAATTTTTCTATCTCCTCACGGATAATCCGTTCGGCAATCTCAGGAAAAAGCTCTCTCGCAATTCTTTCAACAGTCTCCGCCACCCTTTTTGCGATCATTTCTTCCATCCCCTGCTGCACCGGCTCCGATAAAGGTTTTTCTTCGATCACATCAGTGAGTTCAAACACTTTTACATTTGCTTGTGCGAACTGCTGCCGGGCATCTTCTCCAGTACTCAGCTGTTGAGGTTCTTCAACAACATCAATGAGATCAAAAATAGTCTCTGCTGGTTTAGGAGTCCCGGAATTTATTCTGCCATAATCATCCATACTGTATATTTCGCCACTTTTCCCTCTAACCTGATTCTCTAAAAGCTAACACATATATAACCACAGTTCAAGGAATTAGTCTCAGGCTAAGTCTTTTGTTTCGTTGTCAAATCATATATCCTTTTTTTCTGTACCCCCGTTTCTGAAGCAACCTGTTTTATGGCATCACGGCAGGAAATCGCTCCTGCATTGAGAAGCTCTTCGATGCGCATTGATATCTGCTCATCCGAGCATGAGCCAAGATCTCCGCGAAAACCTTCTATGACGACAGTGAACTCTCCCTTGGCTGCTCTGCATTTTAATACATTTATCACGTCGGTCAAAGAACCCCTTATTATCTCTTCGTGCAGCTTGGTCATCTCTCTCAGCACAGCTACCTTTCTGTCGCCTAGAATGGATGAAGCGTCGATGAGAGCATCTGCGATTCTTTTCGGTGATTCATAAAAAACAATAGTTGATTCTTCCTGCCTGAGTTCTTCGAACAGTTGACGACGATGCTTGGAACGCACAGGAAGAAAGCCATGGAAGACAAATCTGTTGATGGGCAAACCCGAAACGCTCAGTGCCGCTATTACGGCTGATGCACCCGGAATAGGCACAATCTGTATATCGCTTTCCACGGCTTTTGTTATCAGGAGGTAACCGGGATCAGATATTCCCGGTGTGCCTGCATCAGACACATAAGCAACGTTTATTCCCTCCAGAATCCTGGATACAATGAAGATTCTTTTTTGCCGCTCATTATGCTCATAAAGGCTGGTTATAGGAGTATCAATATGATAATTTTTAAGAAGAATCTTTGTTCTCCTTGTGTCCTCCGCGGCTACTAGGTCCACTTCCCTTAATACCCTGAGAGCCCTGATTGTAACGTCTTCGAGATTCCCGATCGGAGTAGCTACAATGTAAAGCTTACCTTTTTTCCCGCGGACCACTTCATCCATAGCGCCTTGATTCCACAAACCATCTCATGAAGTCAGCAAATTACAGAAATGACAAGTCATTCCTTTGTTTTTTATTGACAGGACAAAACTGTTTGTGTTTTATAACAGCCTCTAACCGATATTGCCAGAAAGAATATTTGTTAGAAAAATCCTATCTTCGGAACTGACAATGAAGAAACGCATATTGGTCACAGGTGGCGCGGGATTTCTTGGTTCTCACCTTTGTGAGCAATTGTTGTCCAGAGGAAATCACGTTCTTTGCCTGGACAATTTATACACAGGCAGCAAAGAAAATATTCTGCATCTCTTTGATAATCCTCTTTTCGAATTTATACGTCACGATATAATAAATCCCATTAATCTCGAGGTCGATGAGGTCTATAACCTTGCCTGTCCGGCATCTCCTGTTCACTATCAGCATAACCCGATCAAAACAATAAAGACAAATATCATGGGCACGATCAACACATTGGGTATAGCGAAGAGAGTCAGAGCCAGAATTCTTCTGGCATCAACCTCCGAGGTTTATGGTAATCCCCAGGTACATCCACAGAAAGAAGACTACTGGGGGAGCGTAAATCCCATAGGCATTCGCAGCTGCTATGATGAAGGGAAAAGAGCTGCGGAATGCCTGATGATGGATTATTTTCGGCAGAACAAAGTCAATATTAAGATTGTTCGAATATTCAATACATACGGACCGCGTATGGCGGAAAACGATGGTCGTGTTGTAAGCAACTTCATTATCCAGGCTCTGCGAGGCCAGGATATAACGGTATACGGAGACGGTTCACAGACCAGATCATTCTGCTATGTGGATGACCTCATCGAAGCGATGATATTGATGATGGCTACACCGGATGGATTTACAGGCCCTGTTAATATCGGAAACCCGTCAGAGTACACCATACTGGAGCTGGCCAAAATGATAATATCTATGACGGGCAGCAAATCAAGGATTGTTTTTACGAGCCTGCCGCAGGACGATCCTACGCAGCGCAAACCCGACATTTCCCTGGCATATGCGAATCTATCATGGCAACCGAAGACGGATATTGAAGAAGGCTTAAGACATACGATTGTGTACTTCAAAAAATAGTTACTTAGTGAAGAACAGTGGGGTCGAACAAATTATGTCGTTTGAAAGAAATATACTTTGCATAGGTGCCGGATATGTAGGTGGGCCTACAATGGCCATGATTGCTCACAAGTGCCCTCAGTATAAAATTACAATTGTCGATATCAACAGCGCCCGCATAGCTGCATGGAACTCAAATAGTCTTCCCATTTATGAACCCGGCCTTGACGAGATAGTTTTCAATACCAGGGGGAAAAATCTTTTTTTCAGCAGCGACATAGACAAAGGCATTGAAGAGAATGATATAATTTTTGTCTGCGTGAACACCCCGACAAAGACTTTTGGCGTGGGTGCCGGCATGGCGGCGGATGTTCAATACCTCGAAAGTACAGCCAGGCAGATTTTGAAACATGCTGCAACGGCAAAGATAGTAATCGAGAAAAGTACAATTCCCGTTAAGACGGCTCAAGCCCTGGAGAATATCCTGAACTCTGATCACAACGGCCTGCAGTTCGATGTTTTATCCAATCCCGAGTTTCTGGCTGAAGGATCGGCGATGAAGGATCTGGAAAATCCCGACCGGATACTGATCGGTTCCAAGGAAACCGCAAGCGGCATCAAAGCGAGGGACACACTGGTGGATATTTACGCCAACTGGGTACCCAGGGAGAGAATAGTAACATCCAATATCTGGAGCAGTGAGTTGTCCAAACTTGTTGCCAATGCCTTTCTGGCACAGAGAATTTCATCAATTAATGCTATCTCCGCTTTGTGCGAAAAAACAGAGGCCAATATTTCAGAAGTTTCAAGAGCAATCGGCATGGACAGCCGCATCGGTGCGAAATTCCTAAATGCCAGCATTGGTTTTGGCGGTTCCTGTTTTAAAAAAGACATCTTAAATCTAGTCTACCTGTGCAGGAGTTATGGACTGGAGGAGGTCGCTGATTATTGGGAAAGCGTCGTTAGAATTAACGAATACCAGCAGAACCGTTTTCTCATGAACATACTCCACACCATGTTTGATACCCTGGCCGGAAAACGGATATGTCTGCTCGGTTTCGCATTCAAGGCAAACACCGGCGATACAAGGGAAAGCCCGGCCATTTTCATCGCTCGAAAACTGCTGCAGGAGCAGGCAGAAGTTGTCATTTCCGACCCGAAGGCACTGGCAAATGCCCGTCTTGATCTCGAAGGTGTAACCGGTAATGTTCATTATGAAGAAGACCCGTATAAGGCGGCTGAGGGGGCTCACGCCATCGCCGTCCTTACTGAATGGGATATCTATCGCAATCTGGATTACAAAAAAATATTTGAGCGCATGATAAAACCTGCTTTCCTTTACGATGGACGGAACATACTTAATCATCAACAATGCTTCGATATCGGCTTTAACGTCTATCCCATAGGCAGGGCTTTCCTTACTCATCTGAAAGGTTAAACTTAATGTATTCTGAACTCGTTGATACGCTTGTTATTCCCGGTGATAAAAAAATTGTTTTTTTGATAATGGACGGGCTGGGAGGTTTGCCCATGCCCGGCTGCGATAAAACAGAGCTGGAAGCCGCGGCAACACCTAACCTTGACACACTTGCTAAAGATGGCGTCTGCGGTCTTCTCGATCCGGTAGGTTACGGAATAACCCCGGGCAGCGGTCCCGCTCATTTTGCCCTTTTTGGTTACGATCCGGTAAAGAATTCGATCGGCAGAGGAATCCTGGAAGCGGCGGGGGTTGATTACCCCATGACAGAAAAAGACCTGCTCATCAGGATTAATTTTGCAACCGCCGACCGTGACGGATTCATTACAGACCGCAGAGCGGGACGTATCGACAACGAAACGAACAAAAGAATATGCAGCAAACTGAGAAACCATGTAAAACTGGCAAATAAGAATATCGAGGCCATCTTTGAGCCCGTCAAGGAACACCGGGCATTGCTTGTACTGCGTGGTGAAGGCCTTCGCGATGAAATTATGGAGACAGACCCTCAAAAAACAGGACTGGCTCCCATCTCCCCCAAGTCGCTGATTCCGGAAGCCAGGGAAACAGAATTAATGCTGACTGATTTATTAGAAAAGGCAAAAGCTGTATTATCTGACGAAGACAAGGCGAACATGCTGCTGCTCAGGGGTTACGCAAAATACCGCCGTTTTCCCAGTTTAGAAGAGCGATTCGGATTAAATCCTCTTGCTATTGCTACTTATCCAATGTACCGGGGTATCGCAAGGCTTCTCGGAATGACTGTACACAAGGAAGCAGAAAACATAGAAGATGAAATAAAGGCCCTAATAGAAAATTATAATCATTTTGATTTCTTTTTCATACATGTGAAGGCCACCGACTCGCGGGGTGAAGACGGTAATTTCGATGAAAAGGTCAGGGTCATCGAAAAAGTCGATTCGCTTGTTCCCCGCATCGTTGAACTGAAGCCTGACGTCCTGGTAGTAACGGGCGATCATTCGACTCCTGCTGCGTTGGCGGGTCATAGCTGGCACCCCGTCCCTGTTCTTTTATCTTCGGCGACGTGCCGGCCGGATCGTGTCGAACATTTTGGAGAACGTGCTTGCACAGGCGGAGAGATTGGCCGGATGCCCATGGTCAATCTCATGGCTTTAGCCCTGGCACATGCGGGAAGGCTGGAGAAGTTCGGCGCCTGATAAATGAAGAGAAGGCGGGATTTATACCCGCGCCTTCTCTTTCAGATACATTTCATTTACTATTTGCCTCTTTTTTTGAGCTCCTCGGCCCGCAATTCCTTGCGCAATATCTTTCCCACATTCGTTTTAGGCAGTTCCTTTCGGAATTCAACCTCTGTAGGCAGTTTATATGTCGCAAGCTTTGTCTTGCCGAACTTGATCATGTCTTCCGCAGTTGCCGTTTCACCTTCTTTGAGCACCACGAAAAGTTTGACATTCTCGCCGCGCTTGGGATCGGGAATGCCGATCGAACAGGCCTCTTGAACCTTCGGATGCAGGTAATACACCTCGTCGATATCTCGCGGATAAACATTGAAACCGCCTGAAATGATCATGTCCTTCTTCCTGTCAACGATGTAGAAGTAGCCATCCTCATCCATAGTGGCTATATCCCCCGTATAGACCCAACCGTCCTTCAGGGTATTCGCAGTCTCCTCCGGTTTACCTTTGTAGCCGAGCATTATCTGAGGGCCCTTGACGATGAGTTCGCCGCGCTCACCAACGGGCATATCGGTTACACCATCTTCAAGATTGACAATCCGGCAGAGGGTATCGGGAATCGGGACACCGACGCTGCCCGGCTTTCTGGCTCCTCCCGCAAATGGATTTACATGTGTGACCGGCGTTGTCTCGGTCATTCCAAAACCTTCAACAATAACGGCTCCCGTGACTTTCTCAAAATCATGGATGACCTCTACCGGCAGCGGAGCGCTACCCGAAAAGGCACCTTTGATGCAGCTCATATCCGTCTTTTTGACGTCCGGATGGTTGAGCATGCCGATATACATCGTCGGCACCAGGGGTGCAAAGGTTGGACGGAAATTTCTGATCGTTTCCAGAAGAGGCTCAGGTTGCGGCCGTGGAACGAGAACCTGCGTCCACCCCATGTATATAGACAGATTCATGGAGACGGATAGTCCGAAGACATGGAAGTAGGGCAATGCTCCAAGCATAATTTCCTCTCCTTTATTAAACTTCGGGAACCACGCCTCAAGCTGCTGCACCTGTTTACTCAGATTACTGTGGGTGAGCATAACCCCTTTAGAAACGCCTGTTGTTCCTCCCGTATACTGGTACATAGCCACCCCGTTGAAATCAAGTTTCACCTTGGGCGGGGACTGTGTATATCTGGCTATGCAGTCCTTCCACTTATATACATCGGGTGCTTCTTTCACGTCTTTTGCGAGGTTTTTCTTTTTGGCCACAAGAGGGAAAAGCAGGTTTTTGGGAAAGGGAAGATAATCACCAATCGATGTATAGACTATCTGCTTTATCTTTGTTCTGGGACGTAGATCAATCATGCGGTTTCCCAAAAGATCCAAGGTAATGAGAACCTTTGATCCGGAATCATTGAACTGATGCTCCAATTCCGGGTCGGAATAGAGAGGGTTGTTCATTACTACCAGACCGCCGACCTTCAGTACGGCACAATAAGCCGCAACGCATGGTATGACATTAGGCAGAAGGAGCGCTACGGCGTCCCCCGGCTTTATGCCGAAATCTACAAGGCAGGATGCAAAACGATCCACCATCTCCTTCAATTGGCTGAACGTCAGTTTATAGCCCTGGAAGATAACTGCCGTCCGGTCAGGAAACTGATTGGCTGTCTTGTCCAGGATGTCTGGAATACATATCTCTTCGTAGTTGACACTTTCCGGAACACCTTTTTCATAAGACTTAAGCCAAGGTTTACTCATATAATCCGCGCTTTCAGCCATACTCATTTCCCCCTTTGTCCAGTTATTTTATTTCTTGAAAAGAGTAACAAAAAAGCCCCGCTCTGTCAACAGAGCGGGGCTTTATATATTACTTCATATTATTGTTTGTTTTAGGGTGTTTTTATTCCGCCGGCGCTGCACAAACTTCAACCGGAGGCTGTTCCTCTTCAAGCCCCATCGACTTCCAAACGATTTCGGCAATATCCAGAGAAACCATCTTCTCTTCCATGCTGTGTGTTTTTATACCATCACTCATCATAGTCAGACAGAACGGGCAACCTACTGCGATACCGTCGGCATTGACATCAACAGCCTGCTTGGCACGCGTATCGTTTATCTTCTGGCCATGCTCCTCCATCCACATTCTGGCGCCACCAGCCCCACAGCAGAAGCTCTTTGCCATGTTTCTTTCCATCTCTGTCAATTTCAAACCCGGAACGGCATTGAGAATTTTTCGCGGCTGTTCATACACATTATTGTAGCGTCCGAGGAAACATGAATCATGATATGTAAAGAGACCTTCCACAGGCTTTTTGAGGGTGATTTTGCCTTTGGCAATCAGATCGGCGATTATCTCCGTATGGTGATAAACCTCGAAATTGCCGCTAAAGTGCGGATAATCCTTTTTCAGTGCATTGTATCCATGCGGACACGTAGCAATTATCTTCTTGACACCATAACCATTCATCGCCTCAATATTCATCTGGGCAAGTGTTTGGTAAAGATATTCATTTCCGCCTCTCATTGCTGAATCACCACAGCAGCTCTCTTCCGTTCCCAGGATACCGAAGCTGACACCTGCTGCCTGCAAAATCTTTGCAAAGGCAACGGTTACCTTCTTACCGCGGTCATCAAAAGAACCGGCACAACCGACATAGAACAGATACTCAACATTTGCATCCTCGGCCATGGTTTTGACACCCAAATCTTTAGCCCAATCGGCGCGGACATGCGCACCCACACCCCAGGGATTTGAGTTATTCTCCATGTTACGGTATGCCAGTTGCAGTTCCGGTGCAAAATCCGCCTCAGTCAAAACTTTGTACTGCCTCATGTTGATGATCTTGGGAACATGTTCAATAGATGAGGTACAGTTTTCCATACAGTACATGCAGTTTGTGCAGTCCCATAAAGTATTAAGATCGATGACATCTCCTACCATTGTTTTTTCCGCCGGAGGTTCTGCTTTGGGAACTCCTTCAGTTTTCTTCATGTAGAAATCGACCTGCTCGTCAATCTTGTAGAGCATCTTCAATATCGCATTCTTCGGCTCGCCTGCTTCTGCCTTCTTTGCAGCCACAGCCTCAGGGGCTTTTTCCAACCAGTATGTTTTGAGATCCTGCACCAGTTTCTTAGGTGACAAATGCTTTCCTGTCAGATAGGCCGGGCATCCATCCTGGCAACGTCCGCATCGCGTACAGGCATCAGAGTCGAAGATCTGCTTCCAGGTAAATTCGTTAAGCTGTCCCACACCAAAAGATTCGGCATTTTCAAAATCGCGGATCGGTTCGACAGTACCCACCGGCTTCATGGAGATCATGAAGTGGTTAGCCGGTGTGGTGAAAATGTGCAGCAACCTTGAATAAGGAATGTAAGCAATAAAACCCAGGGCAATAAAGGTGTGAATCCACCAAGTTGCCTGATGCAGAGACTTTGCTGTCTCAATGTTGACGCCGGCAAAGGCCTTGGCGACATTCCAGCCGACAAATGACCATGCTTCCCATGCTGGCGCAACACTAAATACACTGTACAGCTTCTTACCTATGACCTGATACTCATCCCTCCATGTAAGCATAGTTACATGAATTCTCAAAGCCTCAATAATAAATCCCGTGACGATAATACCAAGAATGAGCAGAAGAGCAATGGCATCATCAGGTGTATTGTCGGGTTCACCTTTATATCCGAGGCGATCCGGCCTGGTCACATAACGGCGGTAAAGGGCCATCAATACTCCGGCAAGAACGAAGAAGCCGAACAGATCCATGAGAAAGGAAAAGAAAAGATAAAATTTGCCTCTCAGAAAGGCAAAACCAAGAGGTTCTGTGACATGAAATTCCGTAGCGTCAAATGCAGCCCCAAAAATCAGCACAAAAAACCCGAAGAAGATCAGCCCGTGCATCACGCCCGGATACGGATCCTGAAAAGTCTTGATTTGTAAAAGACCGTTGCGCCACAAAATCTTCAAGCGTTCATTGACATTGTCCCATCTGATTTCCGGTTTACCGATGGCTGTCCACATCAGCCAACGTCTGTACAATCCGTAGGCAAATATTGCCATAGCCACCCCTGTAAAAGCGAACAGCAGCAACTCGAAATGCCCGGCATTCCAGAATACCAGTCTACCTTCATTTCCAATTCCCAGCGTATGTTCCATAATTCCTCCATTCATTGGGGCCAAAAACCGGCGGTTCCGGATAATTATACACCAGCATAATCCACTTCTGAATCAGTCGGTGCCCGGATACACTCTGCACTAATTCCGTGATCCGTGATCAATAACTAAAGCATCTCACTTCATTAATGTACAGGGATTTCCGCCTCTGAACCCATTCCAGCCCGTTAATGTGTCTTTATTTTAAGCGCCGGCCATCCCCAAAATCGCTTGGGCTCAATCAATCAGCGCCTTATAAGCAAATTAATCTATTATAAGAATATCGTATTAAGACATTAACAAACCGGGAACGGTTTCCCGTTCCCGGTTCTTATCAATGTTTATGCAAGCAGTTTCTTGCATTCTTTGGTCAATTCGGGAACAACCTTAAAGAGGTCATCCACAAGACCGTAATCAGCCTTCTGGAAAATCGGCGCTTCGGCATCTTTGTTAATCGCAACGATGAACTTCGAAGAGCTCATGCCAGCCAGATGCTGAATAGCACCGGAAATACCACAAGCAATATAAAGGTTCGGGGAAACAACCTTTCCCGTCTGCCCGACCTGATCCGACTGTGGTCTCCAGCCGGCGTCAACCGCCGCTCTCGAAGCCCCGACTGCGGCTCCCAGCACTCCTGCAAGTTCTTCAAGAAGCGCGAAATTTTCCGGCCCCTTCATACCACGACCGCCAGAGACAATGATATTCGCCTCAGAGACATCGATCTTACCAGATGCTTCCTTCTGCACCTCCAGTACCTTAGTCTTCAACTCACCCAAACCCGGATCAAACTTTGTGACAGCGCCGGCTTTTGCATTCTCGACAATCGTGAATACATTGGGACGAAGCGAAGCCATCTGCGGTGAACCTGAAATAACCACTTCACCGAAGCATTTGCCTGCATACATCGGGCGAACAGCCAACAGCTTGCCGTCGGCGATCTTAACATCGGTGCAGTCCGTAGCCATACCGGTAGCAAGCGTTCCTACCAGTCTTGCAGACAGGTCTTTCCCCTGGGATGATGCGGCAAGAAGAAGGATAGAAGGATCATTCTCTTTCACCGCTTTTGTAACTGCCGCCGCATGGGCATCCGTTGTATAGGGTTCCAGGGCTGCATTATCGGCCACAAAAACCTTATCCACTCCATATTTTCCAAGCTCGCCGGCAATTCCCTCAACACCGGCTCCACACACGATAGCCCCTACTTCCTCGCCAAGCTGATCAGCCAGCTTTCTGGCAGTGCTCGCAAGCTCAAAAGTAACCTTGCGGTAGGCGCCATCTCTTATCTCTGCAACAATCCATACACCTTTTGCCATTGTAAGTATCCTCCATGATGAATGTATATTAGATAACCTTCGCCTCTTCCCTGAGCAGCTTAGCCAGCTCAGCGGCCTTGCCTTCCGGTGTGTCGTCAGCACAGATTATCTTTCCCGGAGGCCTTGCGGGCGGGGGTACGAATTTGGCAACTTTCGCCTTAGCGTCCGTAGCGACCCCCAGGGCCGCAGCATTCTTCACATCGACCGGTTTCTTCTTGGCTTTCATGATACCGGGAAGCGACGCATAACGCGGTTCGTTCAATCCCTTCGTTGCCGTAATAACACAGGGCAATGAAGTCTCGATAACCATCTGCGCACCTTCAATCGGCCTTATTGCTTTTGCTGTCTTGCCGTCGATGTCCAGTTTGGTTACAAATGTTACCTGGGGAATTCCCAAAAGCTCGGCAAGGATAGCACCTACCTGACCGGAATCATCATCGATGGCTCTCTGACCGCAGAAGATGATGTCGTAGGGGATGGTCTTAATGGCGGCGGCAAGCGCAGCTGCCGTCGTATATGCATCCGCATTGTTCAGGGCGGGATCATCAACCTGGATTCCCTTTTCGGCACCCATGGCCAACGCTGTCCTGACCGTCTCCATCGCTCTTGCAGGGCCGATAGAAACTATCGTAACATCGCCACCAAGTTTTTCCTTCAGTTTCAGGGCTTCTTCTACACCGAATTCATCATAGGGGTTCATAACCCACTTGATGCCGGCCTCATCGATACCCGAGGCATCGGCTTTCACCTTGATCTGAGCTTCCGTATCCGGAACCTGCTTTACACATGCAACAATATTCACTTCTTCCTCCTTCCCTGGATGATGCCTGCCAGCTCCCTTAAGGATCCGCTTCCCCATCCAGCGTTTTAATGTCAATTATTCTGTTATAGCTTAGGAAAGTGATTCCGTCCCAAGCTCTCATCATCATCTTTCTTACAAAACCCCCTGACCCGCCACCTGTCGGAGGTCAGGGGGTTTTGGGCTTCAATCAGTGAAAAAGGCGGTGCCTTTATATCACATGTCAGACTCTGTTCTTTACAATGTCATCAACCACGGAAGGATCGGCCAATGTGGTCGTATCGCCAAGGTCGTTAATATCACCGGCGGCCACTTTCTTCAAAATTCTTCTCATGATCTTTCCGCTGCGGGTTTTGGGTAGACCATCTGCCCACTGGAGTTTCTCCGGAGTTGCGATCGGTCCTATGAGTGTACGCACATGAGCTACCAATTCCTTTTTCAGAGCCTCTGATTTTTCCACGCCTGATTTCAAGGTTACGTATGCGTAAATCGACTGTCCCTTCAGTTCATGCGGATAACCGACAACTGCCGCCTCGGCAACCTTGGGATGCGCAACCAGAGCGCTTTCGACTTCCGCTGTACCCATTCTGTGACCGGACACGTTGATGACGTCATCGATACGGCCTGTAATCTGGTAATAACCGTCCTTGTCTCTTCTTGCTCCGTCACCCGCGGTGTAGTAGCCGGGGAACTGCTCGAAGTAGGTCTCCTGGAAACGCTTGGGATCGCCATAAACACCGCGCATCAGGCCGGGCCAAGGTTTCTTGATGACAAGTGCGCCGCTGGCGACAGTTTCTTCCATCTCCTTACCCTCATCTGTAAGGAGTGCCGGCCAGACACCCATGAAGGGCACTGTGGCCATACCCGGCTTAATAGGAACAGCACCGGGAAGAGGAGTAATCAGGATGCCGCCCGTTTCGGTCTGCCACCATGTATCAACAATGGGGCACTCGCCACGGCCGATTATATTGTAGTACCAGTTCCACGCCTCGGGGTTAATCGGCTCGCCGACGGTTCCGAGGATGCGGATACTGGAGATGTCCGCCTTTTTAACCCAGTCGTTCCCTTCTTTAGCTATTGCGCGAATGGCGGTGGGAGCTGTGTAGAAAATATTGACCTTGTATTTCTCCACGATTTTCCAGAATCTGCTGATATCGGGGTAGTTGGGAACACCTTCGAACATGATCGAGGTGGAGCCGTTGCAGAGAGGACCGTAAACGATGTAGCTGTGACCGGTTACCCAGCCGATATCGGCGGTACACCAATAAATATCGTTGTCCTTCACATCAAAAATCATCTTGTGAGTATAGGCGACATATGTCAGGTAGCCGCCTGTTGTGTGCATGACACCTTTGGGCTTTCCCGTAGATCCGGAAGTATAAAGGATGAAGAGAGGATCTTCTGAATCCATCCATTCAGGAGGACAATCGGCGCTGGCTTTCGCCATCGCATCGTGCCACCAGATGTCCTTTTCAGCGTTCCATTTGCATTTGATCTTGTCGCCCACGCGATTTACTACAATCATTTTCTCCACAAAATCAAAACCGGCGATGGCGGCGTCTGCATTGT
Source organism: uncultured Syntrophaceae bacterium (assembly GCA_964558665.1). Classification (GTDB taxonomy): domain Bacteria; phylum Desulfobacterota; class Syntrophia; order Syntrophales; family PHBD01; genus CAZLFA01. Next base: position 24,104 of record CAZLFA010000044.1, read on the forward strand.
CTTTCTGAGGAATTGCTTTGGCACCGCGGTACGTACCGTCACAGGTAACGAGAATCTTTGATTTGCTGTCTTCAATACGGTCACGGAGCGAATCGGAACTGAAACCACCAAAGACGATGCTGTGAACAGCGCCGATACGTGTACAGGCCAGCATCGAGATGGCGAGTTCGGGAATCATGGGAAGGTAGATCTGGACACGGTCGCCCTTTTTGACACCCAGGGATTTCAGGACATTGGCAAACTTGCACACTTCTTCGTGCATCTGCTTGTAGGTTATTGCACGGTCCTCGCCGGGCTCGTTGCCTTCCCACTGGATAGCAACCTTGTCGCCCTTGGTCTTAAGGTGCTTGTCCAGGCAGTTGTAGGAAACATTAAGCTTGCCACCCTCAAAATACTTTAAATAGATGGGACCTTTGCGAATATCAAAGTTGTAGTCTTCTACTTTGTCCCATTTCTTGAACCACTCGACATACTCAGAGGCTATCTCGGCCCAGAAGTTCTGCGGATCTTCGATTGATTTCTTCCACAGTTTTTCATAAGCTGCCTTGCCGCTGATGTACGCCATCTTCTCGATCTTTTCCGGAATCGGATATACATCTTTCAATACTGTTTCTGCCATGTGTCTTCATTACCTCCCTATTTTTGTAATGTTGTTTTTCTTAACGCTTTATCATCATTCTGTCGCCGTTTATTCTTGAGGCGGCAATATCAACCTGAAGGCCTTTGCACGTCACACTAGTTTCTGAAGAAGAGTGTCATCAAGGGAACCACGCATCGTGCCCTCAAAGCTGTTGTCCGCTTATCGCCTGTCATTCTCACCGCACCTGCGAAACAGAAACGTACGGAGTAGCAGAATTACCAGATTTAATTTGAGGACTTGAACTGACTTAAGATTACCGTGCAAATCGTGACTGGCGGTCACTCCGTGACCAATGGTCACACTACAAATTCGCGCTATGCCGTATATCAATATTCGCTTGATGTCAAGAAATATTTTGGTTTTTCCCTCCGGGCAACCACGAGTAATTGATGCCTAAAAATGTCAACGTGTCGCATTCATATCACATCATTCATGCACGTGTCCTTTTTACAACACAAGACCAGACAGCATCGTGTGAGAAATCCAGTTCCGGTACAGAAGCAGCTATGCAATACAATGGACAGGTTGCGCATTAAATCATTTAATTTCGATATATTGGATACCAACCTGGAAACCGTGCTTTTTATTTCCGGCAACTGGTATGCACATTGCTATTATATAAATCTTAAAGGCAAGCAAAACGGTTCTCGATATAAAGCACTAAAATTGCCTTGACAATTAAGGAAAAGCGGTGATAGCATTCGCATAATTTTATGAAAGGGGGTGGTGCGGGTAATTGAAAAGGCAGTAGGCGCAGCCCTGACGGATGGTCGTTGTGGCCGTTTTTGAAGGGGTTGCAAACTTTGTAAACCAAAATCAATTAAAGGTCTTTTTGCCCGAAAAGACAAAAAAACAACAGGAGGATTTACAATGAAGAAGCTTTGGATAGGTTTACTATCTGTAGCATTGCTTATGGCCTTCACGATGCCTGCGGCCGCTGTTGATGTAAAGTTCAGCGGTTCGTACTACGTGGAAGGCGTGTACAGACACAATGCATCAGGCATTGACCAGGAAGATACAGGCAACTGGGCAAATGCAGGTACTGCTAATGCAACGCCGTATCAGACCGGCGGAGCCAGGTCTCTCTATTTCCAGCGCCTGAGAGTCCAGACGGAGTTCAAGGTTGTGGAAGGCCTGAAACTGGTAACCCGTTTTGACGCCATGGAGAAGAGATGGGGCGACAAAACCTGGACACAGGCAAGCGCTTTTTATCCCTATGACAACGATAACCGTTTGTCGTCAGGTAACGCCGGCTCCAGAGTCCAGGAGAACATCGAGTTTTCGCGTGTCTACATGGACTTCAATACGGCAATCGGCCGCTTCCTGGTCGGTTATCAGGAGTTCGGAGCCTTTGGTACCGTCTTTTTCGACACCTCGTTCACCAAACCCGGTCTCAAGTACTTCATCCCGGTCGGGCCTGTAACCCTCATGCTGGCCTATGACAAGCAGCAGGAATGGGAAGTAACAGGCGGCAACACGTTTGGCATCGGTCGCTATTCAGATTTGGATAAGGATGAGTATTACATCGCAGCCGTTTACAAGAAGGGCAACATCGAAGCCGGTATGCTCATCGAATATCTGCGCAACGCCATGATGAGATCCTATGACGAGGGCAATGTAAATTTGACCACAGCAGCAACACTGGCAAACGCATCATACCAGACAAAACTCTGGCTGTTCGACCCCTACTTCAAGGGAAAGTTCGGTCCCGTATTCCTGGAATCCGAACTTATCTACGGTTACGGTAAATGGGCCGACCTGGACAACAGCTACACAAACCTGACGAACGTCGACGTATCAGCTTGGGGATTCTATCTGCACGCGCGCGCTGACATCTCCATGTTCTACGGCGGCTTTGCCTTCGCATGGGTAAGCGGCGATGATCCCGGAACACCCGATAAGGTTGAAGGTGGTCTGGCTTCGTTGTCCGTCTTCCAGATGGGTCAGAACTGGTCACCCACACTCATTTTCAAGAACGATGACCATGCCACCTATACGGGCGGTATTACGGGAGCATTGGCAAGAACCAGCCAGTGGACCACAGGAAGTACGCTTGCTACCGGCGGAACAAGTCCCTTGGCCGCTGCGGGAGGCGCCAACACAACGAACCAGTTTATGGACAACATCTGGTTCTACCAGCTTTACTTCGGTGTGAAACCCACCCCGAAGCTGGACATCGTTGCCAAAGTCTCCTACGCATATGCCGACAAGAAGCCTTGGGCAGTACCGGCAACGCTGGGCGTGATGAATTCTACCGGAAACTCCCAGACCGAGTATGGCAGCTCCAACTACGGAACGGAAGTTGATCTTATCGCGACCTACAAGATCTATGACAACCTCCAGTACATGGTAGGTTTCGGTTACTTCTGGACCGGTGACTACTACAAGGGTTATGTGCCTGTCGGTGCAACAGATCCCAAACTCGCCAATGACTATCTGTTAATGCACAGGCTGACGTTGACCTTCTAAGTAAGGCTTTAGCATAAAGAGCTAAACAGTTAGACAGAGCCCCGGAGATAATTCTCCGGGGCTTTTTTTATCCCACTCAGACTCTTGACCAATCCATTCTTACATGCTAACAGAAGGGACATTCATAAACGATAGAGGAAAATACATGCCCATATATGAATTTCAATGCACGAAATGTGAGACCGTCTATGAGCGGTTTATGAAGGTCGACGAACCTTACGACGGATTGGAGTGCCCTTCCTGTAATGCAACCAAGCCGAAAAAACTGGCCACAGCCTTCCGTACAAACGCCTGGTCGAGTTTTCTGGACGGCATGGAAAGAAAGGTCAGCCCGGAGAAGTTTAAATAGGATACATGCAAGGAGCAGCAAACTATAAGAAAAGTTTACGGCAATACAGGCGGCATCCCTTCAGAGCAGCTGAGACGTACTGAACAGCTTTATCGTCGCCGCTGCCCCCCCGACAAAGTCATACCCCAGGAACTGGCCCGGCAACTGACATATCTTTCCCGGGAACTGAACCGGCAGATAGGCATCCTTATCAGCCGCCGGGGTGAAATCACCTGTGTGATTGTAGGCAGTCACCAGGGAATTCTGATCCCCAACCTTGACGGCTTCAGGTCATCATCATCCCGTTTTAAGGGACTTCGTCTCGTTCACACACATCTTAATAACGAACCGCTCAGCGAAGAAGACCTGACGGACCTGGCTTTGTTGCGCCTTGACATGATCTGCGCTGTCGAAGCCTGCGCTGACGGCATGCCGGGAAATGCCCATCTCGCCCATCTGATCCCCGAAAACCCGGAAGGGACATACTGGCTGCTTTCCAAACCGTGTCATCCGGCGGAAATCGAAATCGACTTTGCATCCTTCATCCAGGTGCTGGAAAGTGAATTTACCAGGAAGCAAAAGACCAGAAAGGTGGAGGCCACAGACCGGGCGATTCTTGTCAAGGTGGAAACGAACCCACTGCTGGACAGCCGGAGCAGTCTCGCCGAGCTTAGAGAGCTTGCCGAATCCTGCGGTGTGGAGGTGTTTGAAACAGTCATCCAGCAACGCGCCCAGCTCGATAACCGGTACCTCGTCGGTAAGGGCAAGCTGGCTGATCTCGTAATCAGAGCTATGCAGATAGGCGCCAACCTCCTCATTTTCGATCACGAGCTCAATCCTGCACAGATCAGATCAATAGGCGATTTTGCCGAAATGAAGGTTATTGACAGAACCCAGGTCATTCTCGATATCTTTGCCTCACGGGCTCACAGCCGGGAAGGAAAAATTCAGGTGGAGCTTGCCCAGTTGAAATACAGACTGCCGAGGCTCACGGGCAAAGGAATTGCCATGTCGCGTCTCACCGGCGGTATCGGCAGCAGAGGGCCGGGTGAAACAAAGCTGGAAATAGACCGGAGAAGAGTCAGGGAACGCATCCATCGCCTGGAGAAAGATCTCAGGGAAATCGAGAAGGCAAGAGGCCAGCGCCGTGTAAGGCGTAAGAGGGAGGGGCTTCCGGTAATATCCATTATCGGCTACACTAACGCCGGAAAATCAACACTGCTTAACACCCTTACAAAAAGCAATGTGCCGGCGGAAAACCGGCTTTTCGCCACCTTGGATCCCAAAAGCTCCCGGCTGCGTTTTCCCAGAGACACCGAGGCGATTATCACCGATACCGTCGGCTTTATCAGAAATCTTCCCAAAGACCTCTTTGCCGCTTTCAGGGCAACGCTAGACGAGCTGCAGGAGGCCGATGTCCTGCTGCACGTCATAGATATAAGCAACCCCAATTTTGAAATGCATATCGAGGCGGTGCAAGAAATAGTTTCCGAACTGCAAATACGCAACAAACCTATCATACGCATATTCAACAAAGAAGATCGTTTTTTGTGCAAAGAAGAGCTGCGAAACCTCTGCATTTTTTTTGAAGCGATTGCCGTATCCGCTCTGCATCCGGCCACTCTTTCTCCTCTCATGGAAAAACTGGAAAGAGTGATACTGGATCAAAGAAATGTGTAACATCTCATCTATCAAATATGCTATGCAATACACCTTATAAAAAACTGGCATGATTGCGGCAATCATTCGACATGTTAAAAGAAATTATTAAAAGATATCACGTTATACTTATCTGTCTGCTGCTTGCATTGTCGACACTGACCGTTTACTGGCAGGTCAGGGATCATGGCTTTATCAATCTGGATGATGACGTATATATCTTCAACAATTCGACTGTCAGCAAGGGACTGACCTATGAAGGGGTAAAGTGCGCTTTTAGTTCCTGCGCAATAACGGAAGGAATCAGCCTTTGGCATCCCTTGACATGGGTGTCTCTCATGACAGATTACCAACTCTATGGGTTGAAGCCGGGTGGCTATCACATAACAAATCTTTTGCTTCATGTAGCAAATACCATACTTTTGTTTCTGGTCCTCAATCGAATGACACATGCTGTATGGCGGAGCGCATTTGTAGCAGCACTGTTTGCCCTGCATCCCCTTCACGTGGAATCGGTAGCTTGGATAACGGAGCGCAAGGACGTACTGAGCGCCTTCTTTTTCTTTGCGACTATCCTTGCTTATGCTCACTATATAAAAAAAACAACCAAGCTGACTTACTTTATAATTATTGTTCTTTTTGCATTGGGGCTCATGGCAAAATCCATGCTCGTTACACTCCCATTTGTGCTCCTTCTCCTTGATTACTGGCCTCTAGATCGCTTTTCTCCAGCATTGACGGAAAAAGCAAGTCAACCGGTGCATGACAGTGTTCAGGAAAATAAAAATCATAAGAAACATGCTCACAGAAAAAAGCCGGTTACCGTTTCCAACGCTGCTATGGGACACAGTTCTCCTGGACGGGGAAAACCATCCATCACTGCTTTAGTGCTGGAAAAAGTGCCTCTCTTCTTCCTGACAGTCATTTTCAGCCTCATCACTTATTACTATCACCAAAAAACGGATGCGATCACCTATTCAACACCACTGATTACACGCCTGGGCAATGCCATAACTTCCTATGCCACTTACATTCTAAAAACATTCTGGCCGGCAAAACTGGCGGTCTTCTACCCCTATCCTGACCAATTGCCCTGGTGGTTAATCATCGTCTCACTAACCACTCTGGGTATTGTTACATACATCGCAATTCTGCTGAGAAGCCGGATGCCCTATCTGATTGTCGGCTGGCTCTGGTATCTGGGCACATTAGTGCCAGTCATCGGCATTATTCAGGTGGGAAACCAGGCCATGGCTGACCGATATACATACATACCTCTGATTGGCCTGTTCATCATGATTACCTGGGGTGTATATGACCTCGCAAAAAACAGAGACAAGACAAAAATTCTTATGCCCTTGTCAGCAACTCTCGTAATTACTGCAATTGCTGTTCTTTCATGGATTCAGATCGGGCATTGGAAAAACAGTCTCACCCTTTTCAGGCATTCAATAAACGTCACAAAAGACAACTACATAATTATAAACAATATAGGCGTAACGCTTATCGAGAATGGCAAAAAAGATGAAGGGGAAACATATCTGAAGGAATCTCTGAAAATAAAACCCGATTATCCGCAATCAAACTACGGGCTGGGCTATGTCTTAATGCAGAAAGGCAATATTATTGAAGCGGAAAAGTATCTGAGGGAAGCTCTGCGCACAAAACCGGATTATGCTTATGCCCATGCCAAACTTGGCGCCCTGCTCAGTTCCAAAGGAAAAGACGAAGAAGCGGAAAAGCATCTGCGGGAAGCTCTGCGCATAAAACCGGACTTCCCGGAGGCTCAGAACAGCCTCGGCATTGCATTAAAAAACCAGGGCAAGCTCCAGGAATCCGTCAATCTTTACAAAGAGGCCATTCGCGCTAATCAGGGCAATCCCGCAGCGTATTTCAATCAGGGCAATGCCCTTGTTTCCCAGGGAAGGCTTGACGAGGGCATAGCCTCTTTCCGGGAGGCTCTGCGCATCAAGCCGGACTACACAAAGGCCATGGTTCATTTAGGAAGCGCCCTTCTGCTGCAAGGCAAATCAGAAGAAGCCATCATTCATTTTAAAAGGGCGCTGTCTTTAGACCCTAATGATTCAAATGCCCGGAATGGTCTTAAATACGCACAGACACATCTCAATAAAAGAGAATAATACAGATCAGACTATCTTCAATACTTCCGAAGCAGGCCGCCAAAACCTATTCATAGTCCAAATGGTCAGCGGTTCGCCAGTCTTCACAAGCCCCTCGCGAGCCTCCAATTTTTTATCATCCTTTTTGCATTGTCTCTGTTGGCGCATAAAAGGGTAATTTTGTGGCTTCTTCTAAACTTAAAGCCTATCATACATATTTTATGGATACGGCAAAATATGTATGATTTGGTAATTTCTTCATGCACTAACCATGTGAATGCGGAGAATCTCGACCGGGTTTCTGGTTTACCGGAAAAATTCTTAGTCACAGACATTTTACGGACAGGAACTCGTGATTTCTGATTTGCGTATTTTTTTCTGCACAATGTCCAAGTTTTTTGACGCTAATGTATGTTTCTTATCAAGCTGTAAAGCCTTTAGATAACATGCAACGGCATTTTCCAGTTTTCCTTGTATGTAATATGCGCTTCCCAAGTCATTATAGGCTTCCACATTGTTCGGTCTGATCGAGAGTTCGTCTTTGAAAAGAGTCACTGCATCCGATATTTTTCCCTGCTTGACCAGGATACTGCCTGCAATCAGACGCACTTTTTCTCTACGTGGATTGAGATGCATAGAGCGTTTGAAGTGTTTCAGCGCCTCATCAGATTTATTCTTGCCAAGCAAAAGGACACCCAGGTTATAGTGTACTTTCTCGATATTGGGGTTATGGGAAAGGGCATCTTGAAAGCTTCTGATTGCCTCGTCTGTCTTTCCCGACATCCCGTAAATAGTACCCAACTCAGTATTATATATGTCTAGATAATAAAATAAGTCTGCATCATTTGCTGCCAGATGAATGATCTTTTTATAGTCAGAAATAGCCCCCTCATAAATCAGCAACTTCACTCTTGCTTTTGCTCTATTGTGATATGCGGCGGCATATTTTGGGTTCAATTCGATAGCCTTATCAAGATAAGGAATGGCCTCAATATGATTGTTCATATCAATTAAAGCTTTTCCCATATTATTCCATGCCCTTGCTTTGTTCGGTGATTTTTTCAATATATCGGTCCATAATGTATATTCGTTTTTCCATATGTAATTGCGCTGAAAAGTCAATACCGAGTTTATGGTTGCAACAACGAGCAGCGCCACCATGCCGATCTTAAGGTATTTTTCTTGAACAAAATAAAAGGGAGTTGTGACCAGCACAAGAAAAAACCCGAAACTAGGCAGGTACGTGCGATGCTCAAAGATCACATTCTGGGAGATAGGCAGGATACTTGATTCCACTGACAAAGTAAGAAAAAACCAGAAGATCCCGAAAGAAATAAGCCGGTACCGCTTGATAGACAGTATGCCAGCCAATGCGATGCCTAAAAGTAAAACCAAGCTGAACAATGTCTTCATCTCAAAAAGGCTGTTTGATACCGGATAATCGTAATCCAGGTTCAGGTTTATCGGAAAGAAAAAAAGCTTGAGATATGTGATAATGACGCTGAATTGAGTGAACAGGTAATCTTTCGCTGAAATTGAATAGTGATAACCTTGTCCGGGAGGCACCCGATTAAAAATATCCAGAGAGTAATTCCTGAAGAATATGATTATGAACATTCCGAATATAATAAGAAACACCGGGATGATGGTTTTCCCGGCTTCCGCTTTCCATGCCTCTGTCTTAAGAAAAAAGACCTCATAAAGGATTATCGCAAACGGCAGGGTGAACACCATCTCCTTGCTCAACATTCCCAGAACGGCACATATGATTGAAGCACCAAATAAAATATATGATGTGATGGCATTGCTTTGCTTGAGTCTGCCTCTGATATACAATGCAAGCGAAAACAGATAAAACATTGTTGCCAGTGATGCAAATCGCTGTACAATGTAGGTAACAGACTGCGTCGCCAGAGGATGGGACACAAAAAGCAGACCTGTCAGAAAGGCAATGACTGTTCTGTGACGGCTAATTGCCACGCTATGCATGGCAGGCGTAGAAAGAGTCAGCAAAGTCAACCACCTTATCAACAACGCATTAACAAGGTGAATGACGAGGTTGACAAAATGATATCCCCAGACATTAAGCTTATGAAAATGGTAATTAAGGAAAAAGGTGCTTATGCTTACCGGACGTCCCGGGTAAAGATCGATCCAATCACCTAGCCGCTCCGATCCTCTTGTTAAATCAATGACATTGCTGTCATCGAAATGAAAAGAACAGTTGAAGGAGTTGGAATAAATAATAATACCCGTTGCCAGAATAATGGTGATAGAAAGTAAATGGCTTGTGTATTTGCCGATCTTCGGTTTTACTTCCCTGCTTTTTTCTCCTGCTTTTGTTTCATACAGCTCAATGTTTCTATCAACATCCTCTTGTCTTCTTTCAGGATGTTTTCTCCGGGATTCTTTAATTTTCATTGAACAAGCCAAACCGATTTGATTGTTACATGATTCCCTTGTACCATCCGCCATCGATCTGAATGGCCGCTCCCGTTATGTAGCCTGCCAAATCAGACGCCAGGAAAGCCACTAAGCCGGCAAATTCCTCCGGGGTGCCCAGTCGACCCATCGGGATCTCTGATTCCCAAAGTTTGATGATCTCTTCAGGCTTTTTGCCCTCCTTGGCAGCCACCACCACAGAAAGGTTTCTGACACGGTCTGTCAATGTATAGCCGGGACAAACACTGTTGACCGTTACATTGAAAGGCGCCAGATCGTTCGAAAGACTCTTGGCCAGACCTGATACACCGGCACGGATTGTGTTGGAAAGGATAAGTCCGCTAATGGGCTGTTTGACCGATATCGAGGTCATATTGATAATCCTTCCCCAGCGCTTTTCTTTCATGATGGGCACCGCCTCCCGCGTCATGATGATTGTGGACAAAAGATTCAGCCTGAAGCCATATTCCCACATCTTGTCATCGATATCGAGAAATGTCATTGAAGGAGGCCCTCCGGCATTATTAACCAGAATATCCAGTGTCCCGAAATGTTTAACGGCGGTCCGTATAAAATTGACAGCCTGTCCGGCATCGCTAACGTCGGCAGGTATTGCAATAACCTCACCGCCTATTTCTTTTTCTATCTCTTCCTTCGCCTTGGGAAGACTTGGGTCATCAAGACCGCATATGGCAACCTTCGCCCCCTCCATCGCTAAACGTTTTGCTACTGCCAATCCCAATCCCATGCTCCCACCGGCTACAGCGGCCACACGGCCTTTAAGTCCCAGATCCATTTTTTTACCTCCTTTTATGTTTAAAACCTTCCCGTGATTTGCATAAAGAGCCCTGAACAACGAATCAGATATTACACTTCATACACGGCATGAAAATAGTATGCAACGGATGTGTTTTTAGCCGCCATACTGCTCCTTCATCCACTCCTGATAAGCCCCCGTGCGAATGCGCTCTATCCATTCCAAATGATCAAGATACCATTCAATCGTTTTCCTTAAACCGGTATTGAATGACTCCTTCGGCTTCCAGTGCAACTCCCGGTTGATCTTGCTGAAGTCTATTGCATACCTGCGATCATGGCCGGGCCTGTCTTTTACATAGGTGATAAGTTCCCTCCGGGATCTGCCGTTGTCCGCGGGGCGAATCTCATCCATGATGTCGCAAATCATCTTGACTATGACAATATTTTCCATCTCCGCGTTTCCGCCGATATTGTACGTGTCACCCTTTAGTCCCTGCTGCATGATCGTCCATATCGCCTCACAATGATCCTTTACATACAACCAATCTCTGACATTCTTACCGTCTCCGTACACCGGCAATGGCTTCCCCTCCAGGGCATGGATGATAATGAGCGGAATCAGCTTCTCCGGAAACTGATAAGGGCCATAGTTGTTGGAGCAATTGGACATTGTTGTCGGCAAACCATATGTCTCATGATAGGCTCTCACCAGATGATCGGAAGATGCCTTGGACGCCGAATAGGGACTGTTCGGCTTATATGGGGTTTCTTCCGTAAAGGCACCTTCCGGCCCCAGGCTGCCGTAAACCTCATCGGTGCTGACATGATGGAAAAGTTTAAAGCCATCCGCATTTTCCCTGGCCATCTCCAGCAGATTGAATGTTCCCACGATATTGGTCTGGATAAAACTGTCCGGCCGCTTGATGGAGCGGTCCACATGTGATTCGGCTGCAAAATGAACAACGGCATCAACCTCATATTTTTTGAAAACTGCACGCAGAAGTTGATTGTCGCAAATATCAACCCTTTCAAAAGAATGCCGGCCGGGATAAGTTTTATCGAGTCCCTTCAGATTTTCAAGATTACCCGCATACGTCAATCCATCCACATTAACAATCCTGCCCTTGAACTCCTGCTGAGCAAGCAGATAATGGATGAAATTGCTGCCGATAAATCCGCAGCCGCCTGTGACCATCAGATTGTTGATCTTCATTTTAAAATCCCTTCAATAATTTTCATGATTATCTGTGGGCATTTCCATGCCGCAAATTTCAAGCAAAGGTGAAAAAGCATGCACTCTCATTCCTTTATTACAAAGACAGAATCTATGTCCAGACATTTTATATACGCCTATTTATCTAATGAAGGCCGTCGGCTATCATTATCTGTTAATGTTATTATACGCGCTTCTCGGCCACTACAGAACAAGATTTTTCTCTTGAAAAAGGTAACTCATTAAGATATAGATTCCACTCTGCGGGCGGTTAACTCAGCGGGAGAGTGCTACCTTCACACGGTAGAAGTCACTGGTTCAATCCC
>CAZLFA010000045.1:0-35228 GCA_964558665.1 uncultured Syntrophaceae bacterium
GCATTTCAGGCATGTTTTTAAAATCTTGTTTAATGATTCTTTAAAACCGGTTGAATGAAATGAATGAAAGATCAGCGGAGGAATGAATCATCAAAAGGATATTTCTCGTAGTCGCTTTTTGCCTGATTCAAGAGGACGGTGAAAAGATTCGGATCGGTTATCCGGTAATGCCTGGCTCCGGAACGCCGGTAATCGGGATTATCAAAACCTTGCAGCATCCTGGGAAGGGCGCTCAGGCCATTGGAAAAACGAATCTCGAAGCGGATGCCCTGCAGAGAAACGTCTTTGATCATTTTTTCCAAAGATTCATAGATGTGGAGCAGCGCTTCATCGTTCACTGCATAAATGGCAAGCACCCTGCCCTTTTCCGGCCTGTTGTAGACCCCACCCAGCTTTCCATAAAAACCGTGAGACGGATGCTTTTGAGAATCCGCATAATGCCGGATGTATAAAGACATCAGCCGGTAAAGGCCGAGCAGAGGAGAAACAGGTTCTTCTCCGTCGGGAAATGCAGTTACGACAACCTTGTTGTGCTGGGAAATAACCTCGGCAGTAAGATGATAGTTGCTTTCTATGACAAGTGACTGAAGCCGGTTCACGTCGTAAAGGACTTTGTGCGCATCGACATCCTTCGGGAAAAAAGTTACATACGACCATCCGCTCTCGTTTCCGATCGGACCGTCATATCGTTCATTATCGTCTATCAGTTGTTTAAGATCATGATGCGCCTTGTTCCAGTTTATCAGAAGTCTGCGTTTCTTTGCCTTCACTCTTCTTTCGATGACCTCCTAAAATATGCTTTCACAAGGTTGGCGGGCAGCCGGAAAAGTGGGATTATTTCTGTTATTCAACATACGTCGTATATATATTTTACATGTATCATCCTGAATTTCAACCGAAAAGATAAGCAAAAGATTTCATTGACTTGGAATGATGTTGCCAATATATTCGCATCCTGAATTCAGGGAAGAAAACCGGCAGGAATGAATAAAATCACCTCTCATCAATCAATGTCAAACGAGGACTCAGGCAAGCCGCTGATAACAATTAATGATATCACGATTCGCCTGCGTGACAGATTTCTGTTTGCCGGCACTTCCTGGGAAATAAATTCAGGCCGGCATTGGGCCATCCTCGGGGCGAACGGAGCCGGCAAATCTACGCTGGTCAGAGTGCTTACAGGAGCTGTTCCCCATGTCCGGGGCAGTGTTGTTTATCACTTTCCTCAGAATCCCGGCGAAGCTGTCGGTTATGTCTCATCGGAGCTTCAGGAGGGTTTGATAGCGGCGGAAGAGCATCGGGACATGTCGCGGTCTTTTGCACGCAATACGGAAGACATCAGAAAAGCGGGATCGGTCATTATCGACGGCGCTACGGAAGGACGCAAAGTGCTTTCTGAACTGGACAGAATCGCCGGTATCCTGGGAATATCTCATCTGCTTGATCGCGGCATGCGGTATCTTTCCTCCGGCGAAATGAGAAAAGTGGTGATCGCCAGGGCTTTGATAAAATCTCTCCGCATTCTCATCCTTGACGAGCCGTTTGCCGGAATCGACAGGAAGTCGCGGGATAAACTCGTCGAGGCGATAGGCATAATGATGCAAAGAGGACTGCAGGTAGTGCAGGTCGCTCATCGGGTGCAGGAGATCATGCCCCTCATTTCGGACATACTCCTTGTGAAGGAAGGCCGGGTGCTCCTGCAGGGAAGGCGCGCCGATGTCCTGACCCGGGAAAATCTGGAACAGCTCTACGGAGTAAAGAAGTTCAAAGGAGCAGCGGCGTACGTCAGAAAGAAAGAGGGTGTTTCCGGGAAGAGCTCCCGACGGCAGGAAAAGCTGGTGGAAATGAAGAATGTGACCGTGAAGTATGGCGACGTGACGGTTCTGAACAGCCTTACCTGGCAGATGAGGCGCGGAGAAAACTGGGCCGTTGCCGGTCCCAACGGCTCCGGCAAGACCACTTTTCTGAGTCTGATTTCCGGCGACAACCCGCAGGCCTATGCAAATGAGATATACCTGTTCGGCAGAAGGCGTGGATCAGGTGAGAGCATTTGGGAAATAAAATCGCGCATTGGCGCCGTATCTTCGGAGCTTCAAACAGCCTACAGAAAAGAAATAACGGCATATGATGTTGTGGCTTCGGGGCTTTTCGATTCCGTCGGTCTTTACCGGAATCTTGGCGCATCGCAGAAGCGTCAGATTGACAGGTGGATCGAAATCCTGGGAATTTCGGACATTGCCGGCAGGATATTCAACCGGCTTTCTTTCGGCGAAAGAAGAATGGTCCTGCTGGCGCGCTCCATGGTTAAATCTCCCGAAATCCTGATACTTGACGAACCATGCCAGGGTCTGGACAGAGAAAACCGCATGCTTCTGATGAAGCTGATCGAAGCGATCGGCAGCAGGACGGATACAAGTCTCCTGTATGTAACACACTACCAGGAAGAAATTCCTGCATGCACCGATTACATTCTAAGCCTGCATGCGTCTGAAGCCAAAGGCTACTCCATCAGCAGATATTCAGCCGCAGATTCCCGTCACTCATAAATCTTTTCGTCTTCGGCGAACGCCTCTTCCGCATCCGCCTCGAAGTCCCTTGTCAGGGCGGCGGCACGACCCTTTTTGTACTCCCTGTACCATTCGTGCGCCACAATCATGGACATGACCTCGCTCGTGCCCGTCCAGATAGTGGCCAGGCGGATATCGCGATAGATCCGCTCCAGAGGAAAGACGTTCGTGTATCCGATCCCGCCTGCAACCTGCATGGAGTTGTGGACGATCTTCTGGCAGGCCTCGGTGATGAACTTCTTGGATTCGGAGATCATCCGCCGCGTCCTGTCTGTGTTCACTCCTGCATCAATAGCCCTGCATGTCGTGTATCCCATCGAGCGCGCCGCATCCAGCAATGTGACGGCCTCCGATATCTGGAAGCTTACCCCCTGGAAATTGTTGATCACGACACCGAAGGCCTTGCGCCTGGTTGTGTAGTGCGTGGCGACTTCCAGCGCCGCGCGGGCCGAACCGATGGTCATGATGGCCGTTCCCAGCCGTTCAGGGATCATCATCGTATTGAAAACATCGTAAGCCCCGTTGACGTGGCCGAGAACATTCTTAGTTGGCACCTTT
Organism: uncultured Syntrophaceae bacterium; assembly: GCA_964558665.1. Classification (GTDB taxonomy): domain Bacteria; phylum Desulfobacterota; class Syntrophia; order Syntrophales; family PHBD01; genus CAZLFA01. The sequence continues at coordinate 3,126 of CAZLFA010000045.1, forward strand.
ACATCCTTGAAAACAAGGCGGGCTGTGCCTCCGCCGCGGCATCCCATGAGGTTGTAGAGGTATTTCGTCTCCACGCCGGGACCGCGGTCGACTATAAAGGCCGTAATCGATTCCTGCGGTTTGGCTGACGGATCGAAATTCGTCCTGGCATAGACCAGGAAATAGTCTGCGCCTTCCCCGCCGACAATGAAGCGCTTCTGTCCATTGAGAAGAAAATAGTCTCCCATGTCTTCCGCCTTCGTTGTGGCTCCGAAGAAGTCGGAACCGCCACGCGGTTCGGTCAGGCATTCGGCGGCAAAGATGTCGCCCCGCAGCAGCGGCTTTACGTATTTTTCTTTCTGTTCGTCTGTTCCATGCTTGATGATGGCATCGCACACCAGTTCCGCGCCGACGCCGAAGACGCACGCCAGCTCATAGCCGATGGTGCCTATTTCCTCCATGACCATTCCCGTGGAAACCCAGTCCATGCCGCGTCCGCCCCATTCCTTCGGATAGCGGCATCCCATGAGGTTGCGGCGCCCGGCCTCGCTGAGAAACTCTTTGGGAAACCTGATCACGTCCTTGTCCATATCGAGGACCAGTTGGCGCGGCACCCATTTGATGAAATCCCGGGCTTCATCCCGGAGTTTGAGCTGCTCTTTTGTCAATAGAAAATCAAACATAATATTTCTCCTTGTAATTTTTGTTTCAATTAAACCGGGCGCGCAGCCCCTTTTGCAGAACCTTTATTGATTTGCATGAATACATTTCTCCGGAAAATAGTTGTTGACATGAATAACCGATGGTTATAATATAAACCGATGGTTACATATGTCAAGTTTTTTCATGCCGGCTTCGTAAGTTCTGTGATATAATTAAATAAAGAGAGAATATGAAAGCGAAAAAGACGTTTACCGATCTCAGGAACGGAGAAAAGAAAGCGCGCCAGGAAATCATCATCGACGCCGCCGAGCGCGTGTTTGCCGTTAAGCCCTTCAGCAAAGTAAGCATTCGGGACATTGCCAGGGAGGCGGGCATCTCTCATGCATCAATATACAGGTATTTTCCCGACCAGCAGTCCCTGTTCGTCGATGCGTTTCTGCACGGCGCCGAAGAAATAAGTTTTTTCCTTGCGGATATCATCAAGGGCAGCGATAAGGGAGACATTGAAAAAGTCTGCAAGGCATACATTTCCTATCTGATAAGGAATGAACAGTACTTCCGGATGATGACCCATTTCATGCTTGACGGATCACTGTCAGAGGAGATGACAGAAAAACTGAACGCAGCGGAGCGCAGCATATTCGACCAGTTCGACGCCATGTTCCGCAAGATGAAATCAGCGGAACCGGTGCGTCCCTTGTCGCATGCCTTTTTTGCCGCCCTCAACGGCGTTCTTATCACTTTCAGAAACTATCCGGGAAGAAGCAAGGAGTCGGTCCACAGGCACATGATGAAAATATCCAAAGTGATTGCCGGAAAATTCAGCTCAGCGGCAGCATGAGAGAAACGCCGGGCCGGCCTCTTCATTATCGGCCAGGGGTAAAATATCCGCTTCATATGCTGCCGGTTAAACCTTATTTTGTGTTGGCTCTTCCGACTGTCAGGTATTTTTTACAACACCCATCAAATCACAGGGAGGTTCAACTATGTGGAAAAAATCTTTTGTTCCATTGCTTGTCATCGGGATAAGTTTTGCTCTATTCGCGGCGGCCGAAACCCGGGCTGAGGAAAAGAAGTCTCATTCTGATTATAAGAACGCCATAACCACCGCCCGCGAAATGATCTGGAAAGCGATAACTTCGGGACAGGGCAGCGGCGCGACAATTGCGATCATGGATCAGGGAAAGATCGTCTATTCGGAGGGTATTGGCGCTGCAAACCGGTCGACAAACAGGCCGGTCGACAGGAATACGCGGTTCAACATCGGCTCCTCAAGCAAGATGTTTGCCGCCGTTGCCGTTCTGCTGCTGGTCGATGACGGGAAGGTTGCTCTGGACGAAAGCGTAGTAAAGTATATTCCCGAGTTCAGGATGAAGGACGAACGTTATAAAAAAATCACCGTCCGCATGCTCTTCAACCATTCTTCCGGCCTTCCGGGATCATCTTTTTATTTTGGCTTTAAGCCCGACACGCACGCGCATAAAATCCTGCTGGATACCCTGAAGGGCGCCCATCTCAAGCATGATCCCGGCGCCATGTCGATTTACTGCAACGACGGTTTCACCCTGGCGGAAATGATCGTGGAAAGGATGACCGGCAAAAAGTATATAGATTTTCTGACCGAACGGGTCTTTATCCCTCTGGAAATGAAGAACTCATCGGCCAGCGTGGGTGAAATAAGCGAGGCGAATGTGGCCGAATATTATGATCCCAAAACAGGCAGGAAGTACCCCCGTCAGGCTGTCCATGTCCTGGGAGCAGGCGGACTGGCTTCTACCGCCGAAGATCTGTGCCGTTTCGGCGACAGTTTTTCATTCAAGGGTAAACGGATACTTTCCGATGCGTCCCTGAGAGAGATTCTCAAGGCGCAGCCGACCCCTTTTTCCAATAAGCTGAGAGACAGGCAGCTGTTCAGCCAGTTCGGCTGGGAATACTCAAGCCTTCCCGATTATGAAAAGAAAGGCATTCAGGTACTGGGCAAGGGCGGCAACACTCAATTCTATAATGCCAACTTGCAGATCATTCCTGCGGAGAGGATCGCCATCGGCTTTGTAATAACCGGACAGGCGGGTGGCGAGGCGGTGACGCGTCCCATTCTCGATGCGCTCATGAAGGACAGGGGGCTGATGGAAGAAAAGGCGAAAACGGTAAAAAAACCCGTTGCCCCCCAGCCCATTCCCCCTGACATGCTGAAGTATGCAGGGTACTATATTGACGGGAATGGCGCGGTAAAGGTTGCCTTCGACAAAGGACGGAAAGCCCTTACCATCTCTCAGGTGATTGCGAAAATACCCGGCACCGATAAGCCGGGACCGTCTAAAAACTATGTTTACAATGATGGTTACTTCTATGATGGCCAGGAGGGCATCAAGTATTATTTCACCACCGTTGACGGCATCGACTTTTTCGTTTCACATGGGAAACCCCAACCTTTCGAGATAGATATGATTCTTTATCAAAAAATTAGGGTGATCAGAAAGCCGGTACAGCTCAGAGAGAACATCAATGGAACTGTCTGGCTCCTGAGAAACGCACCGCCCTACATGCATCCACTTATGACGGCGGCCTCTTCCTATGTTTACGAAGAATTGCCCGGATATGTGGACTTCGACGGAATTAAAAAGATAGAAACAGACAATTTCGCGTCTATTGCGGCAACGACATTCCGCGATCAGACCGAGCTTTTGCTTTTTTCCAGCAAAGGCAAAACGTGGGCTAAGTCCGGCTTTTTTCTGTTTTCAAAAGCAGACGACATTCCCGGGGTCAAGAGCGGTTCAACCGGCGTCAAAATCGGTAGCGACAATTATAATGAATGGCTGAAACTTGAAAAGGGTGCGGTGTTGAGTTTCGAGAAGCCGGAGAACGGCAGGATTACTGTTTCAAACAGGGATGCGGTACTTTTTGACAGCGCAGTTGACACGGGTGAAATCTACGCTCCTGCGGGAAGCTACGTGTTCTGTGCCGGAACTAAGGGTGATATATTCAGGATCCACGCTAAATAACCGAGATTATTACTCCGGCAATTAAACACACAAATTGTCATGCCGGACTTGATCCGGCATCCATTTGTTTTGCTGGATTCCCGATTTCTCGGGAATGACAGGAGTTATATAATCATTTGCCGGACTAATAATTGAGCTGAGGTTTGGATTCCCGCTTATCGGCTTTGATTGAAGGTTTGTTTATCTGGGGTTTCCCTTTATCCAGGATGTTGCGGACAGACTCCGCCAGTGTGAAGGCGGCAATAGGTTTTACGATAAAGATGTTGATTCCAAGCGCACACTGCTTTTCTATGTCTTCTTTGTCCTGGAAGCCGGAGCACATAATGATCGGAATGTCGGCCCGGATGTTCCGCAGATACTTTGCCACGTCGAAACCCGTCATGTGCGGCATGGTTTTGTCTGTGATAACAAGGTCAAAAGAGTCCCTGGCCTTTGTAAATTCTTCTATTGCCTTGACGGGGTCGGTTTCAGCAAGCACCTTGTACCCGAGTTCTTCGAGCAGTTCCGTCTGCATATTGACCAGCGCCTCTTCATCATCAAGAATGAGGATTCTTTCTTTTCCCCCGGTTAACACCGGTTCCGCTGCATCGTTTGTCTCTTCCGTACGGCTCTCGGCCAGCGGCAGGAACAGTTGAAAAACAGTCCCCTTGCCGAGTTCGCTGTACACCTTGATTTCTCCCCCGTGGTCTCTTATGATGCCGTGCACTACAGCAAGTCCCAGACCGGTGCCTTCACCCTTACTTTTTGTTGTGTAATAGGGCTCGAATATCCTTTCCAGATGATCCCCGCTTATGCCGTGCCCCGTGTCTCTCACGCTTAACTCCAGATAACGGCCGATGACGAGGGAAGGAAAGCGGCGCTTCTCGTCCTTTCCTATCAATACCTCCTTCAAGCCTATCTCCAGGACTCCTCCCGTCTCCTTCATGGCATAGCCGGCATTTGTGCACAGATTCATCATGACCTGATGCATCTGGGTGGGATCGGCCATTATTATGTCTGCGCATACGCTAAGCGAGTGTTTTATTTCTATGGTGGACGGCAGTGACGCGCGCAGAAATTTGGCGACCTCCTTGACAATGGGAACCATCATGATCGGTTTCTTTTCCTGGGCCGTCTGGCGGCTGAAAGTGAGTATCTGCTGCACCAGGGCCTTTGCTCGTTTGGCGGCTTTCAATACTTCTTCCATGCCGTTATATACCCTTGGCCGGTCGCTGACCTGCATTTTATACAATTCGGTGTATCCCATGATTGCACTGAGAATATTATTGAAGTCATGGGCAATGCCGCCCGCCAGAGTGCCGATGGCCTGCATCTTATGGGCCTGGCGGAACTGCTTTTCCAGATTCACGCGTTCGGTGATGTCCAGGGCTGTCTGAATGACGCCGATTATATCGTCGTTGGCTCCGGCTATTCTTTTCGACTGCACCGATATAACCCTCTCTTCGCCGCGGAGGAAAATGCTCCCGGTAAGCTCCAGGGCGTCGGCAAGGACTTCACTTTTCCGGACACCCATGCGGCCGTACACTTTCATGATGTCATCATCGGTCATCGTCAGCATCAGTTCCGCCAGAGAGGGGGTGTTTTCATCGCGATGAAGAAAACTCAGGTCGATCCTCTTCCCCAGCATATCTTCCTTGGTTCTGCCCGTATAGCTTTCGTTGCTTTTATTCCAGAGAATTACCCTGCCTTCACGGTCGATGACAAAGGCGGGGACGGGAGTACCGTCAAGAATGGAAGCGAGCTTCTCTCTTTCTGCTATCAGCGCTTCCTCCATCTTCCGGCGTGCCGTAATGTCGCGGATTGTTTCGATTGCCCCGACGATGGCTCCTTTCGTGTCGTAAAGCGGAGAGGCCGTCCCCAGCATGTAAAACTCTCCGCCATGCAGATTCGGCATGTATGATTCCCCGACCAGAGTGTCTCCGTGCCACTTGGTGGACACATAGTCCTTTTTTATATTTTCTTCGGGATGCAATGCCATGTCAACCAGGATGGGTCTGCGCTTTCCGTAAAAAGGAAGTGCGTACTCGTAATCGCCTCTGCCCAGAATATCTTCGTGCCTGACTCCCGTCATGTCCTCTATGGTCTTGTTCCAGGCCACGACCTTTCCATCCCTGTCAATAACCAGCGTGGCATCCGGCAGGAAATTGATGATGTCGGCAAGCCTCTGCTGGCTTTCCCGCAGATCATCCTCCATCTGTTTTCTTTCCGTGTTGTTGCGGATGCACTCGATGGCACCGACAATATCTCCCCGGGAATTGCGTAGCACCGAAGCCGTGGCCGACAGATGAACGTTTCCCGGGGCCAGTTTGGGTGTATAAGACTCCCCGAACAGGATATCGCCTGCACGCTGGATGGTAGTGTACTGCTTTTCGCGTTCCGGATCATGACGGAGGGCAAGGTCGATGAGAATGGGTCTCCTATCGCCATAGAAAGGGATCGCGTATTCATAATTGCCTTTACCGAGCATGTCTTCGGCTTTCACTCCTGTCATGATTTCCGTGGCGCGGTTCCATGCTATTGTCTTGCCGTCCTTATCAATGACGATAGTGGCGTCCGGCAGGAAACCTATGATGTCTGAAAGCTGCCTCCGTGATTCCTGGAGGGCATGCTCGTATTGCTTGCGTTTGGTAATGTCCGTAAGGGTTTCGATAGCGCCGGTCATGACGCCGTCAGCATTGCGGATGGGAGCGGCTGTGAAGTAAAGCCATGTCCCGCCGCGCATCCCGGGAAAGAAATCGGTTGCCTCGAAAGCACCGTCGGTCACCTGTGATCTGCTGTACTTCCCCGAGTACCACCGGGGGATTTTTTCAATTTCCCCGTCGACGATGAGATCGGATATGCACGGCCGCTGATGACTGTAAAAGGCCTGCCAGTGCCGGTCGGAACCGACGACATCTTCCGCTTTGATGCCGCTGTATTCCTCAAGCGCCCTGTTCCAGTAGATGACCCGGTGATCCTTTCCGATGACAAAAGAGGGAAACGGAGATCCCTGAATAATGTCGTTTAATCTCTGCTCCCCCTCCTTCAGCATTTTTTCCGTCCGCTTGTACTCCGTGGCGTCCCGGGATATGCCGACGAAGTGAATGAATGTCCCGTCGGGGCCGTAAACAGGAGCGCCGCTGGCCGTGTGCCAACGCCAGGTGCCGTCGGCGTGCCGGACCCGGTACTCCGGTCCCGGCATCGGCTGTTTTGCATTTATGACTTTGCGAAGATACTCTTCACAGATCGGAACATCCTCGGGATGAATAAAAGACTGGAACGACCTGCCGATTATTTGCGACGATTCATGACAAAGCATCCTTTGCCATGACGGAGAGACATATGAGAAGGTGCCGTCGGCGGTCAAGGTCCAGATCAGATCGTATGAGTTGTCAACCAGCAGGTGGTATTTTGCTTCGCTTTCCTTAAGGGCGGATTCTGCCTGCCGGCGCTTGGTGATATCCTCGAATATCCAGAGGGAGCTCTCATGGGGAAACGAGGGATTGAGAGCTTTTCCGACAATGCGGCCTGCAAAGGTCTTGCCGTCGGAGCGGGGGATGCTGATCTCGAATTCAAACCATTCTCCTCTGCTCAGAGCGGTATAGGCAGCGCGTTCCTTTTCTTCATACTCCGCGTCTGATGCATAGATAAGGCGGGTGCCGGTGCCGTGTATCTGCTCGAAAGGTCTGCCGATCATTTCGGAAAACCTCTGATTCACCCATTCAAAGATGCGGTTGCGCACAAAGGCGATTCCCATGATGTCATTATTCAGAATCAGAGAGTGAATCCTGTTAATGCGCTGTGCATCTTGCTCTGCCTCAGTTTGCGGGCTTGCCGATTTTTCGAGTTCGGCAAGCCGTCTGCGCAGGCCGGATATCTCATCGATGAGCTGAGCCTTTGTTTTGCGTTTATCTTTCATCTTCAAAAAATTCCGAGTAAAGCTTTTTTGCACAGGCTGGACAAATCCCGTGGCTGAATTCCGCCTCTGTGCGGTCCCGTATATATACCTCCAACTGCTCCCAGTAACCTTCGTCATTGCGTATCTTTTTGCAGGAGGAACAGATGGGAAGCAGTCCGCTGAGCCTTTTGACTTCCAGCAGAGCTCTTTGAAGCTGGTTGATGATATTTTCCCGTTCCGTGGCGATCAATTTATATTCTGTTACATCCATTGAGTTTCCCAGGATGGCCGGTTCTCCCAGGTAATTGATCGAAGTCAGCGTCTCCATAATCCACCGGACTTCGCCCTTTTTGGTGAGTATTCTGAATTCGTAAGGGACTTCCCTCTTTCCTCTGAGCATCTCCACGGCACACTGCCGTGCCCTTTCCCGGTCCTCCGGATGAATCATGTCCCTCGATACACGGCCGAGCAGTTCCTCTCTGTCATAACCGGCATATTGCGCGGCATTGGTGTTGACGAACATGAATCTGCCGCTTTGCATCACATAGACGCCGGCAAATGATTTCTCCGCCAGGGTCCGGTACAGTTCCTCCGCTATCCGCTGCCCTTCCTCTGCCTGTTTACGCTGGCTGATGTCTTCTACGAACCCGAACAAATGGTACCCCTTGTTTTCCTCGCTCCAGACCGCCTGTATTTCCAGGATGGCCGGAAAGGTACTGCCGTCCCTGCGGCGGTATTCGGTTTCGAATCTCTGCGGCGTATGGCTGCCGAGGACTTTGTCGATAATCCCGGCCCGCTGATCCGGGTTGACGTATATCTGCCCTGCCAGATCGTTCAATTCATGACAGGCCTCCTCGGGAGAGTCGAAACCGAACATTAAGGCAAAGGTCCGGTTGGCGTGGACAGCCTTTCCTCCCGGCGTAGTTTCGAATATGCCGAGGGTGGTGTTTTCATAGACGGTGCGATATCTTTTCTCGCTGGCGAGGAGGGCTGCCTCCATCTTTTTGCGCTTTGTTATATTCGTAAAAACGGTGAGCAGATGATCCTCCCCGTCAATATCGATGGCGCTTGAATTGACCAGCGCGTACCCCGATTCTCCGCCTTTTATTTTAACCTGCATTTCCATGTTGGCAATGCGGCCGTTCTCTTTGAGCTCGTTCAGCAGCATTTCGCGCTGGGCAGCCGTTATAAAACCGATGCCGGTCGTAGTTTGGCCTATGAGCTCATGCCTTTCAAAACCAAGAAGTTCGAGAAAGGCATCACTGAGATCCACAAACTTCCCCTCCCTGAATGTCGTGATGGACATAGGGGTGGAATTCTCCAGGAATGCCTTCGCGAACTTCCCTTGTTCCCGCTTCGGCCCTTTGCACCTGCTCCTGATGTTTTGCAAAATCATAACCTTTCGGCACAAGGAGCGCGGCCTGCCGGCAGACGCTTCTTCAGCTTTACCTCATGCCCTGCTTCGTAAAGCTTCATTTATTGCTTCATACCGGCAGATTTAATCCTTCCCTCATGCAGCCTCACTGATAACTTCCACCTCTTGCGGACTGATCACCTTATCGATGTCCAGAAGAATCTTAACCCTGTCTCCTGACTTCGCTATGCCGAGAATGAAATTCGTATTCACGTCAACTCCTAATTCAGGCTTTTTTTCGATATCGGCTACTTTAACGTTTAATACTTCTGAAACCGAATCCACCACTGCTCCCATCAGGATGCTGCTTTCCTTTCCCATGATCTCCACAACGATGATACAGGTGCGGTCCGTGTATCCCGTATCTTTTAATCCGAACTTGATCCTGAGATCGAAAACCGGAATCACCTTGCCGCGAAGATTTATAAACCCTTTGATGTAATCCGGCGCATTGGGGATCGTCCTGATATTCATCATACCTATTATTTCCTTGACCTTCAGAATTCCTATGCCGTATTCCTCTCCTGCCAGGGAAAACGTCAGATATTTTCCCGCCAGTTCGGACACAGACAGCGTTTCCATTCCGATGTCTCTCGTTAATTCTGTCATATTATTCACCCTCGATATTGATTGCTGTTAAAAGTCGTGAAACGGGATCACCTCTTCGGGATTGACTTTCTTGCCCGGGTTTCTGGGCACAACCGCTGTTGTGGCAATCTTCTTTTTGGGGATCAGCGCTGAAATGACGCCTCGGCCTTTTTTGCCCTCTGCTGCAGAAGGAAGCTGACCCGCATTTCCATTGGCGCCGTTGCTGCCGCCGATAATGTCAACCAGAACGCCTGTTATCTGGCTCATCTGCTGCGCTTCCGCGTTCATCTCTTCAGCGGCGGCGGCAGATTCCTCCGCGTTCGCGGCCGTCTGCTGTGTCACCTTGTCCATTTCCGCCACGGCCTTGTTGATCTGGTCTATTCCCTGTGATTGTTCATTGGATGCTGCTGATATCTCACTGACCAGGTCTCCCACCTTCGCAGCGTTTACTGACACCTCGGCAAAAGCTGCATTAGTCGTCTGCACCAGCTCGGAACCCTCTTTGATCTTATTGACGGTGCTTTCTATCAGACCGGATGTGTTTTTCGCGGCATCGGCGGCTCTCATGGCCAGATTTCTCACTTCCTCCGCCACTACGGCAAAACCGGCTCCTGCCTCACCTGCCCTCGCGGCTTCCACGGCAGCATTCAAAGCCAGCAGATTCGTCTGGAAGGCAATCTCGTCGATAGTCTTGACGATCTTGGATGTCTCTTCACTGGCTGACGATATCTCCGCCATCGACCTTGTCAGGCTTTCCATCGCCGTGTTCGCCTTCTGTACCACACCGTTTGCCTGCTTCATAAGGCCGTCCGCCTGTGCGGCGTTTCCGGCGTTCTGCTTCGTCATGGACGACATCTCTTCCAGAGAGGATGAAGTCTCTTCGAGAGCCGAGGCCTGCTCGGATGCCCCTTCAGCCAGAGACTGGCTCGCTTCCGCCACCTGAGTCGATGCGGAGGCAACCTGATTGGCAACCTCATTCATCTGATCGACGGCATTCTTTATCGGCACGGAAATGCGCCTTGCAAATATGGTAACCACGACAACTGTAAGAACCAGAAATACGATGCCGATTACGGCGATGAAATTTCTGATCGCATGCGCCGCGGCAAGAAATTCGGATGTATCCTGCGTAATGCCAACACTCCACCCGGTAAGTTCAACCGGAGAAAATCCGGCTATTTTGTTAATCCCCTTGAATGTGTAGGCTTCAACGCCCGACTTCTTTGCCGTCATCTTTTTTGAAATCTCTTCCATTCCCTGCAGCGTCGTCAGATTCAATGATAAAATGTTTGCCTTGTCCGGGTGCGCAAGCATTAAACCGTTAAGGTCTACCATGAAGCCATATCCGGTCTGTCCCATCTTTGCCGTAACTTTTGCACTGATATAATCGATTTTGAGGGCGATAAGGACGGCTCCGACAAATGCCCCATCCTTTGTAATCGGCGCACAAATGTTCGCAACCGGGTTTCCCGTTTTCTTGGATTTAACGACAGTTCCTACACTCGGCTTGCCGCTTTTTGCAGACTTGAAATATTCGCGGTCGGCAAGAGAGATTCCTTTGTACTCGCCTTTAACGCCGTCCGAAACCACTTTTCCGTTTGCATCCGTGATCAGTATTGTTTCATAGTCCTTGCCGATTTTGGCCATGGCGTCTGTCAGGCGTTTATCCATGACCTCCGTATTGACGCCTGCCGCTGCATTTGCCGCGTCACCGCTGAGAGAAATCTCCGTGGCTACCTTTAATTCGGTGATAAGCACCTCCTGTACCAAATCCGCAATCTTGGCGGCGCCTTTTTCCGCGCGCTCCTTCGCGACATCTTCCAGGGACGTCGATGCTTTTACGACTGCAAAAATTCCAATCACCAGAAGAGGAATCAACACGACAAGTATCCCTCCCGCAACAAGTTTGAAACCAAGTGTCATTTTTTTCATAACCCAACTCCTCCTTGATATAGATTATATTTCCTGTGATCTTTCCTTTGCCGGTAAGATTTTTTTCTTCATTGACTTGTCCGGCTTTGACCCGCCGGCGGATGTATTGTTGATCATTCTCTTGAGCACGGATACGCACTCGCGATAATTGCTGTCGCACGAACTGAGAAATCGCGGATTCAAAAGATGTCCCTGAAGGATAGTATCCGGATGGCTGCTGTACATTATCAGAATGATTTTTACGTCCCACAGTTGATCGCGAATCGAAAGAAGATCCGTAAAATCATCCTCGCCGGATACCAGAAGGACGACAATGGCTTTGCGGCCTCCCGGCCGGCAGATCTCTCTCGATAGTTCAACGGTGTCCTTGCACACCAGTAAATCTTCCGTGGGCAGGATATCCCCTATGGAGCTCAGGAGCTCATCGAAGATTTCTCCGCATACTTTTGAATAGAAGATGACCATTTTTCTCTCAACGTTTCCGTGCATGGATTGAATTATAACGACAGACGTATCTCAAGATGTGTGCCAGAATGCCCCGTCAACTATGCATTGATATTTGCTATGATATATCAGCGGGTTGCAAAATGCGGGGCTTGCTTCTGACGTCACGGGGAACAGCCGGGAGGCATGAAAGGTTTTCCTTCCGGATGGCAATTCAGCGGGATGAGAAGAATTACTCTTTATATATTAAATAGTTGCCGGCTGTTTCGTAATACGATACATGTTTCGTGTTACGAAACACGAGGCGGGGTATTGCTTCTGAGGTTGTGCTTATTTAAAAGCACATACAATCTGACGCGCGAGAGGCCCGATATCCTGCATGCCTTGTTGATGTTTCCTTCAGTCGCTTCCATGAGTTCCTGAAGATATTTCCTCTCTTCATCGTCTGCCGCGGATTTTCTGCGCTCCTTCAATGTTCCGATCTCTCCGCTGAATAAATCCGGACTTTCTTTTTTATGGACGGAATCACGAGCTATCCTGATGCGTATATTAGTCGGCAGATGTTTGGGAAACAAAATAGGGTCATGCCCTGCCACAGCAAGCACGCTTTCCAGGGCATTGACCAGTTCCCTGATGTTTCCCGGCCATTCATAGGCACAGAGGGTCTCAAAGAATTCCGGCGAAAATCCTTTTGTCTCTTTACCGTACAGCGTGCACAATTTGTTGATATAGTAAAAGCATATTTCACGGATATCGCCCGGATGCTCTCTCAACGGCGGCAGTTCGATAATCATGGCCTGCAGGCGAAAGAGGAGGTCTTCTCTGAATCCGCCGTCTTTTACCATGCTTCCCAGGTTCCGGTTGGTCGCTGCAACCATCCGGAAGTTGCTCGTTATTTCTTTTTGACCTCCGACCGTCCGGAAACAGTGTTCCTGCAAAACCCTGAGAAATGACTTTTGCGCAGACAAGGGGAGCTCCCCTACTTCGTCCAGGAAAAGTGTTCCGCCGTCAGCCTGCCTGATCAGGCCAGTCTGTGATTTGTCCGCTCCCGTAAAGGCGCCCTTTTCATGGCCGAAAAGCACGCTTTCTATGATTGTCGGCGGCAGGGATGCGCAGTCAACAGTTACAAACGGGCCGTCCGATCTCGGACTGTTCTTATGGATGGCCCTTGCAAAGAGTTCCTTGCCTGTTCCCGTTTCTCCGGCGATCACAACGGGAGCATTGCTTGCAGCGGCCTGTGCGACAAGTTTCAGGCATGCGTCCATGACCTGACTGCTTCCGACAATGCCCTCCCGCCTCAGCACCAGAGGCTCTCTTTTGCCCTGCTTCGCTTCCCTGTATTGCAGGACACGAACCAAAGGAAGTTCGATCATTTTTCTTATCAGCGGTTTTTCGATGAAATCCCAGGCCCCGTTTTTAATCGCCAGTTCGGCGCCGTCCGGTGTGCCGTGCCCCGTTATAATAATGACCTCAGGATTTGAAGATGCCGCCTGAATGTCCGGCAGCAGCATCAGGCCATTGCCGTCGGGAAGCTGTATGTCCAGGAAAACGACATCGAACGAACCGGACAGGGCTTCTTTAAGGCCGCTTTCCGCCGTCAGGGCATAGGTTACATCGTGTCCCATGTCCTTGATCATTTCAAAAAGCATTTCTGCGTTGAAACGGTCGTCATCTATAATTAAAACCCTGCCCATCGGACATTCCCTTTCATTTATTCAGTCTGATCCAATACCTTTCTTATCGTCACTGCAAGCTGATGCCTTATTACAGGTTTCATAACGAGCGCTTTCAAACCCATATCCTTCACTTTTTCCGGGGTGACGGATTCACTGAATCCGGTGCAGAGGATTATCGGCAGACCCGGCCTGATCTTCATTATTTCCTGGGATAACTCAATGCCTGTCATGTAGGGCATTGTCATGTCCGTGATAATCAGATCAAACCGTTCAGGGCTTGTTTTGAAAAGCTCCAGGGCTTCGACGCTGCCCGTTTTCGTGATTACATCGTAGCCGAGTTCTGTGAGCATCGTTTTTCCGATATCAACCAGGGTTTTTTCGTCATCGACGAGAAGAATGCATTCTCTTCCCACAGGGGTTGTTTCTCTGACATGCTGCTCGGTGCCGCCGTTGACATCTGTCAGAAGAGGCAGGTAAACGTTAACGTCGGTACCCCTCCCCGGATCGCTCTGCACAATAATCTCGCCCCCGTAGCTTTTGACTATACCATACACGATGGAAAGTCCCAAACCGGTGCCTTCGCCGTGTTTTTTTGTTGTGAAGAAGGGGTCAAAGATTCTGCTTATGTGTATAGGATCGATTCCTGTACCTGTGTCGCTCACCGACAATTTCAGGTACATGCCGGGCGCCAAACCGGAAGGAGCCGAAGAGTCACCGGGCGCTATTTCTTCGGGAGCAAGACGGACGGTTAATGTTCCTTTTTTTTCTTTCATGGCATGGGCCGAATTCGAGCAAAGGTTCATTATTATCTGATGTATATGTGTTGGCGCGGCAAGAACGGTATACGGGTCGGCCTGAATTTCCTGGGAGATGTTGATTGTCGCCGGCAGAGATGATCTCAGCAGCTTCATGCTTTCCTTGATGATGGGGCTGATCTTCAGCGGGTGCAGGGTTTCCTCGCTCTGGCGGCTGAAAGCGAGGATCTGCTTTACCAGGTCCCTTGCCCGTTCCCCCGCCTTGAACACATGGTCAAGATAGCGGTGCAGGGGGCTGCTTTTTTCCAGCTTCCCTATGGTCATGTCTGTGTAGCCCATGATTACGCTGAGTATATTGTTGAAATCGTGGGCTATCCCGCTGGCGAGCGTCCCTATTGCCTCCATCTTCTGAGATTGGCGCAGTTGCGATTCAAGCGTCTTGCGGGCCGTTATATCCTGTATGGTGCCTTCATAGTAAAGCGTCTCGTCCCTGCTGTTGCGTATGGCGCTCGCATTTATAGTAATCCATATCGTGCCGCCGTCCTTTTTGAAAACCTCTATCTCGAATTCCTTGATATTGCCCTGCTTCTCGATATTACTTGAAAGTTCGGCGAGGCGTTCCTTGTTTACATAGAGATGCCGAAGCAAATAACCGGAAGACGCTATCAGCTCTTCCGGTGAACTATAGCCGACGATCCTGGCAAAGGCGGGATTTGCGCTTATGATGCGCCCCTTCGGCGTGGTCTGGAATATGCCCATGATGGCGTTTTCAAAAATATCCTGGTATTTTTTCTCCACCTGCTTTCTGTCGGTTATGTCGCGTATTGATTCGATTGCACCGGCTATCTCTCCCCTTGAATCCCTGAGAGCGCTTGCTGTTATGAAAATATAGCAGCCGCCTGTTTTCAGGGCAGGCATGTATGCCTCGCCCATTAGAACAAAATCTCTTTTTTCGATGCTTGCATATTTTTCTTCTATTTGATCGTGCGGCTTAAGGACAAGATCGATGAGAATTGGCCGCCGCTCCCCGTAAAAAGGCAGTGCATATTCGTAGTCGCCCTTGCCCAGCATGTCCGCAGCATCAACACCAGTCAAATCCTCCATTGCCCTGTTCCAGGCAATCACTCTACCCTGATTGTCGATAACGAAGGTCGCGTCAGGAAGGAATTCGATGATATTTGCCAATTGCTGCCTGGATTCTGAGAGTGCATCCACGGCGTTTCGAAAATCCGTGACGTCGGTTACGATCTCCACGGCGCCGATGATATTATGGTTCTTGTCCCGAACAGGATATCCCCGCAAAACCCAATTTTTGTCGTATGATTTAAGGTTTGAATAAACCTGAGGCTGCCCCGTTTCCATGGCTTTCAGCGCCGGACAGAAGGAGCAGGGATCCTTGCGTTTGTGATAACGGTAGCATTGTTTGCCGACAAATGTTTCAGGCTTAAGGTTAAAAGCGTCGTACATGGCACGGTTCGCCCAGATTACCTTCATGTCGCGGTCAATATAAACCACGATCTCTGACATGGTATCAAGGATGACGGCCTTTTCACGTTCCGATTCTGCAGTATGTTCTTCTGCGCGCCTGTATTCCGCTTCCGATTTCTCGAGCTTTTTTATTCGCCGTTTCAATGAGGCATTTTCTTTAATCAGTTCCTGATTTGTCTTTGGCGGACGTCGCATATAATTTCCCTGGATTGAGTTAAATCATGCCGGCCGGATAATAAAATGGTGATAATTATTGAGTTGATAAGCATTTTAGAAAATTAACGGATACCTTTTGAACTGTCAAATGAAAAGAATGCCATATTATGTCCTGAAGCACTTATTCCGGCAGGCCCGGATATTTTCGTTTATCCGGTAAGTTATAACTGTTCTCAACAAAGTGTGGATAGATTTGTGAGTAAACCTGTTGAAAACAGCCGTAAGCCTTGAATTGTCAACGCAATTTAACACATTGCTCAATGCGCATGCACTGCAAAATAAATGAATATATACAACCAATTGTATCAGTCGCGACAGTCGCTGTTTTTACGGGGACGCACCTGCGGAATACGTCTTCTGCCTGCCGGCCGTAATGTTCCGGCAATCGGGGGAAAACAGCAATATTATCAAGACTGGGCAAGGCAATGACACATCGGACAAACACGGATGACATACCGGTAGCCATTCCTAAGAATTATCCCTTATTCTTCCCATGTATATTTCAGACGGATACGGATTGTTAATAACAGCCCGATGCCTTAAGTTATAGTCGAAAGAAAAAAGAAAAATCCAAGGGAGAAAGGAGACAAGACCATGAAAAAGACAACCCTGGTAAAGAAAGAGAAAGCCGCCGAGAAAAAGAAGATCGGCAAGGGCTGGGTCGATCCGACCTGCACGCCGATGGTGCTGTAACAGACAAAGCGGTCTGTCAAACTACGAATCAGCGTTAAGAGAATTCTTCTAACGGCCATAATAGACATGGTGGATTGAATTATGAAACACCTTTTGATAAACTACAAAAAGTTACCGAATTATTGAGCTAGTACAACCGTCCTGCCGATAAACTCATCCTGTCTTATGTTCAGGAAATCCTCGTAGGCCTTGTTGCAGCCGATATAGCGCAAGTTGCGGTCTTTCAAGAAGATAGGAATGGGGATGGTGTCCAGCAGTGTCTGGTCAAGGGCAGGACGCCTTATGCGACGTTTGCTTCTCCTGAATTTCGCCTGCGTTGTCAAGTCTTCGGTCATGTCGATTGTCGTCACAACGACATGGGTAATCCTGCCCTCCCTCTCCGAATAGGGTGTGTATGTAGTGTGAAATAATCGTCGTCCCAGACGGGGGAATTCAAACCAGTCTTCGAAATGCACTTCCTGTCCGGCCAGGCAGCGGTCAAGGTTTGGTTTGATAATATCCAGGAAACTTTCGCTGCCCCAGAGATGCTCAACAGTGCGACCGATGATATCTTCACGGGACAGATTCAGGGCCTTGCACCCGGCATCATTGACAGCCTCATACACATATCGGCTGTTGATAAGGGTCATTGGATGGCGGGCACTGCTGATAATTTCGCATTGTTCCCAATGGTTCTTCATATCCGCGCCTTTCAGAGAAAGACATCTGACAAGTTCCTGACCTTCCTGTCCCGAAAAGACACGGCGTCACAAACCGGCCTGCGTCCGGCTGTTTTTTCCTATGCCGCCTCTTGGATGACGGACATTTCTTCCGCGGTCATTATCCTGTCTATATCGAGGAGTATTTTAACTCTTCCCATTGCTTTGGCCATACCGAGGATGTACTCTGTTTCGAGCCTGCTCCCGAAATGCGGAGCATTTTCTATATCACTTCCCTTGATGTTCAGCACTTCCGATACTGAATCGACTACGACGCCCATGTTGATAGTTCCGGATGCAGAATTGATCTCGACAACAATAATACAGGTGCGCTCGGTGTATTCAGCGGCATCGAGACCGAACTTCAACCTTAGATCGACAACCGGAATGATTCTGCCGCGAAGGTTCACAACACCTTTGACATATGAGGGTGTGCGGGGAACCGTCGTGAGAGACATCATGCCGATGATCTCCTTCACCTTCAGGATGCCGATGCCGTACTCCTCGCGGGCCAGATTAAAGGTCAGATACTTTCCCTCCAGGTTTTTCACATCGACTGATGGCATTCCATTATCTTCCCCATTGTTTCGCATGTCTGTTTCTCCTTTTTTCTTTTCTCATACGGAGTAATCCCTTTTTGCCTATTTGCCTTTATGTTTCGCTGTTCCTGAATTGTTGTTATTCAGGAAAGAATCCATTTTTTCAAAGTGCTCATCGACTCTGCCGAATACAATTTATTCCGGATCGGCATGCATTTGCGCCGTCTCCCGGAACTTGTCTTCCACCGAAATGAAGGCCTGCAGTACATCCGGGTCGAAATGATGCGGCTCTGTCCGGCCATCGCCCTTCGTGATGATATGAACCGCCTCCTCATGGGAAATGGCCGGTTTGTAAACCCGCTTGCTGGTCAGCGCATCATATACATCCGCCAGCGCCATTAATCTTCCCGATATGGGAATCTCCTCCGCAGTCATGCCGAGGTATCCCGTTCCGTCCCATCTTTCATGATGGGTATAGGCAATCTCAGCGGCATATTTCAGGAAACTGGATGACACGTACTCCGCCATCTCGTTTTCAATCTTCGATATGGAATCACGTCCGATCTGTATATGAGTCTTCATCGTCCGGAATTCTTCATCCGTTAGTTTGCCGGGTTTGAACAGTATCCGGTCAGGAACACCGACTTTGCCGACATCATGAAGCTGAGCGGATTTGCTGATCAGACAGATATTTTCTTCGGTGAAGAGATCACCGTAGATATCACTGTTCTTCATGGTTTCGGCCAGATGCCTTACATAATGCTGAGCACGCTTGATGTGCTTTCCCGTCTCGATATCACGGTATTCAGCCAGTGTAGAGAGTCCGTAGATAATGGCGTCGCGCGTGAGGACAAGCTCTCTGGTCCGCTCATTGACGACATCCTCTAGATGGTCCCTGTATAGTTTGTGCGTGAGGTGATTACGCACACGCGTTCTCAGCAGTGCGGGATTGAAAGGTTTATGAATATAATCCACTGCTCCTAACAACAGCCCTTTCTGTTCGTCTTCATCGTCGTCGTTTGAGGTGACAAAAATCACCGGGATGCCTTTTGTCTTCATTCCGGCTTTAAGCTGCGAACATACCTCATAACCGTCCATATCCGGCATGAGGACATCCAGAAGGATGATGTCCGGCGCCGGGTCGTTATTCGCCAGATTCAACGCCTTTCTCCCGTCAAGCGCAGCAGCAACCGCATATTCATCACGCAGCGTTTCCATCAGCATCTGGATGTTGCTGGGGGCATCGTCGACAACAAGGACCCTCTTCCTGCTTATATCGCTCCTCATGCGTTCATCTCCTGTTTACGTCCTGAGAGCTTCATTCATGCTCTGAAGCGCTATCCGGGCGCTGTCGGTATCATAAATCAAAAGAGTTTTCCTGAGCTGCTCGTAGTTCTCCGTCAACGACGTTCCGCGCAGCAGCATACCCAAGGGGCTCAAGGCATCCATCACTCTCGGAAGGTCCGTATCCAGAGTGACGAGCATTTCTTTGACGATTTCATTAGCAGACTCCTTATCGAGATTGTTAATTGTATCCGAGGCGACGGGCATAGAGTCATCCCCCAGGGCGTCTCTCAAAACAGTTACTGCATCACTAAGGCTGCTTTCGAATTCATCCATATTATCTTTGGTTACTTCTTTTTTGTCAGCCCTCAACATCTTCTCCAGTGTCCTGGCAATCTCGCTCAACGTCTTTGCTCCCAGAAGTCCGGCAACCGATTTTATGGTATGCGCCAGGCGTAATGCCTCGTTGCCGTTGCCGTTCTCCATGGCCTTGCGAAGCGCACTTGCATCCCCCGCATGATTCTCGATGAAGAGGCGGGCTATTCTTTTGTATCGGCCGTGATCGCCCATCATGATTCTGGCCACGGCCTCACCAACGGCAATGCCCGGCAGTTCATCAGGCAGGACGACTTCCGGATACACCTGTTCCTCATGAGGTACGGGAGGCATCGTCTGTTCACGCGGCGCTATCCATTTAATCAGGGCGGCATACAATTCCCCGGGATTGATTGGTTTTGACACATAGTCATCCATGCCGGCCTTCAGACACTCTTCCCTGTCCTTGGACAGGGCATACGCCGTCATCGCGACTATAGGCGGTTGTTTCATCTCCGTATGCCGACGGATGATCCTGGTTGCCTCGTAACCATCCATAACCGGCATCTGTACATCCATGAGCACCAGATCGAACGAAGCGCTTTTTATCTGATCGACAGCCTCCAGGCCGTTGACGGCTGTCGTGACAACAAGTCCTGCGCCCTGCAGAAGCTCCTGTGCCACCTGCCGGTTGAGTTCGTTATCTTCCACGAGCAGTACGCTTGCTCCACGGACATGATGGAGATCAGCCTGCACGGCACTTCCCGATGCTGCTCGCTGACTCAGTGCAATATCCTTTCCGAACATCACCATGATTGTATCCAGAAGGACGGAAGGAGAAATGGGCTTCAGAAGAAAACCGTCAACGCCTATCTTTTCAGCGCGTTTTTTCACATCTTCGTAGCTGTAGGCGGTCACAATAATAATTTTAGGCACCTTATTCAGTTCCAGGTTTTGCCGGATATATAAAGCTGCTTCGGCGCCATCCATCCCAGGCAATCGCCAGTCCATAAGGATCAGATCAAACGGTCTTTCTTCCTCAGCATCCTTGACCACTGCTATCGCTTCCTCGGCGGTGGCTTCTGCCGCGACATCAAATCCCATCGATTCCAGCATTCTCTGAAGAATATGACGGGCCGATGCGCTGTCATCCACTACCAATATCCTCAACCCCTTCAGTTCCGATGCCGTCTCCACATAGCGTTTGTGTGTCTGTTGTCCTGCACCGAAGACGGCGGTAAAGCTGAATTCACTCCCTTTGCCACGCTCGCTTGCCACACTCATCTCGCCGCCCATCATTTCTACCAGCCGTCTGCATATTGCCAGTCCCAGACCGGTCCCGCCGTATTTACGCGTGACTGATGTGTCCGCCTGGCTGAAGGGGCGGAAAATCTTTTCCTGTTCCTCCCTGGTCATCCCGATGCCCGTGTCGATTACCGAGAAACTCAGTGTAATTCTTTCTTCATCGCCTTCATCGCTTCTGCTTGTCAGCCGGGTGCGGATAATGACCTCTCCCGCATCTGTGAATTTTACGGCATTGTTTCCCAGATTGATCAAGACCTGTCCCAGCCGCAGAGCATCTCCCCTGAGTGACTTGGGAACATCCGGCGCCGTATCCACCAGGAATTCCAGTCTCTTCTCCGAGGCCTTCATGCCGATAATCGTTACGGCATTATTCAGCACATCTTCCAGCAGAAAATCAGCCTCCTCCATATCTAATTTTCCTGCTTCGATCTTCGAGAAATCGAGAATGTCGTTGATAATGCCCAGGAGCGATTGCCCGGCGGATTCTATCTTGCGCAGATAGTCGGCCTGCCTGGAAGTCATGTCTGTCTGCAACGCCAGATGCGCCATCCCCAATACCGCATTCATGGGTGTGCGTATCTCATGGCTCATGTTGGCAAGAAATTCGCTTTTTGCCATGGTGGCCGTTTCCGCAACCTTTCTGGCCGCAACCAGTTCCACTGTCCGTTCGTTTACGAGTTCTTCGAGCCGGTTCCTGTAGTTCTCCAGATCCGCCTCAGCGCTTTTCCGCTCGGTGATATCCTCATACACGACAACGATTCTTCCTTCATGCAGATGGCCACCGATTACCGAAGTGCCCAATGTGCAGATAATTTCACGGCCATCCATACGGCGGCAAGGATACTCGACACTGAAGGTTTTGGATGTATTCAGAGCGTTATAAACAATATTCCCGATCTTCTCATAGTCTTCATCACTCCCGTATAAAACCCTTGTCTTCTGCCCGATCAACTCCTCAGGTTTCCAGCCGAAGACATTCTCCACGGCGTCATTGGCAAAGACAATACGGCGGTTATGCAGGCCGACTACGGCATGGGAAATGGCATCCAAGATCGAAGACTCCATGGCTTTCTGTTCTTCCAATTGCTGTATGGCCTCTTTGATCTCGCTGATATCCATGGAATTTCCAAGAATGGCGGGCTTCTCCTCGTACTGGATGGGAGCGACTGTCTCCAGTATCCAGCGAAGGTTTCCATCCTTGGTCATGATTCTGTATTCGTAAGGCGCTCTGCGATGGCCGGCCAGCATCTTTTTAGCGTTCCGCCTGACATTTTCGTGGTCTTCAGGATGAACAATGGCTGCGGATTCACACCCCAGCAATTCCGTTGACTCATAGCCGCCATAGGAAGCGGCATTATCATTGATGAATCTGAATTTACCATCCTGGACAACATACACGCCGGCGATTGACTTTTCGGCGAGCATCCTGTAACGTCCTTCGCTCTCCTGCAGCGACTGTTCAGCTTTTCTCCGCTCGGCAATATCCTGGAACGACAGGACCGCCCCCACCACCACATCGTTTTCCCAAATGGGAGTGCTGCCATATTCGACCGGGATGGCGACACCGTCTTTTCTCCAGAAGACTTCATCGCTGACATGATGAACCTTTCCGTCCCGATAGGCTTCAAGGATAGGACACTCGCAGGCCGGATAGGGTGTCCCGTCCGCCTTCGTGTGATGAAATATCCGGTGGCTGCTTTTCCCCATCAGCTCCTCAACTTCATAACCGAGCATATGCGCAGCCGCAGGATTGACAAATACATGGATGCCCTGCGTATCCAGCTTGATGATGCCTTCCGCCGCCGAGTTCAGTATCTGCTCCCTTTCCAGTCTTAACTGCTCGATTTTCTTCTCCGCCAGTTTGCCCTCTTTATGCCTTTGTTCGAGGCTTACCGCCATCTCGTCGATGGCCTTCGAAAGCTGCCCGAATTCATTATCATCGTAAGGCAGAAGCGTACGGGCATGAAGGTTTCCCTGACCTAACAGGCGTGAAGTATCCAGAAGCACATCCATCCGTTTCGCAATGATCCGGTCTCCGAGGACGAATGCCAGGATTATGGCAACGAGCGTGGCGAATGCCAGTAACTCCAAATTTCTTATTAGAACCGAATCTGCCGCTGCCAGAACCATTGCCTCCGGAATACCGACACGGATATACATGTAGGGCTTTTCTTCCCCATCCCCGTGCAACCTTACGAAGCCATAGAGGCGGCGGCCCCCGTCAATGCCCTCAGCGAAAAAACTTCCCTCCTTTTCAGCCGAACTCATTCTCCCGATCATTTCCGGCAGATCTTTCGTCCCCGCATACTTTTCAAAGGCAGGGTACCTGTATAGACGGACACCGGCGCCATCTGTAAGCGCCAGCGCTGACCCTTCCGGCAGTTTTACAATCTCGAAGTACTTGCCGTAGTATGAGGCATCGAACGCTGCCACGACCACCGCCCGGGGATTCTTTTCGGAGTCTGCAACAGGATAGGCAAAATGAATAACGGGACGTGCGGATGAGCGACTCATAATATATTCACCTATGGAAAATCTTTTTGTCCTTACAACATCCCTGAAGTATTTGCGGTCGGCAATACTGAACGGGGCAACACGGGGGGCCGAGGCAAAGACGACTCCGTCCGGCGTGGCCACATTGATCGCTGCATAGCCGGGATTCTGACGCAACAGATCGTTCAACAGGCGCTCACAGGCTTTCGCATCCCTGTTGATCACGCTGGGAATATGGGATAGCGTCATCAGCAGTTGACGGGTGCTGCCTGTGATATGCCCCTGTTGAATGGCGATTCCTGAAGTCATCGCCCTGATGTCATCCCTGGCCTTGCTTATTGCCTCGGTTCTCCGCTCCAGACCCGTCATGACGATGATCCCCAACGCCGGCAAAACGGCGGCCATAACCAGAAGCAAAAGGTGAACCCGGATCGGCCATGAAAAGAATGATCTCATACTGCTATCCTCTCCTTAACTTCATCAGCTTCGTTTAGAAGTCATGGAAATCTTCTTCCGCCATAGAGCCGCTTTTCCCACTCAACAGTGGCCGCCTGCTGTGTCCCTCTGAATCTCTCCTCATTGCCGGTACGAAACGCCGCACCTGTTTTTCCTGCACTTCAATTCCACCCTGCTCCTTGCTCCTTTTCACACCGGCGCCATTTGCGCCGTTTATGACTGCCGTCAGGTCACCGACATGGGTCTTCATCTGCAGGGCCTGGGCATTCAGTTCCTGCGCGGCTGAAGATGCCTCCTCGGCCTCGACAAGCCTTGATGAAAGCCGCTGCAGCTGTATGTGCTGACGCAATAAGGCGTCCTCTGCCTCTCTGCGCCCGGTGATATCCAGGCATATGCCAATCATCCGCAGTGGTTGGCCATGCTCATCGTATTCACCCTTTCCCACGGCATTTATCCAGCGTATCCTTCCGTCCGGAAGCACGACCCGATAGTCACTGTTCAACTCTTTCTTCTGCTGCAGCGTTTCGTCTATCCGCTTTCCGGCAATCTCCCTGTCATCAGGATGGATGACATTTTTCCATGCTTCAAAGGATGCATCAGAGTTCAATGGACTTAACCCGAACAGTTCATACAGGCTGTCCGACCAGTCGATGTGACCCGTGACTATATCCCAGTCCCACATACCTGCCTTCGCTGCCGCCTGCGCTATCAACAGGCGCTCGTTGGACCGCAACAGGGATATTTCGGCTTGTCGACGCTTTGTAATATCTTGATAAAGAACAAGATATTGATCTTTACCATCCCACTCGATTTTTTTACGGTGAACATGGAGATGGCGGATTTCTCCCGTTTTTCTGACAATGCCGATTTCATATGAGGGAGCGTCTTCGATGCCGCGCTTTCTTTTCTCCCTCCTTGCCTGGAAGGCCTCGTAGCTTTCGGGGGTATAGCGTTTTTTAACGGGGGTGTTGATCAGTTCGTCAATGCCCGCATACCCGTATAAATCCAGGATGGCTCTGTTGGCATGGATCGTATCCCCGTAACTGTCGACGATGCGCATCCCCAAGGGCGATTCTTCCAGTGAACGGCGGAAGTTCTCTTCAGATCTCCGCAAGGCATCCTCTGCCTGTCTGCGCGCAGTGATGTCTTCTATCGTTCCGTCATAATATTGAATTTTCCCCTGTTCATCGCAGATAGCCTTTGAATAGATGGAGACCCATACAAGCCCTTTCGTTGGGTTCCTGAACCGCACTTCAAAGCCTTTCACCTCTCCCTCGGCCGCAATGAGTTTTTGAAACCGCAATCTGTCTTCCGGGTCTGCATAAAGCTGATTTGCGATGTCGCCTATCCGTTCCATCATCTCTTCCGGCGATTCATATCCGCATATTCTCGCAAAGGCCGGATTGATGATGACAAAACGTCCTGCCGGTGTGGTCCTGTAAAGGCCTTCCACAACATTTTCAAAAACATTCCTGTACTTCTCCTCTGACTGTTTCAGCGCCTCCTGGGCAACCTGTTGTTCGGTAATATCCTGCATCGTGCCGATGGAGCGAAGCGGGTGCCCCTGGCTGTCATAATGGGTATCACTGCGGGCATGGACATACTTCACGCGGCCATCCGGCATCAGCAACCGATGCACGATATCGTAAGGAACCTTCCTGTTGAGTGAGTTTATATAGGCCAGTTTAACCTTTTTTCTGTCCTCCGGATGTATCACCTCAATGAAAGATTCAAAGGACGCATCGAATTCCCCGGGATCCAGTTCAAATATTTTATAGATTTCGTCCGACCAGATCAACCTGTTTGCGGGGATGTCCATCTCCCAGTTCCCGATCCGGGCCAATTGCTGGGCCTCTGTCAGCCTTGCTTCGCTTTTTCTCAGCGCATCCTCGGATTCCTTGCGCTTGCTGATATCGTGCGATACGACGGTGACATGGGTGATTTCCTTGCCGGATGCCGAATATGGGTAGTAATTGATGGACAAATAACGCTTTACCCCTCCGGGAAAAACCACCCAGCCCTCATCGCTGACCGGCGCGCCCTCCAGGCATTGGTCAATTTTCACTTTGATGATGTCCCGGTATCTTCTTTCACCCCATATATCGACAACGGACCTGCCGACGATATCCTCCCGCGTCCTGCCTAACGACTCACAATATGCATAGTTGGCTTCTTCGTAGATATAATTCCTGTTGATCAGCGTTAAAAGCTCGCTGGTCGAATTGACGATGAATTCGCTTCTTTTCCATGATTCTTCAAGCTTCTTGCGCTCGGTGATGTCGGTCTGAAACGACACGGAATGTAACACCTGACCATGCCCATCCCTGACTGCGCTCACATTCAGTATGATGGTGCGCTCCTCTCCCGCGCCACTCAAGATGCGGAGTTCTTCGTTCTCCAACATCCCGGTTTCCCTCCATCTTCGGAACAACTCCCTCGCCTTGTCCCTCGATGAAGGGGCATACACTGTATCAAGAAGGGGTCTGCCTATCAATTCGTCATTCGACGAGTACCCAAGGATTAGGACTGCCGCCGGGTTCGCATCGATAATAGTCCCCTCTCTTGAGACGATATACACATAGTTTGGGGATACCTCAAAATACTGCCGGAATTTCGCCTCGCTTTGGCTCAATGAGTCCTCCGCCCGCTTTCGTTCGGTGATGTTATCATGAGCGACAACCACCTGCCGAAGTCCTTCGCCGCTGAATGGCGTGACCCTCCCTACGAACCACCGTTTTTCACCCGGTGAATGGCACGGGTACTCCAACTCGAAATACCGGCGCTTGCCCGAGAGCACCTCCCGGATGCCTCGGGCAAAAGCGCCGGCCCCCTCTGAATCTTCGTCCTGTGCAGTATCGCAGACCGCTAGGTAGTTGATTCCTTCGGAGACGGCGCCGGGCTCGATCCCGTTCCGTTCCGCAAAATCGCGGTATGCCCTGTTGGTGAGGATGATTTCACCGCGATCGTCGAGCACCGCGATATGGGCCGACAACCCGTCCAGCGTGGATCGAAGGAACCATTCCGATGTTCTCAGCGCATCCTCCGCCTGTTTGCGCTCTGTGATGTCGATAATCACGACACGGCATTCGAGCGGTCCGCTCCTGCCATCCCGGACTGCGGTTGCTTCCAGCCGCGCCCAGAACGGCTCCCTTTTCGGTCTTTGCATGCGCAGTTCACATATCTGACGTTCGACACCCGCTGTGAGCTGACTGCGGTGGTGGTGATAGATGTCCTGATCCTCCGGAAGGATGAATCCGGTCAACGGTTTTTTGATCAACTCATTTCTTGGTATGCCCAGAAGAGTTGCAGCCGTGAGATTTCCTTCCAGTATCACCCCCTGTTCGTTCAAGGTCATATAGCCGACAGGGGCGAACTCGTAGAGATCGGTATACCGCTCCTTCTCCGCCTCCAGGTCCTCCTGGATGCGGCGCAATTCGTCGTTCTGCATCTCCAGTTCAATCTGATGTACCTGCAGTTCGTGGAGAAGCATTTTTAAATCTGACTCGGTATCAGGATGACCGGCGCCGCTCTTTTGTTCAGACATGCGCTTTTCCGCAATATGCCGCAATTGAGCTTTGTCTTTCGGCAAAAAAGTCGTCTCTTTCATGAGGATCTCCATTACCCGCTGACTTACGTGCCGTCTACAGCTTCATGCTTTTTCCCGGAAAACTGTTCATTACGCACCGGAAAATAGATGCCGAAACAACTGCCGCGACCCGGCGCGCTTTCCACTGTTATCACCCCTTTGTGTGCCTGCATAATGCCTCGAACCACGGACAGTCCCATACCCCGGCCGATAAACTTGCTGGAGTAAAACGGGTCGAATATCAGTTCGATATCATCGTTCGATATCCCACTGCCATTGTCCCTGACTTCCATGCCTGCGTAGGTCACTGCCTCCGGCGCCCAGTTCATGGGAATGTGGACCTTTGAACTGATTTCTGACGGAACGACGGATTTAACACTCAAGCAAACGATAATCTGTCTGTCATGACTGCTCTCCCAGGCATTGGTGATCAGGTTTATCAGGATCTGATAAATCTGGTTTTCATCTGCGCTGATGACCGGTCCGGAAGCCGGAAAATCGGCTTCAATTGTTATGTTTTCCGGCATAGCTGCCCGGATTACGGACAGAATCCGATGACATACTTCGGAAAGATCCAGTGATTTTTGCATTCCGGGCGTGTGCCCAAGATAAGTAAGCATCAACCCGCTTACTTGCGCTGCTTTTTGGGCCGCTTTCATGGCTTCGGTCAGGCTCGCAAAACACTCATGATCCCGGGAAAGATTGTCCATGGCCAGCTCCAGATTCCCCATCACCGCTCCGAGTATGTTGTTGAAGCTGTGGGCGATGGCTGCGGCCATGCGACTCAGGCTTTCTGATTTCCGGAGTTGCTGGTTTTGAGATAATAGCCTTGCCTTCTCCTCCTCTAAATGCTTATGAACAGTTATATCGCTCATCACGACGCGGCATTCAAGATGCCCGCTCCTGCCATCCCGGACTGCGGTTGCTTCCAGCCGCGCCCAGAACGGCTCCCTGCCCGGCCTCAGCATTCGCAGCTCGCATATCTGTTTCTCACCTGTATCGATGAGTTGCCTGCGGTGATGGTAGAAGATGTCCTGATCCTCCGTAACGATGAATCCGGTCAACGGCTGCCTGATTAATTCATTCCAGGCCATACCCAAAAGGGTCGCAGCGGTGAGATTGGCTTCGAGAACCACCGCCTTTTCGCTCAGAGTTATATAACCAATGGGGGCGAAGGCATACAGATCGGTATACCGCTCCTTCTCCGCCTCCAGTTCCTCATGGATACGGCGCAGTTCCTCGTTCTGCATCTCCAGTTCAATCTGATGGACCTGCAGCTCGTGGAGAAGCATCTTTTGATCCGCGTCTGCAATGGGAAGGCCTTGAGCATTCTTCTGTTCGGTCATGCGCTTTTCCGCCAGACGTCGCAGTTCGGTCTTGTTTTTTGGTAATGGTTCTTTTTTTTTCATAGCATCTCCGTTGCCGGTCGATTGGTGCGCCGTTCAGAACTTTATCGTTTTGTCTTATAAACCATCTGTCAGGATTTAATCTTGACGATTTGCTCCAGTTTCTTCAGGGCCGTGATGTCCGTAAAGGTGATGACAATGCCATCTATCACGTTGTCGTATGTCCGATAGGGCATGATGCGAATCCTGAACCATTCGTGATTCGTTGATTCGATCTCCGCCTCCCTGAAAATGAGAGTTTTCAAAACTTCTTTGGCGTCATCAAGAAGAAGGTCATATTTCAAGGTGGAGGTGATATCGGTGAAGGGCCGGTTGACATCCGATGAGATCAGTTTGAAAATGCGCGTGGTCTGAGGGGTGAAACGCCGGACATTCATTCCGCAATCGAGAAAGAGAACCGCCAGATCGGTGCTGTTCAGGAGATTGTTCATATCGTTATGGGTGCGGGTAAGTTCTTCGATCTTGGTCTGCAGCTCCGCATTGACGGACATCAGTTCCTCGTTTAAGGACTGCAGTTCCTCCTTGGACGTGGTCAGTTCCTCATTGGTGCTCTGCAATTCCTCATTTGTGGATTGCAGCTCCTCGTTTGCCGACTTGAGCTCCTCCTGGTGTGTCTGCATCTGCTCCTGGGTTGCGCGAAGATAATCCTCCATGTGCTGCAGCCGCTTCTCCAGTTCGGTATTTCTGTCCTCCAGGGATGCGTCCGGTGTCATACTTTTTTTGCGGGAACGGACGCTTTTCCGGACGATATCCGCCTCTTCAAAGCTCACAAGCAGAAGGCCGTTGAGTTGCTGCGGTGCAAAGATCGGCCTGACCGTAAGATTGAGCGCCTGGTCGGCTCCTTCCGTCTTCAATATAAGCCCCGTCCTTTTGACGGCAGTCTGCTGCGACAGGGCATCGCTGATGGCGCTTCCCAGATCGAACTTCAACTCTTCCCTGGCCATGGCATGGATATTCATGTTCGCCTTGCCGGCCGTCGGCAGGAGGTATTTGCCGATCTGCCCGAGGATATAGACGATGTCACCGCCTTCGTTGATTAGCACACAGGGAGGCGCTATGGTCTGCATAATTACATGATCGGCAATATCGCGGATACCACCGGCAGAGATTTTTTTGGAATCCATCATATTCTCCTCAAAAATAATTTCCTTTTGGAAAAGTGTACGCGGAAAATCGACCAGGTAATGTTTTAACTGCACCTGCTGTTTCCGGTAAATCTTCCATTGCGAATCAACTGTCTTGAAGTATTCCGTATAGCTGCCGATTGTTTCGGCTGAGCCGAGAAAAAGAACCCCATCGGGGTTCAGGGCATAATGAAAGAGGGGGATGAGTTTCTTCTGAAGCTCCTGTGTCAGGTAGATCAGGAGATTCCGGCAGCTCAGGATGTCAAGCTTGGTAAAAGGCGGATCTGTTATGAGGTTATGCGGGGCAAAGATGACCATCTCCCTGATCTCCTTGCCGATCCGGTATGAATTGTCATCCTTGACAAAGAAACGGCGCAGGCGTTCGGCAGAAACATCGGCGGCGATGTTGGATGGATAGACGCCCCGCCTTGCCCTGTCTATCGCATCCCTGTCCAGATCCGTGGCAAATACCTGGATTTTGACATGTCTGTCCGGACTGATATTATCCATTGCCTCCCGCAATGTGATGGCAAGGGAATACGCTTCCTCTCCGCTTGAGCATCCCGGCACCCATATCCTGATCTCCGACTCAGGCTGCTTTTCCTTGAGCAACCCGGGAATCGCCTTCGTTTTCAGTATTTCAAAGGCTGCTTCATCACGGAAAAAGTTCGTAACCCCGATCAGCAGTTCTTTGAAAAGCAGTTCCAGTTCGTGGGGGTTCTCCTGCAGGAAGCGGACATAGTATGTGATTTTATCGAGCTGGTGAATCCCCATCCTTCTTTCTATCCTGCGGTAAAGGGTGCTTTTCTTGTAAAGGCTGAAATCATAACCCGTCTTTGCACGCAGCAGGATGAAAATCTTTTCCAGCGAGCTGCGCGTTTTCTCATCCACGTCCATCTTTGTCTTTGGCGCCGCGACAACACGCTTGACATAAGACACCAGCAAAGAGGGCATTTCTTCCACGGGGACGACATAGTCGGCCAGTCCGGCATCGACAACGCTTCGCGGCATCCCGTCGTATTTTGCCGTGGCCGGATCCTGAACCATGGTCATACCCATCTGTTCCTTGATGGCTCTCATCCCCATGCTCCCATCCGATCCCATTCCGGAAAGGGTGATGCCGATGCTCCTTTCCTGCAGATCATCGGCCAGATGTCTGAAGAAAAAATCAATGGGAAGGCGTAATCCTTTAGAGAAAACGAAATCCAGCAGGTGCAGCGTTCCGTGGAGAATCGACATGTTTTTATTTGGAGGGATGATGTAGACGCAATTCGGCTCGACCCTCATGCGGTCCCTTACCTGGACCACCTTCATGGCTGTCATGCGCTGAAGAAGCTCGGGCATCATGCCTTTATGGTCGGGGTCAAGATGCTGGATCAGCACAAAGGCCATGCCGCTGTCGGCCGGCATATGCTTGAAAAAAAGATGAAGGGCCTCCAGACCGCCGGCAGACGAGCCGATGCCGACGATAGGAAAAAACTTCTTTCCGGACGATTCCTTGAGGTATTGCTCCTTCGTCATGATCATTCGGATGTTATATCCCTTAGTCCTTATCTGTACAGCGTTTTCCTTGCCTTTGCCTGGTTATGTGCCAAATGTTCAGAAGAGTCTCTCGAGGGAAACCGCCTGAGAGGATTTAATAAGGAAAATTTCAAGTCATTATCATGCATGTTCAGGATGAAAGCTGTAATTATATATAAGGACAATTATAGACTAAAAGATAAGCTAAGCAAATAAAATATTTTTAACCTCGTTGTTTATACCATACACGATCAATTATCTGATAATAATAGATGTGCTAATGTTGATTTGCGATCGAAAGGTTGTATATTTCAGTTGATCTGATTCCTATTGACAGCAGGAAGGAATATACCCTCGATCTTCGGAAAAAGCCGTCTCTGAAAGCGGCTCCTTTCTTCCCGTATTCATTGTCACGGCAAGCTTAACCCTTTTCAACCAATTTCTTTTTTTAATTTGTTGAATGTGGACCTGAAATTCCAACCTTGATCGAGTTTCATCAAATCTGATCTGTTCACTTAGTTTTGAGATGATTTCCAACCTCATTTTTCAAATAGCCTTATAATCCTTAATTTCCAATTGATCATTCTCCTTCTAATTTCAGATCCGTCCAATATAACTTTTTAGAAATTGAAAAGGGTACCCACAATCA
>CAZLFA010000046.1:0-33831 GCA_964558665.1 uncultured Syntrophaceae bacterium
CGATTATCATGACTTTTGTAGTAAAGAAAAGCACACTCTTTAGTACCAATAGTACAAAATTCTTTATACCATTTCTCATCTGTATTTGTTGGAATTCTTTCTGGGCAGTTTATTGCCTCTACTAGTGAGATTTCTACGTCAGCTAATACTTGATTCGCGTTTTGCTTCAAAACTTCAACGTCATCTTTTTTTATAGGTCGAAAGTGGGCGAGTGAATTCCTAATATTTCCAATCTCCTGTAATTTAAGAATAATAACATGCTTTGCTGCACGAAAATACTGGCTAAAATATGGCCAGTATGCGTCTACTGTTATTAATCCGATTAGTTCACCACTTGTTAGATGCATTAACGGTGAATTAATATTGTAACCTAGATAACCAAAAGTTTCATTTTGTGATATTCGTCGTTTTGCTAAGGCACCTATCGTAGTGCGATTTCCATCATCTGTCGCAATTTCGAGATCCGTCCATGAATCACCTAGTTCAGTTTTCAAAACAAAGAAAACAAAAGTTCTAAGAGAATTTTCTATACGAAAGAGAGCTGATAATGCTTCATAATAGTAAATATGCAACCAGCTTGAAGGAATTTGTACATAATTACCGTCTTCAGAAAATACTGGATTTTGCCACTTCATTTTAAGACTCCTTTTGTAGGTCTGTCAAAAGATTGTTGATGTTTTGTGGAAGTATACTTAATTATTTATTGTTGCTTTTCTAGGATCTCGTCTTTGCCTCCTCATAATTTTCATATTTCATCATGTCTGCAAAATCGTTATTTTCCAATTAGGTATGTCTCTTGAATTCGTCATAGATGACTCAAATATTTATTTGGCTTCAACTTTATGATAGCCTCGTAATTCCATACATTCAATGTAAAAGGCGCTTGATTCTTCGTTTACTTCGTTCATGTGCCGCTTACTTCTTCTCATAGCAGGAATTGAATGTGCATCGTAATGTGACACGCCTGCCATTTGCTTTGATTTAAAGTCTACTGCTTCTTTCTTGCATTCATAAACATCCTTTCTCTTTTGTTGATCATCGACACCGTCTTTTGCCATTGGATGAAAAGTTAATTGTGTTCTTGTGCATCCTACGCAAATAAACAAAATTAGTAAGGCAATAAAAATTGGTTTCATGTTTTTTCCTTCCCCAAAAGTACAAAACCGCACGTCTTTAGATTACAAGTTTCATTAGTCAATTCCATGATCCCCCCAAGGCATGGTGGTTGATTGACTGCCGCTCTGGATTCCCATTTTCATGGGAATGACGAAAGAGAGGAGTGGGAATGATGGAATTAGGAAGAATACTGAATATCTGATGTAGAGGGAGTAACTCTGGATTCCCGCTTATGCGGGAATAACAAGATGAAACAGGTAAAAGATTTTGATTGGAGACGATATGAATGTTCATTCTTCAGCGCCCCCCTAGGCTTCGAATTACTGCCACATCGTTTGTTGGGATTTTTAAATCACAAACGGGTTTTTTAATCAACCGCTAAGTTGAGGCAACCTGCTATTTTGCTTATATTATTTCATGAGATATAGAAAAAAAGGCTCTGGATTCCCATTTTCATGGGAATGACGGCAGATATAAGAATTCTGGATTCCATATATTTCTGGATACCCGCTTTTGCGGGTATGACGAAAGGTGAGCCGGTCTGACAGAAGGAAATGAAGCAACAGAGATCGTCGCGTCGCTACGCTCCTCACGATGACAGACAAGGAGATAGAAACTAGATCACCCTGGCCCCTCTCCTGTCCGGGGAAAGAGTTGAGTGTAGTTTGTAAAATCCCCCCGACCCCCTTCAGAAAAGGGGGAGAGAAAATAGCTGGACACCCGCTTTCGCGGGTATGACATAGGAGGCGCGGGCATGACGAAAGACGGAAGAAATAACAGAGATCGCCACGTCGCTGCGCTTCTCGCGATGACAGAAGAGATGTGTCAAATGAAAGAAAGCCTGACGCGCCGGATACAGCTATCAGTTACCTGCACATGCCGTCTCTGCATTCGCGCTTTCCGTAGCGGAAGAAAAAGATTTGGCCATCGGGATCACGCGGCACGGGAACGCCTGCCGGTACCAGGATGTTAGCGGTATATCCGCCCAGGCCATCCGGCATCGTTGTCTTCTTTAAGACCACATATGTCGGTAAGCCCCGCACAATTCCTCGCACTCCTGAAGCCTCGAAATTTCGAATATCTTTCGGGGTCGCGTGCCGGATGTCCCCCCGTTTGGCAAGCTCCTCGAGTCCGCGCAGGCCGGCAGGCACTTCACCCGGCTTTCGCTTTACCGTAAAGTCGTTAAGACTGTAGTCTTTGGAGAACTCAAGCATTGATCGTGTTACAGGTATCGGCTTGCCGACAAAGGCAATACCCTGCTTCGGCGCCTCGATGAACATCGTGACCTTCCTGCCGGTAATTCTCTTTAACGTTCCGGCCGCCATTGCATAGGTATTATCCTCCTTGTAATTATACAGAGCGGGACAATGCTTCTGATCTTTCCCATAGAGTATTTCTTTTGTTCCAAGATATGTTTTCAGGTGCAGCGGGATGGATTTTGATATCCCGACTACCGCCTGACCGTGATATCCGGACAATACCACTCCCTTTATCTGCGTTCCCTTTGTCCAGGAGACGTTCCATACAACGGGATCGTAAGCAGTCATGACCAATACAATTGCCTTGCCGGGCTGGTTGACAACGACATCGACCTTTTTGACGTGATGGCCGCTTTTGTCGAGCTCGATTGCCGCACCCAGTTCCGATGTCCCCTCATAGCTGCCTACGTGATAAACATCGTAATCACCCGATATGAGATCGGCGATCGAACAGCCCTGTTGAACAGGCTCCCGGACCGACGCATGGCCGTTCGGGAAGATCATAAAAACAGCCGCACATAGCAGCACGATCAGTTTACTGCACATGCAATATATACTTGATGTTCTGTTTGTAATCATCCGCAGCATATCTGCCTCCGAACTCTATTTCATATCGCCCTTTTTTCAAAGGTTTCAGGAAAACCCAATACCCGGTGCCGTTTGCCAGCCCCAGTCCCCCCGAGGTATTGTTACGCAGGACGAAGCAGCCTGTACTTGAATAATACTTTTCCGGGTTTTTTAGCGCCACGCCGTCGACGGCCATGCGCAGATCTGTAATGCTGCTGCCATACTGCCGAAGCCTGACATGCAGTTTATCACAACGCGCCCTGTCCGTAGAATCTGCCTGAGCCAGAACGTTGATAACGGGCACCAGCAATATCTTTCCCTCCGGGACCTGACATTCCCGTTTTATCGAAGCTGATTTTTTACTGCCCGTCAAGAACCATACCGGCCCCGACTGCCCTGAACTGCAGCGATGGCCGGTATTATCCTCCGATGGACTCTCGCCCGGATTGAACGAACGCGCCCACTCCCAGTATCGCTGAATCCACTGGACCTGCGTACTGCCGGCAATACGCTCGGAGGGAGCATATCTTGGAGGAAAGGCTCCCGCCTTCAATCCTCCGGTCGCAGTCTGCATGGAATCAAAGCCGCTATATCCCGCGGGGAGCTGTTTCTCAAATGGAGCCCCTCCGAAATTTACTTTCACGATACCCTTATCCTTCAGCGTTGACAGCTTAACACTTGACGATAATACCGCCCTGAAATCCCCGCCGCCCTTTAATTCAACCCCTTTGGGATCGCCCGGAATTGCGCCGTTGAACCATACACCGTCACGATGAAAATACAGTCTGGATGCATCAAGATCGGCGGCAACGCCGATCACAACCTTTGGAAGCCGGTACTCTCCCATATTGCCGCCCACAATGGTTATCGTGGTTTTGTTCTTAAGATTCAAAATAAGGTCGCGATTCTGAATCTCGTAAGATGCGCCTGTCCATTGCTTGTCATCGCTGACAAGAAATTTCAGATCAGATTTCATCTTGCCGGAAATTACCGCCTCGTCAATCAGTACCTCGAAGTAATACTTGCCGCTGCGATGTGATTGAACCGATTTTTGCTGTGAATCGGAAGAAGATGGACTGTCGCTTTTGACCTGATCGGAAACGAGCGTAAACTTTCCCTCTTTGGGAGTAACATCTGCAAATACCGGGGTCGTGCCGAGTTGTGTCTGCATCTGTTCCAGTTCCTCGACCCTCTTTTGCGTGATCTTGAGAACGCAGTCCGTGCGCGCCGCATCCGAGGCAACATATGTCAGCCAGTCCTTGCGGCTTCGCACCCGCGTATCAAGCGCACAGGATACATCACGGTTTTTGCGCCAGTCGCTCTGCGCTTTAGTGATTGCGGCAGCTTCGTCCCGCTTCAATGCCTTGCAAAGTTCATTGTATCCGGCGTTCAGCCTGCCGTCGATATAGCGCAATTCGCTCAACGCGCACTTCTTCCGGGAAGCCTCGTCCGAAACGGAGGCTGCGCAGCCGCTGGTCGGTTTTACCACACCCGGAGAAACGTCACCGAGCGGCAGAGATTGGCCGTTTGCACCGGATGATAACAACAGTAAAAAAGAAGAAAACAGCAAAACAACCTTTTTCATTATTTCGCCCCCCGCATCATATTATTTTGTGATTTGCTTTGACTTGTTGAAATATATCCTGGCCGCTTCAACATTCCCTTTTTTTTGATAGACTGCTCCGAGATTATGATAGCGGTTTGCAAGCACGGGATGTTCACGCCCGAATATCTTCAAATCGATTTCAATGGCTCTGTGTATATATGCTATTGCCTCGTCGTATTCACCCTTCATGACGTAAACGACGCCGATGTTGTTGTATAACCTTGAAATGGCCGGATCATTAGGCGGCAATCTTTTTCTGTATATATCCATAGCCTTCCGGTAACAGGCCATGGCCTGGTCATAATCCCCTATTCCCCTGTAAGCCAGACCCAGGTTATTGTAATCCCTTGCGACAGCCGGGTGCCCGGGGCCATAAGCCTTCACGTCGATTTGAATCGCTTTCTTATGATATTCAATGGCCGGATCGAATTCCGACTTACTGCTGTATGTCCACCCAAGATTATTATACGCGGTGGCGACTTCCACGCTTCCTGGCCCCCGCAATTTCAGGCTGATTGCCAAAACCTCCCTGAAGCATTCGATAGCCTTATCGTATCTTCTCATTTCCTTGTACGCCGTTCCCAGGTTGTTATATGAGGCGGCTACGTTCAGATGATCGTGGCCGTATTTCTTCAGGCCGAGAGCAAGGGCTTTTTGTGAATAATTTGCTGCCGGCGAATAGTTGCCCCTGTACTGATAAGCCATTGCCAGACTGTTATACGCAGATGAAAATTCCGGATCTGTCTGAATCGCCTCATTCAGGTAATCAATTGCCTTTGCAACATCCGTGAAAGAACCGTGCCTCCACAAAGCAAGGGCCTTGTTGTTGAGTTCTACCGCCGACAGACCCCTTATCGTTTTCACGTATTCGATTCTTATAATACGCAATTGCTCCCTGTTTGCCGTACCAGCAAGTAATTTATTCCGTTCAGTAAGGGATTTGATTTTATCGAGCAGTTCCTTCTCACGTTGCGTGCTTTCCCTGTATTTTTCCATCAGAGTGCGGTCATTGAGAAATTTTTCGATCCTCTTCTCCATGATACCGGTATCGACAACTACCTTTGTCGTGATCTGCCATCCCTGAATATTCCCTTCATTATAAAGCTCAGGTTCGCCCACTATTTCCGCGCTGAGCACCCCCGCCGAAACGGCAATCACCTCGTCTTTTTCTAAAACGTTATTTTTAACAACACTCGTTGATTCCAGATACGTGCCGGCAAGTTCAAGCGCCTCACGTTTCGATTGATGAATAGCCGCAACTCTGACATCGCTCATTGATTGATCATCGGTGAAAGGCAGTTTTGCTGTATTGGTAAAAGTCTTGATTTCAGCGCAGGCACCGCCGGGGATTAAGGCAAGCAGAATGAGGAAGATAAAGACGATGAATATGTTTTTCCAGGCAGGAATTATTTTCATAAAACAGCTTTCATGTACTTTGTTAAGAAGCGGTAAGATAATGAATGATGGTTGGATGCGATGTGATTGTTCATTCTTCAGCCCCCCTTGCTTCGAATTTCAGCCAAATCGTTTGGTGGTGCTCTCTAAACATAATCGTCTTATAAAAGCAATCGCTAAATCGAGATAACCTGCTATTTTACTTATATTATTTCGTGTGATTTTTAAGAGAAAGAATTCTGGATACCCGCTTTTGCGGGTATGACAAACGACGACAGGAATGACAGAGTGAAACCTCCCTCGATTGTCATTGTCGGGCTTGACCCGACAATCCAGTAACAGCCTGGACTCCCGTTTTCACGGGAGTGACTTAGAAGGAATGAGACAGGAGGAGCGGGTATGACAAAAGAGGAAACTATTTTATTTTCAGCACAAACGGAGGCGGCGGAACAAATTCGCCCGGCTGAACCTTGACCTTGGCCGCATACGGTTCGCATCCGTCCGCGGTTACCGACAGCGTATATTCTCCGACGGGAACGTCAAAAAAGGCAAACTGATTTTTGAAGGCAAAATCCTTCGACGACAAGAAAGTATCCAGGACTTCTCTTTCGCGCATTTTATCAAGAGGAGTCATAGTCCGCTTCAATCCGTTGCCCGTCAGCGCTATGGTTCGGATTTTTACCTTATCGGGTAATTCTCTGTAGAACCCCCAGAAGCTGTCGCCTTCCGCCGCCGATGCATATATAATACCGGCAACCATGCCCTGCGGTTTCAGGACATAACGGACGTCGGATATTTTACCCGCCTGAACGTCCACCATAATTTTTGACGGTTCGGTTTTAAATCCCAGCGCACACAAACTTACATCGTATTTTTTCGGTGCTATGCCGCTTGTCTCCTGCAGCGGCTTGAACGGATCGATTTTCAATTGCGTATCCTGTTCATCCGTTCCAGCCGGTGCAAGCACCAGGGCCATTTGCAGAGGAATCTTCGTTTCGGCGGGAGCAAATGAATGCTGGACGTTCAGGTATCCCTTCGAACGGGCATACGTCTTTTCTATATTGGCTTCCGTTGCAGACAGAACAGATTTGAACTGTGTCATCATTTCCGGGCTGGACAAAATGCTGACGTGATCTTCATTGAGGCCGGTCACTTTCAGCGCCTCGGCCTGCGCCCTCATGTCCAGCATGCTTTCCAGCGTTACGGTGTTATCGTTGTTCTGCCGGAAGAGGCTCCCGCCTCCCTTGTGTCCGAAAAACAGATAGTAGCGGAGGGATGAAGGAAATTTTGTCGCGAATATCAGTTTGATAAATTCGCTGTCCGGCTCGACGTCCTTCCAGCTTGGAATCACGGCCGGTGAATGCCGGACGCCGGTTTTGGCGCGCTGTTCACCGCCCCACGGCGAGGAAATGGAAACAAACAGCTTCAAACTGTCCTGGAAGACGGACTTCTCAATGATCGTGCCGCGGGATACCAGCCCGCCCATGCTGTGAGCGACAATAAACATATGATCAAAATGATATTTACCGTACAGGTCATGGAGTTTTTTGCTTAAAAGGAAGGATACGGTTGCCAGGCGGGCCCCCGAAGGATAATAAAAAATCCAGGGCTGATAACGCGAGCGGTCGATGTTGTTTACAAAATAACGCCAGTCCTGGGGCGAACCGGCGGCGCCATGGACAAACAGGACCGGTGTTTTTTTCCTGTCATAAGGCTCCAGGAAATAAACGTTGGCGCCGTATTTCTTGAAAAATTCCAGCGGGGCCC
Organism: uncultured Syntrophaceae bacterium; assembly: GCA_964558665.1. GTDB lineage: Bacteria > Desulfobacterota > Syntrophia > Syntrophales > PHBD01 > CAZLFA01. Next base: position 7,711 of record CAZLFA010000046.1, read on the forward strand.
AGAAGCCGTTCGACCCCTGTTCCGCCGAGAAGGCAGGATTATCCAGATCGGCTATCGCCCCTGCCGATGTCGGGGGTTTTTTTGTTCTGCCGGAGAAATCCGTCAGCATTTTATTTAAAGCGGCATCAGGATTTTTGGCATCCCTGGAAAGCAGGACATCCAGCCCGTAGATAACTCCCTGAGTCCCGGTTGATATCTGATCCGGCTTCCCATAGTAACCCGCCCATTCGCGACCTGCGGGAGACATTGTGCCTTTGGGATCTTCAAAGGCGAAGATTTCATATTTGCCGTGGGGAACAAGCATTTCGTAGCCGCCGGGTTCGCTCAGGACGGCATAGTCTGCAATGTTGATGCTGTTACCCTGCCTGCTGTAAGCGACAACTACCACGGGTTTTTTAGAGGCGGAAGGGCTGATGACTTCGCCGAAGAGCAGACAGGAATCTTGTGAGAACTTGACATCTTCCTTCAATTTTACCAGCGCGCAGCCGGACAGATTTCCGGCAATGAATACAACCAGGAGGGCACAAAGCAACAGGCGTCTCATAATGACCATTGATACACTTCTCCGTCGGATTTTTTTAATTTGCACTCTCGCATGTTTCCCCGATTTCATCAACTGTGAGTTTTGGCGGATAATTGATTTTAACGCGAGTGGGAGGGAGTTGTTGATGGATAATAAAAAAATCTCCCGGCCCTCTTTGGAAAAGTGAGCCGGGAGAGAAAATGATTCCGGGTTCCGACTTTTGCCGGTATGATAAGAAGGGAGTCAGTCGAAGCCCGTTCTTCCGGTTAGTATCTGCCGCGTCCGCCGCCGCCACCGCTGCCGGAACGACCGCCCCTGAATCCGCCGCCGCCACCGCCGGGACGTCCGCTTTTGAATCCGCCGCCTCCGCCGGGTCGCCCGCCTCTGAAGCCGCTGCCTTCTTTTTTCGGCCTGGCTTCATTGACTTCTATGGTATTGCCGTCGAGCTGGCCTTTATTGAACATGCTGATTGCTTTGGCTGCCCCCTCCTCCGTTTCCATTTCAATAAAACCGAATCCTTTGGACTGACCGGTAAACTTGTCCCTGATTATGGTTACGGAGATTATGTTTCCCGCTTCTGAAAAATTGTCCCGCAAGTGATCTTCTTTTACGTTTGCCGTAAGATTGCCTACGTAGATCTTTTTATTCATTTTGACATCCTTTCTGTTTGGGTGATTACTGTCGATTCATCTTTATGTCATGACATACCTGCCGACGCTTTAGGCAATCGTGGAAAATCACTCTCGCGGAGTGGCCTGAAAAAAAGATTTTTACAGTGTTTTTACTTTAACCGCTGACGGGCCCTTTGGACCTTTTTCAATGTCAAAGGACACACGCTGTCCCTCGTTCAAGGTTCTGAACCCCGTGTCCTGGATTGAGCTGAAATGAACAAACACATCCTGCCCCTCATCTGTTTCTATGAATCCAAACCCCTTCTTCTCGTTAAACCATTTCACTTTTCCTTCCGGCATCGCTTTATCTTCCTTTCCTTTTTTTTTAAGCTGGATTTTCACTTCGGCAGAAAGAAAAACCGCCAACACCCCAAAGAGTATGGCGGTTCACCTTACGCTTCAAAAGTACTGCATCCAACCTGATTTACCTACCGCCACCGGCAGTAAGTTTTCATGTTCATAGAATGTGAATCCATAGAAGTCAAGGCATTTGATATGGATTTGACAAGAATAAGTCCTGTCATAATCTGCATATGAGACAATTTAAGTATTTTGCCTCAGCGGGCAGCAGGCTGAAGCACAGGAGGTTCAGCTCCCGTTTGCATCAGGAAACTCCTGTTATTGAAACTTTCAGTTTCCGGATTGGAAAGCGGTTATTTTTCGTTTTGGCAAGAAGATCAAGGTATTGCGCGCAGGGGTACACCATTGCGTACGCCGCACAAGCAATACCGCATATCGACAAAACCGGTTATTCCGGTTCTTAATCAGACGATAGCAAGGCGGCAACCTCCCCCTCACCCCCTCAGGGAGGGGGACAAAGGCGACGCAGTCGTACATTTAATAAATATCGTAGGGGCGGGTTTTTTAACCCGCCCTTCTCAGACGACGAAGCCAACACAGCCGGCGCTCTGATTAAGAACCGGGAAAGAGCCTTTTCCGGACGGAAGCTAAATAATATCTTGACATTCCTATACTTCTTCTGTAAACAGGGTCTGCGTTCGCGCAAGTTTTTAATCTAAAATCCAGTAAGTTTCAGCCAAGCCCATGGGATTTTTCATTAAATCTCCATGGGATTTTTTTTACCCGCGCCGCCGCAATAAAAATACAGTTAGGGAAAGGCAGTCATGAAGGCACCCATATAGCGGAAAATACAGGCATAAGACACCATATCATACAACTATAACCACATTAAAAAGAAAGAGAACAAAAAAATAATGCATTTCAAAAAATTTAATTTACACCCGGCAATTGAACTCGGCATAGAGAAGATCGGCTATAAAGAACCCACGCCGATACAGACAAAGACAATCCCCCTGATCATGGAAAACCGTGACGTCATGGGGCTTGCCCAGACAGGAACAGGAAAGACGGCGGCTTTTGTTCTGCCCCTGCTGCATCACCTCATGAAGCAGCCGCGGAAAGTTCTCCAGGCGCTGATTATCGTGCCGACCAGAGAACTGGCTGAACAGACTCATGAAGCCATAATCCAGTTGGGTCGCAATACAAAATTGAAAAGCACCACCATATACGGCGGTGTAAACCAGACCTCCCAGATAAGAAATCTGCGCAAAGGGCCGGAGATAGTCGTAGCCTGCCCGGGACGTCTTCTCGATCTCATGAAGCAGAGAGAGATCGATCTGTCCCGCGTTGAAGTATTGATCATTGATGAAGCGGACAGGATGTTCGACATGGGCTTTCTGCCGAATGTAAGAAAGATCCTTGAATCCCTTCCGGCCAGGCGTCAGACGCTTCTATTCTCGGCAACGATGCCCGATGATGTCAGCAATCTGGCCGGGAACATCCTTAATAATCCGGTTACCGTCCGGATCGGCCACACAGCGCCGGCTTCCACTGTTTCCCATGCGATATATCCCGTCGAACAGCACCTCAAGGCGCCACTTCTCATGAATATCCTGGACAACACGGACACCGACTCCGTGCTTGTTTTTGCACGCACAAAGATGCGCACCACACGTCTGGCTGAAAAGATGAAAAAGTCGGGATTCCCGGTGACATCTCTGCACGGCGACCTCTCGCAGAGCAAAAGGCAGGAGGCCCTGGACGGCTTTCGCAGCGGCAAATACCGGGTTCTTGTCGCCACTGACATAGCGGCCCGCGGCATCGATGTATCGCAGATTTCGCATGTGATCAATTATGACATGCCTGAGACCGTCGACGCCTATACGCACCGCATAGGGCGCACCGGCAGGGCATCCAAAACCGGGGATGCATTTACATTTGTGACCGGCCCGGACAGGGCTTTTGTGTGGAGCATCGAAAGCGCCCTCGGTGAAAAGCTGGAACGAAGGATCGTCCAGGATTTCGACTACACGATTCCGGCCCCGGCGGTGAGCGAAAACTCCGGCAGTTCAAGGCGGGGCGGAAGGCATCAAAGCCAGTCAAAGACATTCATGAAATCCCGGACAGGGAATGCCCGTTCTTCTTCATCGGCTTCAGCGCCGGCTCCGGGTGCGAGAAAAAAAAGGAAAGACCTTTCCCAGTATCCGATGTTCATGGGCCTGTCGAAGCAGAAATCACGACAGCACTGAGGAACGCGCTGAACATGCGGCGGTGCCCTTAATGAAGGCTGCATAACAAACCATGAAATATCCGTTGCTGTTATGAGACATGGACGGCAGGAGCAGAACACTCAGGGTGATGGCTGCTTCGCCGCCCTTTTTGTCACGATCTCCTTCAAGTACATGACCAGCTCCGCCGGGCTGGGCTTTGCAAGCTGGCCGTCGGCGCCGACGGATTCGCCCTTGTGACGCAGCTTGTCCGTGATCAGCGAAGAAAAGAGGATGACGGGCAGCATCTTAAGAGCGGGATCATTCTTGATCTTCTGGCAGAGGTGATACCCGTCGATGCCCGGCATTTCGATGTCGGAAAGGACAATGTCGAGAAAATCGGTAACAGGCCTGCCCTGCTCTGCTGCCTGCGTTTTCAATTCTTCGAGATGCTCCCAGGCTTCTTTGCCGTCCACCTTAGAAGTTACAATAAATTCGTTTTTCTCTTCGAGGAGCTGCTTGGTCGTTCTCCGGATCATTCCGGAATCGTCTGCATGGAGCGCCTTCAAGGGATACGCCATCACTCCGTCAACCGCTTCGGAGACAACCGGCTCACCTGCCTCTTCTTCCTTCATGGGCACGGCAAGCCGGGGATCCAGCTCACCGATGACCCTTTCCAGATCGAGCATGAGAACGGTTCTCTTCTCCAGAAGGATCATGCCCGTGAGGGCTTCACAGTAATTCTGCATATAACTGTCCATGGCCTTTATATTTGCCCAACTGGTGCGGTGAATCCTGGTAACGCCGGAAACGAGGAATGCAGAAACGACCTTGTTGAACTCCGTGATGATGACAATTGGAGTTCCGCCGGCCTGACGCCTCTTTTTCAGCCATACGGCCAGATCAACGAGCATGATTACCTTGCCGCGGTGGTCGAATACCCCTGCGACAAAATCCGCCGCATTCGGCGGCTTGTGAATGCGCGGCGGCATACTGATGATTTCGATGATCTTTGCCACATTGACGCCGTAGTAGCCCCGATACCCGCCTTCTTCGTCGATGAACAGCTCGATTATTTCCAGCTCATTTGTTCCGCTTTCCAGCAATATACCTTTATTGACCGATGCAGACATAGCCACCCCTTCTCTTCGCAATAAATTAACATGACATTGAACCCGTTAAAAATCTTAAATTCCTCCGTCGCCATCGAAAGGAATCAATTCCTCCGCCCGCGCCTGTTTGGCGGTCTTGCCTTTTCCACAGACTTTTGCCGCTACGGGCAGGTTTCGTTTTGCGCCGGCAGTTGCAGCCCTGTCCGCCACTTGCGATGCTCCTGCATTCCCGTTTCTGCCGATTACGGCACTCAGCTCCATCACAAAACCGTTCATGTGGGACGCCTGCTCGTTCATTCGCTCCGAAGCCTCGGCATTTTCTCCGGCGGTTGCAGCCACCTGCTGGGTTACCCCGTCTATCTCGGCAATAGCTCTGGAGACCTGCTCAACACCCAGAGCCTGTTCCTTTGATGCCCCGGCAATCTCCCTGATAACCTCCCCGACCTTCTGCGTCGTTACAGCAACATCTCTATACCAGGAATCAGTCTGAACGATCAACTGGTTGCCTTGATGTATTTTCTTTGAAGTCCCTTCAATCAAGTCGGAGGTATTCTTTGCCGCTTCGGCGGCTCGCATGGCCAGGTTGCGCACTTCATCGGCGACAACGGCGAAACCTGCGCCGGCCTCCCCTGCCCTTGCCGCTTCAACAGCGGCATTCAATGCCAGGAGATTGGTCTGGAAGGAAATCTCGTCTATCGTTTTTACGATCTTCTGAGTTTCTTCGCTGGCTTTGGCTATATCCTGCATGGACGCGATCAGCTCTTTCATGGAAACACGGGCCTTCTTCATCTGTTCCATGGCATCCGACGACATCTGGCTTGCCTGTGCCGCATTGACGGATGTCTGTTTTGTCATGGAGGACATCTCCTCCAGCGACGCAGCGGTCTCCTCCACTGCAGAAGCCTGGGACGATGTACCGTCCGCCAGTCCCTGGCTTGATATAGAAACCTGCGAAGAAGCGGCGGCAATCTGCCCGGCGGCATCGCTGATACCTTCTGTAACAGCGACCAGCGGTTTTACGATCCGGCGCGTCATCAGGATGGAAAAGGTCAGACTGACGACGACAATGGCCAGTACGGCACCGAAAATAATATAGAACAATTTAAGAAAGTCTTTTTGCAAATCATCTATATAGATACCCGATCCGACAATCCATCCCCAGGGCTTGTACAGCTTCACATACGAAATCTTGTCGGCGGGCTCTTTCTCTCCCGGCTTTGCCCACATATACTCGACCAGACCTTCACCCTGTGCCTTGCTGACATTGACAAACTCCATGAAGAATCTCTTTCCGTGAGCATCCTTGTTCTCAGCAACATTCTGCCCGACCATGTCGGGTCTGAAAGGATGCATAATCACTTTGGGCTGCAGATCGTTGATCCAGAAATACTCATTCCCGGCATAGCGAAGGTTTTGTATTTCCAGCGCGGCTTTTTTCTGGCCTTCTTCCAGCGGCATCTCTCCCTTCCTGACCCGCTCATCGTATTGAACAAGAATGCTGTACGCGACATCGACGATGTTTTTCGTAGCCGTTGTCTTCTCGTTGAGCATCTTGTCCCTCGTCATGATGAAGACCCATCCGAGAAGCAGTGTAAAACAGATAACAATTACGATTGACTGTGTAACGATCCTGGTTGAAAGTTTTAACTTCGATAACATTTTGATCCTCCCCCTTTATTTGTACTTATTCCCCCATGTCTGCTGCAGTTGCAGCATCCCCCTCTTCACTGATATAGTGCTGATCTTTACATACGAGTTATCATCGATGATGAGACACCCGGCATCATCGGCATTCACTCTATCCCTCCGCAACGATATGGAAGCTGATGGAAATTGTATTACTATGAAAAGGAAGGGGGAGCACGATCACCGAATGAATAAACAACAATCTGCGATGAATATGATATTATGTTTGAAGTTCCATAGTTTGAATTTGACGGAAAAAACTGAAATGAGGTTTTGTCAGGGATTATGTCCAAAGTTTGCAGAACATTGTTCTTTGGAAAGGCATGATCTTCATCGCCCTCTATCTGGCTGCAGAGCACAGCCGCCGCGGGTTTATTCACAAAACAGTTCAGGTCGCTCAGGGAATCTGTGAAAGTCAGAAAAAGAATAAACGGCAGGCATAGAAATATGGCTTTTTTTGAAACCTTTTTTGACAAGTCGGCCCTCTCTGTTTTACTTCCCCCCAGTCAGCCATTAGATGATAGTTTAAAAAAAAGCAAGAAATTATTATGTTATCTCCGCAGAGGATGTCTGCGGAAGGTCATCATGACGAATGACGGTTGCATTTAACCCGGATTACGCAATAGAACTTATAGGCAGTGAATATTATCCTGGTTAAAGGGGTTTTCAAGCGGCGAATCAAATATTTTTCCTGTGAAAAATATTCTGAGCCGCGGAAAACCTCTTTGACCAGGATGCCAAAGGGTATTACTTTTTTATTGCGTAATCCGGGTTAAACGGCACTTTGCCAAAGCCGGTGCATTTGTTCAGGTAAGATAAAAGAGAAACCCTAGAAAATGGCAGGCGCTGCCGAAAAGGACGAATAGATGCCACAGCACATGGTGGTAAGGCATCTTCTTGCGGACATAGAAAAGGACGCCGCCGGTGTAAAGCAAACCGCCCGCCAGCAGCCACCACAAGAGGCCGCGCGGGATTACCGTGAGCAGAGGCTTCAGCGCGATCACGGCCAGCCATCCCATCCCCAGATATATTGTAATCGATATCCATTTGTAGCGGCCGAGGAACAGCAGTTCGTAGATTATGCCGCCCAGCGCGATGCCCCAGACGAGGGCGAAGAGCGTCCATCCCCACGTCCCGCGCATACTGATGAGTAAAACCGGCGTGTAGGTGCCGGCAATGAGGAGGAATATGGAAAGATGATCGAAGTGACGGAAAAAGCGTTTGCGTTTTTCGTCCTGAAAGCTGTGGTAGAGAGTCGATGCGGAGAAGAGGAGGATAAGCGACCCGCCGTATATCGAGAAGCTCACGATGCGCCAGGCATCGTCCCTCTGCACCGCAGGGAGAATGAGATACACAAGCCCCACGGCGGCGAGCACCGCGCCGATGCCGTGGGTGACGCTGTGAAATATTTCTTCAGTAAGAGTGTATTGCTGTCGCAGATTCATGGTTTGCCTTTGTATATACCTTCCCGGGCTCTCTTACAAAACATTCTTTACAGCAGGGATCATGCGGATCAGATGGGCGGCAATAAAGCAGGCCGGGATGCCCGATGCCAGCACAAGCGCCAGCCTCGCCAGCGGGGGAAGCGCCGCCTGTTCCGAAAGGATCGTCAACCCGACCACAATAATCGGGTGGATAACATAAACTGCATAACTGTCGGCCGAAAGGACCGAAACGAGTTTGCCGGACTCATCAAAATAATTTTTGAAGAACATCAGCAGAAAGCAGCAGAATCCCACGCAGATCACCGGCTCCCACATTGCATAAAACAATGCCTGGAAATTCATGCCGCCTGCGAAATTGTCCGCGGCTCCCGCAGCCAGGCTCAATGACGCCACCTTCCCGAAGACAGGGATGGCTGCCAGCGATGCGATGAACCACGGCACCGCCTGCCGCAAGGTGAATCGTTCAAGCCAGTCGTTGCGGCCGGCGACGATGCCCAGGGCATACATGGCCATGTAAAGCGTGAAATATCCGAACTGCAGTCCAAAGAAACTTTGTCCGACGGGGAAAAATAAACGGATGCCGAAAGCCAGCAGCCCGGTTCCTATCATGAATACAATAATTTTTTGCGCGGACGGCAGCGTCCATTCCGGCTTCGCCCCGGCATTCAAGGGGGAATAACGTCGGATAAGGGCGTACACAGCCTCGAAAACCAGAATGGTGAAGACAAACCACATGGGGCCGGGGCCCGGATATTTCGTGTCGACGATCCAGATGAAATCAAGCCATGATTCAGATGTACCGCCCAGGTATCTGCTGACGGCAAATTTCAACGTGGGGTGTATCAGCAGCGTGTAAAACGCCAGCGAGATGCCCAGCCGCACCAGACGGTCCTTCATGAATTTCCCGAATCCCTTGCGATCGAAAGAGGAGGACGTCAGCAGCGCCGAGATGAAAAAAAAGAGGCTCAGAAAGAAGGCCTGGTCAATGGATAGCATCATCGTCAGGAAAAACTGCACGTCGCCGGTGGCTGCATCCGGCGTAACGTAATACCAGCCTCCCTTTCCGCCAAAGGCAATGGCCGAATGGTGGAAGATGAGCAGCATTATGAGCGCGACCCTCAGCCGGTCGATGTAGTAGGCACGTTTCATACGATCAGGATTTAAGCGGTTCAGACAATGGAATTATTGACAAGGCATTGCATTATCAGCGCGCCACTGTACGCAGAACGATATTGTTTGTCAAAGGAATAACGGCGCTGAGCACGTATTGAAAAGAAATTCATTTAGCTTCCGGATGGAAATCAAAAGTTTCTGTATTATTTCAACCCATTGGCACCATCGAAAAATATTTTTTTTTTGCTTGACCGCTTGAGGGGCTTTTGATTAGGCTAACATCTCTTTTGCACAATTACCGCGTTTACCGTTCCATCCAACCACGTAATTATCACATAAAAGGACTTTGACATGTTAAGCCCAGCCGGGAAAGATCAGGAACTCGCCAAAGAAAATGCACTGCTCAGACAAAGAATCCAGGAACTTGAAAACGCGGAATCAAAGCGCATACAGGAAGAGGAGGAGTTGAGATCCTCAAGGCAGCTGCTACGGCTGCTCATCGATGCCGGTCCTGATTTTTTCTTTTTGAAAGACCTGAATCTGCGCTATCAGTTGGTGAACCTGGCAAACGCGAAGTTCTTCGGACTTGATGAGTCTGAAATCCTGGGCAAAACCGATTTTGAGCTTATGCCCGCAGAGTCCGCCGCCGCATGCCAGGAAAGCGATCACAAGGCCATCAACGAGAAGCAAATCGTCATCAACCTGGAGCCGGTCGGCGATAAAGTCTATGAAACCTACAAGTTCCCCGTTATTGATTCCGGGAAAGTCGTCGGTGTAGCCGCCATCATCCGCGACATCACAGACCGCAAAAGAATGGAGGAGGAGCTGCGGGAAAGCCGTCAGTTCCTGTATGACCTGATTGAGCACAGCGGCGCCCTCATCTGCATAAAGGACCGTGGAGGGCGTTATGAACTGGTAAACAGCAAGTGGGAAGAAGTAACGGGAATAAAGCGCAGTGACGTCATCGGCAGGATGGACGAAGAGCTCTTTCCCGGAGCAACAGGAAAGCAGTTCCGCATTAATGACGCAGAGATAATGAATACGGGGGCTGTTCTGGAAAAGGAGGAAATTCTGGAGGATGAATCCGGAAAGAGGTACTTCATCTCCATCAAATTCCCTCTGCGGGGTAAAGACGGCGCTGTCAGCGGCATGTGCGGCATGATAACCGAGATAACGGCCCGCAAGAAGGCAGAGGAAGAACGGGAGGTGCTGATTTCAGAACTCAAAAATGCGCTTTCGGAAATCAAGACCTTGAGCGGGATGCTCCCCATATGTTCGTCATGCAAGAAGATTCGCAACGACAAAGGCTACTGGCAGCAGCTTGAGGAATACCTCTGCATGCACTCGGAAGCGGAATTCAGCCACGGGATTTGCCCGGAGTGCGCGCGAAAATTGTATCCCGATCTGTATGAAGACAAAATACTGTAGCGAACCCGCTTCAATCAGAAGCGGATATGACGCTTGACATAATCAGCCGCCGGAGTAAAAAACACGGGCCTGGTTTTCACAACACTACCTGTTCGTTGCGGCCCGGATTTCCTCAATCGTTGTTTTTCCCGACAGGTATTTATCGATTCCGTCCTGCCTCAGGACAATCATGCCCTGCCCAACGGCAATCTTTCTGATTTCAGAAGCATTAGCCCTGTGGTAGATGGCCTCCTTTATTTCATCCGTCGCCGTAAGCAATTCATGAATGGCAATCCGGCCCCTGTAGCCTTTGCCGCGGCAGTTTTTGCAGCCTTCCTTATCGGCCTTGTACACCACGCCGCCGCAAGATTTCAGAAGCTCATCAAACAGGCGTGAATCGCCGTACTCCTCCCGCAGGTTATCCAGTTCCTTTTCGTCGAGCCTGATCTCCTTTTTGCATTCAGGGCAAAGGGTGCGCACCAGGCGCTGCGCCAATACGCCGACAAGCGAATCCGCGAATGAATACGGATCAATGCCCATCTCGACAAGCCTGACGATCGTTTCCGGGGCGCTGTTGGTGTGCAGCGTCGAAAACACAAGATGTCCGGTCAAGCTGGCTTCGACGGCCGTTGATGCTGTTTCAAGATCCCTCATCTCGCCGATCATGATTACATCCGGATCTGCACGCAGGAATGAACGCATGGACGAGGCAAAAGTTACGCCTGCGCGGGGATTCATCTGTATCTGGCGAAGCCCCTCCTGGGTGATCTCCACGGGGTCTTCGGCAGTGAGAATTTTTGTGTCCTCGTTGTTCAGAAATTTCAGGGCGCTCTGGAGTGTCGTGGTCTTGCCGGAGCCCGTAGGGCCGACACACAGGATAATACCGTATGGCTGACTGATTAATCGCGTGAACTCCTCAAGGTTGCGCCTGCTGAAACTGAGATCTTCAAGAGGAAGCGGTTTTGAAGACGCGAGAATACGCATGACCACGTCCTCCGCACCGGAGACAGTGGTATAGGTTTCCACGCGCAGTTCTATATCCTTCGGCCCCCACCGCTTGAAACGTATTTTCCCCGATTGTGGTTTTCTTTTTTCCGTAATGTCCAGTGCCGCCATTATCTTTATCCGCGCCGATACCGCATTGCGGAATTTGCGGGGAAACACATGCGCACGGGACATAATACCGTCGATCCGGTAGCGCACCAGGACATCTCCTTCCAGGGACGGTTCGATATGAATGTCCGAAGCTCCCCGGCCTGATGCATCCACAATAATGTTGTTTACAAGGCGCACAACGGCATTATCATTTTCCCGGACTTCAACATCTTCCGATTGGTCACCGACGGGCTCTGAAAAGGCTTCCGATTTCATCACGTCCAGGATTTCGTCCATCGATTTCCCTGCGTCATCTTTCTTCACTCCGAAGAAGGCGTCCACGGCCGCGGCGATGTCGTCGGCAATGCCGACACGGAATTCAACTTCGCAGTTCGGCAGGGACTTCCTGATATAATCCATCCTGATGATGTCTTTTGAGTCGGCAACAGCGATGAATATCTTTCGGCCTTCCATTCCCACCGGCACGTAAAGACCCGCTTTGAGGTCTTCATATTTTCCCGCAAAAGCCTGGGAAAGGCCTGACGGCAATGACTGGTTCTTTTCATCCCATTCCCATGCCGGGAGGTTGGCGAAGGCGCTGATGCTTGCCAGCACGGTTGCTTTGGATACCTTGAATTTCTTCATAATCACGGCTTCGATCGAATCGCCCTGTTCAGCGGCAATGTCGGAAGCGGAAGACAGATCCTCCGTTGAAAGCACGCCGGAATCGACAAGGCCGTGCAAAGAGGTCCGTCTGCCTGCAATCTCCTTGATGCGAATGTTGTGCATGCGTGTTTTTTCCACAAGATTCTGAAGCAGCTTTTTGACAGGTTCGGAATCGGTCCTGACGATGTCAAAAATCTTTCTTTCAATGATTGAACTCTCCACCCTCATGGCCAGGGCGAAGGCCCTGTCAACCGGATGATCCTGGGCGCAAAAGTCGCTCACCTGCTGCTTCATGTTCTTCAATGAGGCTTCTATGGCGGAGATTGATATAGCGTCAGCGGTTACCGATACTTCGCCGGTTTCTGATTTTTCGCCGATTGTCCTTACCCATCTGGCGTGCACTTTTTCCTCTTCGGCAATGCCCTGCCAGAAGTCTTCGTAATCGGGATATTTGGAGGCAAAGAGGGCATAAAGGTCGTGCATCGCCATTTCATGCGCTTCAAAAAGATCAAGTGTTCTTGATTCCTGTTCTTTGGGAGTTGTCATAACGGCCTCCTTTCAAATACTCACCTGTATTAAAGCACAAAATGATTGAATTGTCCGGGATCGTTACATGCCTTCTATTTTTTTGATTAACAGCTTTTTATGCGATTCCGTCTGGGATGCTATTTCAGAGATCAGTTTCTGGTATTCGGCATCTTTCGTTTTCATGATCTCTGTATATCTTGATTCAAGCAGAGATTGTTCTATATCACGGGATATAAAAAGAATCTGTTTTTTGTCAATCTGGCCTTTTCTCAATTTTTCGATGTTGATTTTTATACCGGATATTGCCGTATTGACGGCTGCTGCATTTACGGGCCGTCCTGCCTCGAACTCCTGCGGCTTCCGGGACAAAATATCAATAATTTTTTTAATGCCTTCCGCATGAGACACTTCAACCCGTGCAAGACCTTCCCAAAACCCGCTGTCTTCTTTCCATACTTCTGCGGCGCATTTATAAAACTCTGATATGTTCATTTCCAGTTCCGCCATCACTTCCAACGTTTTTAACATAATCGAAATATTCGCCGGCAGCATAAAACACCTCCGTATCTCACTTATAGTTACTTCATTATACGACCGTGACTTTCTGACTTTGCCCGGATAATGCCGCATCGAGGAGTCCGGGAAGGCCGAAGACAATGTCGCGTGTCCGCACAGAATCATTTTGACGGCAGCGGTTTTTTCTGTTTGAAGACGCCGATCTGCTGGCCCTGCGGAATCGTGATCCCGGAGACGCCCTGCTCGATCAGGGTAATGACCAGCGACCCTCCGTAGGAGAAATGACCCAGCTTCTCCCCTTTGCGAACGGGCACGGGGTTTGACGGGGTCGCCTTTTTCCATTTGTCTTCAAAAGCGACGGTTCCGATGGTGTCCAGACCCACCGGAACCATCGCCACGTAACCATAGCCGTTGGTCTTGATCACAAAATAGCCGCGGCGGAAATTCTCGAAGACGCTGTAGCTCTGGCCGTAGCCGAAGTTCCCGCGGTTGAGAAATGCGGGGAAATCCTTTATCCCCCAGTAGGAGCCGGCAATATCCTCCCGTGACTCCACGATGCTCCCCGAAACCACCGCGTGGTAGTGATGGTAGGTGTCGGGCAGAAGGATGCAGGAAATAGCCGTCCCGTTCTCGAAGTACTTTGCATACTCCGAACCTGCCAGCAGTTCCCTGACGTTCAGCTTCTGATTCAGCTTTGTCGGGATCTTCGTTTCCGCGGTCAGGGGGTCGATCATGTTCAGCGCGCAGTCCGTCGGTGCAACCAGCACGGAATCGTCGGTCGGGCTCGCAATAGTTCTCGCCCCGGGCTTGAGATCCCGTATAAAGAACTCGTTAAACGACTGAAACCCGTTCGGCGGAATGACATACTGATCCGATGCGATCGAGGGATCGTCAATCCACTGTCTGATGGTCGCCATCGATTCTTTGCTGTCCATGAATTTTCCCCGGGCCGCCACGAACTCACGGGACCAGCTTAAACCCGGTTCCGTCCCGACGATCTGCTGGCCGAATTTATTGCGGTAATAAAACCAGGTGAACTTTTTGATGTAAACGAATTCGTCGAAGGTCGGGCTGTTGTTGACCGGAACCAGATAGAACCAGTCGTTGAAGAACCGGCAAAGATCGTTGAAGTTCTTTTTATGCCACGGATTGCTTTTGTCCCTGATTGCCGTGAAGGCATTATCCATGACGGCACGGAATTCTCTGTTGCCTTCGTACAGGGCCCGCAGTTTTTTTACCGGCGGCGCCTCTTCAGCGGTCTTCCCTGCGTGTGCCGCATAAGGAGTCAAAATGAAAACACACAACACAACATGGATCATCATAATCCTTCGCCACTTGAAAATCATAAATCGCTCCTTTAGTTTAATTTATCATTGCAGCAATTAAAAATAATGACTGTATTTGCATGCATGGCGCTATTCATAATGAAGTCCCGGGTTCATTAGGAAAGCGTGCGGTAAATTTGCTTCCCTGTCCCGGCCGGCTTTCCACACCGATTGTTCCGCCCATCATCTCAATAATCTTCCTGCATATGGAAAGCCCGAGGCCGGTCCCTTCATGCCTGCGGGCAATCCCGGTGTCAACCTGATGAAACGGTTTGAAGAGATAGGGCAGCTCTTCTGCTTGTATGCCGATCCCGGTGTCGGACACGGACAAAATGCATTGACTGTTTTCCATTCGGCATAAAATCCTGACGCATCCTTTTTCCGTAAATTTGACGGCGTTGTTGAGCAAATTCAGGATAACCTGCTCCAGCCGGCGTTTATCCGCGGTAATCGTCCCGACGTCCTCTGCGACATCCAGCTCAATGCTTATTCCTTTTTTCTCTGCCAGGGGCAAAACCAGCTTGACGGTTCTGTCAATGGAGGTTTTCAGATCAAAGACAGAGGGTGAAAGCTCAAGCCGGTCAGCTTCGATCTTTGAAATATCGAGCACGTCGTTGATCAAAGCCAGTAAATGACGGGCGCTTTTCTGAACCATGCTCAACTGTTTTTCCTGTTCCTCATTCAGTTTGCCGCTAAGCCCCTGAAGCATAATGCCTGTAAAACCGATGATCGAATTGAGCGGTGTGCGCAGTTCATGGGACATGGTGGCCAGAAAGGCCGACTTCAGCCGGTCAGCGGATTCCGCCTGTTCCTTGGCTGCCATGAGCGCATCAATCGACTCCTGGGCCTCTGTTATGTCCATCACCGTACCGACCATGAGGATAGCCTTACCGTTGCTGTCCCGTTCAATCGCCGCACCCCGGGTAAGCTGCCAGCGAATATTTCCCTTGCGGGTGACAACACGGTATTTCAGTTCATAATGATCCCTTATGCCTTCGCGGTAATCTTCTCCCACGGCAAGAACACAGTCGCGGTCATCAGGGTGAAGAGCCGCCAGCCAGACATCACGAGTTGTGGTAGTTAATTCTGTGAGGGAGGTTTCCAGCATATCGGCCCATCGTTCATTGACCGTCATTTGATTTGTAACGAGGTTCACCTCCCAGTAACCCAGGTCGCCTCCTTTCAGCGCCAATTCCATACGCTCCCGTCCAAGCTGCAGTTCCTGCTTAGCTCGCCGGTGGCCGGAGCTGATTGCGGACACGAACAGCCCGATGATGCTGAAACCGGCCAGGTATTCCCAAAGCCATATGAGGTTATCACCCATGCTGCCCCCGGTGAAAGGGCCGCTGCCCAATGCTGAGCTTAGAATGACCATGACTCCGACTGTCAGAATTGATAGGCTGGTAAACCAGATATCACAGACGGCAGCTATCCAGATAAGGAATACGGCCGGCAAAAGATCCATCTGCCGCGGCAAACCGGCATGAAGAGGCGTAAGAAATATGATGAGGCCGCTGGCTGTTAACAGCATCAAGGCCCATGTGGTTTCCGTTCCCTTCAGGAAATCTTTCCACACCGTCCGTGCGGTCTTGCGGTCAAAGCTGATCAGGGGCGGTGTAAAAAGCAGAACGCCCAGCAGATCTCCCCACCACCATCCCAACCATGCCGTCTTCCATTGCGCAGAGGGAAGGAGGTTTGCAATGATCAGGGTTGAACTGCCAAGAGTGGCGGTGATGGTCATGGGCAGGATGGCGCCGGCAAGAACAAAAACAATCACATCCCTGTGTTTATCCATCCGGCAGTTAAACCCGGCACGGTGCAACAAAAGGCAGGCGACAAAGGGACCAAGGGTGTTGCCGATGGAAATGCCCAGCGATGCTTCCCATGAGGCGCCCGTGGTCAGATTGACGAGAAAAGCCCCCAGCCAGATGCCGGGTATGATTCTGTGTCCCCAGTGCAGCAGCGCAGCCACGGCGATGCCTGTCGGAGGCCAGATGAGAGTTACCTGACTGCCGACATAGGGCACCTGCAATCCAAGATAACCGCTGACGAAATATCCGGCCGCTACCATCAAAGGGCGATATAGAAAATGTATGCTCATAATGAGCTCTCGGCCCCGGCTTAATAATTCAATAGCTATCGGTTTTTAATCACACGGCCCTGTGCTTCACGAATGTTCCGATGACGCACCTTCGATGCAATCCGCCAAGATAACGACTGCTTGAAATTTTAGAATACAACTCCCCGCATGTCAATAAGTATGCTGGGCGGGGTGATCATCGCTTACCGTCATTTGAAAATTGTTTATCCAGCCAGTCCAGTATTTTTTCATTGGATATTGCAAGCGCTCCCGTCTGGCAGTGTTCCTCCGCGGCGTCATCTGCGGTGAAAAGCAGATACTCTTTGGGTGTGTTCAAAGCCTTAAAGAACTGTTTTGATTGTCCCGGCATATCGGCGTCCTTTTCCGAATCAACAACCAGCACGGGACATTTTATCTTCCCGATCACACTCTTCAGTTTATAAGGACGCGTCATTTTCATCCAGCCGGTCGGGGATTTGGCACCGAAGGTGTACATCCCGTTTCCTATGGCCCAGCGCGTCACAGAGTCCTTCTTCATGAGTTCACGCACATAGTTGTCGACAAAACCGGCCTGTACGGGATCGTCGAGCATGGCCTCGGTTACGTTCTTTTTCATCACTACGGAGTGAAAATCGTAAACGCCGCCGTTGACGATCAGCGCCTTTATCCTGGGCTCAAAAGCAACTGCCCGGGGCGCCAGGTAGCCTCCGAAACTTATGCCCATCACGGCCATCCTGTCCGCATCCGTTTCCTTCTGCTTAACGGCAAAATCGACAACCGGCGTCAGCACCGTCTCCCAGTTGTGCCTGAAGGGCAGCTTCTGCTCCCTGATCACGCGCCCCTGACCGGGGCCTTCGAACAGCAGACAGTTATAGCCGCGTTCAAGCGCTGCATGCGCAACCTGGAAATATAATTCCTCCGCCGTACCGTCAAAGCCGGTCTGGATTATCAGAAGGGGTTGTTTAACGACCGAGCTGTCCACGAGACAAAGATACCCGGGGAGTGTCGTGCCCTCGAAAGGGATCTCCACGGGCTGAATGGGCGCTGCTGATAACTTCGCCCCTTTGATGAAACAATCGCGGCTCTTCCGGTAACTTTTCAGCAGCCGCGGATCGCTGGTGTTGGAGCGCAGAAAGAATTCGGCAGCCCGATAATAATTTGACGCCCTGAAGTACTCCTTTTTCGCGCTCAGCTTTTGTCCTCCGGACAGAAACTTTTCGGCGGTCCGCTCACGCTGTTCTGCAAGGGCAAACCATTCCCGGTACCAGCTGTTGTCGTCGCCCTCCTTGATGCGGTGAATCGCCCTGAGGCATTCTGAGACATCGGCCCCTCCCCCCGCAACCGACGACAGTGTGCGCAGCGCCTGAAAAGAATATGCATGACTCCTGAAGAAAAATTTCGCCGCCGACGCGTCGCCTGCAGCGGCCAGAAACATTAACAGGCCGGTCACGAGAAACACCCCGCGAACAAACATGCCGCTCTTCATAAATACCCCCTTTTCAGTCCGGAAATCATAGTATCACATTCAGAGCTTCCTTCAGGAAACAGTTCAAGATCTGTGATGCCGCTATTATCACACTTAAACGACGGATATTTCAAGGCACATCTTATATAAACACCTTCAGGTTTTTTTATTGACACGACGGTATCAGCATGAGATATTTAAGTAAAAACAAATGCTGGTGTTTCCGTGGCATTGCATCAGGCAGGTAAAACCATGCTGAAGGGGTATCAGGAAAAGATAATCGAGCTTCTTGCCGAACTGGAACAGGAAATCGCTATCCTCTACAGAATCTGCGCCGGCGTATACGAGAGCCGCACCGACATCTGGAACACGATGGCTGATGAGGAATTCCAGCATGCGGAGTGCGTCAGGGAGCTGATGGAATTTGCCAAGGGGAAAAAGGCCATTTTTGATGAGAAGATGACGAAGACCTATACGGTCAATACGGTCATCGACAAGATAAAGGATATGCAGAACAGGGTGGAGTCAGGGGAATACTCTTTGATCAAAATGCTTTCCTTGAGTTACGACCTTGAACAGTCGATCATCGAGAGGCGCTTTTATGAATACTTCGTAACAAATGACCAGACGGTAAAACTGATTATCAAAAAGTTGAAGGAGGACACCTTCGATCACATGTCAAGAATCAGGAAGGTGTGGGAGGAGGAAAAAGCCAAAGGTTAGTCGTTCATACCTGTCATCACGATAAACGTACAATCATTGCCGCTACCGGTAACAGAGGATCGCCTGCTGTCGGCATCCTGAGCCGCCGGAACTTCGCAGTACCGCCTACCTGTACCACCAGAAATAGTAGGATTTCATCAGATCATACCATTGCGATACAAAATCGGTCTGCCCGCTTTTTTTCTTTTCCACCGGGACTTTGGCAGTCCGCATCGGAGGAACCTGCAGCCAGACCATGGACATGAACTGCTGCTGTTCATGGCCTGTAAGCTCATCAAAGCAGGCGACTTTTGCTCCGCAACAGGGTGTTTCATTTAAGGGCAACATAACCATTCTCCTTTTTCAAATTGCTTTTACAAATTATATTGAAAAAAGCATGCCAGATGGTCCAGCATCTTCAGGAATTTACAATGCATAATGTTATCTAATGCTTACGGACGCAAGAGGCTAACGGGGAGGATCGGTGATGGTGCCTATATGGAACAAAATGTCTCAAAAAACAATACTCGTCTGGAAAAAATGGACAATCGGCAGAAAGATCCTGTCAAATCGCGCACAAGCGGTTTAAATTTTCGTTCAACCCATATTAACCCGGATTACGCAATAAAAAAAGTAATACCCTTTGGCATCCTGGTCAAAGAGGCTTCCCGCGGCTCAGAATATTTTTCACAAGAAAAATATTTGATTCGCCGCCTGAAAACCCCTTTGACCAGGATAATATTCACTTATCCAAGTGCCGATACGTTCTATTGCGTAATCCGGGTTTAACCTTCCGGTTTTCTTTTATTCCCGGTGACCCATCTTTTTGATCATGATGAGGATGGCGGCAATCGCCGATTGTGTCATGCCCGGGATGCGTTCCGCTTGTCCTATAGTAGCCGGAGAAACCTTTTTCAGCTTCATGCGCAGTTCATTGGAAAGCCCGGGGATGGCCTCATAGTCCATGTCATCCGGTATTTTTTTCCCCTCCATCTCCTTCATCTTGCGCACCGACTCGATCTGCCTTTTGATGTAACCGTCGTATTTTGCTTCTATCTCTATCTGCTTTTTGACCATCCTGTCGGATACCGGCTCCCACCCTTCAAAGACCCGGAGATCGTCATAGGCAATTTCGTCCCTCTTCAGCAACTGATAGAGGGAGACTGGATTCTTGATCGGCCTGGTTCCCATGCCGTCAAGGACCTGATTCACCTCAGACACTGGATATATTTTAACAGACGACAGCCGCTGTATGCCCTCGTCAATCCCCCGCACCTTTTCCTGCAGCAGCCGGTAATCATCATCGGAAACCAGCCCCAGGGCGTGTCCTCTCGCCATAAGCCTGATGGTTGCATTGTCTTCCCTCAGTATCAGGCGGTATTCGGCTCGCGACGTGAACATGCGGTAGGGTTCATCGACCCCCCGCGTCACAAGGTCGTCGATGAGCACGCCCATATAGGCATCGGCGCGGTCGAGGATGAACGGTTCTCTGCCCTGCACGGCCGACGCCGCGTTTATTCCCGCCCAGAGCCCCTGCGCGGCAGCTTCTTCGTAGCCGGAGGTTCCGTTGATCTGGCCTGCAAGATAGAGACCGCCGATCAGTTTAGTTTCAAGGGTTCGTTTAAGCTGAGTCGGCTGAACGAAGTCGTATTCGATGGCATAGGCGGAACGCATGATCTCCGCGTTTTCCAGACCGGGAACGCTACGGACGATCCTTTCCTGAAGCTCCGGCGGCATGCTGTTGCCGAGCCCCTTGGCGTATATCTCCTCCGTGTCGATCCCTTCGAATTCCAGAACAACCGGATGCTGCCCCTTGTCGGCGAACCGCACCACCTTGTCTTCAAGGGACGGGCAGTAGCGGGCGCTTACGCCTTTAATGGTCCCTGAATAAAGCGGGGAAAGTTTGATATTGTCTCCGATGAGGCGGTGCGTTTCTTCGGTCGTATGGCTGAAATAGGAAGGGAGCCTAACGGCGCCCAATTTGTCCGTTTTGTAGGAAAAAGGCTCGGGGTCGGGATCGCTGTCCTGGCGGACCAGCACGGAAAAGTCGATTGACGACGCCCGCAGGCGGGGCGGTGTGCCTGTCTTCATCCTGCCCATCTCGAAACCAAAGGATTTGAGCGATTCCGCAAGGCCGATGGATGCCATCTCACCGGCGCGCCCGGCCGGATAATGGACGGTCCCGACATGGATCAGACCGTTGAGAAAAGTCCCCGTCGTAATGACTGCCGCCTTTGCTTCGTACACAAGGCCGGTCTGGTCCTCCACGCCGCAGATGCGGCCTTCCTCCACTATCAGCCGCTCCACAAGGGACTGGCGCAGGTGCAGATTTTTTTCCTTCTCGACGACCGCTTTCATCGCAAGCCGGTAGAGCTGCTTGTCGCACTGAAAGCGCGAAGACTGAACGGCCGGGCCTTTCGAGGCATTCAAAAGCCGGAAATGCACGGCAGTCTGATCGGCGATGCGCCCCATCTCTCCGCCCAGGGCGTCGATCTCCTTGACAAGCTGCCCCTTGGCGAGACCTCCTATTGCCGGATTGCAGGACATCAGGGCCACGGAATCCAGGTTGATATTGAAAAGCAGAGTACTGCACCCCATGCGCGCCGAGGCAAGCGCCGCCTCGCAGCCCGCATGACCGCCTCCCACAACTATGACATCATATTTTCTCTGCAACCTGTTTACGCTCCTTCCCTCCAGTCATAGCATAATAGATACCGCAGAGCGGCCGGAAAATCCAGAGCGGAAGATTGCCCCGTGTGCTGATGAATCCAACGGCCATATACATCACACGATCAAGCTGTTCTTTATTATCTTCCGTCAATCAACTCTCTCCGATAAATCTCAGTCGTCCGTCTTCCACTGTCCCCTCTCTTTGGCAAACGTGGCCCAGTGTTTATCTGAAAACATCATGATGGCGGTATCTCCGCGCACCATGACCCTCCTGATCAGATTGCCCGATTTTTCCAGGTCCCCGGCAGCCTCCTTCGCAAATGCCTTTGCCCGATCTCCCATCTGCGCAATCATGGCGGCATCACGGCGGTTTGCCTTCTCCGTGGAAAGACGTTTTAATGCCTCGAAATCGCCCTTCTTAAGGGCATTAATCTTTTCATGGTACACCTTTGCCTGAATGCTGTTCCGGGCTGCCTGCCCTTTAAGGTCGGCTGTCACCGGCAATTCTTTGAAAAGAGGAGCGCTGAACTTTGCTGAAAAGACAAGAGCAGGCAGGTCGTCATCTGTCTGCTTACGGCTGTCTGTATATTCGATCTCCCCCGAAACCCGCACATTGGACATAAGCAGCCTGGAAAATATCTTACTGCCGGTTGCGCCCAGAGTGACGGTCATCAGCGAATGCCCCTGACTTGCAGGTTTGGCAAGCAGCGTGATAAGGGCCTTGCTCTGATCAGCGGGATCAAGGGTAATCATAATCCCCTCGACTTTGCCTTCCCTTGCCAGAGAGCCAACAGGCAGAAACACAATGCCTCTCAGTGACGACTGGGGGATATCCCGATCCGCCAGGACAATACGCAACTCCTTTGAAAAACTGAGCAGTCCTTCAGCATTATCGTGAAGATGCGCATAGGAGCGCGTGAGTTTAACCTCCCGGCCGTTTATTTTCAGTGTCCCCTGTACCGTTCCCTGGTCGATGGCATAGGCAGACTGCCCGCAAAATATGACAATAAGCATGAATACAATCAACGCCTTCTTCATGTGGCATCCTCCTTTTGTCATAGGTTCAAATCTCCCATATCCGCACAAGACGTTCTTAACAGAAAATACCGGGCCGTTCCATGCCAATTATTCCGTGTTTACAAGCGACTGCAAAATAGCTTTGCGAAACCGGCACAAGGGATTTGTAAGCGGCGAATCAAATATTTTTTCATCAGGCAGGGCTTGGGTAGTGATCACAACTTCTGTCGAAAAAATATTCTGAGCCGCGGGAAACCCCTTGTGCCGGCCGGAAGAACCATTGATTTATCCTGGTGCCTGATCCGGATTTACTAAGTTTCTGCGTTGAATATCGGGAGAACTTAAGGTATAAATAATGACAGTCTGTTTTCACTCGGAAATGCCGGTTGTTAAATTACCGGTCCCTGAAAACAAGGAGGCCTAGCATGGAAATTTATGAAACACTCCGCAGCATCCTCGACACCCACCCCTCAGGAGCACCCAAATCCGCAGTCTTTGACAGAATATTAAGACTGCTTTTTTCTCCTCAGGAAGCATCGCTTGCCATTCACATGAATTTTTCACCGAAACCGCTTGCCGCAATCGCCACCGCAAGCGACGTTACACCCGAAGAGGCGAGACAGACGCTTGAGGCCATGGCCGCACGCGGTGTCGTATTCTCCAGGGAAAAGGACGGCAATTTTTCGTACGGGCTTTTGCCCACCATACCGGGGCTGTTCGAATATCCATTCCTCAAAGGCAAGGACACACCTGTGCTGGAGGAACTGGGCGGTCTCTGGCAGGAGTATCACAAGGACGGCCTGGGCGCCTCTTTTGCAGGCTCGCAGACACCGCTGACACGCATTATTGCCGTGGAAGAGTCGCTTGCCTCCCAGGACAGAGTACATCCCTATGAAGAGGTTGCAAAGCTTATCGGGATGGTGGACTTCATCGCCCTCGCCCGCTGCGCCTGCCGCGTGAGCGTCGGCGCCTGCAATGCGCCTCAGGAAGTATGTTTCTTTTTCGACGCCCCGGCGCGCTTTCTGGTCGACAGGGGGTTTGCCCGGGAGATAAGCCGCGAGGAAGCTCACAGAGTCCTCGATCAGGCGGAGGAGGCAGGGCTGGTGCACACAAGCAGCAACAGCATGGACCGGCCTACCTTCATCTGCAACTGCTGCAAGTGCTGCTGCAAGATACTCCGCGGCCTTACACAGTTAAAGCTGCCCCACGCCTTCGCCGTGAGTCCTTTCATCTCCTCATGCAATAAGGATCAATGTACAGGATGCGGCATTTGCGCCGATGAACGCTGTCCGGTCGGGGCGATCAGGATGACAGACGATGTAGCCGATATAGACGCCGGCTTATGCATAGGATGCGGACTTTGCGTTACCGTCTGTCCGGCGGATGCCCTTGTCCTTGACAGGAGAGACAATCCCCCTGTACTATCAACGACCGTGCAGGATATGGCGGTGAAGGTCTTGTCCGAAAAGGGCAAACTCGAAAAATTCATGCAGGTAATGAAAAAATAAAAGAAGGTGTTTTATGTCGATAGATCCGAAGAAGACAAAAATTCTGCTGGTGGAAGATTCTCCGCTGATGCGGAAAATGGAGGTAAAAACCCTGGAGACGATCGGCTTTGAGGGAATCATCGAGGCTGATGACGGCAATATTGCCGTTTCCATACTTCAGAGCAATCAGCAGGTGGACCTCATAATAAGCGACTGGAACATGCCCAACATGAGCGGCTTCGAGCTCCTCGTGTGGGTCCGCGCAGATGCAAAATGCAAGGCAATCCCCTTCCTCATGGCAACCGGCCAGTCAGACCGGGCGCAGGCGGAAAAGGCCACGGAGGCCGGCGTCAGCAGCTTTATCGCCAAGCCCTTCAATGCGGAAGAGCTGAGGGCGAGAATCGAAGAAGCGATGGGCGAAAAAAAGGAAGAGGAGCCCGTTTCCAAAGAGGAGATGGCCCCCAAAACAACCGCCTCCGGAAAGGCGCTGCTGCGGATTGCCCATATTCAGATCACCGATCACCTGATCCTGGGGGTTTTGAAAAACATGATCCAGCGGGGAGAGGTTTCACCCAAATATTTCGAACTGGAGACACGCTGTCTTCCCGGCTGGAACCCGGTATACCAGGATCTGGAAAAGGGCGTCATCGATGCCGCTTTCGTCCTGGCACCGATCGCCATGGAGCTTTTCGGCTATGGAACGCCCATCAAGCTGGTGCTGTTCGCCCATAAAAACGGCAGCATCTTCGTGCGCAACAGGCTTGGTAATTTCCGTGAGCCGTACAGCGACTTTTTCAGAGGAAAATCGTTTCTTATCCCGCACATGATGTCCATCCATCATATGCTTGCCCATATGTTCTTTAAGCAGATCGGACTGCAGCCGGGAGTGGCCGGCAAGGGAGCTGTGGACGTGGCGTTTGAGGTGGTACCGCCGATCGCCATGCCGGGTTTTCTCAGCGCCAATCCGGACACGGCCGGTTTCCTGGTGGCGGAACCCATAGGAACAAGAGCCATTGCCGCCGGGGCGGCGGATCTGCAGTTCCTCTCCGGCGAATTGTGGGAGAACCATCCCTGCTGTGTCGTTGCCGTGCGCGACGAGTTTATCGACAGGCACAGGGATGCAGTTTATGAATTCACCGAGTTGCTGGTGCAGGCGGGACGCATCGTAGAGCAGCGGCCCGACAACGCCGCCGAAATCGCCGTGCCCTTTCTCGATCCCACCAAGCAGCTCGGTCTTAAGGTGCCCATTCTGAAGAACGTCCTCAAGGAAAAACAGGGAATCAAGACGGGCGACCTCTTCCCGGTAATTGAAGATCTGGACAGGATCCAGCGCTACATGCACAAGGAGATCGGCATCGGCAAACTGATCGACCTGGAAAAATTTGTGGACACGCAGTTTGCCCAGCATGCCTTCAAGGACAGCGCGATCAGCAGAAGGCCTTCGATACTCAGGGAATCGGAGACGACAATCTATGAACTCCTGACACGCGGGGTTGAACAGGACACAAAGGCCTCCAAGGCCATGCTGAGCGCCGAGGGCAAGTATCTCACCTTTTCCCTGGGTGACAGCGTGTTCGGCATCGAGTTGATGCGCATCAGGGAAATTATCGGCATGAGGCCGATCAGGAGCATGCCGCAGACTCCCGGCTTTTTCAAAGGTGTCATCGATCTGCGCGGAAAAGTCATCCCCATCGTTGATATGCGGCTCAAATTCGGCATGCCGGAGCAGGCATACAACGAGCGCACATGCATAATCATCCTGGATTTCGGGCAGGGAGCCGATGGTCTGGTGGGGGTGGTTGTGGATGTCGTCCTGGAAGTCCTGGATGTGAAGGCAAGCCAGATCGAGGAGACCCCCTACTTCGGGCCCACGGCAGATGCACGGTTCATCCTGGCTATGGCCAGCATTCAGGGGTCGGTAAAAACCCTGCTGAACATCGACCATGTCATCAGCCGCCAGGAGGTAAGTTTCAAGGGATAAGTTTTTATTTTTATTTGCCTCTATCCGGTGTTTTCAGGCGGGAGCTTTTATCCGTTTGCCCGGCCCGGCCTTAATGAATACCACCAGTAAACTGGTGGTATCGAGAGCCCCCCTAAAAGGGGGGT
>CAZLFA010000047.1:0-33321 GCA_964558665.1 uncultured Syntrophaceae bacterium
TTTTTCTACCTCTTATAGGCTTTTATGAATTTACACAAAAAATCTTACACTACCTTTGTCTTTACAATCTCATAGCTTTTTTTCATGCCGTCAACAGCGCCCAGATCGTCAAGCACAATGGCCGGCAGGGTGAAGATCAGGAAAAAAATTGCCACCAGACCAGGTATAACCAGCAGGATAAAACCGATGCCGACAACAATGCCTACCAGTACCGAGGCGATGAGAACGTTGACCAGGCTTGCCTTTGCCTTCTCCATCCCCGTATCGAACGTTGTCGATCCTTTGCTTATGGCTTCATCGGCCATGGCTACGGTCATTGCATAAGCGAGAAATCCCAGCAGCAGGGAGATGACTGCCACAATAAAAGCCCCTCCCAGCATGCCGCTCACGGCGGCAGCCGAAGGATCTCCGCCCTTGATTGCCACTGTGGCAATGCTGCCGCCCAGAAATATAATCAACAGCACGAAAGTGATGATTGCGACGGCAATGGTGGGCATAAAGATTACAAGATTCTTTTTTGAGACCTCAAAACTTTCCTTCAAGATTGCAACGATGTCCATATCAGCCCCCTTATGTGATATTATAAAATATCCTGGATCTCCTTCATAAAGGGTTCCCATGCGGCGAATTAAAAACTCATTCTGCAGCCATGAAAATATTCCGCGCCGCGGAGAGCTCTTTATGTGCATCACGCTCAAGCCGTTAAAGAATATCATACAGCAAGAATAGTAATCTTATATATTCTAATTATTATGTGGTCAAGAATCGTTTATAGATTATTTCGGCGGTATCGGTTCGGCTGCAAATATGATCAGGCGGGGAATCAATTCCGGCTTTTCATCCTGTCGTGTATGGCATCCGCGATCCTTACGGCGTATCCGGCAAGCGACGGATCGCGCGCGCCCATGGAGATCACGACATCTCCCTGCACGGCATGATCGCAGATATCAATGATTGCATCATCCCGATGCAGGGGGGTCAGCACTTCCGCTTCGCAGTCTTTGATTCTTGCAGCTATGTCCTTCGCTGAAATGTCCTTCTGCGCGGTGCCGCCCGCATAGTATATGGGGAGGAGATATAACCTGTCGCCCCCGCGCATCGTATTGCTGAAGGCCGCGGCCAGTTCCTCGATCATGAAGCGTGTCGGCCCGAATCCGTGAGGCTGAAACAGGGCAAAGATTCGCGGCGAGAGAGATTGAGCCGCTTTCAACGCGGCGGTTATCTTGTCCGGATTGTGGGCATAGTCATCGATGACGGTAACGCCGTCCGCCGAAGGAATCCTGTCAAATCTTCTGGATATGCCTTCATAGGTGCGAACGGCGTGCTCCATATCGTCCAGAGAACATCCCAGGTCCCGGCAGACAAGGAGCGCCGCGAGGAGATTCTCCACCATGTACATGCCCGGGAAAGGCATGTGAAAGGTCACACCTTCAATTACGGATTCGGAGTATGATGGTGTGAGATTAACGGAAGCGGGGTGAAGGCTTGCTGTTTCTTTCAGGCCGAACGTCTGAGCGGCCTCAATTGAGGAAGAAAGCATGTCGCCGTCTCCGGCAAAGGAAAACCGGGAGCGGCGGGAAAGCTCCTGAAAGAGCGCCACGATTTCATCCACCGGCTTATGATCCCTGGACACATTCAGAAAGATGCTGATGTACGGCGAGTATTTAACCAGGGAACCGTCGCTCTCATCCGCTTCGATGACAAGCAGATCGGAATTACCGGTGCAGGCATTGCCGATCATGCCGCGTTTGATGAGACTGTGCAGACCGGCGCCGGTAATAAGGGAAGGTGACCGGCCGCACTCTGCAAGAAGATGAAAGACAAGGGCGGCAACGGTCGATTTGCCGCTGGTGCCGGTAACGGCGATGGTTCTTTTCGAGGCCACAATGGCAGCCAGGACATCCGATCTGTGAAAGACGGGTATCTCCCGCTGTCTTGCCCGTTTTATGTCGGGGTTATCCTCTTCTATAGCCGTGGAGACGACCACCGCTTCCGTATCCTTTGTAATGCCGCTTCCATCCTGGGGAAAGATGCGGCATCCCATACTGCGCAGCGCCTTTTCGGTTGTGCTCGTACTTTCACTTGCGAGGAGGCGATCCGACCCCGATATGTCAAGTCCGTTCCACTTAAGGTACTGGGCGATGGCGCTCATCCCCGAACCGAAAATTCCGGCGAAATGAAATCCGGAATATTTTTTTTCACCCATTGATAAAAACAAGCGTTCCCTCCTCTACCGAGTCGTAAAGACGAATGACATCGCCGTTTCTCATGCAGATGCATCCGTGCGAGAAGGGCGACCCGATCAGGGACTCTTTGTTCGTGCCGTGAAAATATATGTACCGTTCAAACGAATCGATCCCGTTGCCCCTGTTTAACCCTTCCTCAAGGCCTTCCAGACGCAAGATTCTTGTCAGAACAAGGTTTTCATCAAGCGATCCTTCCCGCCAGTCTTCTCGCGTGTCGATTCTGTCCCGGAATATTCTTTTCGGCGGAGCACCGTCGCCATATTTTTCCGCAACCCGATGCAGGCCGGGCGGGGTTTTGAAAGAGCCGTCGATGTTCCCCACCCCGTATTTTGATGTAGATACGATGTATATTTCCGCGACTCTTTGATCCTTAATCAGATAAAGCCGCTGACTTTCAACGTCCACCCACAGAAAGAAAGCCGGCACTTTTCCGGCATGAAGCACAAACCTTCTTTCGACATCGGGAGAAATCGGAAAGGGTTCTTCTTTTTTCATAATCTGTGAACAGAATGCGTTGAGATCGTGATTTGTTGATAATTTAAGATAAGTTCCATTTGGAAACGCCGGATGCTTTAAAATTATAAGGTTCCGGACGGAAACTTAATGCAGCCTGCGCGATGGGCTTGCAAGCGGCGAATTAAATATTTTTTCATCGGGCATGGTCCGGGCAGTGGTTACGGCTTCTGTCGAAAAAATATTCTGAGCCGCGCAAACTCTTTGCGCATATGCAATACCGCAAATCAATTCCGCCGGGGCGGAAAAGAACCCTTTCCGGTTAGAAGACCGACTCGCCGATAATCTTCCACCCCTCCTGCCCATGCTTCAGGTAGAACAGCTTATGTGAATCACTGTCAAAATTGTTGGAATGGTATTTCTGGATAAACCTTACGACAGCGATCCTGCCGTTCTGCTCAGGCGGTATGAGGATGGCCACATCCTGCGTTTTCACGCGGATGAATTTCTTGCTGGCATTTACCTTTTCCTTTTGCTTGCGGAAGGATTCGTAGTTCATGCCGTCGCTGTTGAGAAACTCCTTTCCGTAAAAGCTCATAAACTTCTTTGTATTGGCGCTTTCCCAGGCCAGACGCCATCCTTCCAATGTCTTCGCCAGTTCTCTTGATTGCTGCGTGTTTTCCGTCACACTCGTAAGTGCTACCTTGTCTACAATAGTAATCGGCGTCCCTACCGGCTTCAGCAGGCCGGCCAGTTCTTTCATGTCGTCATTGCTGACGGCAATGCATCCCTGCGTGTTCTGCAAATCCTCCTGACCGAGGCTTTTACCGGGCGTATGTCCGTGGAGCCAGATGCCGGTGCCGTTTTTCCGGATCTTGCGATCCAGGAAATTCGGATAATTCATCACGAAGGCGCCGTATCCGTACTTCTCCGGAAGATTCTTTCCCGGCACGAACCGCATGAAGAAATATGTACCCTTCGGCGTTGCCAGATCTCCTGCCTCTTTTTTATCCTTGTTGTTGGCGCCGATCAGGCAGGGGTAGCTTTTCACCAGTATGAATCTGCCCCCTGTGTAACGGAAGAGATGGAGTGTCCTGTGGTCCTTTTCGCAGATAAGCAGATACTCGCCCGACACAGCCGCCAGAAGATTTTGCGGTGTCTGATCGGCCGGAATGTTAAGCGCCACGGCCTTCGGCGGCGGCAATATCTTAGGCGTTGTAGAAGCGGGGACGGGCGTGGTCGTCGAGGCAGCCACCGGTGCTGTAGTTGTCGCCGGTGTTGTGGTTGTTGCCGTTGCTGTGGTTGCAACCGCAACTGCTTTGGGAGGTTCCTTTACAGCCTGCTTTTTCGTAGGAGCTGGCGGAGGCAGGTAGGCGACCATCTTTCTCTGCGCCTCCGACGCGAGAGTAAAGGCCCTCTGCAGGTCTTTCTGGCCTAACGCCTCCTGGACCTGTCCTATCTGCCGGTTTGTATCGCTTACAAGCCGGAACAGATTTCTGTTTCTTGCCTCTGAACGGTAATAAAGCACAGCCAGGATAACATTGAGGATGACCAGTACCATGAATACAATGAATCTGACTTTACGAAACGATCTAGCTGCCATTTATCTGTTTCCGCGCCTATCCTTTAAATTCCTTCTCAATACGGTCGAGCGCCAGATTAAGGCGATCGTCGGGAACCGTCAGCGAGATGCGTATATATCCCTCACCATACTGGCCGTAGGCCGTACCGGCCGCCACGACCACCGCTGTCTTGTCGAACAGACGATTTGTAAAGTCGATTGAGGTCATCCCCCTGGGAACTGGCACCCACAGGTAGAAGGTTCCTTTCGGTGCATCAAACTCGATGCCGATCTTTTTCAGGGTAGCCAGGACGCGCTGTCTTCTTTTTCCATAGATTTCCAGCATTCCGCCGATGCTCTGTTCCTCATTCTTCAGGGCGTGTATCCCCGCGAACTGTATGGGATTGAAAATGCCCGAGTCGGTGTTTTCCTTGACCTTGCTGATGGCTGCAATCAGGTCCGGGTTGCCGACCGCCATGCCGATTCGCCAGCCGCACATGTTGAATGGCTTGGAAAGAGAGTTGAGTTCCACGCCGACGTCTTTGGCGCCTTCGGCCATCATGAAGCTTATTCTCTCCTGTCCGTCGAAAAGGACTTCGCTGTACGGATTGTCGTAACAGACGGCGATGTCATATTGCCTGGCAAAGTCGACCAGCTTTCCCAAAAATGGTTTTGTCGCGCAGGCGCCGGTCGGGTTGTTGGGATAGTTAAGGAACATGGCGCTCGATTTGTTTGCAACATCGGAAGGGATATCTTCGAAAACGGGAAGGTATCCGTTTTCAGCTCGTATTGCCACATTGTAGGGTACGCCTTCACCCATCAGGATGCTGGCACGGTAGGCGGGATATCCGGGGTCGGTCATGAGAACGGTGTCGCCGGCGTTGACACGCGCCAGTATGAAGTGGTGGCATCCCTCTTTGGAGCCGATCAGCCCCAGTATTTCACTGTCCGGATTGAGATTCACTCCATATCGTTTTCCGTACCAGGCCGCGATCTCCCTGCGGAAAGCAAGCATGCCCTTCTCCTCATCAGTGGGATAGCGGTGATTGGCAGGATCGTAAGCCGTTCGGCAGAGCTCATCGACAACCGATTTTGGCGTCGCCTCAACGGGATCGCCTATGGCCAGACTGATGACGTCAACGCCGTCAGCCTTTGCTTTGTTTATTTTTTTACGAAGCTCCATAAAAAGATATGGCGGTATTTTTGATAAACGCTCAGCTATTTTCAAGATATGTCTCCTTTCCCGGGTGTTTATCCTCTCCGGTCCTGCCGGTATGCTTCTTCCCAAAGTGTTCCCTGATAAACTACTTTAACTTTTCCTTCAAGATAAATTTTTTCGTATCCCCGGTCCGAACGGTCAAAATAGATGCGCAGGGTTTCGCCGCTTCTGACCTTGACGTCAACCGGCGGCTCCACCAGTCCCTTCGCGGAAGACACAAGCGCCGACGCGACGGCGCCTGTCCCGCACGCCAGGGTCTCATCCTCTACTCCGCGTTCATAGGTGCGCACCTGAATGGTGTGCCGGCTGTCAACCCTGACAAAATTGGCATTCGTTCCGGCCGGCTTGTAATGCTCATGATAACGAATCGCACGTCCGGCTCCGAAGACATCAAATGTATCCAGGGTGTCGGAATATTGCACGACATGAGGCACTCCTGTGTTTATGCTGGAAACGGTAGTATCCTTGCCGTCCAGAGGAATTTTGTAGTCGACTTCCAGACTGTGGGGATCGGTAAGGCGAAGTTTCACCACCTCGCCGCTGACATCGGCATCGATGATGCCGGCAAGCGTCTCGAATGACATCCTTGTCGCGGCAATGCCCTTGATCAGCGCGAAGCGTGCCGCGCAGCGGCCGCCGTTTCCGCACATATCCACTTCACTTCCATCGGCATTGAAGAACCGCCACTTGAAGTCGACCTTGTCCGACTTCTCAATGAGAATCAAGCCGTCCGCTCCGACCGATACACGGCGCTGACATACAGTGCGCACAAAATCGACAACATCTTTAACAGGAAGGTCCTGATTGCGATTGTCGATCAGGATGAAATCGTTGCCGCTGCCGCTCAGCTTTAAAAACTCAATCATAAATTCCCCTTTCCCTGCATGAATAAGTCAGTCACGTTTTTTTTCAATGTTGTTCCTTATCAGGCGGGCGATTATTTCCACCTGTTCCCCCAGCAGGTTTTGCAGCGGTATGGTCTCCAGATAGCGGTCATCCCATGCCAGATTGTATTCATTGATCAGGTTCCGTATATCGTTATAGCGATTGCCGAGGATGCTGCGCTTGGCTGCTACAGGCAGATTCTCATTGAATGAGACGTGGACAAGCAGCAGATTGCCGATGTTTGTGCCATTGTTCAGGACCGGGATGATGACTATCGACGCCCCGTCCGATTTCCCCTGGCCCACGTAGATGTTGCGCGTTCTGACAATCGTTTTCTTTGTCCCCATCAATACACCTGCGCCTTCGGTGCGTGAGTGCATTGTCAGTGATCTGCCTGCCCTCGCCTTAATCGCTATGGTTGTCCCTTCTGTCAGAGAGCCGTCATGCTCCAGATTGTTTATCTCGTAAAGGGTGTATCCTTCGACTGAGGCAATTGCCGGCTGAATTCTGGTGATTGCGGGTATGCTCCGGCTGACGAGATTCTTTGCAGTGAAACCGAGATCCTTGAGAAGTTCAAAGAGGGTGCCCTGCAGGATCTGCTCTTTGCGGCTCGTTCCCACCGTTACGGTCTTTGCCTGATGACGGATGGCGTCCACCGGCCTGGATAACTCATCTATCAGATTCCCGAGCGATATGTCCAGAAGCGTGAGCGGCGAGGCGATATCATCCCTGACCTTGAAATCCTGCCAGAAATCCTCGAGGGGAAGTTTTCCGGCGCTGTACTTGAGAAGAAGCACGATGTCGGAAACGGTTTTGACATTGGTGAACAGAAATGCCCCGCTGTTTCTCATTTCGTTGAATCTTGATGAGAAGTCGATCAGAATCCTGCGCAACTGTTTGTCGGCGATGCGCTCATAGATATTATATCTCTTCCTGATCTGCTCGACCATCTTCAGATCAAACCGACTCCTGAACTCCCTGATGTAGAGGGCGTCATCGTCGATGCTGCAAGCCGCGTAATAGCCCCAGAGATGTCCGGCCAGGGTATTGAGAATGACCGGCGCCGGCAGCGGCGCCTTCGGTATTTCAATGACGGTATCCGCGATACTGTCGAACCGGTGGTCCCCCTCATCGGCAAACACCACAACTCCGGCTTTGTGAGCCTTGAAAATGGCCACGTCCTTGGCGATGTCACCTGCCACGGTCTCCGGATTTCCCGCTGCACAGGCGATAATGAGCGGCTCGGCAGACAGGTCGATGTGTTTCTTGTTTTCGATGACGTCGGAAGATATCGTCTTGTAGCACAGTTCACTCAGCTTGATTCTTATCTCATCGGCTGCCACCTTGTTCGGGCCGCTGCCGACAACAGCCCAGTATTTTTTCTTCTTTGCCAGCGATTCCACCGACTTTTTTATCAAATCTCTTTTTTCCAGAACCCCTGCCATCAGTGCCGGAATATTCTCCAGATTGCTTAACTCCTCTGCTATGGCATCATCGGACATCGTGCCCAGATGCCTGGCAAAGTACAATGCCAGGACATGCCCGGCGATAATCTGGGAATAGAATGCTTTCGTAGAGGCGACAGACATCTCGATATCCCGTCCGTCGCTGGTATAAAAGACGCCGTCGGATTTTCCGGTTATGTCCGACTGGCGCCGGTTGACAATGGCGATGACGGATGCGCCCCGCTCCGCCGCCATGGCGACGGCGCGATTGGTATCGGTGGTTGTCCCTGATTGCGTGATGGCAATGATCAGTGTATCATGGAGATCATCCTCCATGAAAAAACCGCTGAGCTCGGAAGCAATTTTGGCCTCGGCCTTCAGCGAAGCGCCCTTCAGGTAACGCTCAAAGGAATCGGCTACCGCACATCCCGCCACCGCTGCCGTTCCGTGACCGATAATGACGGCACGCCGCAGGGAGCCTTCAGTCAACCCAAGGCGAATCTTCAGCGGGACGATATCCTCTCCCAGGTTGAATACAACTTTTTTGCCGCCGTCTTCTCCGGGTGTGACCCTGTACTTGCCGCGCAGCGTCTTTTTAACGGAAAGTGTCGACTCGTTGATCTCTTTCAGGAAGAAGTGGGGATAAGTGCTGCGGTCGATGTCGCGTGTGGTTATCTCCGCCTTGCGGATATTCGACCGGTCAAGCGAAATCTTTGTTTTGTCATAATAAAAGGCATCAATTCCGGAAAGCCATCCTTCCGAATCCTGATCGAGAATGAATATCTGGCCCGCCCTGCCGGACCCGTCGGCTTGAGACGGCTTTTCTCCATCCATCTGGATAAACCAGGGCGTTGCCTCCACCAGTCCGTACAATTCAGAGGAGATTATGTACTTGTCGCCGGCAAGACCGATGTAGATGGTCTGACCGCTCCCTTTCAAAGCAAGGAATACCTTGCCCGGCTCAAGGTCGCTGACCATGGAGATCGCATGTGACCCTTCAAAGTCATTCACCGCCAGACGGAAGGCTTCCACAAGCGCCTTTCCCTCAGAGAGATATTTTCTGATCTGCAGGGGAATGATCTTGGTGTCCGTTGTCAGCTCCGGAGCGATCATTTCATCGCCCGCTTCAAGCTTCTCCCGCAGGCTTTGGTAATTGTCGATATCGCCGTTCAGAACAACGCTTATGGAACAGCCGTTTTTCCCGCTGTTGTTCTTGACTGTATGGCTGTTGATGGGATGGCAGTTCTCTTCCGTTATCGATCCTACCGAGGCCCAGCGCGTGTGCGCCAGGGAGGCTAGAAAAACATCCCTGCTTCCCGCAAACAGCCTGAATACAGCGTCTGCTTCAATCGATTTACGCAACTCCTTGACGTTTCTGCCCAACTCGCCAATCACTGAAAATGTCTTGTATGTAAAGGAAAGAGTAGCCAGCGAACCTTGAGCGGAAGGGGCGGATGCCGGGTTGACGTTGCCGGAGTATATGCTGATAGACCCGTTCGCAAGATCCCCGGGTCGGCACCGACGTGCAAAATCGTCATGGAGTCCGGCTTCCTTGAGTTCCTTCATTATGGCGTCAAGGGCGGATCCGTTTTCAATCGTGAACATGACCTGAATCCCTGCCGAATCTCTTCCCCTGACCTCAAGCCTGTCCACGCAGTTGAGGAGATAGTTGATCTCCCTGTATTTCTTGAGGTCCCAGGGAGTGATGCTGCCGGCGTCGGATATTCCGGCCAGTGACATGATCTGCTGCCTGCCCGCCAGCACGTCCCTGTCCAGAGCCCAGATAATATCCTTGAGCATTATGAGCCTGCCGCTCACCAATTCCAGTTCGGTTGTGGAGAACCTGCCGGCATTAACGTCGAGGGTCCTCTCCTGGTCTTCCAGAAAGGCCTTCATTCGCGACAGAAGTTCTGCAAGCCGGTCGTACCGCTGAGGATGGAAGAACAGGCCGTTATGGTTTTCATCCTTTTTCAGGAGGTGAACCGCCTCCTCCATTTCCTCAAGACAATGTTTGCTGTCCAGATATTTATCGGCGGTGATTTTGCCCTGCATGAGAGCGTCGATGCCATGGGCGGCAACGGCTTCATAATGGACGGCCAATGTTTCGCAGGGATTGGAATGCTCTTTTTCAACCGGCCGCTTTATAGTCATGATTCCGGCCAGACCGCAACAGAGCATCTCTGACAGGACAGGGAAAATTGTGATCGACGCATTTGGAACGCACCGGGGGTCTTTGCCGATGTATATCCTCCACGGCTTGATCTTGTCTTGAAATCTTCTGATAATATTTTTCATCATCGTTCTGTTTGTATATATAACCTTTCATCATCTGCATGAGGGAATAAATTCCATCGCCCGGCCGGTAATGTTATTTACAATGCCGGTCAGCCACAGGACTCCGGCGGCCGCTACATCGGAATCAAGTGCCTGTATAAATTCCGTGTATTCCAGAACAGTTTTCTTTTTTCCTTTGAATGCAGCGTTGACGAATACCTCTCTGTCTTCCGCGCCGGTTTCTTCCCCGCAACCGCCTGTCAAATACCTCTCAAGCGCAGGCCAGTTTTTCATGAGCTCGCGTTTCTGCTTTAAGAGCCTGCTGCGGGCAGCGCCTGCGGGAAGCTTCTCTGCATGTATAATTGATCGGTTCATCTTTTCCGTAAAATCACGGAATCTCTTTATGCGTTCTTCAATGGCCGAATCCAAAATCTCCAGGGCTCCTGAACAAAGATCTCCACCGCTATCGACCCTTTTAAAGAAATGCGTTCTCACATGCGTGTACCATTGCCTCAGAGCCATGATGTTGGCAATATAGGAGATATTGTTTGCGACCTTTCCGGATATATCAGGATAAAAGCCGGGTATGAAATTTTTTTCCTGCATGGTGTGATCGGCGACTCGCAGCAGTTTTCCGCCTTCCGGGCAGTCTCCGCTGTATATTGTCCCCGCTGCGATGACGGTTCCGTAGCCGATGCGCGCCGGACCGACCAGGCCGCCTTGTCCTCCCAGAAAAATCGGCGGCTGTCTCAGCATGACGCCCGACGGCACGTCGCCGAGCATCGACGGCGTCGCCTTGTCCTGGTTCGGCGTATAATTGAAGTGGATGTAGGAACTGCCCACTTCGCTGTGATTCCGTCGGCTGGTGCCGCCGGCCATAAAACAGTCACAGAAGTTGATCAGACTGCCCAAAGTGACAAAAGGAAAGAGGATTGTCTGCTTGAGGCCCACAGTGTGGGCGCAGCTTGCGTGCTCTTCAAGGAGACATCCCTCTCTTACCTGCGCCCCGCTGCCCAGGGATACACCCGCCAGAAAAACAGATGACCGGAAGTAACCGCCGTTAAGTGACACATTCGGGCCTATGATGCAGTCTTCCGCCGTCACCGGCGCTTCCCTCCCCATCCTGACGCCGCTGCAGATAAGCGTCCGGCTCCCTGTAATGCGGGTTCCCGCATGCAGAAAAACATCTTTGCCGGAAATCCTGTCAGGCGACACCTCCTCTCCGATATAAACTGAATCGGGCTGAGGAATATGAACACCCTTCGTTATCAGCTTAACGATCTTATCCGGCAGTCTTTTTTGCTTATTCGTCTCCATAGGCTATGGCAGGATAGAATGCTCCTCGGATAATGACTCACATGCCGGGTCATTTAAAAACAGGCCGGCACCTAATCTCTCTGGCAGTCAATCCCAAACTTGATCAGCTTTTTCTGGAAGGTATTGCGATTAATTCCAAGGTAAGCCGCGGCTTTGCTTTTGATGTTATCCGACTGCCGCAGTGCAACCTTAAACAGGCTTTTCTCAACCATTGACAGAACGTCCTCATGCAGCCGGCTTTTGCCGTTTCCCGTTGACTGCATGAATTTGGCAAGATCCTCTATCTTCTTTTCGATGATGACGTCAATGGCCTCAGATGCAACCGTATCAACCTTTTTTATATTAACAACAACCCGCTTTTGAGAAATCATATGTAGTCCCCTGTAATTATGTGTAAGAATAAAAAGAATAAAATAAAAAAATCGATTCGGCAACAAGCCGCTTGTCAATAATCAATCGGGGTTTCACCCTGTTCCCTGGTCTATCACCTCCAGTATACAATAGTTCTGAGAGTTGAATTAGTCTGTGAAATAAATCACAACGGAAAAAATTTAACAACAATGATGCCCGTCAGCACAATCAACGCAATCCATGCGCCGACAAAATCGGATACATTTTTCATGGGTGCTGCGATCTGCGCAGGCACGTTTTCCTCTACCTTTTCACTATCGAGATGATTGCTTATGTGGCGGATCAAAGCTTCATATTTTTCATAGGCATTTGACAGAACATAGTATCCCTTTGTTGTAGTCAAAAGAAAATATGCCTTGCTGCGCATCACCATAAGCCCCAGATGGGTGATTTCCTGCCATTGCAGGGTCTTTACCCTTAAAAATTTTTTAATGACAATGCCGTTCTCGTCAGCGGTTACACGCCTGGAAAATGATTCGATAAAGATCAGCACAGCCGGAATCAAAATGACTGTCAGCACCATCCTCTCTGTGGAACTTCCCTTGTAAAACACGGATAGAAGAAGGAGCGTCAGCAGAAGCAGGACATCGATGCCCAGCGGGATCAGAAATAGATTTCTGATTCTGAATACCTGTTGATTCATGAACACGATCCCCCCATTTCGAGAAAAAGAAAAATTACTTCGATTTTTCCTTCCTGACAAACAGGCCGCTTTTGCCGCCTTTCTTGAACATCAGTTTTATATCAGACAGGATCATCTCCCGATCAACAGCCTTGCACATGTCATATATTGTAAGGGCAGCCACGCTCACCGCAGATAATGCCTCCATCTCGACGCCCGTTCTGCCCATCGTCCTCACCCTGGCTTCTATCATCACTTCTCCCTTCACGGCATCCGCCTTGAAGTTCACGTCGATGCCGGTCAATTCGAGCGGGTGGCACATGGGAATCATATCGGCCGTCCTTTTGGCAGCCATGATGCCGGCTATCCTCGCCGTACCGAAAACGTCTCCTTTGGACACGCCGCCCGTTTGAATCAGATCCACCGTCTCCGGCTTCATAAGCACCCTGCCGCTGGCCAGAGCTTCGCGATGAGAGGTCACCTTGGAAGTGACATCAACCATCTGGGCGCAGCCTTCATCATCGAGATGGGATAGACGGGCTATCATATAGATTCTTTTGAGGTTTTTATGGTAATCGATGAAGCTTCCTGACAATTTGGCGTTGA
The DNA here is from genome assembly GCA_964558665.1 of uncultured Syntrophaceae bacterium. Taxonomy (GTDB): domain Bacteria; phylum Desulfobacterota; class Syntrophia; order Syntrophales; family PHBD01; genus CAZLFA01. The sequence continues at coordinate 13,040 of CAZLFA010000047.1, forward strand.
CCTTAGCACAGGCATTTTTAACCGTCAAGACAGTTAAAAAAAATATTTTTTATGCCATTTTTTTACATCACCAAGGGTTTTGTTTTAAAAAAATGTCTTGCCATAACAGATACTTTTCTGACATACGTCCATCCCTTAAAACATTGACAATACAATAAATGTCTGCAGGACATGAAAGATGATAGTCAAGGCCGTAAGCTGCACCGTTGTCGGAATTGAATCCCACCGTGTGGAAGTGGAGATAGATACATCTGCGGGGCTGCCTGTATTTTCTACAGTCGGACTTCCCGACGCCTCGGTTAAGGAAAGCAAAGACCGCATTAAGGCAGCCGTTAAAAACTCGGGTTACAGATTTCCCAGAAACCATGTCACCGTAAACCTGGCGCCTGCCGACATCAGAAAGGAGGGAACCGGTTTTGATCTTCCCATCGCTGTCGGCATCCTCGCCGCTGAGGAGACGATACCAGGCGAACAGCTGAGCGGCTACTGCATCCTCGGTGAGCTTTCGCTTGACGGGACGGTCAAGGGTGTGCAGGGCGTGCTGTCAGCCGCTGTGCTGGCAAAGCAGGAAGGGCTTAAGGGTATCGTAGTCCCTGCGGACAATGCAGACGAGGCGGCTCTTGTCGAGGGGATAGATGTTATCGCCGTGTCAACACTGCCGGATGTCGTCGATTTTTTCAGAGGCGAGAAGACAATACCTCCTCACACTGCGGACATTTCAGAAACCTTTGGCCGCAACCTTCAATATCCTCTGGATTTTCAGGAAATCAGGGGACAGGATCAGGCGAAACGCGCTTTGGAAGTTGCTGCGGCCGGCGGACACAACATCCTCATGATAGGACCACCTGGTTCAGGCAAGACCATGCTTGCTCAGCGCCTGCCTTCGATTCTGCCTTCGCTGCTTTTCGAGGAAGCCATAGAGACGACAAAGATTTTTTCCGTTGCCGGTTTGCTCGACAGGAAAAAAGCTTTGCAGGGTACAAGGCCGTTCCGGTCGCCTCATCATACCATATCGGATGCGGGTCTGATAGGAGGCGGACAGGTGCCGAGGCCCGGTGAGATAAGTCTTGCCCATCACGGCGTTCTTTTCCTTGATGAGCTGCCGGAATTCAAAAAGAACGTTCTCGAAGCCTTGAGACAGCCTCTGGAAAATGGTTGCGTTACGATAACAAGATCATCCATAACCGCCACATATCCGGCAAGATTCATGCTGGTGGCCGCAATGAACCCCTGTCCCTGCGGCCATTACGGATCTTCCAGCCGGCCCTGCCGCTGTACTGCAAGGCAGATTCATCAGTACCAGACACGAATATCCGGCCCGCTAATGGATCGCATCGATATTCATATTGAAGTGCCTGCTGTGCGCTATCGGGATCTCACGGGAAAATACAACGGAGAAAACTCAGCGGCTGTTGCGGCGCGAATTGCGGCAGCCAGAGAAGTGCAGCAGGCGCGCTTTGAAAATGCAAAGGATTCGGTAAATGCACGCATGTCCGACCGGCAGATAAAGGCGCATTGCATTCTGGATGAAGAATCGCGGCGTATGGTAGAAATGGCCGTAGATAAACTGGGATTGAGCGCCCGTGCCTACACGCGGATATTGAAGGTTGCGCGGACGGTTGCCGATCTGGACGGCTCGGAATCAATAGAAGCCTGCCATGTGGCGGAGGCGATACAATATAGAACGCTTGATCGAAGGATCGTTTAGTGGTAAGTACATCTCTCTGTAAATTTCATTACGTAAAAAAAAGGGGGAAGACGTCATGAAAATCAAGGTTGTGAAAGCGCCGCCGAAGAAGAGGAAGCAGAAACCTGTCGATGAATCCAAACTGGGATTTGGACGCATATTCACCGACCATATGTTCACCATGTGGTACCACGAAAACAAAGGGTGGCACGATCCGAAGGTTGGACCCTACAAACCCGTTTCCATGGACCCGGCGGCAATGTGCCTCCATTACGGACAGCTCATTTTTGAGGGCATGAAGGCATACCGGGGCAAGGACGGAAGCATCTATCTGTTCCGGCCCTGGGAAAACATCAAGCGTATGAATGCATCGGCAACACGGTTATGCATGCCCACAATCGATCAGGAGCTTTATCTGGAAGGACTCAAGAAACTTGTTCTTGTCGAGCAGGACTGGATCCCCAGAGGCAGCGGTACTTCGCTTTACATAAGGCCTACAATGGCGGCAATGGAAAAGGCCCTGGGTGTTCATCCCGCCAATGAGTACATTTTTTACATCATTGTCGGGCCGGTGGGTGCATATTATCCGGAAGGCTTCAGCCCCACGAAGATATATGTCATTGAGGATTATGTGCGGGCGGCACCCGGGGGCATCGGCTTCTGCAAAGCGGCAGGAAATTACGCAGCCAGCCTCCTGGCGAGCAAATACGCCATAGAGAAAGGATACACGCAAGTGCTCTGGCTCGACGCCGTATCGCGCAAATACGTGGAAGAAGTAGGCACAAGCAACATATTCTTTTTTATTAATGATGAATTGATAACTCCGCCCCTGTCCGGTTCTATTCTGCCGGGTGTGACGCGTGATTCGGTTATCCAAATCGCCAGAAGCTGGGGTGTAAAAGTTTCAGAGCGTGCGCTTTCCATGGACGAAATCCTGACGGCGGCATCCAAAGGCACTTTGACTGAGTCTTTTGCATCGGGAACGGCGGCAATTGTTTCCCCGATAGGTCAGATCTGCTATAGAGACAAAGAATATCTTTTCAACAATGGGAAGATCGGTGAATTGACGCAAAAACTCTATAACGAAATGCTGCAAATCCAATACGGAGAAAAAGAGGATCCGTTCGGATGGCGTCTTAAAATATCAGGGTAGCCTCCTATTGACTGCGATATTTGCCTTGAAACAGACACTTATGACCGCAATCCACAAAGGTGTTAATAAAACTGTTAACAAGGCTGTTGATAACTTGCGTAAGTTTTGAATTGTTGCGATTTTATACCTCATTGCTTAAGGAGTAGGCAGGAATAAACATCAAAAATATCAAATAGTTGCTCGAACCATTGAATTATCCGATATTTTTGTACGCTTCCTGTAAATAGTTATAAACTCTCATGAAAAAAATTGAAAAAAATAACCCGAAAGATGTACGCGAAAGAATAATGTTTTTTAAACTGCGAACGTTTGTCTCAATAGTATTATTTGCGGCTGGTCTGCTAATTGCTATTGCTCCATCATCCCAGGCTGCGCCGCTTTCACTGGAACAATTGACCGGCAGGATGCAGTCAACATACGACAGGACGTCAGACCTTAAGGCCACGTTCATACAGGATGTAACGATAAAGTCCTTAAAGAAAACCGATCATGAAGAGGGCACCGTATATTTCAAAAACCCGAAGCGCATGCACTGGAGTTACGAAAAGCCTAAGGCTAAAAAGCTTATCATCAACCCGCAGAAGGCATGGCTTTATGTACCGGACGATCAGGCGGTATATATCCAGGACGCCGGGAAAATATACAAATCAAGAATGGCGGTCCGCTTCCTGTCAGGCATCGGCAAACTCAAAGCCGATTTCAAGATCAGTTTCTCACAGCCGTCAACCGACGCCCAGGGGCATCATCTTCTCACGCTGGTGCCCAAGTCGTCGGACCTGGGTGTAGATAAGCTTTATCTGACAGTCGATAAGGACAATATGCAGATTATTGAATGCCGTTTTACAGACATGTATGGAAATACGACGCGCATTCAGTTCAGGAACATGAAAATCAACACCGGTATTCCGGAACAAATGTTTACCTTCAAACCGCCGGCCGGCGTTGAAGTCATGAAGATGCCCTGACGGGCACTTTGATCTTTCTTTTTTCAGGATCATGGTTCTCACGGTAGATGACAGCCGTATGCCCTATCATCCCGACCGGGCAGCAGCCCGTGCGCTCGATAATGGTCTCCATGACGGCCTGTTTATGATCCTTTTCCTTGAAATCGTTGAATTTCACCTTGATCAGTTCATGCAGATTGAGTTCCTGATCGATTGCTGTAATCAGTGAATCCGTCAACCCCTTCTGACCTATCAGGATGTTCGGTTTCAGCCCGTGGGCCAGACCTCGCAGATATTTTTTCTGAAAGCCTTTCAAATTTTCCTTCATATCAATCATTTTTTCCACCCATCTCTAAAAATATTTCGTTAAGTTCCCTGATGCGGTTTCTCAGATCGGCCGCCTTTTCGAATTCCAGGTTTTTCGCAGCCGTTTTCATTTCCATGGTCAGTCGTTTTATCAGCTCAGGCAGCTCCTCCTCTTCGTCGTAAGGAATCCCGCTCTCCCTGACGGACGGTATGGTAACATAGTCTGCCTCATAAACAGAGCCTAAAATATTGTTAATGGATTTTTTTATTGTCTCCGGTGTGATCCCGTTCTCTTCATTGTAGCGCTGCTGAAGGCCGCGCCTTCTGTTTGTTTCTTCCACGCATGCCCTGATAGAATTCGTCATGCGGTCCGCATACATGATGACCTGCCCGGAAACATTTCTCGCAGCGCGGCCGCTTGTCTGAATCAGCGATCTTTCCGACCGCAGAAATCCTTCTTTATCGGCATCGAGTATTGCCACCAGAGAGACTTCGGGGATATCAAGCCCCTCCCTCAGCAGATTCACTCCCACCAGCACATCGAATTCGCCAAGTCTCAGATCGCGTATTATGTCCACACGTTCCAGTGTATTGATATCGGAATGCAGATAACGGACTTTTATTCCCAGTTCCTGATAGTACGTGGTAAGGTTCTCGGCCATCCGCTTTGTCAATGTGGTTATGAGAACCCTTTCTCCCTTTTTTTCCCTGGCGCGAATTTCCGTCAGCAGATCGTCAACCTGATGCTGAGCGCTTTTGACGATAATCTCCGGATCCATCAGGCCGGTGGGACGGATGATCTGCTCAACAACCATCCCTCTTGCCTTTTCCAGCTCAAGCGCAGCGGGAGTAGCCGATATGTAAAGCCGCTGGTTGGGAAAGTTCTCATACTCGTCAAAGCGCAAGGGCCGGTTGTCGAGGGCGGAAGGCAGGCGGAAACCGTACTTGACTAGCGTATCCTTGCGGGAACGGTCGCCGCGGTACATGCCTATGAGCTGCGGTATTGTAGCATGCGATTCGTCCACAACAATCAGGGCATCCTCGGGCAGATACTCAATAAGAGTGGGCGGCGGCTCGCCCTGGCGGCGGCCGGTAAGATGCCGGGAATAGTTTTCAATTCCCTGGCAGTATCCCATCTCTTCCATCATTTCGATGTCAAACATCGTTCTCTGTTCCAATCTTTGCGCTTCCAGCAGTTTGTTCTGCCCGCGCAACTCCGCGAGAACCGTCTGCAGCTCATCGCGGATATCGGCAATTGCCCGCTTAAGATTGTCTTTGGTGGTCACATAATGGCTGCCCGGATAGACGGCAATTCTTCGCACCTGTCCCATTTTCCTGCCTCTCAGCGGATCGATGAAAGAAATGGCCTCTATCGTGTCTCCGAAATAGTCCAGGCGGATGGCCTTCTCCTGTTCATAGGGTGGGAATATCTCCACGACATCTCCGCGCACGCGAAACGTGCCCCGGTGAAAATCAATGTCATTGCGTTCATACTGGACCTCGACCAGCCTTTTCAGCAGTTCATCCCGCGGAAACTCGTCTCCCTCTTCAAGCACTACCAACATGCCGTGATATGCCTCGGGAGAGCCGAGGCCGTAAATACAGGAGACGCTGGCCACAATGATGACGTCACGGCGCTCGAGAAGTGAATGAGTTGCGGAGTGACGGAGTTTGTCGATCTCTTCGTTTATGGACGAGTCCTTCTCGATATATGTATCGGTGGCCGGCAGGTAGGCCTCGGGCTGGTAATAGTCGTAGTAGCTGACAAAGTATTCAACGGCGTTGTCGGGAAAAAGGGTTTTGAACTCGGCAAACAGTTGTGCGGCGAGAGTCTTGTTATGTGCAATAACCAGAGTCGGCCTTTGTACGGCCTGGATGACATTGGCAACGGTAAACGTCTTCCCTGAGCCGGTAACCCCCAGGAGCACCTGATGCCCCATGCCTTTTTCCACTCCTGCGGCGAGTTTTTCGATGGCCTGCGGCTGGTCGCCCTTTGGTTCGAACTCTGTGACTATCTTAAAGGGTTGTTCGGATATTTCATTCATCAGCCGTCAGATCGATTTTCCCGCAAATGTTCTCCTGCAGCGATTTCATGGCATCGTAACGGGTGAGATCATATTGAATGGGAGTTACCGTGATCATTCCCTTCTTCAGCAGGGAAGCATCGGAATCATCTTCCTCGTTGTCCGGCAGCTGCGTCTCACCGGCAAGCCAGTAATAGACGTTGTCACGCGGATCGACGCGCCTTTCATAATTTTCCATCAATCTTGCTCTGCCCTGCCTGGCGACGAAAATCCCCTTGATCTCACTTTCCGCAACCGCAGGAATGTTGACGTTGAATGCCATCGGTGCCCCGCTGTAATTTTTTACGATGAAAGCCGCCATTTTCCGTGCAATCCTTGCCGCAAAGGAAAAATCGGCCTCTCTGTGGGTGTCAAGCGAAACAGCCATTGAAGGCACACCAAGAATGTTGGCCTCCGTTGCCGCCGATACAGTCCCTGAATAGATTACGTTGATCCCGACATTGGCCCCCCTGTTTATCCCCGATATGACCAGATCCACCGGTCCTCCCGCGAGTTCCCGCACGCCGATCTTGACGCAGTCGGCAGGCGTGCCGGCTACCGCATACCCGAAGAAGCTGCCGTTTTTCCTGGCATTGCGCACCATAAGGGGTCTGAAGATCGTTATGGCATGTCCCACGGCGCTTTGCTCTATTTCCGGCGCCACGACGATGCAGTCTGCATCCTTAGACAGTTCTTCATAGAGTGAACTCAATCCTCTGGCATAGATGCCGTCATCATTTGTCAATAGAAATTTCATAAATGTTTATCTTTCTTTGCCGTCGACAACCGATTTCAGGGGTATAATCTGTCCGTCTTTTACGGTCAGAATGAAAGCCTCTTTACGGGCATCCCGGGAATATTTGAATGAGGTTTTACCGGTGACGCCGGTATGATTTTCCGTGTTCAGGAGACGATCCCTGAATGCTTCCCTGGAAGTGGCATGCTGCTGTATAATGATTGCCGCTGAAATGCGGGCTGCATCGTAAGCCATGGCCTCGAGCGTTCCAGGTTCCCTGTCAAATGCGGCATAAAAGGCATCGGCGAAACGGCCTGCCTCATTGACATAACTGTTGATCGAAAAGCCGTCCGCAAACAATGCCCCCTCCAGCACTGCAGCGGCCGCTGAGGAATCTTCAGTTTCTCCCGTCTGTTTTTTTGCCGGGGCATGATTCCAGTAGCCGGTCCCCAGGAGCTTTATCCCTTTTAAATTGTTTAATGCAAGCTGCGGCGCAATGAGATTGAGCATGGCCAGATTGTCCGGAATGAAAAGCGCGTCAAAAGCGAAGGCTGCTTCCGGTTTGAACTCCTCCTGCGGCACTGCATCCCGTGATCTTTTTTTTCTGGCGGCTGACGGTGCTGTTAATGATTTAATCTCCTTACCGAAATCGGCCTTCCCCTTTATATAGGACAGGCTCTTTGCAACACTGCCCTTGCGTTTTTCAACCTCGGAACGGAATATCCTTGCCATCTCCTTTCCATACATATCTTCCGGATAGAGAATGGCAAAGCGTTTTATCCCGGCGTCATTCATCGCATAGGAAGCCAGTGCCTCAAGCTGTTTTTTTGCCGTCAGGAAGCTGCGAAATACATAGTCCCCTGTCTGTGTGATCTTTTCCTTCTGCGTCAGCGTAATGATGGGAACCTTCAACTGCTGTGCTGCCCTTGCAGCCCGCTGCGACTCAGCACTCCCCAAAGGACCCAGAATCGCCATAACTCTGTGTTCGGCAACCATCTTCGCTACGGCGGCGCCTGCCGTTTCCGGATTGCCCCCGGTGTCTTCTATAACCAGCTTAAAAGGGCTTTTGTGATCAGGTTTGTAAATATCGAAGGCCATCATTATCGCGTCGAGCGTTTTCGATCCGGCAGCAGCAAATTTGCCGGAAAGGGGAAGCAGGCATCCGATCGCATAGGGATCGGCCTGCTGCTCCTTCGCCATCTCAGGCGGCGCCTGTGCGAATAAGTTTGTAGCTGCCATCAGCATTGCCAATGCAACTAATGTTCGAACTTTCATTCCCGTTCTATTGAACTTGATCATAGTCTTAATCATGGACAGAGGGACGCTGCATACCGCTGCGCTTCGGCAGCGGTTGTTTCCGAGGCGATCATCACGGAAACTTCATTATTATATTTTAACGCCGACTGGGTCAGGTTATGACTGCCGGCAAAGGTCAGCCGGCGGTCGATCACGATCAGCTTCGTATGCGTGGTCTTTTGCGGCGAGTCGAAACAAACCTTTATTCCCTTATCTTTTAGCAGTTGAGCCGTTTTATTGTTGTCGGCGTCCAGATCCGAATCCGCCTCTTTGCTTCTCTCTAAAATAACCTCGACGCGGACGCCCCTTCTGGCAGCTTCGGCCAGTTTTTCCGCAACAACATCCGGATAACTCCCTTTTTGCCCTGCTGTCTTGAAAATAAATACGGCCATTACGATCTCTTTCTCCGCCTTATCTATGGCCAGGGTGAGGGCTTCATAATAATCTCTGTTTTTGAGCAGCGTCGCATTGCAGCCGGCTTCCGCTTTTCGGGCGGCATGAACCGTCGACAAGCCTGAAGTAAAAAACGCCAGAATTGTCGCTGCAAGAAAAACAAGTCGACAAAGACGATATGGCATGTAAAAAACCTCCATCCATTAATCCCGGATTACGCCATAGAACGTAGTTTCCGTCCGGAGAGGGCTCTCTTCCGCTCCGGCTGTGTCGATCTGCGGTATTGCTTGTACGACGTACGTAAAGCACGCCTCCGCACAATATCTTGATCTCCTTACCGGAACAAAAAATAACCATTTTCCAATCCGGAAACTGAAAGTTTCGACATAAGGAGTTTCCGGATGAAAACTATATACGTGGATATTATCATGGTCAAAGGGGTTTTCAAGCGGTGAATCAAATATTTTTCTTGTGAAAAATATTCTGAGCCGCGGAAAGCCTTTTTGACCAGGATGCTAATGGGTATTACTTTTTTATCGCATAATCTGGGTTAATGTTTATAACAAACGCGGAGGCACTTCAATAATAAAAAACCCGGAATCTCATTGCCGAGTATCCCGGGCTTCTCATTTTTTCAACAAACAGGGCGGAAAAGAGCCCTTTCCGTCTTTATGTTATTTTACTTCCTCAAAGTCCGCATCGACAACATCATCGTCTTTCTTGGCCGATGTCTTCTGCCCGGCGTCTGCTGCACCCTGCGCCCCTCCGCCACCGGCCTGGCCTTCACCTGCCGATTTGGCATACATGGCCTCCGCGAGTTTGTGTGATGCCGATGTCAGTTCGTCCTGCGCCTTCTTTATAGCGTCGAGATCATCGCCCTCCAGGGTCTTTTTAACCTTGGCAACGGCATCCTCGATTCTCGACTTCTCTGCGGCGTCAATCTTGTCACCGAACTCCTTGATGTTCTTTTCCACACTGTAGACCAGCGCATCCGCCTGGTTTCTGGCTTCTATAAGCTCCTTTTTCTTCTTGTCGTCTTCAGCATGCGATTCGGCGTCTCTCACCAGATTCTTGATTTCCTCTTCACTGAGGCCGCTGGATGCCGTGATCTGGATGCTCTGTTCCTTGCCGGTGCCGAGATCCTTCGCCGCCACATGTACTATGCCGTTGGCGTCTATGTCGAACGTCACTTCGACCTGCGGCACACCTCTCGGCGCCGGAGGAATCCCTACAAGTTCGAACCGCCCCAGCGTGCGGTTGTCGGCCGCCATCGATCTCTCTCCCTGCAGTACGTGAATGCTGACCGCCGGCTGATTGTCGGCCGCCGTAGAGAATATCTGGCTTTTCTTTGTCGGAATAGTCGTGTTCTTCTCGATAAGCTTTGTCATTACCCCGCCCAGCGTTTCGATGCCGAGTGAAAGCGGCGTTACGTCGAGCAACAGTACATCCTTGACGTCTCCTGCCAGCACGCCTCCCTGAATGGCGGCGCCCACCGCGACTACCTCATCAGGATTGACGCCTCTGTGCGGTTCCCTGCCGAAAACTTCTTTCACCTTCTGCTGAACCCTCGGCATACGGGTCATGCCGCCGACCAGTATTACTTCGTCGATATCCTTAGGACTCAGTCCTGCATCCTTAAGGGCGGTCAGACAGGGAGGGACCGTCTTTTCAATCAAATCCTCCACCAGCGATTCCAGCTTCGCCCGGCTCAGCTTGATATTCATATGCTTGGGACCGGAGGCGTCCGCGGTGATGAAGGGCAGATTAATGTCCGTCTCCAGAGAAGAAGAAAGTTCCATCTTGGCCTTTTCCGCGGCCTCCTTTAGTCTCTGCAGGGCCATCTTGTCGTTGCGCAGATCGATTCCCTGATCCTTCTTGAATTCGGTCACCAGATAATCAATCAGCCGCTGGTCAAAGTCTTCGCCTCCCAGATGCGTATCGCCGTTGGTGGCCTTCACTTCGAAGACACCGTCCCCGATTTCGAGGATGGAGATATCGAAGGTTCCGCCGCCGAGGTCGAACACGGCGATCTTCTCGTCCTTTTTCTTGTCAAGGCCGTATGCCAGAGCGGCAGCGGTCGGTTCGTTGATGATGCGCAGTACGTTAAGGCCCGCTATTCTTCCCGCGTCCTTGGTGGCCTGCCTCTGCGAATCATTGAAGTATGCCGGAACCGTGATGACTGCATCGGTAATCTTCTGTCCGAGATAATCCTCCGCTGTCTGTTTCATCTTTGTCAGAATCATTGAAGATATCTCAGCCGGACTGTAGTCCTTGCCTCTGATCGTGACCTGTCCGTCTCCGTTCTTGGCCTCTGTTATCTTATAGGGGGCGATTGATTTGTCGTACTGAACCTCCCTGGAGGTGAACTTCCTGCCGATAAGTCTCTTGATTGCATAGACGGTGCTTTCCGAATTTGTGATGGCCTGCCTCTTGGCTATCTGCCCCACAACCCGCTCACCGCTGTCCGTAATGGCAACCATGGAAGGGGTTGTGCGGTTTCCTTCCTGATTGGCAATAACTACCGGATCGCCGCCCTCCATAATAGCCACGCACGAGTTGGTCGTGCCCAAATCAATCCCTATGATCTTTCCCATTTTATCCTCCTCATTTATGCTTTAATCTCTATGATTTTTCCTGTTTCATCAACATTCGGTGTATCTTCTCTCCTGACTCGCTTGCACACGGAAACCTTGGCCGGTCTCAACAGCCTGCCGTTCAGAAGATATCCTTTTTCAAATTCACAGACTACCTTGTTGTTTTCATGTTCAGCGCTGTCAACCTGCATCATGGCTTCATGTACATTTGGATCGAAATCCTGTTCGCTGCATTCGACCCTGGTAACTCCGTGCTTCTCCAGTACACAAAGAAGCTGGTTGTGAATGAGTTTCAGCCCTTCCTTGAAGGCTGCAAAGTCATCGGAATTTGAAGCATGATCCAGCGCCCTGTCCATGCTGTCCACCATGGGGAGTATATCCCTCAGCAGATTTTCATTGCCGTATTTTATGGTATCGGCCTTTTCCCTGGCCGCCCTTTTCCTGTAATTTTCCAGTTCCGCGACGGCTCTGACATATTTGTCATAATTATCGGCCGCCTCCTTCTCCTTTTCCCGAAGCCTTAACGCAAGCTCCTTATCACTGCCTTCCGCTGATTCGTCCTTCTGCTTTTCATCAGCGGCAGCATTCTGCGAAACAGGTGTTTCATGAACATCATCCTTCTTTGTCTTTTTTACCATATGCCTGAATATAGTCCCTTTCTTTTCCGTATGTCCTATTTTAAATCCGGCTTCTGGAAGAGTTTGTAGTCAATCATTTCACATATTACATGCCCCAGGGTTATATGTACCTCCTGAATCCGGGGTGTATTATTAGAAGGCACGACAAGGGCATAGTCTGCCATTCTCGCAATCTCTCCCCCGTCCTTGCCGGCAAGAGCGATTGTCACCAGATCCATCTTCTTGGCAACTTCCAGCGCCTTGATGACGTTAGGCGACGTGCCGCTTGTGCTCATACACCAGGCAATATCGCCAGCATGCCCGATTGCCCGTATCTGTTTGCTGAATATTTCGTTATACTCATAGTCATTGGCAATGCTGGTAATTACCGACGTATCGGTTGTCAGGGCAATCGCCGGCAAAGGCGGCCGTTCAATCATAAAACGATTTACAAATTCACCGGCCAGATGCTGTGCATCAGCCGCGCTTCCTCCGTTGCCGAATAAAAGTATCTTGTTCCCGGAATTCAAGGCCTGAGTGATCACATTGATCACAGTCACAATCCTGCCTAAGTTTTCGTTTACAAAAGCGTCCTTGAGCCTTGAGCTCTCCTTGAACGATCTTACAATAAGGTCTTCCATGCGATTATTTATGCCTTTTCAAAGTCGCCCTAATATATTTATCGACCCGAGCCATGTCAAGGTAACCGGGCATGATTTTTTCAGAGACTCCAAATCAGAATACTATTGACATTATTTGTCTTTAATTCAAAAATACACTCATTATAAATATATTTATGCAGTCTTCCGGAGTGTTTTTCCTGCATGGACCGATCTCACCATATTTATTCATCTAAAAGCCTGCTGCAAATAATTTGCCTCTGCCTTGCCGTGAATGCCTGTACAGCGGATCGCCATATCACGGGCAGGGACTTTGTTTCCGCCTATCCTGAGGCGAACATACGGGTGGGGAGCCAACTTCGCTATCTGGGCCGCACCACTTATGACGTGCAGGTCAGAAGGGCGGAAAGAGACGGTTATATTACCCACGTGACGGAATCTCATATCTACGTGCCGGAAAATTTGCGCGGCGGGACTGTGACAAAGGGACTGGATATAAGGATAACGACCATCCGCGAAGAGGGAGAATCCTTCGTTGTCAGGGATGACGCATATAATAAAGCCCTTGATTACGGCATCATCACCATGGCCGGGGGGAAATATGAATGTGCGACGTGGCTTATCCGTCCCAGCATGAAGGGTGGCAATTCAAGATATCTGGAAAGCATGGGCTATAAGATGCCTGCATGCGTTCTGGTCAGGGAATTCAAAAGAGATGTTGATGCGAGGACGCGCATGAAGGTCGTGTACTGGGAGGAGTCGGCCGCCTCGCGCTTTTCCTGCAACAAGGGAAAGATGCCGAAAAAGCTTTCCGCCGGCAGCAAAGGCATGCTCGCTGCATTCAACGGACGCGCTGCGGAAAGTTTCAGAATTATAAAATAGGCAGGGATGTCCCTCAATCGGCAGACTCACCGTAAAAATGCTTCATTTCTGTTGCGATCCCTCAGTTCAGCCAGTTTCCCCTTGTTCCAGTCAGACACGCGGCTGAAATACTGCGTTATCCGCGCAATGACGTCCACATCAACAGAGCCGCAGAACGAGCAGTCCTCATTGAGCCCTCGCGAAGTGCGGTGGCACTCGCCGCAGGTCGTAAAATCGGGAGAAAAGACAATCTGACTGCTTTGGGTATCGCGCAGCGCCTTTATTACGATATCGCTCAGGACGCCGCTTGCAGGGGTTTCGGCCCCGAGCCATAGATTGGTCACCGCCTCTCCCTCTATTATGGGATGGAAGTTTCCCTCCACGGCAATACGCTCCGACGGGCCGGTAGCTGACGACACATTAAGATGCGTGGAATTTGTATAGTATATCTCGCCTTTTGCAAGATTGCCCCGGACGACGCGCCCGGCTTCGGGGGAATAGTACCTCAAATCAAGCCGGGCAAAACGGTGCGACGTTGTTTCCGCATGTGACTGTCCAAGGGAAAGACGCAGGCCATGTTTTTTCCCGAGGCGCGAAATGTTCTGCTTTATATGATCCATGAGCCGCAGTCCGTAGGAAACGGACTCCTGCGACTCGTGAAGCTGCTTTCCTTTATGCATCAGCAGGAGTTCATTCAGTCCCACCATCCCTATGAGGCAGGAGGTTTTATCCATGCGGAAATAAGGAAAGCCGTCGTGGTTCATTGTCAGAAGAGAAAGAGGCCCGGTTTCGCCGAAGGAAAGAAGCTTCTCAATAAAGGCCTTCTTCTGCACATGGGCCTTCACGGCCAGTTCGAGTACCTCTGCAAGCAGAGACTTAAGCAGGGCATTGTCACCCTTCGCCTTGTATGCCAGACGGGGAAGATTAATGGTGACGTTGTGAAGATTGAAGGACCTTATTTTCCATGGCTCCGCTGCTTCTCCGGCGTTTCCTGCAAATCCACGGCGGTCAAAACAGAAACAGGGATTTCCTTTCTCGGCGGCGACCCTGCATACCAGATCCAGGAACCCTTCATGATCCGCCGACGGCGCAAAGCGGTCCGTTATGTGAACAATGGGGCGGGGAAAGATAAAGGGCCTCCCCATGCCGTCGCCTTTCTTGAATACCTCAAAAAGGGCAAGTGCGAAACGGCGCGCATCGGCGGTGTAATCCTTATAATCACTGCCGGTGGGTTTTCCCGAAGGTCCGATAGCCGGCATGTCGGCAAGCCAGTCCGGAACATCCCAGTAGAGATGAATGTCCGTAAACATGGGCTGTCCGCCTCTTGCCGATGTCATCTGAGAAAATTCGTAGATGAGCATCTGAGCTATCTGCCGCACCTCATAATCGGAAAACCCCTGCAGATAGGGAGCAAAAGAGATATTGACGATGTCCCAGCTTATGATGCCGGCGAAGTGTGCCTGAAGGACGGCACCGAAACGAACCATGTGCGCAATCAACACCTCTGCGTGCTTGGCCGGTTTGGCCACCGTCAGAGACTGCGGCAGGTTGAGGCCGAACTTCTTCAGATACTCAAGCGACTGGCAGGAGCTGTAAGGACGGTCGATATAACCAAGGCTGTGAAGATGGATATCGCCGATGGCATGTGCATCGCCGACCTCCTGCGAAAAGACGTCATGAAGGGCATAGTCACGCTTGATCCCTTCCGCCAGGATCAGGTTGGTCCCTTCCGGTCCGTGCGGTACATTGGCATTTTCCTTGTTCCGGTGCAGAATTAACTGCCTCGCGTCATATAACGGGAATCCCAGCCGGGCATGCATGCGCCTGGCCTTCTCCAGGCCTCTTTCAATCAGCTTTGCATCTACAAGCTCCCTGATAAGTGCCGTCGTCAGCGTGCTGATCCCGGATGCGACTATCTGCTTCTCGACTTCCCGGCTGATTTTCTCCGCCGTTTCCACGTCGATGTCCGTCTCTCTGATCAGCGCATCGACAATGCGCCGGCGGTTCCATATGGCAATCTCCTCTCCGGAGGTTCTTACAAAAAGCGTTATGTCTGTCGTTTCCCTGTTCATGCAAATCCTTGTATTGTCTAAATGCTTCAAATCTTTATCTCATCTCCATCAAAATATCAAACACCAATCCGGTTTTGGCTTGACATGACCCGAACCTTCTCTTATGATCTTAAGCAAAATCAACAACAAGGGGAAAGCATATGGGAACCGACAATGTTGTTTTTCTTGAGGTGATCGAATGGTTCGACGAATCCGGCAAGGAGCTTGTCCACAGAATACCGGAAAAAGGTTCCGGTGAAATCAAGTGGGGAGCCCAGTTGACCGTTCGCGAGAGTCAGGCTGCCGTATTTTTCTACAAGGGCAGGGCATATGACGCTATAGGTCCGGGCAGGCATACCCTGAAGACAGCCAACATCCCCTTCCTGACGAAGATCCTGAGTCTGCCCTGGGGAATGACCAGCCCCCTGAGGGCGGAAGTTTACATATGCAACATGAAGGTCTTTCCGAACCTCAAATGGGGGACACGCGACCCGGTGGCCTTCAGAGATTCTGAACTGGGAGTCATCAGGCTGCGTGCCTTCGGTGTCTTCAACATCCGGATTGTCCAGCCGCTGCTTTTCATCAACAGCCTGGTCGGAACCCAGGGAGTATACACAACGGAAGAGATTGAGGAGTACCTCAACAGGGTGATTGTCTCCCGCTTCAATGACTACATGGGTGAACATATTGACACGGTCTTCAATCTGCCGGCAAAATACAATGAACTTGCCGACGGACTTGCCAAAATGCTGCAGGATGATCTGGGGCATTTCGGTCTTGCTCTAACATCGCTTTATATCAATGCCATTACGCCGCCGCCGGAGGTGCAGAAGGCAATTGACGACAAGAGCAAACTCGGCGTCTTCGACGACCTGAACAAACTTCTCAAGATGAAGGCCGCCATGGCTTTGGAGAATGCCTCCCAGACGCACGGAGAGGCGGGATCGGCAATGGGCATGGGCATGGGCTTCATGATGCCCGCCATGTTCGCAGATGCATTCAAGCCCGCACAGCCGCCTCCGGAGCGGACAACAGAGTTGGCAAAATGCCCGGACTGCAATCAGAGCATCCAGAAAGACGCCAGGTTCTGCCCTTACTGCGGCCACCAGCAGCTTGTCTTTCAAAAATGTTCGCAATGCGGGAAGAACCTGCCGGCCAATGCCAAATTCTGTTCGCAGTGCGGGCAGCCTGTAGTGCAGCAGGAGGAGGCAAAAAAATGTTCTCATTGCGGCACCGAAAATCTGTCCAAGTCGCTGTTTTGCAATCAGTGCGGAGAGAAGATTTGAAAAGTAAAAAACATTTCTTGAATCAGGAGACGACATGAAAGCAGTAATTATCAAAGTGATTGTGTTTCTTTCCTTGTTGCTTGCTTTGTCTGCATCTTCCTGGGCAGAGGAAAGATTTATATTGAGTGACGACGGTTATACGGTAATCGACATGAAGACCGGCTTTATGTGGGCGGGAACCGACAGCAGATCCGATCTCACCTGGCAGGCCGCGATCGCCTATTGCAAAAATTATTCTACAGGCGGATTTACAGACTGGAAGATGCCTGGAGACGCTGAGCTGATGAGTATTTATGACGGTTCGGTCCCGGACAACAAAGGTTACGGCGTTACGCGTCTGATAACCCTGTCGTCATGCTATGTGTGGGAATATGACAACTCCGGACTGTCTGCGGGAAAATTCAATTTCTGCACCGGAGTTCGCGCCTGGGACTCCAAGGAAACAGACTATGGGGTTCGCGCGCTCCCGATGCGCATCCTCACGGAGCCGGAAAGGCAAAAGCTCCAGAAGCCTAAAGTCAAATAACCTGATCACAGTGAACGGATTCAACTGGCAGATTGAGCTTCAATGTCCTCAATGCGGCGCACCGGTGACGCTGGAGGAGACATATAAGCTCCTGCTGTGCCCCTACTGCCGCACCAAGATGTATCTGCAGCCGGGCGATTATTTCCGTTATTACATTCCTGCTCCCGGCAGTATGACCGACATTCCTCTTTACATACCTTACTGGCGCTTCAGGGGCCTGTGCTTCTCCGCCCGCGGAATAGAGTTGACCAGCCGTTTCGCAGACATCAATTTGAGAAGTGTGGTTATGGATGGCATGCCCGAATCGCTGGGAGTCCGTCCACAGGCCATGAAGTTAAAATTTGTGTCGCCGTCAACCACCGGACATTTTATTCCGCCCCGGATGACGCTTGATGACATTATGCGCAGGATTGCCGAATTGAATGCCGATTCCGGCTCATACCATGTATTCATAGGCGAAATCGCCAGTCTCATCTATACGCCTGTCTATTTAAAGGAAGGCGTTCTGACGGATGCCATACTCAACAGGCCGCTGGCAGGAATGAGCTCCTGGATACAGCAGGTAATAAACGATACAAAAAGCAGGCCTGACTGGCAGGTAAAATTCATCCCGACCCTTTGCCCGAATTGCAGTTGGGATCTGGAAGGAGAAAAGGAAGCCCTGGTCCTTCTCTGCCGGAACTGTGATTCAGCCTGGCGGCCTGCAGGCACGCAACTGGAGAGGATTCCTTTTGCCGTAATGGAGTGCCCGGATGAAACGGCCGTCTATCTGCCGTTCTGGAGGATGAAGGCACAAATTGAAGGCATTCGTCTTGAGTCCTTTGCAGATATGGTAAGGCTGGCCAATCTGCCGAAGGCCATAACCCGGGCTCTGGAGGAGAAAGAACTTTATTTCTGGTCGCCCGCCTTCAAGATCAATCCCGCCGCTTTCCAGCGATGGAGCCGGCAGATGACGATCTACCAGCCCGAAGATAAGATGCTGGAAAACCTGTCACGCCGGACATGCAATCCCGTAACCCTTCCCGTATCGGAAGCGGCTGAAGGAATTGCCCTTACCATTGCCGATGTAATCACCGACAAACGCCGTTTTTTCCCAACTCTTCCGCATTTGAAAACGAACCTCATCGATTCGCTTCTTGTCTATCATCCGTTTGTGAGAAACCGCAACGAGCTGGTGCATGCAAGAATGAAGATCGCGATCGACAAAAATGCCCTCGCCTTCGGCAGCGGTATGTAATTGCTGTTTGCAGGAGGTGCCATGATTGTTGACTTAATATTCTCTTAACTATATATGGGAGACGACGTTAAAAAAACAGGGGGAATAGATTGATGAATAAAGAGACCGGGCGTAACAGATTATGGGCGGCATTGATTTTAGCTGCATTCACTGTACTTGTTTTTGTCGGCTCTCAGACGGCGTTTGCGGAAGAAGAAACATCGAACGCGGTAGCTTATTTCTGCGGGAAAAGGGGAGACCTGTCTGTTCCTCAATGCGTTGTATTAAAAAACGAAATCAGCAGGGGCGGAGTAGATGCAGGGCATGTTCTGGTATGCAATCCAGGCGAGAAAACCTGGGGATGCAGAACCGGTCGTTGTGACGAGATATCGGGAATCGCCAACGTGATACATCACAAGATAAATCTTAATGACTATCTGCGGCTGTGTGATCTGGTGTGTGGTACCTGCAAAACCGGCTGGAAATAGCGTTCCGGTTTTGAATCAGAGCGTCAGTTGCGTTGGCATCGTCGTCGGCAAAGAAATAGTTGATATTTAATCGATCACTCATTCTTTTTGCATAATTCCGGATACAATCTTATCGCACACTCGGGACAGATGCTGTGACTGAAATTGGCTTCTGAACGTTCCTTGATATAGCCTTCAAGCTGTTCCCAGTAACCTTTATCGTTGCGGATTTTCTTGCATGAGGAACAGATGGGGAGTAAACCGCTCAGCTGTTTTACGTTGGACAGGGCCGTTGTTAATTCATCAATGAGCCTCTCACGCTCCTCCTCCGAACGCCTGAGGTCTGTTATGTCATGGAACATGACGAAGGATGCAGGCTGTCCAAGATAGCTAATTATCTTGGCGGAAAGAAGGCACCATTTGTTTCTGTTGTCACGTGTTTTCAACTCGGCCCTGTAGCCGTGAACAGATCCTTTTTCCTTCAATATTCTGATAAAGGCATCCCGTTCTGAAGGACGAACCCAGTAATCTGATGCTTTGATTGTTCCTGCAGGAGAGATATACAGAAAGAATTCCGTGGCATAATGGTTGTAAAAAATAACCGTATAGTCTTTGAGCGAGGCGATTATCATGGGCATCATTGAGTTCTCAATGATGAAATTGAATTTTTCCTCGCTCACCCGCAAGGCCTCTTCTATTTGCTTGAGCTTGATTATTCCTTCTTCCAGTTCTTCGACTTTCCTTTCCAAATCTTCATAGGCGGGTTTAATATTCAGAAGTCATCTCTCCCCAGAATGAAAAAGATACCTTGGTAAATTACTCTTTGTTGAAATCGGATGTGGTAAGTCAATCCTGCCTCTAATAGCAAAACCAGCTCTATCCTAAATACAGATCAGTTATTTACATCGCTTTAGGAAACGCTCTTCACAGAGATTTTTTCCATCAGGGTCCTCATATGGGCGAGCATACACAATCTCCGTATTTGAATCTATCATAAATTCTGCTAATTTTTTTGTTAATTCTCTTCCCTTGTTATTATAATCTTTCCACGGGAAATTTGGATCATTATCTATTACGCTGTAAATTTCAGACGCCCATACTTCCATTTCAGATTCAAGTTTTAAAATCTCATTGTATTGGGGATGGCCAATGAACCAATACGATAATGAGATGTTATAACCATTTTCATCCCATGCGTAAGCACCCCCATAAACCGGCATGATGAGAATCTTTGATAGTCTCGAATTTTTCACTTCTTGTTTCCGTTCCATTTCTTGATGAAAACGTTGCATCGCGTATCTTGACGACAGTACCCGTTGAATGTGCACGCCATGTTCCGCTCCTCCATGATCATCCGTGGTTCGCCATTGGTTATCTTTATATGGCATGCGCAATTCAAGATTTGACTTATCTAGTGTCCATCCGGAAACTGTAACTATTTAAAAATATTTCAATTTGTTGAATAT
>CAZLFA010000048.1:0-32702 GCA_964558665.1 uncultured Syntrophaceae bacterium
GAAGGGGGTGCTTTCTTCCACCGGAATCGGGTGCTGGCTTGGAACGGATTCTCCATCTTGTGTAATTTTACAAATAGCCGTATGGCGCATAGTGTGTCCGTAACGACACATAGAGCAGCCCCAGGAAAAATTTCCTGCGGTATTTGTTCTGAATAAGGGTAATACAATCGATATGTTATGTCAATGAAGCATATGCTGTGAATCGGCGGTTTTCTGGTACGAGAATTGCCTGATTAGATAAAAACATTTCTGTAAAAGGGAGCAGTATGCATCTGCAAAGAACGATAAACAAAGAAATTAATTGTATAAATATTGGTTTACATTCGGGTCGCAAGGTCGTAATGAAGATAAAACCTGCCGATGCAGACGAAGGCGTCATTTTTGTGAGAAGTGATCTTGCCAATAGAGTTGAAATAAAAGCCAGTTATAATGTTGTCTGCGATACAACAATGGCTACTACTATCGGATCAAATGGATCAGCGGTTTCTACAGTTGAGCATCTCATGTCGGCATTTTGCGGTATGGGGGTGGATAACGCAATTGTTGAAGTGAATGGTCCCGAAATTCCAATCATGGATGGCAGTGCGCTTCCGTTTGTCGAATTGCTTAAAGATGTCGGTACGCGTACACAGGGTAAATGTAAAAAACTGCTGATCATTACGGGAACGACGACTGTTTCTGACGGGGAAGGGTGCGCGTCGCTTTCGCCCTCTCCGGAATTCAAGATTACCTATAAAATTGATTTCAAGCATCCAATAATCGGCGAGCAATCGTATGACATGACTTTCTCCGATGTGAACTATGAAAGGGATATATGTGCCGCGCGTACATTCGGGTTTTTGAGGGATGTCGAATATCTTCAGGCAAGAGGGCTTGCCCTTGGTGGATCCCTGAAAAATGCTGTAGTGCTTGATGATACCAGAATCCTGAACAAAGAAGGGTTGCGTTATCCGGACGAGTTTGTAAAACACAAAATACTTGACGCCATAGGTGACCTGTCCCTGCTCGGCATGCCGATAATAGGTCATTTCACGGCGTACAAATCCGGTCATAAACTCAACAACATGCTTCTTAAAGAGTTAATGCTCAGGACGGAAAACTGGAAGGTAGTATATCATGACGATGAAGATTCTTTGAATAGTGTCATGCCGTTGAGGATCCCATCCTTTAAGGTCCTTGATGCCGTTCGCATTTAGCTGCGAACCTGTGTCAGGGAATGCCGCCAGTGAAATTAATCTTGCTTTTTATTCTGTAGTTTCTTAGTATACCCGCCACAATTAAATGCCTTAAATCCTTCGTATTTTATAATCTGGAAGGTGATGCAGCAATAAAGGAAATCGGATGCAGGCAACACGAAACGTGCCTGCATAGGGCTCATAATAGAGATTGACTTATCAACACATTGAAATCGAAGATGGTGAAATGAAGAGAATCTGCCTGTTTTCTGTAATTGCTTTATTGATATATTTTTCATTCCCGGCTCATCTTTTCGGAAAGACGCCGCAAATTAAGGACATTCTGATAGAAAGTACAGTACATAACATGTCGGTTTATGCACACATTACTGACTGTTTTACAAATGATATGGATTCTGCAATCCTCAATGGAGTCCCTGCAACGTTTACCTTTTATCTGGATGTTTACCAAAGACGTTCCTATTGGTTCGACAAGAAGATATCGAGCGCTGTCATTGAGCATATAATAAAATATGATCAGGTAAAAAAGATTTTTGTTGTAGCATCCAGCCTGAAGAAACAGACTGCCAGCTTTCAGGATTTTCAGGCTGCCAAAGAGGCGATGGCCGAGTTGAACGGCATTGAAGTAGTTTCAATAACCGATTTAACAAAAAAAAATAAATACTATTTGAAGATAAAAGCAAAGCTTAAGAGAGTGCGATTGCCTTTGCATATGGAGTATGTCTTTTTCTTTGTTTCCATGTGGGATTTAGAAACAAAATGGTACATTAAGGAGTTCGGCTTGAAATGACGCAAGAGGGGAAGCGTGCAGGAATAGATGAGAAGGAAGCAAGAAAACGTTTCCGGGAAAGGGTAATAATCATTGCCGCCCTTGTTCTTGTTGTCGTTCTTGCCTTCTTTGAAAGTCACCTCTCAAAGAAGGAAAGCATCCTTCCCATCTCTGACAATGTTCTTATCTTTGGTCTCATTAATATTAACATCATTTTGATCATCCTGGTAATTTTTCTGATTATCAGAAATGTTGTCAAGCTCATCTATGAAAGGCGTCATGGCATAATTGGATCAAAATTACGGACGAAGCTTGTTGCCGCGTTCGTGAGCCTTTCTCTTATTCCGACCGTGATTCTGTTTCTGATCTCCATTAACTTCCTGTCCTACAGTATCGAAAACTGGTTTAATCTGAAAATAGGTGATGCCCTTAATCAAACGGTGGAAGTTGCTCAGCTGTATTACCAGCAGACAGCCGACCATGCAAAGTTTTATGCCCGTCAGATGAGTCTGGATATAACTTCTAACCGGCTGCATGAAAGAGATAAGGCGCTGTATCTGAAAACACTGATTGAACAACGCCAGAAGAATTATAACTTCGGCATGGTTGAGGTCTATTTTGATAATCAGAGAGACAAAATGATAGTACTGGACAAAAGCAATCCCAACATCTCGCCGGTACCTATGCCGCCTAATGTCCTGGAAGATGTATTCAGCGGCAAGGAGGTGTCAACAATACAACCATCGGAGAACGGTGATTTCATAAGAGGAGCAGCCCCTGTATATTCATACGAAGGATCCAAAGTAGTAATCGGTGTCATTGTCATCGGATATTTCATACCCAAGGAAATGGTCGACAAGATGAGCGTGATATCGAAGGCAGCCGAACAATATAAACAGATCAAGCTCCTGAAAAACCCGATCAAGTTCAGCTATATTGTAACGTTATTTATTGTAACGCTGCTGATCATATTCTCCGCTACATGGTTCGGTATCTTTCTGGCACAGGGTATTGTCGTTCCTATTCAGGATCTGGCAGAAGCCACCAGAAAAATCGCCAGGGGAAATCTGGACTACAGGATAGAAATTGTCGCGGATGATGAGATAGGTGTGCTGGTCGATTCTTTCAATCAGATGACAAAGGATCTTAAAAACAGCAATGAAGGCTTGGAGCAGGCAAACGAGGATCTTGAAAGAAGACGGAAGTACATGGAAACTGTCTTACGCAATGTTTCAGCCGGTGTAGTATCTGTTGACAAGGATGGCGTGATCACGACCATCAACCGTGCCGCCGAAAAGATGCTTGGTATAAAAACGGAGAAGTATCTTTACAGGCGATATGAAGATGTATTACTGCCCGAGCATATGACTCTCGTTAATGAGATGCTTCAGGAAATGCGGGAAATAGGGGAGGGATTCATTGAGAAGCAGATAGAATTGATGTTGAACGATAAGGCTCTGACCATTTTGGTAACAACGACAAGCATCATCGACGATGATGGAGATTATATGGGTATGGTCGCTGTGTTTGAAGATCTTACTCAACTGCAGAAGGCTGAGAGAGCTGCTGCCTGGCGAGAAGTTGCCAGGCGCATGGCACATGAAATCAAAAACCCGTTAACACCGATTCAGTTGTCGGCACAGAGACTCCAAAAGCGATACGGTGAAAAAATGGGTGATGAAGGCGCCGTTTTCAATGAGTGCACGCGGACGATTGTTGACCAGGTGGAACTTCTTAAAAACCTTGTAAATGCTTTTTCTCAATATGCGAAGATGCCGGCTACCAACCCTGCACCCAATGATTTAAATGAAGTTATAAATGATCCTTTTATCCTGTTTCAAGATGCGCACAAGGATATAAATTTTACATTCAAGCATGAGCGGGATATGCCAAAAATTAATATTGATGCAGAGAAGCTGAATCGTGTTATGGTTAATCTTCTTGATAATGCTGTAGCAGCAATCGACAGTAAGGAGGGGTGTATTGAAATTAGTTCATTTTATGATAAGGATGGAAAGAAGCTCAGGGTGGAAGTGGCAGATAATGGATGCGGCGTACCCCCCCGTTACAAGATGAAAATATTTGAGCCTTATTTTTCCACGAAGAAAATGGGGACAGGTCTTGGCCTTGCCATCGTCAGTTCAATCATTTCAGATCATCATGGCCAGGTGAGTGTCAAAGACAATTTGCCCAGAGGAACGGTAGTAACTATTGAGTTGCCTCTGCCTGAGGCATAAAGATTGTAAAGAGATTAATTATAAAACAGGATGTGAATATATTATGCAGAGAACAATATTGGTAGTGGATGATGAAGACAGCATCAGACAGACTCTTTCCGGTGTATTGACTGACGAAGGTTACGAGGTTTTGACGGCAGGGAGTGGTGAAGAAGCAGTTCGTCTTGTAGACGAGGAAATGCCTAATCTTGTTTTGCTTGATATCTGGCTGCCGGGCATGGACGGAATAGAGACCCTTAAGTATCTGAAGTCCGAACATCAAAACATTCCTGTAATCATAATGTCGGGGCATGGTAACATAGAAACGGCGGTCAAGGCAACAAAACTGGGAGCGTTCGACTTCATTGAAAAGCCGTTGTCTCTGGAAAAGATGATCCTTGTCATCAGCCATGCCCTTGATATGGTGAGTCTGGAGGAAGAGAACAAACTTCTCAGACAGAAGATCACTCATGATTATGAACTTACCGGCAGCAGCCCTGTAATCATGGATCTTAAAGAAACAATATCGATAGTCGCACCAACAAATGCCTGGATACTGATTATGGGTGAAAACGGGACAGGCAAGGAATTGGTTGCAAGATCCATTCACAGGAAAAGCAAGAGGGCCGGTAAGCCTTTCGTGGAAGTAAACTGCGCTGCGATTCCGGAAGAACTGATTGAAAGTGAGCTTTTCGGTCACGAAAAGGGAGCATTTACAGGCGCAACGGCTAAAAAAAGAGGAAAGTTTGATCTGGCGCATGAAGGGACAATTTTTCTGGATGAAGTAGCAGACATGAGCCAGAAGGTTCAGGCAAAAACGTTGCGTATTCTGCAGGAGAAAACTTTCGAGAGGGTTGGCGGAAACCGTTTGATAACCACTGATGTAAGGGTAGTTGCCGCCACTAATAAAGATCTTGAAAAAGAGATGGAAGAGGGACGCTTCCGCCAGGATCTGTATTACCGACTGAACGTTATTCCCTTGAGAATACCCCCCTTAAGGGAGAGAAAAGAAGACATCCCGCTTCTTGTGACTCGTTTTCTAAAAGAATTTTCAATTAAAGAGGGTGAAGCTGAAAAGATGATTGCTGAAGATGCATTGTCCATCCTTATAGAACACAACTGGCCGGGAAACGTAAGAGAGTTGAAGAATATCATTGAAAGACTTGTCATAATGGTGAAGGGAAGGACAATAACCTCCGATCATGTACCGCTTCTGGTCAAAGGCGAACTTGATATTGATGCGGAAAGACCCCTTATTTACAACGGCGATTCATTCCGCTCGGCTAAAATGGATTTTGAAAAGCATTTTATTGCCCGCAAGCTTAAGGAATTTGATGGCAATATATCCAAAACCGCAGAGGCCATAGGTTTGGAGCGGAGCAACCTTCACCGGAAAATTAAAGGTTATGGACTCGATGCCAAATCCGGAAACGGAGGGAGCTAAAGAAGTTATTTGCTGCCAGAGAGATTCCACTGCTGTTTAAGGTCGGTCAATGAAAAACGATTGAACGGAAGTGATATGAGCCCCATGACGAGCGTCAAAAGCAGCGAGAAGAAATGGTACACTATTGCGAAAGCCAGGGCATCGGTCTTGGGGATGCCAAAAAGGCCGAGTCCCAGTATACATGCATAATGCCAGTTTCCTATAAAACCCGGTGCCGTGGGAATGGCAATTCCAATAATGAGGATAACCATCAGTACAACGGCCGCTGCGAATGAAAGATTAAAACTGAAAGCTTGAATCATAAGGCAGATTGCACCGACATTCATCAGCCAGATAAGCAGTGACAGAATTGTTACGCGGGAAAGCTGCTTCACATCGGTGAAAATCTGAAAACCGTCAATGAAGTGATGAATAAGGCTGTCTATCTTGACGGCATATTTCCCCGGAAATTTTTTTATCAGGGGATTCAGGAGAGCGATCGTCTTTTCTCTGCCGGCAATCAAAGTGATAATTATCATCAGTGTACCTATCGTTATTGCAGAAAAGATAATGCTGGAACGAATCAGCCATGCGGGAAGTTCGGGGAGAAAAACAGGGACAAATGCAGCGATTGTCAGAATGGAGACCCCGTCGAATACTCGCTCCACAAAAATAGTTCCCAGCGCTGAACTCATTCTGATGTTGCTTTTTTTTGTGATCAGATAGGGGCGGGCCAGTTCACCCAGCCTTGCAGGCAAAGCAACGATAGCCATAAAACCCACATTGGTGACTGAAAAAAGGGAAAACTGGTCAACCTTGTCGAGAGGACGGAGAATTTCTCCCCAGCGTACGGAACGAATGATCTGTATAATGAAAGCGACACCGAGGAACGATAAAAGATAACCGTATTTTACGGATTTCAAGTTATCAAAGACGCCACCTAAGTCAATACCCCGTACAGAAAGATATATCAGAAGGATGCTTAAGGCTAATCCTATAAAAAGGTTTTTTTTCATCTATCCGTTAATCATAAATGTTGCCCTTAAATCTTTTTCATTCTTTAGGCTTGTTGGCGTCCTGGTTATCCTTATCTTTCAAGATGTTTTCGTTGATCCGGTCATGAATTAACTGTGAAGAGGTCTTATTTCCCATGACGCCGACGCGAATTGCAACGGTTGTCACATCCTTGGATTTGTATTTCAGGTTGATCTTGATGTTTTCTGTTTCAATAACCGCCGCTATTGAACCTTCTCCGATTCCTTTATTAGGCTGAACGTCATAACCCCTCATGTCGGCTACGGTCTTTTGACATGCCTCCCATGCCTTATCGAAGGAAACGTAGTAGTCAGTCTTCAATTCACCGTTGATATAAGCATAGGTGCCGACCCCTGCTGTGCCGGCGGCAGTTCCAACGGCTATCAACCCGACCGCAGCAGGCGCTGCACATCCGGACAAAAGAAAAATACCCACAGCCAGCCATACCAGATAGTTTCGTCTTGTCATGATTCTCCCTTTCTTGTTGAAATATTGGTTGATAGCTTTTACCCGTGTTTCTGCTTTTCAGTCAAGCATCTTTAAGATATTCAATATAAAATTTATGCACCGCCCAATTTGGAGAATTCCTTCAGGAGGTCCTCTTGTTTGCGAGTAAGGTTAGTAGGAGTGACAACTATGGCTTCCACAAACTGGTCGCCACGGCCGAATCCTCTAAGATTTTGTATCCCCTTGCCTTTGAGTTTGAATACCTTGCCGCTCTGTGTTCCTTTGGGCACCTTAAGCTGGTCAGAACCGTTTAAGGTAGGGACTTCTATCGTTGCTCCAAGCGCGGCCTGGACGAAAGAAATAGGGATCCTGCAATAGATGTCGTTTTCTCTTCTTTCAAAAAACTCATGCGGTTCAACATGTATAAATACGTACAGATCTCCGGGCGGGCCGTTGTTTTCTCCCCGTTCTCCTTCTCCTCTAAGCCGCAGCCGGGAGCCGGTTTCAACGCCGGCGGGAATTTTCAGGCTGACGTTCTTTTGTATTTTCTCTTTGCCTGTTCCCCTGCACAGTTTGCATGGATTGGTGATGACCGAGCCATAACCGCGGCAGGATGGACATGTTGAACTGATGCTGAAAAAACCGCTGGATTGTGTGACCTGTCCTCTTCCTCCGCAACGACGGCATACTTCCGGTGATGTGCCTGCGGCAGCTCCAGATCCCGAGCATTCATTGCAGGTATCAAGTTTAGTGATATCTATCTCGGTGGATTTGCCGAAAGCGGCATCCATGAAGGATATTTTCAGGTCATAGCGCAGGTCTGCACCGGCGCGGGCAGAAGTGCGTGAGCGGTTGCTGTAACCGAAAATGTCTTCAAAAATGCTGCCGAAACTGGAAAAAACGTCTTCAAAACCGCTGAATCCTCTGAATCCTGTGCCACTCAGGCCTTCATGTCCGAAGCGATCGTAAATATCCTTCTTCTGTGCATCCGACAGCACTTCATATGCTTCCGCCGCTTCCTTGAAATTTTCTTCCGCTTCCTTGTCGCCGGGATTTCTGTCTGGATGATACTGCATTGCAAGGCGCCGGTAATTTTTCTTGATCTCTTCTTCAGAGGCGTTTTTATCCACCCCAAGAATTTCGTAATAATCACGCTTTGTCATGAGAACTATCCATTTTTTCGTCCGCGATGAGGCGCTGGAGATTATCCCTCAGTGCTTCATTGCCGCTGACAGTAAATGCATGCCGGGCAAATAAAAATTTGCGGTTATCAAGTGCACTGTTGCCGATCCGGTCCCAATCCTCCCGGGATATCTTTTTGTTGAGCGCTTTCATGGCCTGCTGAAAGATCATCGCATCACCCTGCTCTTCCGACAGGGCTTTTATTTTCTCCAGGCCCTGTTCATAAGAGGCACGTTGATAAAACTCCAGCGCGTCCGCGATCTGTCCCCGTTTGAAAAACTGGTTGCCGTAATCGATCAGATTCTTTGCAGGCTTATTGTCAATGTACAATATCTGCTGCTTTTCTCTGTAGTCGGGAAGTCTTTTATCGTTCATAGGCTATTGAGGCAATTACTTTAAACTAACAAATATTAATTATCGGCGCACCCTCTGTCAAGGCGGTGACGGCTCTTATTTGCCCTATTTAACTAATCTTTGAAGGGCTTCACGGTATTTATTACCAGTCTTTTCAATTATTTCTTGAGGAAGTTGCGGCGCCGGAGGTTTCTGGTTCCATTTTATGGAGAGCAGATAGTCTCTAAGGAACTGTTTGTCGAAGCTTTTCTGAGCCCTCCCGGGAATATAATCATCCTTGGGCCAGAACCTGGAGGAATCCGGCGTAAGAACTTCATCAATGAGAATCAGTTCATTGTCTATCATACCAAATTCCATTTTGGTGTCGGCTATGATGATTCCCGCTTTATCAGCTATTTTTGATGCTCTTTCATATATGGCCAGACTTATGCCAATGATTTCCCCGGCAAGTTTTTCTCCTATAAGTTCTTCCATCTCTTTTCTTGTCATAGGGGCATCATGCTCTCCAACCTCTGCTTTTGTTGAAGGAGTGAAGATACTTTCAGGAAGTTTATCCGATTCCTTGAGGCCGGCGGGCAGTTTGATACCGCAGATGCTTAGATCTTTCTGATAGTCTTTCCATCCCGATCCGCTTAGATAGCCGCGGACGATACACTCTACCGGCAACGGTTTGGCTTTTTTTACAAGCATACTTCTTCCCCTTAGCAATTCACTGTAGGGAAGACATGATTGCGGGTATTCTGATGGATTGACACTCATCAGATGATTGCCGATAATACCTTGCATCTCATTGAACCAGAATGCCGACATTCTGGTGAGGATTTCACCTTTGCCCGGGATGGGGTCAGGCATAATGACATCAAAGGCCGATATCCTGTCGGTGGCGACTATCAGCAGATAATCTCCTGCATCATAAATATCCCTTACCTTGCCTCGGCTGGCAAGTTTCAGATTTGTAAAGTCCGTCTTCATTATTGCTGTTTGGATCATGTTTCAACCTCTCAAATATGGGTTGTGCTTCTTTTCCTGTGCTATTGTCGAAACAGGCATGCTCCCGTAATTATGACCAGGCATGACTTTGGTATCGTCGGGCAGAGTGAGCAGCCTTTCCTGGATGGAACGAAGCATAACCTGCCAGGAACCGCCGGGCAGATCGGTTCTGCCGACTGCTCCAACAAAGAGCGTGTCTCCTGTAAAGACATAACCTTCCGTAAAAAGGCAGATGCCTCCCGGCGTATGGCCGGGGGTGTGGATGACCTTCAATCTCACATCACCTACGGATATATCGTCACCGTCCCTTACCGTTATGTCGGCCGGAGGCGATTTCTTTGCCCCGAACATACGCAGAATCATGGCGGGTGTCGATACAAGCATATCCGCATCTTCTTCGTGGATAATTATCCTGGCGTTGGTTTTCTGCTTCATTTCCGTGTTACCGGAGATGTGGTCAACATGACCATGTGTATTGACGATATATTTTATACTGATGTTGTTTTTTTCGGCGGTGGAAATGATACCGGATACATTGGCTGCCGGATCGATAACCAGTCCCTCACCGCTCCGTTTGTCACCGACGATATAGGCAAAGACAGCCATTGCACTTACCTGCATCTGCTTTAAAAACATGACTTCCTCCCAAAAATACTGGCCGTGCCTAACATGATTCCAATTTTAATGTCAATGGAATTAAGTTCCTCATTATTATTGGTTAATCTCCTTTTGACAAGTCTGTCTTAATAAATTATGAAAGTACATTACACTCTATTGAACAAAGGTTTGCATATTGCGATGTCCGGATCATCAATTGTCGATAAGGCATGTATCGGTTGTGGATACTGCTGTATAACACACCCGTGTGCCTACGGAAAACAAAGGCATCCTGAACCCTGGGAAAATAACTGCCCCGAACTTGAATGGACGGGTGAGCGTCATATATGCAGGATGATGAATCAATCACGCGGAATGGGAGAAATGTACAGGGAGTTGCTCAATGTTGGTTTGGGATGCCCGTCACATCAGAACGCGTGGCGATCCCATTTGAGAAACAGACTGGGGGAGAAGGTAAACAGGAATCCCTGATCGAAGGTGCAAAGATGATTATCGGCCGGAATTATATGCCGATATCAGCCATTCTTTGTTAAATATTTTTGCCGATAGAGTGAATTGATGCCATGATTAAATCTCTGTTGCATTGGTCTTTAAGGACGCAATTGCTCATCCTTGCGTTCATTTCAGTTCTGCCCGCATTTGTCATTATCATATACGCTCACACGGCGCTCAAGGGGCAGGTTCTCAAGGAAGCCAATATTTCTGTAAGCAGCACAATGAAGGGGCTTGCCTATCAGCAGCAGCTGGCGGTGGAAAACACCCGGCAACTACTCATGCTCCTTGGCAGAGTGCCGGAAATACAACAGCGCAAATCGCAGGAATGCAATCGTCTCCTGGCCGATTTGCTTAAGATCAATCCCATATATGCCAATCTCTTTGCTTTGACACCGGAAGGGATGCTTTTTTCCTCGTCCATACCGGTTTCACCTTCAAGTTTTACACACAGGAAATACTATCTGGATATAATAAAAACGCACAATTTTTCAGCAGGTGAATATGTAATCGGCAGGACTGTCCAAAGACCGGTCTTTCACCTGGCTTATCCTGTAATGGGAGAGGATAATAGGATTAAGGCCATTGTGGCTGCCGCACTGGACCTTCGGCAATATGACAGGATATTTTCCCAGACAAACCTGCCGGAGGGTGCAAGTCTGGTAATCACCGATCATAGAAACATCTGTCTTTATCGTTATCCCGACTACGGAAGCTATATGGGAAGGGAAGATCCGCCGATAACGGTCTCACAAATTTCCTCAAATAATGATGATGGCAACTTTGTTAGTGATGACGAGGAGGATGGTGTCAGACGTCTCTATGTGTATCACAAATTCAGACTCAGGGATGGTGATAAACCCTATATGTATATGCGCATCGGTGTCCCGGAGGCCAATATCCTTGCCGATGTGAAAAGGCAATACACGAGAGATATCATAATCTGGGTCCTGGTGCTTTTCATTGCTATGGGTACGTCATGGCTGCTCGCCCATTTTCTCATCGTCAGACGTCTGGACAGAATGGTCGCTGTTTCACAACGTCTGAGAGACGGTGAACACGGGATACAAACGGGGATTCCCCATGCACAAAATGAACTTGGGAAACTTGCCGAAGCCATCGACCAGATGTCTGCTGAACTAAAGATGAAGGATATTGAAAGCAGGCAAAAAGAGGAAATGCTGAGTGAAAGTGAAACAAAATACCGCACCCTTGTCGAATCGAGCCAGGACCTGATCTTTATGACGAATTTAAAGGGGTATCTGTTGTACGTAAACCCGCGCTTTGAGCAAATACTGGGTTTTCTGCCTGCTGAGCTCATCGGAAAACCGTTTACCTTTATTGTTGCTCCTGAATCAATACCTGAAGTGAAAGAAAACTTCAGAAAAGGCATAGCGGGAGAAATTGTTCCCATATATGAAGCCTTTCTCCACCACAAAGACGGAGGGCGTGTTGCAATAGAGTTCCACGTATCGACGCTTTTTGATTTAAACGGAATGCCTGTCGGACGCCTGGGTGTCGGCCGGGATGTGACGGCACGCAAGCGAACGGAGGAAGCCCTCAGGGAAAGCGAAAAGAAATATTTCAGCCTTTTCCACCAGGCCAACGACGCCATTTTTATTATGGATGGGGGATGTGTTGTCGATTGTAACAGAAGAGCTGAAGTCATGTTTGGATGCTCCCGCAGTGATATGATCGGCGAGGTTCCCTACGGACGTTTTTCGCCCGATTTTCAGCCCGACGGAAAATCTTCCAATGAGGCAGCATTGGCAAGGATCGCTGAATTTCACGCGGGTGCGATACAGCCTTTTGAGTGGAAGCACAGTAAATGGGACGGCACACTCTTTGATGCGGAAGTGAGCCTGAATGTTATTGAGGTAAAGGGAAAGAAATATCTGCAAAGCATTGTCCGGGATATAAGTGAACGGAAAAAGGTGGAGGCCAGGTATCGGAGTATCTATGACAACGCCATAGACGGTATTTACCAGAGTACCCTGGAGGGAAGATTTCTCAGCGTAAACCCTGCAATGGCAAGGATTCACGGTTATGATTCCCCGCAGGATATGATGGAGGATATTACCGATATTACCAATCAGTTGTATATAAATGTGGAGGACAGGAAGGAGTTTCTTCGTATCCAGACGGAAAAAGGAGTTGTTGAAAACTTTGAGATTGAGAGATTACGACGGGACGGGAAAAAAATATGGGTGTCGATAACTTCAAGGGCAGTAAAAAATGATGCAGGGGAAATCGTCTACCTTGAAGGTACGGTCAAAGATATTACTCTGCAAAAGATACTGGAGCGGCAACTCATTGAAGCCCAGAAGATGGATGCAATAGGCAAACTGGCCGGCGGCATTGCCCATGACTTCAACAATATTCTGGCGTCAATCGTAGGGTATACGGAAATGGCCATTGACGAATCTGAAGAAGCCCTGAGGGAAAACTACCTGGTGCAGGTTCTCCGGTCATCCGACAGAGCAAAGAATCTGGTCAGGCAGATTCTTACCTTCAGCAGACATCGGGAACATGAAAAGAAATCGGTGGATATGGCAAGGATTATGAGAGAATCCCTGAGAATGCTAAGATCAACCCTGCCTACAACTATTGATATACAACAGAAAATTTCCAGCGGCCCCAAGACCGTTTATGCGGATCCGGTGCAGATGCAGCAGGTCATCATAAACCTGTGTACAAATTCGGCTCATGCAATGGGAGAGAAAGGCGGACTGCTCCAGGTCGGCCTGTTTAATATGACTGTATCTGATGAAAATACGGAACCACAGGATGATCTGAAACCAGGCAGTTATGTAGTTCTTGAAATTATGGATACCGGACACGGCATAGATCATTCAATAATAGACAAAATATTTGATCCGTTCTTCACCACTAAAGAGGTAGGGCTGGGAACAGGATTGGGTCTTTCGGTTGTGTACGGGATTGTCACGGATCATGAAGGAGTAATACGATTATCCAGCGAGCCTGAAAAAGGCACAGTATTTCATATATATCTACCTTATGAAGAAGAGCCGGGAGTTACGGAATTCTCCGATTATGGAAACATCCCGGAGGGCAACGAACATATATTTTTCATAGACGATGATCCGGATATTCTTGTTCTTGGACAGCGCCTGCTGGAGGCTCTCGGGTATAAAGTAACAACAGCGGAAAACGGCATCAAAGCTCTGGCAATGTTCCGGGCACAGCCGGAAATATTTGATCTTGTTGTAACGGACATGACGATGCCGGGCATGACCGGGACGGAACTTGCCGTTGCCATGATTGAGATAAGGCCTGAACTGCCGGTTATCCTTTGTACAGGTTACAGCAGCCACATAGACGAAGAAAAGGCAAAAAAAATGGGAATCGGGGCATTCATGCTGAAACCGATTGTAAAAAAATACCTTGCAGAGACTATCCGGGAGTTGCTGGATAGGCGCAGGGATCATTAGTGTCAGTCCCGAAATGGTTTTTTCGCCCCGGCTGTGTCTTCATCTTCTCAAATGATTTGTATCCGAATATCTTCCAATATGCCAGTATAAACAAATGGGTAAGCTGCAAGAGGGTAATTGTCAACCTGTCCCTGACATAATGGTTGACAAATGCGTTTGGGGGTTGATATAGCGGCGTCGGTTCTTTATCAACCCATTGGATATCTGCTGTATATAATTCAGGGAAAGACATCTGTCCGGAAGCAGGGCTGCATGTAATGAGGTAACATGGCAATGAATGCAAAAAGAAATCAACAACTGGAAATCGATGACAAAAAATATCTATGGCATCCGTTTACGCAGATGCAGGCTTATGCAACTGAGACACCGCCGATTATCGAAGAAGGTTACGGGTGTATCCTTAAAGACAT
Source organism: uncultured Syntrophaceae bacterium (assembly GCA_964558665.1). GTDB lineage: Bacteria > Desulfobacterota > Syntrophia > Syntrophales > PHBD01 > CAZLFA01. Next base: position 14,585 of record CAZLFA010000048.1, read on the forward strand.
TGAAGGGAACGAGTATCTTGACGGCGTCTCTTCCCTGTGGACAAACGTTCACGGCCATCGAAGGAGCGAGATCGATCAGGCCGTCAAGAGGCAACTGGACCTTATCGCCCATTCCACCCTGCTCGGACTTTCCAGCGTGCCCGCCATCAATCTTGCAAAAAAACTGATTGAGATTGCCCCCCGCGGGTTGACTAAAGTTTTCTATTCCGACAGCGGTTCGACCGCTGTTGAGATTGCCCTTAAAATCGCCTTTCAGTATCACCAGCAGTCTCCGGCAGGCGACCCGGCAAAAAATAAATTCATCTCCTTTGTTAACGCCTATCACGGGGATACCATAGGCTCCGTAAGCGTAGGGGGAATCGATCTTTTCCATCAGATGTACCGCTCCATGCTTTTCGACTCGTTCAAAGCGGAGTCATGCTATTGTTATCGATGTGCATTCGGGAAATCTTATCCCGGCTGCGATATGCCTTGCCTGTCACATCTGGAAGAAATCATGAAAAAACATGCCGGTGAGGTATGCGCGCTTGTAATTGAACCTCTTGTTCAGGGCGCGGCGGGGATTCTTGTTCAGCCCCCCGGATACCTGAAGAAGGTGCGCGACCTGTGCACCAGATACGGCATCTTTATGATCGCTGACGAGGTGGCCGTAGGCTTCGGCAAGACGGGGAAAATGTTCGCATGTGAACATGAAGGTGTTGTTCCTGACATTATGGCGCTGGCCAAGGGCATTTCCGGCGGTTATCTGCCGCTGGCGGCGACCCTGGCGACAGACGAGATCTATCAGGGATTCCTGGGGAAGTATGAAGATTTCAGGACTTTTTTCCACGGACACACCTATACGGGGAATCCGCTCGCATGTGCGGCAGCGATTGCCAGTCTGGAAGTCTTTGAGAAGGAAAAAGTCCTTGATCATGTACAGGCCGTGATCGCCCGCTTGAAGGCGCGGCTGGCAGAATTCCATGCGCTTCGCCACGTGGGTGATGTACGACAGTGCGGGGTCATGGCGGGCATAGAACTGGTATTGGACAAAGATTCCAAAGAGCCGTTTCCCCTGAAGGAAAATATCGGGCATCAGGTTATTCTCGAGGCGCGTAAAAAGGGACTCATCATCCGTCCCCTGGGAGGAGTCATTGTCCTGATGCCTCCCCTTGCCGTCTCGCTTGCCGAGGCAGACAGAATCTGCGACATTACATACGAGTCGATAAACATGGTTACAGAAAGAAGAAACAGGTAAAGGGCAGATGGAGTTCAATGGCACTTTCTTTTTTGATCCCGGCGACCTGATCTACAAGGACCATTTCCCCGGGAATCCGACCGTTCCCGGCACACAGATCATACGAGCCTTCATGGAGGCGGGCAAGAAGATCGTTCCGACTGTCGGCAGTTTCATGATCGATAATTTCAAATTCAGGCAATTCATAAAACCGGGAGAGTATCGTTACAGGATAAGGCAGTCGCCGGACTTTTTCAGTTGCGAGCTTTTTGATGGAGATACTCCTGTCGCCACGGGGAGACTGAAGTTATGAGGCTTTCTTTTTCCGGAAAGCGGTTGCTGGTGCTTGGTGGAAGCTGTGATCTGGCATTGACGCTCACTGAACATCTTATCGAAGAAGGGCTTTTCCCCGTGCTGACTTACCGCAGCGAAGCAGGGCACGGGCGCATAAATGAACAGCTCGCCGGCCTGCAGGGGAAGTATGAAGCAGTTTTTCTGGACCTTTCCGATCCGGGGTCCATAGCTTCACTATTTAATAGAACCGGCTCTGATCTCGACTATCTGGTCGATTTTGCACAGGGTGATCTGGAGGGATTCATCGCGTCTGTAAGTCAGGATGCCGTAACGCGATATTTTAATGAAAATATCGCCATGCGTGCAGGAATTATAAAAGAGGCTGCGCGGCTGATGCTGGCGAAAAGAAGAGGGCGGCTGGTGTTTGTATCTTCTGCCGCGGCGCTTAGGGCAAATCCGGGACAGGGATACTATGCAGCGGCAAAGCTGGCATCGGAAGCTCTTTATAAAAGCCTGGGAATGGAAATGGGCAAGCGCGGCATAACTACGGTCAGTCTGAGGCCGGGTTACGTGGCCGCGGGGCGCGGGCAGACATATATTCAGGCAAACGAAAAAGAGCTGCTGAAAAGAATTCCTGCCGGCAGGGTATTGGCGAAAAAAGAAGTAGCGGAGGCTGTTATGTTCCTTCTGTCCGACAGCGCTTTCGGTTTTAATGCTACGGAGATTATGATGGATGGAGGGTTGACGGCCGGCAAATAGTTTCCGTCCGGAAAGGGCTCTTTTCCGCTCTGGCTGTGTCGATCTGCGGTATTGCTTGTGCGACGTACATTATGTACGCCTCCGCGCAATCATGCAAAACCCCCTTTATAAAGGGGGCAAGGGGGATTTTATACTCCTTGCCAGAACGAAAAATACCTCCTTCCCGATACGGAAACCGGAAGTTTGTGCATCCAGAGTTTCCGCATGGACACTAAATAGTTGGATTGTAAACGGGAGGTTTTGGTGGATTTAGAACAGCAAATAAAAATTATTTTAACGGAACTGCTGGATATAGAGGAATGTGATGTCAACCCGGAGGCATATCTTATCAGGGATTTGGGGGCTGAATCAATCGATCTTCTGGAACTGGCTGTGGCCATCAACGCGCGGTGCGGGATAAAGGTGAGCGATGACGATATTTTTCTCAAACATCTGCGCCTTTACATGAGACAAGCGAAAGAATCAAACGCAGAGCCGGCAGTTTTCCTGGCAGGCAAATATCCTTTTCTGCCTGCGGGAAGAGCGGCGGAGATAGTGGATGATCTTCAGAAGGGTCCGGTGCTGAAGGTCAGGGATCTGATCAGCTACATTGAATGGCAGAGAGGCTGATAATGTCGGTTCTGGATGAGCTGATCTTTAGAAGAAGAAGCATCCGCACCTACCGTCAGGATGTTCCGTCCGAAGAATGGATAACGGCAATGCTCAAATGCGCAGCAAAGGCCCCGTCACCTACAAACAGCCGTCCGGTGCGGTTTATCCGCATTAAGTCACATGATATGCGTCGGAATCTTTATGATGCCATGTATAAAGGGTATCAGGAATTCCTTGAGTCGGCCAAGAGCTGTGAAAAACCGCGTCGTAAAACAAACGTGATCAATGCCTATTGGAGATATTCGGAATTCATGAACGATGCCCCTCTTCTTTTTGCGGTGGGCACAGTTAAGGAGTTCACGGGCTTCTCGAAGAGACTGTACGAGGCGGGAATTATCGGCAGGGACGATAGAACGGCTACTGATCTCGATATCTCAATAGGTCTGGCCCTGAAAGGTTTTCTGCTGAAGGGGGAAGAACTGGGACTGGGAATATGTGTTCTGACGGCGCCTCTGGTCTTTATCGATGGAATAGAAAAGATTCTGGATATAGATGACATGGATATCAAATGTCTGCTGACGGTCGGGTTCCCCGATGAGACACCGCCCTATATAGAAAGACAAAACCCGTCCGACATATACAGGGAGATATAATGACAAGAAGGGTCGTTATTACCTCTATCGGTGTTGTTTCCTCACTGGGTTGCAGCGCCGGAGACATCGTCGATAATCTGCAAAAGGGCTGCGTTTCATTCACGAGGCCGGCCTTCGACAGCGATGTCGTGATCAGCCCGGTCATTGGTTTTTCAGTAAAGGACTACATCGGCCGTTTCAAGAATTCCCGCTATCTGACGCGCGGCACGCAGTTCAGCGTGGCTGCGGCAATGAGTGCCCTTGCCGGATCGGGGCTTGCCGCCGGCCTGCCTCAGGAGTGCGGACTTTTTGTCGGTACCGGGCCCAATCTGGACATAAGCGGAGAATTTCCCGATTTTCACAGGGGGGCCATGGACGGGGAAGATCTGGCGGCCCTGTGGATGCTGCGTTTCCTGCCGAACACGGCCGCTTCAGCCATCGCCCAGCTTACCGGCATCCACGGCGAGAACGCAACAATAACGACAGCCTGTGCCGCTTCCCTGCAGGCCATCGGCGAAGCATTCAGGAAGATAAAAGACGGATATCTGGACATGGCGCTGGCCGGAGGCGGAGATTCGCGGCTTCACCCCGGAGGCGTTCTCGCCTATCGGAAAGCACAGGCCCTATACACGGGGGGGCTCGATCCGCAACAGGCATCGCGACCTTTTGATATGGACAGGAAAGGGTTCGTTCCGGGTGAGGGCGGAGCCTTTTTTATCCTTGAAGAGCTGGATAAAGCGCGGAGACGAGGGGCTCGCATACTGGGTGAAGTGCTGGGGTACGGAGCTTCCATGGACGGGCAGACAATGACTGCTCCGGCATCGTCCGGAACGTGGGCGGAAAAATCAATTGCCTCGGCAATGGCTGAAGCCGATATCGCAGCGTCGGCAGTAGACCTTGTCTGCGCGCACGGAACGGGAACGGTATTAAATGACGAGATGGAAGGCGCTCTCGTCGGGAGAATATTTGACGGGCATAAGCCTTTTGTCATCGCTTTGAAGTCATGGATAGGGCATCTTGCCGCAGCCTGCGGAGCAGTCGAGCTTGCCATTGCCCTTGCCTGTATTGATGCAGGTTACCTGCCGGAGATAAGAAACCTCCGCTCTCCATGCATCAAGGACATCAACTATGTTTACTCGCCCGGGCAGGCATCTCCCGGGGCTATGATAATACAGAATTTCGGCTTTGGCGGTCAGAACTGCGCACTGGTGGTGAAGAAATGGAAAGAATAGATATCAACACGGGTCTTGACGGTTTCGTGATGATTGACAGGATCACCGATGTCGGATCCGACTTTATCTCCGGTGAAGTGAAGCTCAGCAACGCAGATCCGACGCTGCTCCTGGAGGCAATGGCGCAACTGGGCGGCATGCACATCCGGTCGGGGAGCGATTTTCGCAAGCATGCCTTTCTGGTTAAAATTACAAATGCGGCAGTTCCGTCTGACAGGCTGCCGGATGGCAGGTATGCCTTAAGAGGGACAGTTTTGAGCAGAAGTGAGAGTGCTTTTGCCTATCGGATGGAAGCCGGCATTGAACCGGAAGTTCTGATCCGGGGAGATTTTCTGCTGGGTGTTGTCGACTACAACTCCGAATTCAAGGAGGATTTACTGCAGAAGCATTTCCGGGAGGTCTTCGCTTGTTTGAGAAACAGATGAAGGAGCGGTTGCTCCTTCAGCAACAGTCCGGGCTTTACCGCAATCCGCCTCTGGTTGAGAAGAGAGAGGGAAAGTATGTTATTGTGGAAGGCCGCAGGATGCTGAGTTTTGCATCGAATGACTATCTGGGGCTTGCGGAAGCGCAGGAGTTAAAAAAAATAGCCGCCGCTCATTTTTCGGCCTTTGGAACGTCATCGTCTTCTTCCCGCCTTGTTTCCGGCAACTATTCGACCATCTCCGAAGCAGAGAAGGAATATGCCCGGTTTTTCGGTTATGATCAGGCGCTGTTCTTTCCCAGCGGATATCAGGCCAACATAGGCCTAATATCCGGGCTGTTCGATCAGGGAGATACAATAATCTTCGATAAGCATGTTCATGCCAGCAGCGTCAAGGGAATGAGCCTGAGCAGGGCCGCCTTTTTCGGTTACAATCACAATTCCATGTCCCATCTTGCCAGAAGACTTGAGAGCCGTAAGGAAGGACGAAACGCCGTGCTTACCGAAGCCCTGTTCAGCATGGATGGAGATCTGATAAATACGGAGGGGTTGCAGAAACTTAAAGGTGAATATGGATTTTTATGCGTTGTCGACGAAGCGCACTCCTTCGGCGCTCTGGGTGAAGGCGGCAGAGGGCTGGCGCGTTCGGTTGCCGACATTGCCGTGGGAACGATGGGAAAGTCCTTCGGCTTCTTTGGAGCGTTTGTGCTTATGCCGGAAGGATTCAAAGAGTACCTTTTCAATTTCTCCTCTCCGCTCATCTATTCGACAACTCTTCCCGAGGCCCATGCTGCATCAGCTCTTGACATTCTTAAACTGGTCGAGCGAAGCAACGACAGAAGAGAGAATCTGCGCTGCGTAAGCGCCCGCATGAGGCAGGGCTTGAGGGACGAAGGATTCACCGTGTACGGTGATGCCCATGTCCTGGCCGTGGAAATCGGCAATGAAGACCGGGCCGTTTCCGTTGCAAAAATGATGCACGGAAAATCCATCTTTGTCTTTCCGGCAAGGTATCCGACGGTTCCGCTGCACAGAGCGATTCTGCGAATCAGTATGACGGCGCTGCATGATGAAAATGATGTCGAGCGCTTTATTAAAAGTCTTAAAGAGGTGATGAATTGAAGAAAGCTATCTTTGTGACCGGTACCGACACCGGCGTAGGCAAGACCATTTTTTCCCTGCTTCTGATGCAGTATCTGTTTGCAGGAGGCTTCAGCCCTTTCTATCTGAAGCCGGCGCAAACGGGTTGTATCGATCCCTACGATGAAGACAGTGACGCCGGATTTATTTATCGTCATGTGCCGCAGCTTCGTGAAAAGGATCCGGCTGCTTCGGTAGTCTACTGTTTTAAAAATCCCAAGGCCCCCTGGTTTGCCGCCCGGGATGAAGATGCAGCGATCGACATCGATGTCATCTCGCGTGCCGTCGGTCAGAAAATTACCGGACACAGTCATCTGATAATTGAAGGCGCCGGAGGTTTGATGGTGCCGGTAAACGACTCCCTTATGATGGTCGATCTTATAGAAATTTTCAACGCCGTGCCTTTGATCGTTGCCCGCGCAGGCCTGGGGACCATCAACCATACGCTTCTTACCCTTGATCTGCTGCAGAAAAGGGGAATAAGGGTTGGAGGCGTGGTCTTCATGGATCAGGCCGATCCGCCGGTCAGTGAGGCGATGCTGAGGGAAAATATGGAAGCCGTCGAACGATTCTCCGGTATTGCCGTTTGTGGAGTCATCGGCAGAATAAATGATTTCGACAATCCCGATAAATCCTGCTATAACTCGTTTGAGAGAATAGACATTCTGAAGGCATAAATTAATTTAAAATCTAATCTATCTGATGCCGATCTGAAACAATCAGATTTAAAATGGAGAAAAGGGGGTAAGAAGGAATGATGTGCAAAGCGAGAATAGCCGCCTTTTTATTGTTCATTTCCGCAACGGCTCTTTCCCTGTCGGCATGCGCCGTCAATATAACAAAACCGGTAACAGAGGAACTTAAGTCTCCCGAGCTTTACCAGGAGCGCAGATATAAGCCGGTAGATATGAAGACCGCTTCAAAATGCGCTTCGACGCCATCAATAAACATTTCAAATGCGGAGACAGGAAAAAAACTTATAGTGATGGAGCAGGTAAGGAAATTCAATGTAAACCCCAAAGAGCTCACCGACGGAATAATTGAGTATATGAAGGATGCCTTTGTCAGATGCGGCGTGAAAAGTGATCCCGCCTCGAAGAAGGTAGTGCACGTATCACTGGGCGAGACGATTGTTGAGTCTCCGATTCTTACAGGAGGGCACAACAGCATGGTCCATCTGTTGATCGACATCCCGGAGATCAAGTTTAACCGGTTCTATCAAGGGGAGGACACGACAACGCACAGCAGGGAGAGGGCAATGGCCCTTGCCATTCAGAGGGCTGTCTGGAAGATCATCGGAGATGCAGAGATTCAGGATTATTTCCTCTGCAATAGTGTAAAACCTATAACTCAATAAGGAGGATAACGATATGCTGGAAATTAAAGATTCAGTAGCTGTTATTACCGGAGGAGGAGGGGGAATCGGTCTGGAGATTGCGAAGTACTGGGTGAAAAACGGCGGCAAGGTGGTCATTGCCGATGTGGCGCCGCAGTTTCTGGAGAATGCAGAAGCTCAATTAAAGGGTATGGGAGGAGAAGTACTCTCGGTGGTATGCAATGTTACCAGCGAAGAGGACTGCGGCAAACTGGCTGACGCGGCCATCGCCAAATTCGGATCGATAAATCTTGTGGCACCGTTTGCCGGCATTATCAAGGACAGCATGATGGTATCGACGGACAAGGCAACCGGCAAGGTCAACCGCAAGATGTCACTGGATCAGTTCAAGGCCGTCATCGACATCAACCTGACTGGTGTATTTCTCACTATCCGTGAGTGTGCAGAGCGGATGATCAATAATGGATGCAAGGGGCTCATCTGTCTGGTCTCTTCTACCGGGTCGCTTGGCACGGCCGGCCAGATCAACTACTCGTCATCCAAGGCGGCCATGTCGGTTATGCCCAAGGTTATCACCGCCGAATTCTTCCGCCGCGGCATTGCCGACCGCATCAGGTGCGCTGCCGTGGCGCCGGGTTACGTGGGAACGGCCATGGTTAAGGGCATGGATCAGAAAGCCCTGGAAAAGATAGTGTCGGATGTCCCCATCGGGAGATTGATTGAACCCGCGGAGGTGGCATCGCTGGTGGGAGAGATATACCGCAATGAAGCTCTTGCAGGTGACGTCTATTTTATTCATGGCGGCCTGCGTCTGGGATCGCGAGGGTAGAAGACCGTCAGAAAAGGGTTCTTTTCCGCTCCGGCTGCGTCTATCTGAGGGAATTCCGGTGCGCAAGGAGTCTGCCGCGGCTCAGAATATTTTTTCGACAGAAGCAGTAATTATTACCAAAGCCTTGCCTGATGAAAAAATATTTGATTCGCCGTTTGCAAGCCCCTTTGCGCAGACTTCACAGAGTTCCTATACGGAAACCGAAAGTTTCAGCATCCGGAGTTTCCGGATGGACGCTGAACAGATGTAAGCCGGTTTGGAACAGGAGCCGGGCGTCGATGACGCCGGGCTCCTGTTATATTATAGGGATAGTCATCAGTAGCCTGAGAGTAATCTTTGTGTAAAAAATTTGCTGCGTAAAATCTGCCGATTACCTCGGAAAAAATAAAATATCCTGCCATTGAGTTTCGCCATCTTCAATCGTCAGTAAATATCACGCATTTTATTGCCATCTTTTCGTTGACGTAAAAGACTGTCTTGCTCTATGCTGACTTAAGGGAAAGTATGGTTGAGAGGGAATCATTTTGATCTACAGATAAATCGTGCTGGAAAGGAGGATAAGGAATGTATAAATCGGTATTAATCGTGATCTGCCTTCTGTTCGTTTGTGTTTTGCTGATGAACGGGACGGCGGCCGGACAGAAGGTTATGAGCGTTCAGGTAAAGGAAAGCCAGTTGCGGGCAACACCGTCGCATCTTGGCAAAATAGTTGCCAAGGTGTCTTATGGCGACCGGGTGTCCGTCTCTGAGGAGCGGGGTGACTGGAAAAAAGTATCACTCGACAGAAAAACTCAGGGGTGGATTCATAACTCGGCGCTGACCGGCAAGCAGATAGCCCTGAAAGCCGGGCAGGCTAAAACGGGGTCTTCCGTTTCGCAGAATGAGATCGCCCTGGCGGGCAAAGGGTTCAGCAAGGAAGTGGAGGCGCAGTATCGTCAAGGCAACAAGAGTCTCGATTATGCCTGGATCAACAGGATGGAGGCCATCAAAGTATCTCCGAGGCAGATGGAGGATTTTGTGGCGGCAGGTCAACTGACGCCGGGCACGGAAGGAGGCAGGCCATGAAAAATCTTGTTTTTCGGATCGGGGCCGTATCACTTGTTATTTTTTTCTTCATGGGTTGCGCAACGATGGACACGGTAACAGGTGTGATCACGGATGTAGGCGTGGGAACCGGCGCCATCAGCAAGCAGCAGGGTGAATCGATCAAAAAAGGCAGTGCCGCTGTGGCCAAAAGCATGGAAGACTTCACTCCGGAGCAGGAATATTATATCGGAAGAACCGTGGGAGCGGTTGTCCTGTCCAAATACAAGGCGCTGCCTGATAAAAAGGCCAATGCATATCTCAATTTGTTGGGGCAGACTCTGTCTCAGGCTTCAGACATGCCAGAACTGTTCAGCGGCTACCATTTTCTGGTGCTGGACTCCAATGACATAAATGCGTTTGCGACTCCGGGAGGCCATGTCTTTATCACGCGCGGGCTTATCCGCTGCTGCAAGACGGAAGACGCACTTGCCGCCGTGGTGGCGCACGAGATCGGCCATATCCAGTTGAGGCACGGTATGAAAGCCATTGAAAAAGCGCGAATGACGGAAGCGCTGACCATTTTAGCACAGGAAGGTGCGAAATCATTCGGGTCACAGGAAGTTGCCCAACTCACGAACGCCTTTGGCGGAGTGATTTCCGACATTACCAATACCATGATAAACAACGGCTATTCCCGCGCTTATGAATATCAGGCCGATGCCTCAGCGGTGACCATTCTGAAGCGAGCGGGTTATAATCCCGGTGCGCTGGTGGAGATGCTGGAAGTCATGGGCAAACAGATAAAGCCGGGCGGATCGGATTTTGCCAAGACACATCCGTCACCGCAGAACAGGATTGCCGAATTGAAAGAGGGCGGAAAGACCTTCAGCGCTGATGACGCACCCGTCGTCCGCAAACAGAGATTCTCCAAAGCGCTGAGCCACCTGTAGAGTCAGGGAATGAATTTAAGGAAGATGCTTCACAGCAGTAAAATCGTTCAGGGGCTTGCGGCTGGTGTCGTAGGCGCTTTTATCGCTTTGCTGTTTTTCTTTCCCGGCTGGCTTGACCGTTGGGAGGCCAAGACTTGGGACTGGCGCGTCAATATGCTGGCCAGGCCATCAGCAGCCACCCCGAAGATACGATTAATACTGCTCGACCAGAACAGCCTGGACTGGGCAAAGGATGAAAACGGCTTGTCCTGGCCCTGGCCGCGTGAGGTTTACGGCACAATAATACAGTTTTGCCGGCGCACGGGCGTGCGTGCGCTGGCGTTTGATGTTTTATTCACGGAACCTTCAAAATACGGCGTTGCGGATGATCAGGCTTTGGCATCGGAGATCGGCGGCTTTAAGAACTTTGTGGGAGCCGTATTTCTTGGAAACACAACAGGCAGCGAAAAGAAATGGCCTGCTTTTGCTCCCGCGCCGGCATTGAATGTTCACGGACTGGATGCGTGGCTGACCGAAACCGGTCATCAGGCATTTCCCCGTGCATCTTTCCCCGTAACGGAAATATCCGCCGCCGCAGGGATTCTGGCCAATGTTCACCTCAATCCGGATTTTGACAGCGTCTATCGCCGTACGGCATTGTTCGAGGTTTTTGACGGCAGGGTTTTACCGTCACTCGCCCTCGGTACTTATCTGTCAGCTCAAAAGGGTACGCCTTTAAAGATCAAACCAGGACGATTTATTGTTGACGACAGAGAAATACCCATCGATTCATCAGGAAAAGCGATCCTTAATTTCCGCGGCCCTTCCGGAACACATAAGGCTTACAATGCGGCATCGGTGATTCAGAGCGAACTGCGCCTGCGGAACGGGGAAAAACCCGCAATCGATAATTTGGAAGAATTCAAAGACACCTATGTTCTGTTCGGATTCTCCGCCCCGGGCCTGTTTGATCTTCGACCCACCCCTATTTCCGGTGTCTATCCGGGAGTGGAGATTTCCGCCACGATGCTCGACAACATGCTGGTCAATGATTTCATCAAGCCCGTTTCCGCAATACCGGTGATTGTCCTGATTCTACTCACTGCCCTTCTGGCAGGCATGGCAACATCCTGGGCATCCGGCATTTCCAGAAGCATCATGGTCTATGCGTTCTTTATCTGTTTGCCGGTGATCCTTTGTTTGATTGCCTACCGCTTTGGCTTCTGGCTGCCTCTTGTAGTGCAGGAGGCCGGCGTTGTTGTCACGCTTTTCAGCGCGGGCCTTATTTACTACACCACAGAGGGGCGTCAGAAGATGTTTATAAAGAACGCCTTCAAGCAGTATTTGAGTCCCGCCGTAATTGAGCAGATAATCATGCATCCGGAACGCCTGAAGCTGGGCGGAGAGAGGCGCATGCTCTCCATCTTCTTCTCAGATCTGGAAGGTTTTACCGGTATTTCCGAGGGATTGGATCCTGAAGCTCTGACAAACCTGCTGAATGTTTACCTGTCGGCCATGACGGACATTATTCATGAGGAAGGCGGAACCGTAGATAAATACGAAGGTGATGCTATTATCGCCTTCTGGAATGCGCCGCTTGAGCAGGCGGATCATGCCGTCCGTTGCGTGACGGCTGCTTTGCGATGTCAGGCCCGGCTTGCGCAAATGCGCCCGGATTTTCGCAAGAAACTCGGCAAGGATTTGAATATGCGCATCGGCATCAATACCGGTCTCGCTGTGGTAGGCAACATGGGTTCGCACTCCAGGTTTGATTACACGATGATTGGAGACGCCGTGAACCTGGCAGCGCGCCTGGAAGGAATCAACAAGCAGTTTGGAACCTATACGATGATTTCGCAAACGTCGCTGGAACAAATAGCAGGCGCCTTTCCGGTACGGGAAGTTTCCCGGGTGGCCGTTGTCGGCCGCAGCGAGCCTGTAGTGGTTTATGAACCGTATCTGCCGGGAACCATCGATGAATCGAAGCAGGCAGCATTGGATCGCTTTTCTGAAGCTCTTGATCTTTTTTACGCGGGAGATTTCGAAGGTGCTCAATCCATATTTTCAGATCTTGCCAAAGAGGATGCTGTGTCCCGTGCCTATGTCCTCAAGTGCCGTGAACTGATTGAACACCCGCCTGCTGACTGGCTGGGAGTATGGGTAATCACAACTAAATAGTTTCCGTCCGTAATGGGTTCTTATCCGGTTCTGAATCAGAGCGCTAGCTGCGTTGGCTTCGTCGTCGGCTCCTCGACGTACCAATATGTACGACTGCGTCGCCTCCTTCTCGCCGCCTTGCTATCATCTCTGATTGAGAACCGGAATAATAGGAAGTGTCGATCTGCGGTATTGCCTGTGCGCAAAGAGTTTGCCGCAGCTCAGAATATTTTTTCGACAGAAGCAGTAAGCATCACCAAGGCCTTGCCTGATGAAAAAATATTTGATTCGCCGCTTGCAAACCCGTTTGCGCAGACTTCACAAAGTTCCTATACGGAAACCGAAAGTTTCAGCATCCGGAGTTTCCGGATGGAAACTGAATAATCGCAAAACCGCTGAAGTGATAAAAAGTGATTTTATTCCGGGACAACATCTATCATGTCCTGCGCCTGAATCAATCCTTCCTGCAGTGCTGAAACGGCGCTGTCGATGTCGCTTTGATGGAGGCTGAATGTTTTTAACATTTCATCCAGCCCTTTTTCCGAGTAGCCTTCCGATCCGCCGCTAATACCCATTTTCACGCAAAGCTGGTCTGAAAAATAGACGAGCGACGGCGTGACTTTATTTTCTGTCCCTACTTTCGCGTCACGCTCGTCAAGCTTGCCGGGATTGTGGTGTAGTGCAATCGGATCCTTGAGATCATCGGGGAATTTCCATTGATCGGCGATTTTTCCCCCAAGCTCCGCATGATCTATGCCGAGAACTTCTTTCTCTGCTTCAATGCAGGTCCTGCCCTGTTCAGATACAAGTTCGGTGATCTTCTCGAGAGAATTGTAAACAAACTCGCCCAGGATAATTTTACCCACGTCGTGGAGAAGGGCAGCCGTATAAAGAACGGGATTATCTTTCCTGTAAATTTTATGAGAAAGAATCTGAGACATCAGGGCTACGGCAACGCAGTGTCTCCACAATCCTCTGGGAGTCAGAAGGTATCCCCGGACAGGCTTTTTATAGAACATGGATATGCCGGCAGCCTGGACAACCTGGAGAAGATTGTTCTGGCCGAGATTGACAACAGCCTCATGGATGGTGGTGATTTTTTGCGGTGCGCAGAAATAAGCAGAGTTGCTCAATTTGAGAATATTGGCCGTTATGGAAGGATCGAATTTGACCACATTGACAATATCCATGATCGAATAGTCACCCTCTCTGATCAGATTCAAAAGCTTCAGAGCCGCCGGGGGGAAAGCGGGTATTATCTTGATTGACTGGAGCACTTTACCTATCATGGTCAACTATCCCTTTTCATAACAGTATGATAAAAAGTACGTCAAATGTAAGTCATAGTCAACATTAATATCATTAAAATATTCTGAACTTTCGGGCTTTGTCCTATTGCTATCCGGAGCGGGCATGTGATTCGAAAATTTCAGGCATGCAGACAAAATTTCCAGTATATACAGAGAAACAGGATTTTCATGACGTGAGGGGAGTTGATTGTCAGTAACGGTTATCTTTCCCGCCTGTTGATTGTTTCCCTCTGTGAATGTTTCCCCAGGCTGCCATGGCATCCAGTATGGGTGTCAATGTAAGGCCATAGGCGGTCAAGGTATATTCGACTTTCGGCGGGATGACAGGATATATTTTTCTGTGCACAATGCCCTGATCTTCCATCTCACGCAATTGCTGGGTGAGCATTTTCTGTGTGATACCGGGTATCAGTTTCTTGATTTCGCTGAAGCGTTTTGTGCCGTCACGCATGCAATGAAGAATAACTGGCTTCCACTTGCCGCCGATGATGGCCATGGTTTCAGAGACCGGACAAAACCCCACTCGTTTCATACATCCTCGGTTTCTTTTTGGATACTATAGCACAAAATAGTGCGTACTTGCCATAATGATTTTATTAATATAGATGAAAACATATTAAACTTATGGAGGTGACGTGATGGACTTTAATGACTGTGTGGCGTTTGCCGTGGAAAATCCGGTGGTCTGGCTGGCAACAAGCGAGGGTGATCAGCCTCACGTGAGGGTTCTGGCGATGTGGTTTGCCGATGAAAGCGGCTTCTACTTCCAAATCGGCGGTGCAAAGGATGTGTGTCATCAGTTGCAGAAAAATCCCAAAGTGGAAATGGGATTTTACAAACCGGACGGCCAAATGGGGAAGGTGATGCGGGTGGCGGGAAAAGTTGAGTTTCTTAATGATGCCTCGTTAAAGCGAAGAGTTCTGGAGGACAGGCCTTTTCTAAAATCCTTCGGCCTGACGCCGGAGCACCCCGATCTGGTCATCTTCAGGATTGCCAGAGGACATGCCTGGTTCTGGACATTTGCCGCAAACCTGGAGCCGAAAAGGATGATCCCCTTCGGCGGTAAATAGCTGTGTTTAAACTTTTTTTCTTGACACAACAGGACATCCTCTTTATGCTCGCGCCGCCGGTGGGAAACTGCTTGCAGTTAAAACGCATCGTGCGCACCGATATGTGTTTATAATAAGGCGCTTGCGCGCAATTCAGAGGAGGGTTTATGAAAAGGATAATTTTCCTGATATGTCTGTCGCTGATTTTTGTTATCGGCTGCCAGAAAGACAGCGAGAAGTATATTGCCATTGTCAATGACGGCAAGATAGATCGCGTCAAGTTCGACAAGATAGTTGACAAACGCATTCAGCAGATGGAAAAAATGGGGCAGAAGGTTACGCCTGAACAGAAATATGAGTTTCAAAAGATGCTGCTTGATAATTTCATAACGATGGAGCTTCTTACTCAGGAGGCAAAAAAGGCAGGCGTGGTAACAAAAGATGAAGATTTCAACAAACGTTTTGCGGCTTTCAAGGAACGCTATCCCAAGAAGGAAGATTACGAAAAGGTCCTGAAAGACAATGATATCAGGGAAGACGAACTGAGGGATGAGTTGAGGAAGACCATGACGATTGATGTCTTCCTCAAGAAAGAGATATTTGACAAGATTCAGGTAGACGATGCTGATCTGAAGAAGTTTTATCAGGAGAACAAGAAATATTTCGATATGCCTCCGCAGGTAAAGGCCAGCCATATCCTGATAAAACCGAAGGCTAAAGCAGGAACTCCTGAAGCGACCAAGGAGGAAAAGGATATCAGAGACAAGCTGACGGCCATACGTAAAGATATTGTCGACAAGAAGAAAGATTTTGCAGCCTCGGCAAAAGAGTTTTCCGAATGCCCCAGCAAGGACAGCGGAGGCGATCTGGGGTATTTTTCGAAGGAAAAAATGATTCCGGAATTCTCCAGAGAGGCTTTTTCTCTGCAGCCGGGAACTATAAGCCAGCCGTTCAAAACCAATTTTGGCTATCACATATTGATAGTTACGGACAAGAAAGCGGCACATATGAAAACCTTTGATGAGGCGAAGGAGGAGATCCGGCTGGTCATCATGAGACAGAGAAGCGGCGCAAAGGTACGGGAGTATGTAGATAACCTGAAAAAGAATGCCAAGATTACAAGCTTCCTTCAGGAACCGCCGGCCGCTCCGGCTCCAGCTGTTTCGACTCCGTCAACCCCGGCACCGTCACCGGCGCCGGCGGTGACCGGGAAATCTAAATAGCATCCGTCCGGAAAGGGCTCTTTTCCGCTCCGGTTGTGTCGATCTGCCGTATTGCTTGTGCGACGGACATTATGTACGAATCCGCGCAATACCTTGATCTCCTTGCCGGAACGAAAAGTAACCTCTTTCCAATCCGGAAACAGAAAGCTTCAGAATCCGGGATTTTTTATAAGAAGCAAGTCAAGTTTACATAAACAGTTTTTTGCCCTGCGGAGTATCACCGCAGGGCTTTTTTTTGACTCTCGTTTTTCGTTCCCGTTGACATCCCTGCAAATTCATGATTTTATGCTTCAAAGTTGACTTTTTCAGAGAAATTTTCTCATGAAGCGAAATTTGAGAGATACTGCCCACAGGGCGAGCATAGATATCCTTATCAGGAGTATCCCTTTCCTATCCGTACTCTCTGATGAAGAAGTCGCTTATGTCAGGGATTTCGTTATTGATCGGCAGTTTTCAAAAAACCAGATCATCCTCCACGAAGAGGATACCTCCGGCTATTTTTATTTCATTTATTCTGGCGAAGTGAAGGTCGTTCAGTTCAGCAGCGACGGCAGGGAAAGGATTCTTGCCATACACAAAAGAGGCGAATTTTTCGGGGAGATGTCTATATTGGACGGGAAAACGCTTCCGGCTACGGTTGTGGCTGTGGAAGACTCCAGGATAGGCCTCATCTCCCGTGGTGTCTTCGACCGCGTACTGCTGGGAAATGAAAAAGTGCTCAAGGAGATTGTCGCCATGCTGTGCAATCGTCTGAGGGCGGCGTGGCTGGCGATCAAGGTAATGAGTTTTGCTGATGCGGAGCAGAGAGTAAGGGCCGTTCTCAGAAATATGGCCGATAATTTCGGAAACATGGAACAAAGAGGTACTTTAATAAATCTGCGCCTTACACACAGCGAAATCGCCAATCTGACTTCTATATCACGTGAGACTGCAACGCGGATACTGAATCGCCTGGAGGAATCTCAGGAGATTGAGATTCTTGCCGGCAAACGCATCCTTCTAAAGCCCGCTTTTTTGAACAATTCAGATATATTGTAATATTATCAAGTAATTGCCACCCGCCTGTTTTTGTCCAATTCTGAAAAATTTTTTGTGATCTGGATCACAGCTTTAATTTCACTTCTGGTGTAAACCTGTAACCAAAGTTGATCAAGGGATGTTTGTTGTCGGGTTAACAGTTTCAGGAAGAGGGAAGAAAAGGAGGTACGCCATGGAAACCATAATGTCAACGGTTGTTGAGATTCCAATGTCTCATATAGCGGTCGTGCTGATGATAAGTACAATTGCTCTGCTGTTTGGCCGCATTAAACTGGCGCTGTTTATCAATTACTGTTTCATTGTTTACAGCGGCCATCTTTGGGATGTAGCTCTGTTCAGTGAAATAAACGACACCAAGTTGAATACTTCGGCTTTTGTCTTCATGGGATTTTGGATCATGACCGTACTTTTGGCGGCGGTCAGCCTGGCTTTTCACAAGGAATAGCCCTGGCTAAAAAACCTCCGTCAAAGTGCTGGACCTTTCAGGTCGGGAGGTGGTTATGAACTATCAGAAAATTACAATAGTAGAGGCTCTGGGGTTGATCGGTGATCATCGTGCCGATAAAATTATTGATATGTCTGAAGCTATCCTCAGGCTGCATCGTGATGGGAGCCTTCTTCTGGACAGCGGGGCGAAAATCTATACGGAAATAGGATTTGCATTGCAGGCGCGTCGTTCATTCGATTCCTACGAAAAGTATATGCGCAGATATGTTATTGGGTGAAAAAATGGATCGGACTGCGTATAAATTATCTATTATCTTAAACATTTCTGTGAAATGCCTCTTTTGCTCGTGAAAGGCGGCTATGCGGCGCATTCCAAAGGGCGCCGCATGGCACAATAGGAATAATCAATCAGAAAAACTCCGTTCCCCCCATCATTAACCCATCTTCCGCAGTTGGAAAATGTGAAAGAGGTAATATCAGCTAGTTACG
>CAZLFA010000049.1:0-31720 GCA_964558665.1 uncultured Syntrophaceae bacterium
AATTGGTCTCATTAGTTATTTAACAACAATCTTTCAGGTATCTTGGACAGTAATGTGTAAAAATATTAAATGGTGTCCAGAGTAAAAAACTGTTTACTGCCTATCGGGAAACCCGGAATGCTGAAACTTTCGGTTTCCGGATTAAAACTATTAACATTCGGGATGATTTCCGTTGTTGACATGAATCAGCGTGGCGCTTATATATCTCTCTGAATAAAATCAGGTCCGCATTTTGAAAACAATCTGAAGGAAAAGAGAGGGGCATCATGAACTATCTTACAGAAAGAAAGTATTCCTTCTTATCAGACGCCCTGCCGCATGACACCTTCGCCGTGGTTGCTTTTACCGGCGAAGAAGGGCTCTCCAAACCCTACCGCTTCGACATCAAACTGGTTACGCAAAAGGCTGACATCGATCTGGATGCAGTGATGGAGGTGATGGCAAAACTGATCATCCATCGCGAGGAAGGAGGCGACATCTCCTTCAACGGCATTCTTGCCTCCTTCGAACAGCAGCAGGAGGTGGACGGCTACGTTTTCTATCAGGCCGCTCTGGTGCCCCGGCTGTGGTGGCTTTCCTTAACCCATCACAATCAGGTATTCCTCGATCAATCGGTGAAGGAGATCGTGGAGGCCGTGCTGAAGGACGGAGGATTGGCGTCTCTGGACTTTGAATTCCGCCTTCAGGGCGACTTTGCCCCCCAGGAGTATGTCTGCCAGTACGCCGAAAGTCATCTCGACTTCATCGGGCGGTGGCTCGCCCGGGAAGGCATATACTACTATTTCGATCAGACCGAACATGGGGAGCGGGTTGTTTTTACCGACACGGTCATCGCCCATCGCACCAGCCCGCTCGGATCAGACCTGATTTTCGCGCCGCCGAGCGGCTTGAACGCCATGCATGCCGGTGAATCCGTGCAGAATATTATATGCCGCCAGCACCAGTTGCCTAAAAGCGTTCTTCTCAAGGATTACAATTACCGGAAGCCTACGCTGGAAATTACCGGCAGCGCCGAAGTGGACCCCAAGGGCCGCGGTGAACGGTTCATTTACGGCGAGCATTTCAGGACGCCGGAGGAGGGGAACCGCCTGGCGCATATCAGGGCACAGGAGCTGCTGTGCCGCAAGCGGGAATTCATCGGCGAGAGCACCGTGCCCTATATCTCACCGGGATTTACGTTCGCGATGCAGCGCCACTATCGCGACAGTTTCAACCGGAAGTATCTGACCATCGAGATGACCCACGCAGGAACTCAGACCGGTTATCTCATTTCCGGTATCCAGAATATTCTCTCGGAAAGAGAGCTGACCGTTTCCTACAGCAACCAGTTTAACGCCATCCCGGACAATGTTCAGTTCCGTCCGCCGATAACATCCGAGCCGCCGAAGATCACCGGAACTCTCAATGCCAAGATCGACGCCGAAGGCACGGGTGAATATGCCGAACTGGACAGTCAGGGGCGCTACAAGGTGCTTTTGCCCTTCGACAAATCGGGGCGCAAGGACGGCAGGGGGTCAACCTGGCTGCGAATGGCCCAGCCCTATGCCGGAGCGGATCATGGCATGCACTTTCCCCTGCACAAAGGGACAGAGGTGCTGCTGACATTTATAGACGGCAACCCGGACCGCCCCATCATTCAGTCGGCTGTGCCCAACCCGGACACGCCGAGTGTTATTAACGATGCCACCCAGACCACCAGCCGCATCAAGACGGCATCGGGCCACCAACTGGTGATGGGAGACAAGGCCGGCAAAGAGTCTGTAGGCCTCTTCCGGTCAAACGGTGCCGGAGACGGAAGCTGGGTGTGGATGGGCAAACGGAGCCCTGAAGCCTATGAAGTGGTGTCCAAAGGAAACAAACAGGAAGTTACCTGTGGTCAGAACAACGAGATCGTGCTTGGTTCCGAAACCAGTGTAGTTATAGGAGCAAAGATGGATGTAAATATCGGCTCGGTGTCAGAGGCTACCATAGCCGAAAAGTTTACCCTGGATATTGCCGATTCCATGGAAATCAAACATGGCGCCCATCTGGAATTCGGCGAAAACACGGAAATGGTCCATAAGACGACAGAAGTGACGGGTGTTGATGAGGTGACCATAAAGTCCGGGGTGACTGCCCCGAAGAAGCTCTTGATAAGTGGTACAAGTAAAACTTTAGGCATTTTGGGTGCTGCGGTGTCGGCCGGTCTGGCCGCCGCCAGCGGCAGTCTGGCGGGCGTCCCGTTTCCTGAAGAGGAAAAAGACGCAGGTGTTCATGGGCAGTTGTGGACAAGTCTCGGTATCTGCGCTGCGGGCATCGCCGGTCAGGTCCTTGCCTCGAAGCTGCTTTTGCGAAAGATCAAAACGGCGATCGATGATCCTTATTCGAGGATTATACTGAACTCACTCGGCATCACAATTCACGCGTTGCCGGCAGCCGGAGCCGGAATACAATTGGGCATCGGCAAGGATGTAAACATGACAACCTCAGCCATCAACATCACCCCGGGAACCGGATCGGCTGAGACAATAACAATCGAAAAAAAACAAGGCGGGAAAATTACCGTCTTCGATAAAGGCGTCACAATAGAAAAATCCGGCGGCGCGAAGATCGAAATTGCCACGGCTACCGGTGGCGATGCGGATAATATCGTGCTGACCAAAGGCAACGGCAAGGTTGTCGTCAAGGATGGCACGATTGAGGTGACAACGGGCGGCGGCAAGCTTACTGTGGCATCAGCCTCCGTTAAGATGGAAAAGGATGGTAAATCGGTTTCCGTAGATGGCAGTAGTATTAAGATGTCGTTTGGTGGAAGTACTGAGGTAGCACTGAGTTCAGCATCGGCAGATGTGAAAGGAAATGTCATCAAGCTCGGATAAGTGGTCTCAGGCAACTGAGGCTTCGGCGGCTGTGGCTTCCGGATCGGCATTCGGCAGCACTTTAGATATAAACAAACCCTGAAATAGTCAGCATGAAGATCATCAAACCGCAGAATCTGGGTATCCTCTTCAAAGGCTGTGTGCTCAACAGGCAGCCCTGCCTTTCTGTCTCCGCCTGCGCCTGCTTTTCCCTGGATACGACCATCTCCGACCGCCTCATCGCCGATAACGACATGTGGCCTGTTATCGAACAGGCCTTGATGCCGGACGAGGTCTTCGACCTCGGCTTTCCCAAGCTGCACGGAGAATTTCTGGTCTATGGGAGCGCCTTCTCGCCGAAGCCGGTCCGGGGTCTGGAAGTGCAGGTTCACGTCGGCGATCTGACGAAAACCCTGTCGGTTATCGGGAACCGCGTCTGGAAGCTCCATGCTTCCGGAGAACCGGAACCGTTCACCTCCATGCCGATCCATTACGGGAATGCATTCGGCGGGCCGGATTACGCGAAAAACCCTCTGGGAAAAGGCGCTATTCCCGATAAAGCAGGGATTCGCCCGGTGCCCAACGTTCAGGACCCCCGCCATCTTGTCCTGTCACCCGACGACACTCCTGCTCCGGCCGGTTTCACCGCATACCCGCTGACATGGCCGCAGCGCCTGCGCCATCTGGGAAAGGTGGGCGATCAATGGCTGCTTGAAGACTGGCCGCATCTACCCGCGGATACGAACGGCGAATTATTCAGCGCCGCCCCGGATGACCAGCGCCTGCGGGGCTTCTTTACGGGCAGTGAAAAGATCGAAATACGCAACATGCACCCGGAGAAGTCCGTCATCTCCTCTGTGCTGCCGTCCCTTCGCGCCCGTGTTTTCGTGAACCAGCAGAGCGGTAATAAGGATACTTTCCGGGAGGTCCCCTGCCGTGCCGAGACCCTCTGGCTTTTTCCCGACCGCGAGGTCGGCATCATCCTCTATCGGGGGACCGTCGCCACAGCGGACGAAGAATATGAGGATATCCTCCAGCTCTACGCTCAGTGGGAGTCCCTGAGCGATCCGCCGCAGCCGGTCGAGACCTATGAGCGCCGCTTCCGGGAAGAACTCGCGCCGCCCGCCCCGCAGGAAACCGCCGTCCCGCCTGAGGCAAAGCCCGCGCCGGAACCGGCCGCCGCCCCTGTCCAGGTTCCGCCGCCTGCACCTGAGATGCCTCCCGAAACGGCTGCCCTCCTGAAGGAAGTTCAGGATTTCGAAAACAAAACAATGGATGTGTTAAAGAAATCCGGGATCGATCCGGAAACGGCGCTTAAGCAAATTCCCCCTGCCAAGGGAGGAGCGGCAGCCGGTTCTCTGGAAGAACTGGGACTGGCCTTGGCGGCGCTGGAAATGCAGCTTGCCGACTTCATGAAGAAATTCAATATTACCGAGGCCGAGGTTGCGAAGATGACGGCCCCGAAGCCGCAGGCGCCCGCGCCGTTGGCCGACGAGATGATTGCCGCTCTGCGGAAGGCGGGTATCAATAAGCCGGAAATCGAGGCTCAGTTCAAGGAAACGGAAAAGATGCTCAAGGAAACGACGGCCGCCATTGACAATCTGAAAAAGGAACTCGCTGCCGTTGCGGCTCCTCCTGAGCCGCCTCCGGAAACGCCACCTCCACCCCCTCCCGCGGGAGTTGTGCCGACCATAGAGGAAGTAATGGCAAAATATGAAAAAGGGGAACCCCTGGGTGGAATGGACCTTACAGGTCTCGATTTCTCCGGCCGGCAGATGCCCGGCGCAGATTTCTCCGATACCGTGCTTGCCGGCGCAAGCTTCCGGCAGGCAAAGCTGCCGAATGCCGTCTTCCGGGAGGCTGTTCTCAAAGATGCGGATTTCAGCGAAGCGGACCTCACCGGAAGCAGTCTGGAAAAGGCCGATGCATCCGGAGGCCGTTTTGCAAAGGCTAAGCTTGAGGGAGCGAATCTGGCCGGCGCCGATTTCACCGGCGCTGATTTTACAGAGGCGGTGATGTCCGGAGTTGGCGCTGTGGGGACGACCTTTGAAAATGCCGTTATGGAGGGGATTCTGGCGCATAAAATGTCTGCACCGGGAACTCTTTTCACGGGAGCGAACCTGGCGGATGCCGACTTTGCCTTCGCGGATTTGAGGGATGCGGATTTTTCCGGAGCTTTGCTCTCCGATTGCATCCTGGGTGGGGCCATGGCTGCCGGATTGCGACTCAGCGGGGCCACAGGGGAGCGGTGCCGGTTCGGCGGATGCTGCCTTTCCGGATCGCGGGCCGATGAAACAACGGTCTTGAATGACTCCCGTTTTTTTGGTGTAGATCTGAGAGATGCCTGCTGGGAGGGGGCCCGCCTTCCCCGAGCCCAGATGACCGAAGCGAAGTTGGATCGCGCCGATTTCAGCAAATGCGACCTGACCAGCGCCACTCTTATTCTGGCAACGGCGCGGGAAACAAAGTTTGCGCAGGCCGATCTGACCTATGCAAACCTTGCCGGCATCAACCTCTTCAAAGGCTCCCTCCGGAAGGCGAATCTCACACGCACGGATCTGAGGATGTCCAACCTCTACGGCGTGGACTTTTACAGGGCCAGACTGTCCAAGAACGCCCTGGCAGGGGCAAACATCAAAAGAACGCTGCTGCATCTCAGGAAGACGCCATGAACATTGTGGAACTGCTGGCACAGATCAAAAGAGACGGAAGGCTCAGCGATGCCGACCTGAGCGGGATTTCCCTGGCTTATCAGGATTTGTCGGGTGTTGTTCTGGAGCGCGTGCGGCTTCATGGAGCGGATCTCTCCGGTGCCAAACTGGGAGCAAGCACCCTGATCGGCGTCGATCTTTCACAAACTCTTCTGGAGGAAGCGGACTTCACGGACGCGAAATTGACGGAGGTCGATCTTTCCCTGGCAAAATGCAGGAATGCCTGTTTCGTCCGCACCGACTTTTATCAGTGCAGTTTCAGCGCCGTCGATCTGACAGGTGCGGATATGACGCGCGCCTGGGCCGGCGGCAGCGATTTTACCGGCGCAGTATTCAACGGAACGAATCTGACCAAGGCGTTTCTTGTGGAGAGCGGACTTGAAAAACAGCGTTTCCCCGGATGTATCCTCCATTTGACGCTTTTTGACAAAAGCCGGATGGCAGGAGCGGATTTTTCCGGCGCCGATCTCCGCCAGACCAGTTTCGCAGGCGCGTCCCTGGCGGAAGCCCGGTTTGCCGGAGCAAAGGGCAGATATGTGAATTGCGGCGGGATCGAAGCGCCCGGGGCAGACTTCTCGGGAGCCATACTGTTCATGGCACGCTTCAGCAAAGCCGGCCTGAAAGGAGCGAAGTTCAGCCAATCACGCATCGAGCAGTCTCTGTTCAGCGAGGCTGTCCTCGATGGTTGCAATTTTCAAAAGGCCAGTCTTCCCTATTGCGATTTTTCCCACGCTGTTGTCACTGCCGCCGACTTTTCCGGCGCCCGTCTGCGCCGCGCAAATTTTCACGGCGTAGAGAGAAAAACGGCCGTATGGGACGGTGCCTACACGGAAACCATCTACAAAACCGACCCCGATCTCCAGGAAGCGGAGAAGTGGGTCGCCCCATTCAAGAACATCACACAGGAGCATTGAAAATGAATAAAATGCTGGCTCTCAAGCGTCATGACCTTCCATTGGAAGCGTCTCTCTTTTATGCCCGGGTGGATGAGGAAAAGCAGGGCGGCTATGCCGTATGCCTCGATGACGGCCGGATTCTTTTCGCGCAGCGGGCCGCAGGCTGCCTGCTGGTGCCGGAAGCGGGAGACGAGGTTCTTGTTGCCGCGGGAGCGGGGAAGACGTTCATTCTCAGCGTTCTTGCCCGGCAGGAGGATGCGGGAAGAATCGCCCTGCCCGGCAGGAGCTCCATCGAAGGGGACGAAGTCACCCTCACCGGCCGCCGCGGTGTATCCCTGGAGGCTCCAAAGATTTCTCTGACCGGAATCCTGGGAGAAGCGAGTTTCAGAGGACTGAGCCTGTTTTCCCGCTGGTGCGATGTGCGGGCGGAACGGATTGCCTCCGTCGCGGAGATATGGAACCGGACGATCGGCCGCCTCTCCGAGCGGATTCGGGACAGCTACCGCACAATCGAGAACACGGAGCAGACGAAGGCGGGAAGAATAAGAACAATTGTAAAGGAACGCTTTTCCGTCGCGTCGAAACACGCCGACCTGAACGCGGAAGAAGAAGTCAAACTGGACGGCAAAAAAATCCACATCGGATAGAAGGAGAGGGTACTGCCATGTTCGCCGCCACGATAGAAAAGGGTCAGGTCTTCGCCATGCCAGATGTCTGCCAGACGCCAGCGCCTCCGGGTCCGCCCGTCCCGATCCCTTATCCCAACACAGGTATGACGCAGATGGGCAATCCGACCGCCAAGAAGGTCATGATAAACGGCTCTCCCGCCCTGACCAAGGCGTCCAAGATCCAGCCCACCAACGGCGATCAGGTCGGAGTCAACCAGGGTGTGGTCTCCGGGAAGATCATGGGGGCCGCGGAATTCATCCAGGGCAGCACGAAGGTGAAGATCGAAGGCAACCCGGCCGTCTACATGGGGAATCCTACCAAGCAGAACGACGGCAACGCCGTCGGCTCTCACATCCAGCCGTCCCAGAACAAGGTCATGATCATGGGCTGAGGATGCCGGTAATCATGCTTGTTTATGCTGGAGCCGCTATCACCTTTATCACTTCCAGAAAACGGTCCATTTCCTCATCAGTCCCGACAGTAACCCTGATGAAGTTTTCGATCTTCGGTTTATTGAAATAGCGGACAAGGATGCCTTCTTCCCGCAGCCTCTGGAACAGCAAGTTTCCGGGGCATTTTTTGCTGCCGGTAAATATGAAGTTCGTCTGCGAAGGGATCACGTTGAAATCCATTTCCGCAAGCCGGGCGGACACACGTTCGCGGGTCTTGATAATCCTTGATCTTGTCTCCTGAAAATAGCCGTCGTCCCTGATAGCCTCCCTGGCGCCGGCCAGGGCAAGGCGGTCAACGGTGTATGAATTAATCGAATCCTTGACCCGGACTATTCCTTCGATCAGTTCTTCGCTGCCCAGGGCGTATCCCACCCGCAGTCCCGCCAGCGAATGCGATTTGGACATGGTCTTGATAATCAGCAGATTAGAATAATTGTCAATCAGCTTTACCGCGGACTCGCCGCCGAAGTCTGCATAGGCCTCATCAACGATGACCACGCTGTTTTCGTTCCGGCTGAGGACGGCTTCAATGGTTTTTGCGGCAACGCCTATGCCGGTTGGCGCATTGGGATTGGCAATGATGATCCCGCCGTTTTCCCGGTAATACTCTTCCTCGGGAATATTGAATTCCTCATCCACAGGAATAAGGCGGTAGCCGATGTTGAAAAATTCTGCGTAAACAGGATAAAAACTGTAGGTTATATCGGCAAAGAGAATAGGCTTTCCCGCCGGTTCAAAGAAGGCCGGGAAGGAAAACGCCAGCAGTTCGTCGGAGCCGTTCCCGGCATAAACATTGTTTTTCCGGAGGCCGTAGTATCCGGCAATGGTTTCTCTCAGTTCATCTTCCGTGGGGTCCGGATAAAGCCGCAATGTTTCATCCGCCGCGCTCTTTATTGCCTCGATCACCCGCGGAGAAGGGGGATAGGGATTTTCGTTGGTGTTGAGTTTGATGTATTTCCGATCCCTCGGCTGTTCTCCGGGGGTGTAGGGAACAATATTACTCACTGTCCTGCTCCAGTATCTGCTCATGACAAAAATCCGCCTTTTGGGTATTTATTAACCCAGATTACGCAATAGAACGTATAGGCGCTTGGATAAGTGAATATTATCCTGGTCGAAGGGATTTTCAAGCGGCGAATCAAATATTTTTCTTGTGAAAAATATTCTGAGCCGCGGAAAGCCCCTTTGACCAGGATGACAAATGGTATTACTTTTCTTATCGCGTAATCTGGGTTAATCGGTCTGCAAAATAGAATATATTTGCGGGAATTTCTATCCTTATTTTTACCCCCGATTACGCAATAGAACATATAGGTACTTGGATAAGTGAATATTATCCCGGTTAAAGGGATTTTCAAGCGGCGAATCAAATATTTTTCCTGCGAAAAATATTCTGAGCCGCGGAAAACCTCTTTGACCGGGGTACCAAAGAGTATTACTTTTTTTGTCGCGTAATCCGGATTTGCATCATGTGCAACAATCTTCAGCAGTCTTAACCGAAATTATCTCCGGTGCCAATCGCCGATGCGAAATGCCATGGAAAAAATATTATTGACATACGGACGCACCTTTCCTATCTTTGGCCCGCCGGAAGGCAATGTTGTATCTAAAGAATTTATGCGGAGTAAATCAATCAATGGTCGGCTATCGGCTTTGGCATTATAAAAAAAGGTTTTCCCTTATCATTGCAGGATTGCTTATGGTCCTGTGCCTCGCTGCATCGTCCCCGGCTGCCCAGGAGAAATTTGCCACCTATCACCCCCTGCCGCCCGACTATTCCGCCATCAGGGTCTTCGACAGGCAGGGAAGATTTGTCGGCCGCATCCTGCCCAAGGAGCGGTACTGGGTCTCAATCGACCGCATTCCCCGGTTCCTTCAAAATGCCGTCATTGCCGTTGAAGACGCCCGTTTCTACGAGCACAAGGGCATTGACGTTCAGGGAATCGCCCGTGCCATGGTCAAAAACGTCATCAAGATGAAAATGGCCGAGGGCGGATCGACCATCACCCAGCAGCTCATCAAGAACAGGTATTTCCACGGCCAGAAAACCGTGGACAGGAAGATACAGGAAGCCTCGCTGGCCATGGAGTATGAAAAGAAATACACAAAGAAGCAGATCCTGGAGATGTATTTCAACGAGATCTACTTCGGAAACGGCGCCTGGGGCATTGCCCAGGCCGCCCTGCTGTATTTCGACAAGAACCCCCGGGACCTGACGGAAGGCGAATGCGCCCTTCTGGCAGGCGTCCCCAAGGCGCCGACCTACTACAACCCTTTGGGACCGCCGGCAAAAGTAACGGCCCGCAGAAGCGTGATCCTGAAGCGCATGGCAGAACTGAAAATGATTACCGGAGGCAAAAGGAAAAAGCTGGCATCGCAGCCCATCACGACCTTCAGGCAGGGGGAAGCGCCGTATTACGTGGCCCATATCAGGCATAAACTCATCGAACGTTACGGAATAGCCGTTATCGAAAAGGGAGGTCTGGAGGTTACTGCGGCCATGGACCTGAATCTCCAGCGGCTGGCTGAGAAGGTTTTGCCGGACGGGGTGAAACGGCTCTCAGCCGAACTTCAGGGTGCCCTGATCTGCATGGATCCGGCAACAGGGGATGTTCTGGCCGCCGTCGGGGGCGTCGATTTTGCCCGGAACGCATATAACCGCGCTTTCTTTGCCAAGCGCCAGCCGGGATCGGCCATCAAGCCCCTGATCTATTCCGCGTCCCTGGAGAAGGGATACACAGCCGCCAGTCTTCTGGACGACGCCCCGGTCACTTACAGCAGGGGGAATCAGGGCGGCTGGACCCCACTGAACTACGACAAAAAGCATCATGGGGAAATGAGTCTCCGCCAGGCGCTGGCTAACTCGAACAACGTCATTACGGTCAAGCTCCTCGAGTCCATGGGCGTTCCCTATTTTGTCCAGTTTGCCGCCACGATGGGTTTGCCGCTTCACGCCGTCAACGACCTCACTATAGCCTTGGGAACCGAGGAAGTCACCCTTACCGGCCTTGTCTCAGCCTACACTCCTCTGGTAAACGGCGGCTCGCGGGCGGAAGCCAGAACCATCATCCGCATCTATGACAGGAACCACCGTACCTGGACGGAGAACCCGCCGGCCGTAACACCGGCCCTTTCTCCCGCCAACGCCTTTGTCACAACGCAGATGCTCAGGGACGTCATGCTCTACGGCACGGCCCGATCGCTGAAGAAATTCGGCAGGGAGCGTCCGGCCGCCGGAAAGACAGGAACAACCGACGATTACCGGGATGCCTGGTTTGTCGGATACACGCCGCAGCTTATAACGGGTGTCTGGGTCGGCCATGACAAGCCCAGGCCGGGAGGAAAAGGGTTTACCGGCGGGGCCGTCGCCGCCCCCATCTGGGAACGGTTCATGCGCTCCGCTCTGGCAAAGAAGCCCGCCGCCGATTTCATCAAACCGGATACGGTCGTTTCAGTGACTATCGATCCGTCCACCGGCCGCCTGGCAGCTCCCGACTGCCCGGTAAAGCGCGATGAATTCTATATCGCCGGCACCCAGCCAATGGACTACTGCCCCAAACACGGCGGCGAATTCATCAAACCCGTCGTTCCTGAGGTTCCCCAGCCGGCGGTTACTGATGCCCCTAAGCAGGCAGTCCCTGCAGTCACCTCACCGTAGGCGATCCGCATAGATGTTCAGCATGAATAATCGCAGATTACGCAATAGAATTCGTAGGCACTTGGATAAGGGAATATTATCCTGGTCAATGGGGCTTTCAAGCGGCGAATCAAATATTTTTCTTGTGAAAAATATTCTGAGCCGCGGAAAGTGATCTGTTTTGATATCATTGAGTTGATAGATTTGCGAAATTGATTTCCACGCCGATATCATGCATAAGGTCGATAAAATGAGATTCAGAAATGACTTCTCTGTCAAAAAGGGTTTTTGCCAGTTTACCATAATCGCCGATTACCAAATTATCATTGCCTCTTTTGTAAAGGTTTTCATCATACCCATAAAGTCTGGCGTTCTGCAGCACATTGGCCTTGTATTCGTTGTATTTCCTTTCATCTATAAGAGACAGGTCTTTCAGTCGATTCAGAAGGGCTTCTCTCGAACTCATGAAATGTTGTTCTATTTCAAAAATAGTGATCAAAGATATACGGTTTCTGGAAAACTCTTTTTCAGGGATTATGTCGAGAATGCCTTCTTCAGGCAAAAGTGCCAGTGATGCGAAAAGTTCCGCATTGTAATCGTCTTTATTCTTTTTGCCGGGTTTTTCCGAATAGCAAATAGACGAATTGAAGTCCTGTTGAACAATCAAATGGTATAACTCATGGAGGATGGTATAATTTTGTCTGCCTGTCGTATGGTTGGAATTTACGAGTAAGAATTTGAGGTTGTTTATCTTTATTGCCATTCCGGAAAAATCGGAATTAATCGGTTTAAAGACGGTAAGGACATTTAGTTTTTTCAACAAGCTTTTGGTGTTTATGGGGTCCTTGACACCAAGACCGTTATCTGTCTTAAATCTTGAAACCTCTTTTTTTATTTTTAACAGTGTCTGGCTAGTGTACATTCCTGTCGTACAGCTCCTTCAGCTTTATATAATTTTTTACAATTCTGCCAAATTCAGCGATCACTTTCATGTCATCCGGCGACACGTTATTAGCCCTGAAAGCAAATGCGACATTCGCTTTCTGAAGATCGATATTTTCTTCCATTAAGTCATACAAATCTACTTTGAATAAATCAGCCATAGCATTCAATTTCTCTAACGGTACATCTCTGGAACCATTTTCGTAGTAGCTGATAACTTCTCGTTTTACTCCCAAATATTTTGCAATATCTTCTTGGCGGATACCCATTTTTTCACGGAAGTATTTTACATTATTTCCTATAATGTTTTGTTTTTTCATGACATTTGCCCTTTTGCAATTTTGAATCATTTGTTACATTTAATTAATAATATTTAAAATACTATTTATATGTAACATAATGCTTCCGGATTTAAAAGTCAACTTAATAAATAGGCATCAGTTATTGCTCCGGCGATTATATGCATCCACACCGTCTGTGCATCCCCGGCTTTTTGCCATTGACGAATAGAAGGATATCATTTATAAATTCATATCTTCATGCTTACAAGGGGGGACGTTATGAGGTACTTCCGTACATTATTCACCATCCTTTTCTTTCTTCTTTGTTATTCCATACCTCTTACCCATGCAGCTACAGAACAGCGAACAGCTCTTGTAATAGGAAATGGTACGTATAGTTCTTCCCCACTAAAGAACCCTGTCAACGACGCGGCAGATATGGCTGCTTCACTTACCAAGCTGGGTTTTTCTGTGACTCTCAAGAAAGACGCCAACCATCAGGAAATGGAAGATGCTATAAGGGAGTTCGGTGAAAAGCTGAAGAAAGGCGGAACCGGTCTTTTCTTCTATGCCGGTCATGGTGTTCAGATAGGTGGAAGGAATTATCTCCTCCCTGTAGGTGCGAGGATAAACAAAGAAACCGATGTCAAGTTCCAGGCAGTGGATGCGGAAATGGTGCTGGCCGAGATGGGTAATGCAGGTAACAATCTGAACATCGTAATTCTTGACGCATGTCGTGATAACCCATTTGGCAGAAGTTTCCGGTCAGCTGGTCGTGGATTAGCGATAATCTCAGACGCTCCCAGAGGGACTTTCATAACCTACTCGACCTCACCCGGTAAAGTCGCAGCAGATGGAAGTGGTCGTAACAGTCCCTATGCCGAATCTCTGATGCGTCATATGAATTCATCCGGTCTTCCTATAGAGGAAGTTTTCAAAGAAGTAAGAAAAGATATGGGGAAAAAGACAGGTGGTCAGCAGGTTCCTTGGGAACTGTCATCACTGGAAGGGAAATTTTATTTTCGCCCTGGCAGTGATACACAGATAAAAGCTGCCACTCCATCTATAGACTATGATGCAGAGAAACGGAAGATAGCAGAAGAGAAGGAGCGTCTGCGACAGGAAGCAGAAATTGAGGAACAACGCCAGTCACTTGAGGAACAGAAGCGAATAAGGGCTAAGCAGGCAGAGAAACTGGAGGAGAGGAAACGACGGGAAGAGGCTGCAGCGGAAGCGGAAGAACAAAAAAGGCTGGCGGAAGAAGAGAAGCGTCTGGAGAAGGAAAGAGCGGCGTTGTCGAAACAGAAAGCTCTGGAGGAGAAGCGGCAACGCATAGAGGAGGAAAAGGAACGGATAGCTGCGGAGAGGGAAGCCAAGAGGCAGGCAGCAGCAGAGAGAAAGAAGAGGAAGAAGGCAAAGACCTATGGCGAAACGACAACGGTGGCGATGGCCAAGGTTCCCAAGAAGGAGTGTGTAGAAAATGATGGTCGTTTCTGTAAGTATGCAGATGGTACAGTACTGGACACAAAGACAAACTTGATGTGGGCTGCCAAGGACAATGGATCAGATATAAACTGGTCTAATGCGAAGAGTTACTGTGAGAACTACAGAGGAGGCGGATACAGCGACTGGCGGATGCCGACACAGGATGAACTGGCAGGGCTGTATGATGCGGGGAAATCACAACATCAGGAATGTTATCCATCAAATAAAATCCATGTTGCTACGGACTTGATCCATCTTACCTGCTGTTGTCCATGGGCATCAGAAACTCGCGGTTCCGACGCCGCCGTCTTCTATTTCGTCCTTGGTGAACGGCTCTGGGGCAACCAGTACGGCGGCCTTCGAGCTCTCCCGGTGCGTTCCGGCAAATAGGTTATTTGATCATTTGGTTCTTTGATCATTTAAATATCTGGACTCCTGTTTTCACGGGAGTGACAGAAGGGGAGGGGAGCAGGGATTTATCCCTGCTCGCGATAAAAACTTGAATTGTGCTGGATAAAAGATGACTTTGGATGATATTCGAGATATAATAAAAAATGAAAAGTACATGTTTTCCGATCATGCCGTGAAGCGGATGATCAGAAGGTCCATATCCCGCGGTGAAGTTGAAAGTGTAATTGGCACAGGAGAGATAATAGAGGAATACCCAAACGATAAATATTCTCCAAGTTGCCTCGTGCATGGAAAAACAGGCGAAGGAAGGTCTCTTCACGTCCAAGTATCAATGCCGCCAACAGTTGTTGTAATTACAGTTTACGAGCCCGATCCTCAGGAATGGATCAATGGCAGAACAAGGAGATGATTATCATGCAATGTCCATTTTGCGGGGGACAGCCGGTAAAGGAAACAGTAACATTTACCTATGAGGAAACCAACAAATATTTTTTCATCGAGCATGTTCCTGCTGAGGTTTGTCTGCGATGTGGAGAAAAGATGTACACTCCTGAAGTAACAGATGAACTGCTTCGTATTGTCAGAAGTAGACTCAACCCGGCAAGAAAAATTGAAGTCCCTGTATACGACTTTGTGATGAATCAGTAATTTGATAGGTACGGCTTCAATACAATAGTGAATGGCTCTACTAAAGTGACATTCCTTCAGTGTCATTCCCCGACTTGATCGGGGAATCCAGAAGATAACTGGATCGTCGGATCAAGTCCGACGATGACGGTAGGGGTTGATCGGAAATAAAAAGACCATTCGATAGCGAAGCCTAGGCTTCGCACTCCAAAGGCGATAGACATCGGTTTAATATATCTGAACATCCTGTCCGCCGATGCTGACCTTCATAATGTCGTGCATCTCCTGCCCGAGCTTCAGTGTCGCCGTCCGGCGGGTTATCTTTTCATGCTTTGATCCCCATCCCTCGATCACCGTCGCGGAAACCTTGGTGCGCGCGCTTTTTCTGTTCGTGTCCGAGGCAAAGTATTTCACACGGATGTTGTACGTCCCGGACGGCGCCTTGGGGAGTATATACATTTCCGGTCCGAATCCCCTGGTTACATCCGTGGTAAGGTAGCCGCCGATCCTTGTCTTCCTGTGGCCGTAATAACAGTCTTCTCCCGACGGTTCGAGAACGTGCAGGTCGACATCCGTGTTGTCCGTATTCCAGGTGATGGAGACCAGCAGATCGACCTTGCCGGGATCGAATTCCGCAGCGATTGTTCCCAGCCTTGCCTTTGCATAGTCGGGGACACTGGTTTTTAATTTACCGGACTCTATCTGACGCAGGAAGCGCAGATAATCGAGACCGTGGATGCGCCTGAACTCGCCGAAGCGGGAGTCCCATTTTCCCGTAAGACCCACTTCATAATAGACCAGGGCCAGATCGACCATGCCGATAGATGCAAGAACACCGGCCATGTCTCTGTACGTCTGGGGTTCGTACGGGCGTGATTCGGCAACGCGGCGGAAAATATGAAAGGCATGGCCCGGGAGCTTCCAGTTTATGGCGGAATAAGAGACGTCACGGGCAAGGACTCCGTCGCCGGGGTTATTTTCCACAAGGGAGCTGAGCGCGCGGAGCGCATCGGAGGGGCCATAGTCTTTATATCTTCTTTCCGCTTCGGCGGTCATGGGGTCGTATTCCACCGACTTTGAGGTAATCTGCTGTCTGACATTATCGGGTATGTCCTTCCATGTGCGATGTTTTGCATGCAGGGTCTCGGCCCGCACCGAAAAACTCTTCGCCGGGATTTGCTGCAGTGCCAGTTTGAGTGAGGCCGGTGTTTCAAAGGAAACCCCCGGCTGTTTTTCCATCTTATTGAGCCATGCCATGAAAGCGGCTTTGGGGTCGCCCAGACTCTGGCCGATGTCCCGCAGAATGCCGGCGATGGTGTCGCCGACCGGACAGGACTTGATCACAAAGGCGTCTTCCTCCGGCTTGATGTTGAAGCGCAGATAATCCGCTTCCGACTCAAGCATGAGCAGGGAATCCGTTTTCCCGGTCACGCGGAAATGGGTGGCATACGCCTTGGCCTTGTCTTCCGCCGCGTACCCGAATGCCTCCAGATGGCCGACGGCGATCAGCCCGTAAGCCCTGACCGCCAGGACCGACGACAGAGAATTACGGAAAGCCACGGACAGGTTTTTGGTCTGGTCGCCCTGGCGCAGGCGGAAGGTTGCCTTTGCACCCGGCGCCGGTTTTCCGCGTCCGGCCAGGAACAGGGGCTGACCGGGGTAGATGCTGCGCGGCCTGCCTGCCAGAAGCAGATCCGTGCAGCCGTCCATCCGGACGTCTTCTATCAGCCAGGGCCGTGCCGCGTGCGCCCTGGAGGCCGCTTTGATCTCCGCTTCTCCGACCACGGTAAAGACCGCGCCGCCGCTTTCTCTTGTCAGATGATGAAGGGCCTGCAAATCCGCGCCCTCATAACCGGTGCGGTATGCATAAAGGGCATTGACGCTGCCGCCTTTGATTCCCTGAGAAATAGCATACAGATCGCTCTCTCCCCAGGTCGCCGCCCCGTCGCTGAGCAGAAAGACATCCCAGGGACGCGGTTTCTGATTCCGCTGCATCCAGGATGGTTTTGCCGCCTGCCGGAGCGCGGCGCCTATATCCGTCGCCCCTTCCAGAGACAGCTTATTGGCGAACTTCAGCAGCGCCGCGACGTTGGCATCGGTGTTTTCGGAAAACGATTCACGCCACCAGAAGGTCTCGATATTGAAGAACATGACGGCAAACTGCTTCAGCTCTTTGCGATTGTTTTTTAAAATGGCTTCTAAGAGCTTAAGGTAAATATTGAACTGGTCGGGATTTGAACTGAGGGATACGTCCACGACAAATACGGCGGGACGTGAGGATGCGGCTGAAGGATTTGCAGGCAGTTGCGGCTGCAGGGAGGCGGCGAAGAAATCGCCGATCCTTTTATCCGTTCCCGTCAGCAGTGTTGCCCCGGGATCTTTCAGGCGCACGGTTATGCCCTGCTCCTTCGGGTTTGCAAAACGGTGGTAAAGCTTCACAGTCCCTTTCTGCGCGCCGTCCGTCCTGGACCAGTCTGCCGCCGGTATCAGTTCCGCCTTCATGTCAGGATTGCCGGAGACGGAGATGTCGACGATGCTTTGCGGCAGATCGGGCGGCAGGTCGAGCCGGTACTCAAGATCATTGCCGGCCGGAGTCAAATCGACTTCATAGCCGATGACGATGCGATGCAGTTTTTGCGGCAGCAGCGGGAACACACGTGAGGAAAAGATTCCGGAGCCCGACCATTCCATCAAAGCCGGATCGATGCGCCGGCGCACCGTTTCCGTGTAGGCATAGGCCGCCTTTTCCTTCGGCACCATCCTGGCTTCACGGGGTGCGGTCCACGAATCCTTGCGGGCCGCCATTATCTCTTCCGGCGTCGCGCCGACCTTCAGCGCGTCCGCCTGCTGCATGAATATGGGGCTTGCCAGATTGACATCCGCGGTCATCACCATCTCTCCGAAGGCGAAGAAGTAAGGGTTGGCGCCTTCGGGCAGGCGAAGCTTGAAGGTGCCTTCATACTGCCGGTTGTGATTGTTGAAATAGTAGGTGTCGATGATCACCCGCGCCCGGAATCCTTCCACCAGCACGTTTATCTGCATGCCCTTGAGGGGGAGCTCTTCCTTGTCGCCGATCATCAGGCGCGAGGCGTTGGCCGCTGCCTGGGCTCGTTTCCACGTCGTCACCGGCGTCGCATCCTGCGGCTTCGCCTCCGCTTTTGAAAGCGGAGCCCCGGTCATTGCCGCAGAAGGGGGCGGCGCCTGACGCATCTCCGCCTGTTTGCTCATCTCTCGCGCCGGCGCTTCGGTTTTTAGGTTCATATCATATTTTACTTCTGCTTCCTCGTCTTTGACCGTCGTCTTGCTGGCGCATGAGGCGAGAAGAAAAACTGTCATGACAATGGCCAAAATTACCGACAACACAAACGGGAATGGGAATCTTTTTTTCATAACTATTGCTCCTTAAGCGGATATTGGATTGCGGCCCTGCGATGAGACATTTCCGGCCAGGGGATCCGGTTTTCAGCAAACGGGTCCTTGAGTCCCGGATTACGAAATCCTACATCGTTCTCCGGGCATTCGCCGCCGTTACGGATAGAAATGTACAAAAATCATTTCGTTATGTCCATTAATTCTTTTTGATATCCATAGTTGCATTTTATAGAAATAAGCATGTAGTATGATGATATTATTTATCAGACAAGAGGGCAATAGATGAACAGCAAGGCCGGGACTGAAAAAGAACTGTTCGAAGAAATATCTCTCCTGAAGAAGAAAATCCGGGACATGGAACAGGCGGAGGCATCAGGCAAAAAGGATGGAGATGCCTTGCGGTTCAGCAATCTTATCCTTTCCACTCAATTGGAAATGTCGCTCGACGGGATACTGGTCGTGGACCGGAACGGAAAGATGATCTTATGGAACAGGCGCTTTGTTGACATGTGGGGCATTCCTTCCCACGTAATGGAAAGCGGTTCCGATGATCTTGCGATCAAATCGGTTTTGGACAAACTGTCCGATCCTGATCAGTTTGAGGATGCAACACGACGCATCTATGAAGATACAGAGGCGGCAGGCCACAATGAACTGGCTCTCATTGACGGCAGGACATTCGACCGTTATTCGGCTCCCATCGTCGGCAACGACGGCACATACAACGGCAGGGTCTGGTACTTCCGCGACATCACAAAGCGCAAGAAGGCGGAAGACGCTCTGCGGGAAAGTGAAGAAGTGTATCATGCCATATTCGAGGCCATGCCGGTAATGATGTGGCTCAAGGACACGAAGAACAATCACATCCGCATCAACAGAGCCGCCGCCGATCTTGAGGGCATAGCTCCCGAGTCCATCATGGGAAAATCGGCGTACGATCTTTATCCGCCTGAACAAGCCGAAGCGTACTACCAGGATGATCTGCAGGTCATCACCTCCGGCATGCCGAAACTCGGCATCCTGGAGCCGCACACGGCGGTCGGCACTTCCGAAGTACGTTGGCTTGAGGTGGGAAAAGTGCCCGTTCGCGATCACCGGAATACCATTATCGGTGTGATGGTTTTTGCCGTGGATGTGACGGAAAGAATAAACGCAGAAAAGGCCCTGCGTGAGAGTGAGGCTTTTTCCAGGTCCCTCATCAGATACATGCAGGAAGCCATCATTATTCTATCATGGGGCGGGGAGATTCTTTTCGCCAACGAGGCGGCGGCGGAGATGATGGAAATGTCCTCGCCGGAAGGCCTGTTAAGACACAACATGCTGGACTTTCTCCATGCCGGCAGCCATCAGAAGGCCGTTGAGGATATTGCCGCCCTGAAAGACGGAAAAGATGAGGGACAGATAGATGAATACAGGCTGACAACCACAAAGGGCCGTACATTATGGATGGAAACCCTGGGTGGGAGAATACCCTTTCATGGTGAAGAGGCGGCCATGATATGCATGCGTGATGTCACTGAACGCAAGCGGGCGGAAGAAGCCTTGAAGGAGAGTGAAGAGCGGTTTTCCAAGACATTCGATTCAAGCCCGGCGGCGATGACTATTTCGGATCTGGAAACCGGCCGCTACATTGACGTCAACGAAAAGACTCTGGTATCGCTTGAATTCACAAGAGAGGAAATGATCGGACATTCCTCATTCGAACTCGACATCTGGGACGATCCTGAAATAAGGGTTCAAGCCGCAAAGCTGTTGCAGGATAAAGGCTCATTCAGGGAACTCCCTGTACGATTCAGATCCAAGTCGGGGAAGATACTGGATGTGTTATGGTCGGGAGAGGTAATATCCTTTGGCGCAAGAAAGGCGCTGCTTTCCCTGATATTCGACATCTCCGAGCGTAAACGCCTGGAGGCTCAGCTTATCCAGGCCCAGAAACTGGAGGCCATCGGGACACTTTCGAGCGGCCTGACGCATAACTTCAACAACATCCTGAACGGCATCCAGGGATACACCACCATGCTGCGATTAAGGATGGAGCCGGGCAATCCCTACATAGAATGGCTGGACAGCATCCAGGAGCAGGTCCAGAGCGGAGCCGATCTTACCCGACAGCTTCTGGGATTCGCCCGGGGAGAGCAGTACGAAACCGCACAGTTGGATATCGGCAAGGTTCTTGCCAGATCAGCCGGCCTCTTCGGCAAGGCGAAAAAGGAAATTGTCATGCATATGAGTCTTGCCGGGGGCCCGCTGATAGTCCAGGCCGACCAGAACCAGATGGAGCAGGTCTTTCTGAATCTTTTCACAAACGCCGCTCATGCAATGCCTGCGGGAGGAAACATCTATCTGGAGACACAGTTCGTTTCGCTTGCTGCTGATGATGTTCATCCTTATGAAGCGGTTCCCGGAACCTATGTCAGGATAACCGTAAAAGATACGGGGATGGGGATGGATGCAAAAACGCAGGAGCGCATATTCGAGCCGTTTTTCACAACGAAACCGGAAGGGCAGGGAACAGGCCTGGGGCTGTCCAGCGTTTACGGAATAATAAAGGGACACAAGGGCTTCATCAACGTTGACAGCAAGGTTGAACACGGTACAACCTTTACGATCTTTCTCCCGGCTACCAAGCTTGAGGTCGTCCCGGAGAAAGAAAAGGCGCCGGAAATCCTGACGGGGAAAGAAACGATCCTGATTATAGACGACGAGGCTGCCTGTCGGGAAGTAGGCAGGGAATTTCTTAAATTTCTGGGATATCGTGTCTACACGGTCGGCAGCGGTCAGGAAGCCATAGCGGTGTACATGGAAAAGCACGGCGAAATCGACATGATTATTCTGGACATGATCATGCCGGGGATTTCCGGCGGAGAGACGTTCGACCGTCTAAGTGAAATTGATCCCGGTGCGAAGGTGCTTTTGTCCAGCGGCTACAGCATCAGCAGCGAGGTTCAGCAGATTCTGGACCGGGGCTGCAAAGGCTTTATTAAAAAACCTTTTCAACTGGCATTGCTGTCGCAGAAGATACGCGAGATACTCGACGCCGGAGATAAGACCTGAAAGAAGGCATTGCATAGACGGATGCATGCCGGGGGAGGATACAGATGAATCAGTTCCCGGAGCATGAGCGCTTTATGCGGCAATGTTTCGATCTGGCAGTCGCTGCCGGAGAAAAGGGCAATCACACATTCGGAGCACTTCTTGTTTTTGAGGGCAAGGTTATACTGACTTCCGAAAACACGGTCAATACGGACAACGACAACTCCCGCCATGCAGAGCTCAGCCTGATGGTCGCGGCCCATCGAAAACTGCCCAAAAAGGTCATAGAGCAGTGCACCGTTTATACAAGTACGGCTCCCTGCATGATGTGCTCGGCGATGATTCTATCCATGGGGGTAAAAAAGGTGGTTTACGGGGTTTCCTATGAAGCCTTTGCAAGGCTGTCACAGTCAAACAGCAAAAGAGTTCCCTGCAATGAACTCTACCGGCTTGCAGAAACGCCGCTGGTGTGGATCGGCCCCGTTTTGGAAGAGGAGGGGCTGCGGGTTTTCAGCCACTGGCCGCACAGTGACTCTTTCAGTTCCGTCTTCCGAAAAGATAATCGCTGAGTGTCGCATTTCACTCCAACGATGTTATCCCGTGCTGTATGGCAAATTTGATCAGACTCGGAATATCTTTAATGGCCAGCTTTACCATCAGCCGGCTTCGATACGTTTTAACCGTTTTTATGGAGAGAAACAGCATGTCCGCAATATCCGCACTGGTCTTGCCCTCCACAACGAGCTGAAGGACTTCGCGCTCCCTCTGGCTGAGAGCCGATAAAGGGTCTATTAACCCTTCCTCCCTTTTCAGATAGGCGCCCGCCATCTGATCCGACACCTTGTTGCTGAAATAGCGTTTGCCTTCCTTGACCATATGGATTGCAGTCACAAGTTCCCGGCCGGCGGATTCCTTCAGCAGGTATCCGCACGCTCCTGCCTTTATCGAGCGCAGGATAGGCTCCGTCGAGGACCGCATCGAAAGCATGATGACCCGCGTGGATGGATTCTGTTTGCAGATCTGCTCCGTAGCTTCAATGCCGTTCAATTCCGACATGACGATGTCCATGATCACAATGTCGGGTTTCAGCTCCTTCACTTTTTTTATCGCCTCATGGCCGTTCGAGGCTTCACCGATCACTTTGATGTCGCCCTGCGCTTCCAGGAGGTATCTGAGCCCGTCGCGGACAATCGTGTGGTCGTCAGCTATCAATACCGTTATCTTCATAAAGGCACCTCAACGTCGATCTCCGTTCCCTTTCCTTCCCTGGATTTGATGAAGAAGCGTCCGCCCATGAACTCCGCACGTTCAATCATGTTCATAATCCCCAATCCCCGGCGGTCCGGTAAAATGTCGAGCTTTCTCTGATCAAATCCGATGCCGTCGTCGGTTATCTTGAGTTTTAATTTGTGGTCAGAGGTATTTATTTTAATCATCACCTTCTTCGCGCCTGCATGTTTGCTCACATTGGTGAGAGCCTCCTGAACGATTCTGAACAGATTGTTTTCCAGGTGAGCGTCCGGGC
This sequence comes from uncultured Syntrophaceae bacterium, assembly GCA_964558665.1. Taxonomy (GTDB): domain Bacteria; phylum Desulfobacterota; class Syntrophia; order Syntrophales; family PHBD01; genus CAZLFA01. The sequence continues at coordinate 22,879 of CAZLFA010000049.1, forward strand.
GCGGATGGATCTCATTCCCTTTGACTTTTACTTCAATTCCCGATCTTCTTGTAAAGCGCTCACTGTACCACTGAATGGAGGCAATCAGGCCATAATCGTCCATGTCGGGCGGTCTCAGATCGGCCATCAGGCTGCGGGTAAACTCCGATGTATGTTCCACAAGCATGATGGAATCATCCAGCAAATCACCGTGACGTGCCGTCAGGTTCGCCTCGCTGACTGCAGACCTCAGAATGTTCAGATTTATTCCGACAACGGTCAGGTTCTGTCCCGCCTGATCATGGAGTTCTCTGGCGATTCTTTTCCTCTCCGCTTCCTGGGCCTCTGAAAGCTTTGCAGAAAGAATTCTCAGTTGTTCGCTTTGCGCCTTCAGCTTCTTTTCGTTCGTGACGCGTTCGGTCACGTCCTGAGCAGTTCCGAAAAGCCCCCTGATTTTTCCGCTCCGGTCGAACTCAGCCTCTCCTCTGATGAATATATGGCATACAGAATTGTCGGGACGGATGATTCGCAGCTCCGCTTCGAAGGGGTTTCCTTCCAGAGCGGACCGGATGGATGCCTCGTAGCTCGGCCGGTCATCGGTATGGATATGTCTCCTGCAGTGGATGAGCGACGGCGGGTTCAGGGTCTGCTTGACTCCGAAGATGCGGAACATTTCCTCGGACCAGACGGACTGTCGGGTGTCCGGGTCATAGCGCCAGTTGCCGATATGGGCAAGAAGCTGGGCTTTCGCCAGGTCGGCGGCAAGCTGCCTTAATGCCTTGTCAACCTTTCTGCGCTCTGTGATGTCACGGCCGATTCCCAATCTGCCCGCTGCACTGCCCCGGCTGTCGTATTGCGTGGTAACAAGAAACTCCACGGGTATTCTTGCACCGCCCCTATGAATCAGTTCCGCTTCATAGGGAGGGGTCTGTTCTCCGTGCATGCCTTTCTTAAACCGGTCTATTGTAGATTTGACAAATTCCGGAGCCACGAGACAAACAAACGGGCGACCGATTAAATCGCCGATGGAATATCCTGTTACTTCTTCAAATCGCGGATTGGCGTAGGCATATTTGCCTTTTTCATCCACAATAAAAATAAGATCCAGGGTCAATTCCACGATGTTTCGATATTTATCTTCACGTCTCCGCAGTTCTTCCTCAGCCTTGCGGTATTCAAGGACAGTTTTTTCCAGATCTTTGATCTTAAGACGCAATGCAGATACTTCATTTGGCGATTTCTGTTGATTGTTGTCCGTTCTCTTCATCTTCACAAGCCTCTTTCCATAGGATAATCTACATTAAAATGTTCCGGTTTTAAATACCTATTCGTTCCAGGAGTTCATTTTTCAACAAAGGTATACTTGATTTGTCATACTTGGCCTACAGACAGGACTTAAGTACTCGGATATTATCCATACTGAAACTTCGGATGCTGAAGTTTTCTATTTCCGGATAAGAAGTTCTGGAGTCTGTGCAAAGGGGTTGCAGGCGGCGAATCAAATATTTTTTCATCATGAAGGGCCAGGGGAATAATCACGGCTTCTGTCGAAAAAATATTCTGAGCCGCGGAAACCTCTTTGCGCACAGGCAACTAAACCAGCGCAAAGAATTTACAGCGGGCTAATTAAATATTTTTTTATCTTAACTGAGGTGGGCATATGAAAGAGTATATTTATCTTGATGACTACACACCCGGCGAGAAGATGATTTCACCGGCAAGAACCGTTACGGAGGCTGATATTATAGCCTTTGCCTCCCTCACCGGCGACTGGCATCCCCTCCATACGGACGTGGAGTATGCAGCCGGCACGCCTTTCAAGGGCAGGATCGCCCACGGAATGCTGACCCTCAGCATCGGCATGGCCCTGCCTTTCCGAATGGGACCCTATTCAAGCTACCTGCCCAAATCTTTCATCGCTTTTTACGGTATGGAAGAGGTACGCTTCACTGCACCCACCCGCATCGGCGACACCATACATTGCGAAGTGGAGGTCGTCGAAATCACGCACAAGGGAAACGATAAGGGAGTCCTCACCATCCGCAACCTGATCATCAATCAGAAGGGGGAAACAGTTGTCTCCTTCGTGATGAAACTGTTCTGCGGAAGGAAGCCCCAGTGAACGCAGCGTGCGGACTGAAAAAGCACCGCCCGCCATTATAAGGATGGAAAGGAGACGGATTGATGGCCGACACACCGGAAAAGAGAATGTCCCGGACACAGAAGAAAGAGGCGGAGTACGAGGAGAACCGGCAGCACTGGCTCGATGAGGAGCGGAAGATCTGTGAGCTGTGGGAAAAGGCGTACAACCCGGGCGGCGATGCCCAGAACCAGCGTCTGGCAAAGCAGGGCAAAAAGCCGCCGCGGCAGCTCATACGACAGCTTATCGATCCGGGGACGGAGTTTTTCGAACTGAGCAGGGGCGCAGGGTTCGGCATCGGCTATGAAGGCGTCGAGGATGTCCCGTCCGCAGGCCTTGTGACGGGAATCGGCAAGATTCACGGGAACTGGGTCATGATGCTCGCCAACGACAGCCGCGTAACCGCCGGGGCGTACTATCCCATCAGCTGCAAGAAACATCTTCGTGCGCAGGAGATTGCAGAGAAGTGCGGTCTTAATTTTGTTTACATCGCCGACTCGGCAGGGGCTTATCTTCCCCTGCAGGACCGTATCTTCCCGGGGCGAAACCAGTTCGGCCATTTCTTTTACAACATGTGCCGGATGTCCGCCCGCGGCCTGAAGCAATATACCCTGAGTACGGGCGGCAACACGGCAGGGGGCGCTTACATCGTATATCTGGCCTGCGAATCGATCATGATCGAGGGGATGTCCTATTCGTTTCTCGGGGGGCCTCCCATGGTGAAATCGGCCATAGGCGAGACGGTTTCCATGGAAGATCTGGGCGGTGCAAAGGTTCACACCCACATCTCCGGCGGAGCCGATCACTTTGTAAAGTCGCAGGATGAGGGCATCGAGAAACTGCGGGAACTGCTGGCCTTCGATCCGAAGCAGACTATTTGCATAGACAGGCGCAAGCCCGCCGATCCGAAAGTCTCCGCCGATCATCTCTACAGGGTGCTGCCGAAGGAGACCTCCAAAGGTATCAACGTCCGTGAAGTTCTCGCCGCCATTGCCGACGACAGCTACTTCAGCGAGTACAAACGAAACTACAACCCCGGCCGGGGCGACAACATCGTGTGCGGCAAGATTTTTCTCAAGGGAATTCCCGTGGGGATAATTGCCAGCAACAACAACGGAGTCATCTTTGTCGATTCCGCGCGGAAGGCCATCGAATGGGTCATTCGCTGCTGCACGATGAAGATACCGATTCTTTACATCCAGAATTCCCCCGGCTACATGGTGGGCACCTCCGAGGAATACTCCGGCATCGGCAAGTACGGTTCAGGTATGGTCCGGGCCTGCGCCTGCGCGGAAGTGCCGCGGGTCCAGTGGATCATCGGGCCGGATCACGGCGCTGCGAACTTCGGCATGTGCGGACGAACTTTCGATCCCCTTTTTATTTTTGCCACCATGAGGGCAAGGACCTCGGTCATGTCCGGGGACACGGCGGGCTTTATCCTGACCAGCCTGGAGCGTGTGAACCGGAAGAGGCGGGGGGAGGAAATGGATGAAGAAGCGGCGGCGAAGTTCCGTCAGATGATGATAGACAAGTACAACCGCGAGGCCCATCCTTTTTACATGGAATCACGGCTTTTCAATGACGGAACACTGCCTCTCAAGGACTGCCGCGATGCGCTGGCTCTGGCCTTCGAAGTGGCGCTCCTGCAGCCGGTAAGGAAATCCAACTTCGGCAATTTCAAGTTTTAGGAATCGGCAATATTGTTGGGCGGATATTAAGAATCTATATGGGGGGATGAAATAAATATATGACGGAACACGATTACCGGAGAATATTTCCAAAAATGCCCGGAAAGGTAATGCTGGGTGATATCACGATACGGGACGGGTTTCAGCACGAAGAGAAGTTCATTTCCACGGCCGCCAAGATTTTTTACGGCGAAGAAATAATCATGGCGGGCTGCAGGGAAATTGAAGTTACAAATCTGGGTAATCCGCTGGTTACTCCTCAATTCCGGGATGCCGATGAAGTCCTTGCCCATTTCCGGAGTGAACGTTTTAAAAAGAGATGTGCGGGGAAAGGGATCAATTATGATGATCTCGTTTTCAGCGCGGTAACTATCCGTGAAAGCGCCGTAGATCGTGCAATCGAATTGAAAAAAAGGGGCATCGGTCCCGACCGGGCTTTAATGATGGTTTCCACGGACCCGGAACATCATTTTGCCAATTCGGGAACAACACTCTCGCAGTACTGGCGGGAAGCGGAACGCTGTATAAAAAAGTGTGCCGATGCCGGCATCAAGATGTGCGGGGTTGTAAGCACCATCTGGGGCAGCCCCATCAGCGGTGCCACAAAACTTGAGGATGCCGTGGAGTTTACGAAGCGGTGGCTGTCGATAGGCGCTTACGACATCGAGCATGCGGATCACGACGGCTCTGCGTCCGCGGCCGAGGTCTACAGATATTTCTCAATGATCATGGATGCCATGCCTGATCCGGATGTGCACCTCTGCCACCTCCATGAGACCAAGCGTGTAGCATCCGCGTCGGTGCTTGCAGCGCTCCACGCCGGTATATCGCGATTTGAAGGAACTCTGGGCGGATTGGGCGGACAGCCGGCAAACTTCCTCGATGACTGCCCCGTCAGAGGCACAGGCGAATATTATTACAGGGACCATCGTTACGTGGGGTTGATAGCATTGGAAGATCTGCTTGTCATGATCGATGAACTCGGCATTGAACACGGCTACGATGTGGACAGGGTCTTATGGCTCGGGAACAGGATGGAGAAGACAATCGGCCGCAGACTCCGCTCGGAAGCCATTTACAATGGGAGGACGGAGAAGGGAGGAAATCCACAGTTTCTTCGCCCCGGTCTCAGGAAGTTAATAGAAAAAGAAGGAGAAAAACCGGGGCAGAGCGTACCGCCGGAATGGCCTGCGAAAGCGGAATTGCCGGACAAGTGGGGACCCGGGGCCTGGAAATGCTGACTATCAAGGCTAGTCAAGGGCATCCGGTTAGATAGATCGCCCTTGATTCTGCCGCACACACAATAGCGCAGAGCGAACAACAGGTTATCCCGGTTTCCAATCGGGGATGATAGCAAGGCGGCGAGAAGGAGCCGACGCAGTCGTAAATAATGGAGGGGGGCTGCTCAAAAACGTTTAGGTACAAGGCACGCAAGAACCGAAACGCGAGGCGTATATTTAAAATACGCTGAGCGGTGAGGCTTGCAGCGTAACGCAGTAGATGAGCGTTTTTCAGCAGTCCCGACGGAAACTACTTTTCCGCTTCCCGATCGATGATAGTCTGGTGCAGTTTCCTCTCCTTGCCGTCGGCGCTTACTGTGGAAAATGCCAGGTTGATTACGGCAGTTCCATAGACGGCTTTGCGAGCCAGGTAAAACAGGGTCCGGCTGTCGATCCAGCCCGGATAGATCATGGTGTCAGTGCCCATGCCGCCCCCTGCTTTCGCTGAAGCATCGGTCGCCACGGTGACAAACTCCTTCAACCGGGCATCTGCAACTTCCAGCGTCTGTGCACCGTTTTTCTCCGCGCCGCCGATCAGTACCCGTTTCCCGTCCGGAGACCAGATGGCAAACTCAGCAGTCTTTAATATGGCGCGAACAGAGGATTTTGCCGCATCGATCTCAAACAGCTTCGCCTTGTCCTGATCTCCTACTGATAATTGGGCCTTGGGAGCTCCGGCATTTAAGGCGACAAGCAGGATCTTCCTGCCGTCAGGAGAAACGTCAAAAAAAGTGCTGCTTGATCCGACGGCGGCTGCGACCACTTTTTTGGCGCCGGTTCCGACATCGATAAGAACGAGGTTCCCGAAAAGCTGCCTTTTATCATTCTTCTTGTCAATCTGGAAAACGAGGATGCGTTTGGAGTCAGGCATCCAGCGGATATGCGAACTGATATTGTGCGCGACAACCTTACCCATGCCGTCGCTTGTTTGTATCATATGCAGCTCCGGCATGTTTTCGGTGATCGGCGGCTTCTGGCTGTCTGCGACGCGGGTGATGGCAAGATAATGTCCATTGGGACTGTAGCGTGTGTAGGCGGCGTTGGTGGCATTCAGCACCTCCTTTTCCGTTCCGTCGGACACGCCGACAATGCGAAAAGAAAAGCTGTCGTTGATGTTGACGACGGCGAGTATCGATTTGCCGTCCGGCGCGTAACGTGCGAAGACAGGGGAGCCCTCCTTGGGAGCATAGAGCTTGGTCATCCTTCCTTTCTGAAGGTCAAGGCTGAAGAAACCTTCCTGTCGGGGAATAAGCACCTGGCCGTCTTTGGAAACATCCAGTTCAACAGGCAGGCAGCCGATAAAAAGCATGACCGCCGCAAAAAACGCCAATCTGCAGGTCTTCATTACACCATCCTCCCTTTCGTTAGTGGAGACATTTTTATATAGTTATGCGGAAAATGCAAGTACATAAGCCGCATCTGTCATAATTGACTGTCTAAATGAAAGGCTCCATGATATAAACCCGGGTTATGTGATAGAAAAGTAATGCTTGTCGGCTCCCCGGCCAAAGAGGCTTTCCAAGGCTCAGAATATTTTTCACGAGAAAAATATTTGGTTCACCGCTTGAAAACCTCTTTGACCGTGATGATCACTTATCCATGTGCCTGTAGTTTTATTGTGTAATCCGGGACAAACAATTATGAAGAAAATCACTTTCACAGTGCTGATGGCTATGGGGCTGATCGTCTGTATACAGGCCTCAACCCTGGCCGGGGAAACATGCCGGGTCATTAAAAAGACAGTAATCGTACACTGTCAGAGGGGTGTAGATCGGTGTCAGAAGTGCCGCGAAATGTATGCTGAGAAGTACTGCCTTCTTGATATCTGTCCCAAAGGTGTGGCGGCAAGACGTGTTACGGAAGTGGAGAGAATGGGCAAAAAGGAATGGCGGGAGTTTGATATCATCAGACAGTTTGGCAGTTATGATGAAGCTGTCGCATACGGGAAGAAGGAAGGAATTACAGTAATGATTGAAAAGTCCGGCACGGATAGCGGGATATCAGAGAGCGAAAACAATCATCCGTAAAGGAAACATGCCATGGTGAAAAAGCGAGTGCTCACGCTCTTGACTGATTTTGGTTTAATCGACCCTTATGTGGGAATCATGAAGGGCGTTATTGCCGGCGTAGACCCTTCGCTGCCGGTAATCGACATAACTCATGATGTCCCTGCTCAGAATATCTATGCGGCGTCCTATTGTCTTAAGAACGCCTATAAATATTTCCCTGAAGGCAGCGTGCATGTAGCCGTTGTTGATCCGGGCGTGGGGACGTCGCGCCGGCCGCTGGCGATAGAATTGGCGTCAGGCATTCTGGTGGGGCCCGACAACGGCCTTTTTACGGGAGTACTGATGAAGAACGTTATTAAAGCCGCCGTGGAGCTCGACAACAGATCATACTGGCGGACGGAGACGCCGAGCGGGACGTTTCACGGGCGTGACATATTTGCGCCGGTGGGAGCTCATCTCGCCTCCGGAGTATCCCTGCGCAGTGTGGGGTCGGAAGTGGATGCGGATTCCCTTGTTTTCCTGGATATCCCTGCCGGCGTGAAGGATGGTACGACGATTTCCGGATGCGTCGAGCACGTGGACCACTTCGGCAACCTGATAACCAATGTGCCGGGAGACTGGCTCAAAGGGCGCACATGGTCGGTTGCCGTTGCCGATACCAGGGTTGAAGGAGGCACCGCATACGGGGATGCCGCGCCCGGCAGGGCATTGGCGGTTATCGGCAGCCACGGATTTGTGGAGATTGCCGTGAACGGAGGAAGTGCCGCGTCTCTGCTGAATGCCGGATGGCGGATGCCGGTGCAGGTCATACTGAAATGAAAGTGATAATCGACAAAAATCTCTGCAAGGGATGCGAACTGTGTGTCAACATCTGCACGGACGTCTTCATAATGTGGGGGGCGTATCTGAAACCGGTCTTTGACGTCAAGGATCCGGAAAAATACGGCGAGGCGGTGAAGAAAGCAGCGCTTGAATGCCCCTATAAAGCCATCACACTGGTTGATGAATCGTAAGATTATTGATTCAGGGCCACCCTTTAAATACAAAGTGCTGCTGCGATCGTTGGGGCGGCGCATTGAATACGGGAAGAAAGCCGCAGTTTTCACAGGCTGTTTTCCCGGAAGATTGAGGGTATATGTGCCTTCCTGTACTCCTCAAAAATGAAACTCCATCTGACATGAAAGTTTCAAATCGTTATCAACGCTCCATCTCATAACCCCACCCTGCTATTCTTGCTAATATTCTTAGTGATTGAATTTCTGGTTCTCAACGAGTAATAACTATTGCCGTCTCATCTTATACAGAGGACTTTATTATGAGCTTCAGTAAATATTTTACGAAAGAAAAGAATGTTGTCACGTCTTTAATATCGAGTACCGGAAGAACAGCACTGCTAATGCTATTGGTGATGATGTTTATAATTGTGGGAGTTGGAGAAGTGAAAGCTGATACAGACTGGCCGGAAGAGTGGCAAGCGCATGTCAGAAAATTAAGGGCAGAAGGCAAAGATGTAAAAGTGATGAGAAGTAAAAACATGACACCGGAGAAGTCTCCCGAAGAGTTTCTGATGAGGTATAAAAAAATAAGAGAGCAAGCAGGTGATAAATTTACATTCCAGACATTTGTGGAGGAGGTAGCGAGAGGTTTGGTAATCGAACAAAGATACACAGAAGCCAGCGGGGTGTATTATGTCGCAAAAGAGAATCTAAATCCAAATTATTATTGGGGGGCTAATAACATACAAGA
>CAZLFA010000050.1:0-31108 GCA_964558665.1 uncultured Syntrophaceae bacterium
AAAACGGGGGACAGCACTGCCGCTTTTGGCTCCTTCTAGCCGCCACCAACAAACGAATCAAGAAGGCAACTGGAAGAGATCATCCAGTTTCTCCCTGATGCAACCTTTGTCATCGACAGGGAAGGAAGGGTCATCGCCTGGAACAGAGCGATAGATGAAATGACCGGCTTTAAGGCCGCGGAGATGCTGGGCAAGGGCAATCATGAGCATGCAATACCCTTCTACGGCGAGCGCCGGCCCATCCTTATCGATCTGGTCACCATGCCCCGCGAGGTTGTCGAGCAGAAATACCTGACGATCCGCCGTGAAAAGGATACGCTCATGGGCGATGCGGACTGTCCCATGGTGCGCAGGGAGAGACGCTTTCTCTCCGGATGGGCATCTCCCATCTACAATCTCAAGGGAGACATAATAGGCACAATCGAATCCATCCGCGACATCACAGACCGCGTGCGCGCAGAAGAGGCGCTCAATGAATCGAGGAGACAGCTCGAAGAGATCATTGATTTCCTTCCCGATGCCACACTGGTTCTCGACCAGTCAGGCAAGATCATCGCCTGGAATCGGGCCATAGAGGAAATGACGGGATTCAAGGCAGAAGAGATGCTGGGCAAGGGAAACAGCGAACATTCCATACCCTTTTACGGAGAGCGCCGGCCCATTCTGGTCGATCTGGTCACCTTGCCTTCAGAGGAAATCGAAGAGAAGTACTACTTTCTCCGCAGAGAAAAGGGAACTCTCATGGGCGATGCGGACTGTCCCATGGTGCGCAGGGAGAGACGCTTCCTCTCCGGATGGGCTACACCCATTTACAGCATCAGCGGAGAAATTGTCGGCGCCATCGAATCCATCCGGGACGTTACGGAAAAGAAGCTGGCCGAGGAGGAAAGAGAAAAGCTTATCAGCGATCTCCGCGAGGCCTTTATAAAGATCAAGATGCTGAGAGGTTTGATTCCGATTTGTGCATCCTGTAAAAAGATACGGGACGACAAGGGCTATTGGAACCAGATCGAGGTCTATATCCAGCAGCACTCGGACGCCGAATTCAGCCACAGCATCTGTCCGGAATGCACAAAGAAATTATACGGAAAGTGAACCTGGAAAAAACATCGACTTACAGTTATGCGGGGAGGAAGTCCATGCAGGACATTCGAAGAAACAGTTTCACAGTCCTCGTGTTATTGACCATCTTAAATATCTTTCCGCCGGTAATGCTTACCAGTGACGCGTGTGCTGAGGAGCACTACCGCGAAAATAATATCGGCTTGTCTTTTTCCGGACTGAAGCATGTGGCGGACCATTACGATCATCAGGGATACCTGCTGTTGGGCAGATTCGAGTATGCACAATGGCCGGCAACGGTAGTCTGTGAAAAGGACGGCTTCAATGAAATCAGTTTTGTCCTCAAGAACGGCTCTCCCCATTCATATCCCGGATATACCGGTTACCGGCTGAAGGCGGTTGCCCTGGAAGATGAGTCCGGAGAAGAGATCATGCTGGTCTTTCGCTCCAAGGCCAGGGAAGAAAGCCGTTAGCCGGATTGGAGTTTCGGCTCCGCCTGATCCTTTATTCTTATCGTCTGTTCATGCACAAATCATCCCAGATTACGCAATATAACGTATAGGCAACTGGATAAGTGAATATTATCCGGGTCAAAGGGTTTTTCAAGCGGCGAATCAAATATTTTTCTTGTGAAAAATATTCTGAGCCGCGGAAAGCCTTTTTGACCAGGATGGTAAAGAGTATTACTTTTTTTATTGCGTAATCTGGGCTCATATCAAAGGCGCTTGCAGCTTGTGACTGATGATGGCTGACGAATGCCCGTCATAACTAAACAAGTTCTTGAAAATATTACATTCCTGCAGATTCCAATAAAAGCATCTTTTATTCAAAGAATGTGATATAGTGCACATTCTCGTGAGCGTTATTAACGTATAAACGGGAGCGAAGAACATACCTCACCGAATGTTTTTACAGGAAGCGGCGCCATATTCACTGGTTCCAGTATAATGCCCGGAAAAGAAAATCAGTAGACGGCTCCATCAGCCGGGGCATTGATCATCAGCGCACGGGTGACCGGCGTCAAGGAGAATTGTTGTGTCGACAACAGGGTGGTTGAAAAAGTTATCCTGTATATACGGAAAAGGAATTCTGGGTGAAGATGTCACTGCCGTCCTGGGAAAGGGTTGTTCCTTCACGGGCGATTTGAGCTTTGAAGGTTCCATGCGCATTGACGGTCACTTTGAAGGCAATATAACAGGCACCGGCACGTTGGTAATCGGCGAAGGCGCGCACATAGAAGCTGATATAGATGTAGGCAGCCTGCATATAAGCGGTGAGGTAACAGGCACAATTCAGGTAAAGGAAAAGATAAAGATTTACGACACCGGCAGACTGATCGGAAACTTGAAGGCCATGCTTCTTGCCATTGAAGAGGGGGGGATGTTTGAAGGACACTCTCTGATGATCAGCGACGGTACAGGCAATTACCCCGGCAATATAAAGCCCCGCATTGTTTAGATGCGGCATCTTTTTTCTTAAACCTTGCTTCCCGCAGGTATCGAGGAAAAAGCCCCTCTGTGAAGTTTGTGGCGGAAGTTCGTCGCCGCATCGCTTATGATTTTATCTAAATAGGCCATGTTTCTATCAATTGCCATTTCATAAAGATTTTCATCGATGTTGTGACGTTTAAGAAAATGAATCTGTGCATACCGGCCGATGCCTTCCAATGATTCGTCAAGCCTTTTTCTCGTAAGATTGTAGAAATCTTTTGTCTTTCTGAGGATGTCGAATTCCGTATTAAAACCCGGCATGCCCGCCTCACGGAACTCATTATAGAGGAACAACAGCTTTTCCAGATATATCCGGTCAGCCATCTGCCCCACGAGGTCGGCGGTCGCCAGAATCGCCCCGCATCGCTGCTCTTCGAGAGACGCATATGAAAGCGTGCGGAAGTCCAGTATGAATTCCGTCGCCTTTATCATCATGGCTACAGACTCTGCCTCTTCTTCCGCAAGAAATAATCTGTCCCTGTTTTGCCGCACAAAATTCATGCTCCGCTCGACATGATTAAACGTATACTTGGCCCCCGTGCCGACATGGTCATTTTTTTCCTGAATATAGCCGGCGTCATGGAGAAGGGCCGACATCAGGAGCTGAACGGCATTGCCTTCGCTGATTTTGCCGTCGGCAAGGATGTATCCGTCCAGAATGCGTGCAGCAGCCAGGAATACATCCATTGTATGCGGAAGATCGTGATAATCGGTGTTGCACTTCTGATATTGGTCCAACCTCCCGCGAAACAGCCTGATTGTCATGTTGTAGCAGTTCCTTACAGGGGTGGCAGCCTTTCTGCCGTAATGCTCACTTATGACATCGATGGCCGTTTTGAATACGGTTTGAGGCCTGTTGTCACTGATTATCTGGGAAAGCTGGGGAATCGGCATTGCAACCATGATTTTGTACTCTTGCAGATTTTCTAAATCTTTAACGCATTGTGAAACCGGAACTTAACAGCCGTTAATTGCACGAAGCTAAATTCATGCTACTCTATGCATATTCTTGTGAAGAAATCAAATACTCTCTCATCATCTTTTTCAGCATTTTTCATGCCGGTACTATAGTATAGTCCAAACTCCACATGAAAGCCTTCTGTTCCGCTCCAAGTGACAATTATACACGTTCCATTTGACTTCTCAACGGGTATTCTGTTAATTTTTGTAAAGTCTTTAACAGTACCGACCCGCTCAGTTTTTCAATCTTCACGACCCGTTATCCAATGGAGAAAATGATGGATAATTCATCCATGACAAATCATGAATTGTTAAAAGAGATTGCCCTGCTAAGGCAGAGAATAGAGGAGTTGGAAACATACATTGCTGAACGCGGGCTTAAGGATGAATCCCTGAGGGAGAGCGAAAAACGTTTCCGGGCAATCGCCGACTACACCCCGGACTGGGAAAGTTGGGTAGGCACGGATGGAAAACTCATCTGGGTCAATCCTTCTGTTTACAATCTTACAGGATATTCTGTTGACGAATGCATGCGGATGGATGACTATCCGATGCCTATGATACATGATGCCGACAGGGAAAGGATCGCATCTGTCTTCCTCTCATGCCTTCAGGGCTCGACAGGCAATGATATTGAGTTCAGGCTGTTATGCAAGGACGGAAGTGTAAAATGGGCCGCCGTTTCCTGGCAGCCGATCTTTGATGACAACGGAACAGGGCTGGGCCATCGCGCAAGCGTTCGTGATGTAACAAGGCGTAAACAGACCGAAGATAAACTGAATTTTTTAAGCGCCATAACGGCAAACATGTCGGATTCGATAGTGGTGACTGACGCCCGCTTCGCCATTACCTACATAAACAGGAAGGCGGAAGAGATGTTCGGTTACAGTTTCGATGAAATCAGGGGTCAGACGCCGGGGATATTCAACGCCGATCCGGCGGCCGACGAGATCCAGCGTGAACTGTATAAAAAAGTGTCGCAGGGGAAGGACTATCTTGGCGAATCCATAAACAGAAGAAAAGACGGATCAACTTTTTTTTGCGAGTACAAAGTAACGCCCCTGATTGGAAAAGACGGCGCGCCTTACGCATACGTGGGGCTTCAGAAAGACATAACAGAGCGGAAACGCATGGAGACTCAACTGATCAAAACCAGGCATGAACTGGAAATAAAAGTGAAGGAACGGACCCGGGAACTGGAAGAAGCCAACACCGCCCTCCGGGTTTACCTCCAACAGCAGTCCAGTGATCAGAAAAAGGTGGGGGAAAAAGTGCAGTTGAATGTAAACGAGCTGGTGCTGCCGTACATCGAGAAACTGAAGCTGCACGATATGGGAGCGCAATGCAGGACCTATGTGGAGCTTCTGGAGCTGAATCTCCAGAACATCGTCTCACCCTTCATGAAAAATCTTACCGCCGTTTATCAGAAACTGACATCACAGGAGATACAAATCGCGGAATTCATCAGACAGGGAAAATCATCACAGGAAATAGCGGATGTCCTGAAACTTTCCGTCAAAACGGTAAACACTCACAGAAACAACATACGGAAAAAGCTCAACCTGAGAAACAAGGAGATGAATCTGCGGTCTTATTTTCTTTCCCTCTCCTGACGGGGAAACCCATGCTTTTGCATGCCGGATAGCATCTCCAAAAAACATCGAAGCCGGAATTTGAACCTGCATGAAAACAGCCGGCAGCCGTCAAGAAGTCTGCACAAGAAACCTGCAGCGGAGAAATAGACAGTTTCCATCCGGAAACTCCGGATGCAGAAACTTTCGGTTTCCGGATTGGAAAGAGGTTATTTTTCGTTCCGGCAAGGAGATCAAGGGATTGCGCGGAGGCGTACTTAATGTACGTCGCACAAGCAATATCGGAGATCGACACAGCCAGAGTGGAAAAGCGCCCTTTCCGGACGGAAACAAACTAGTCATATTATTTGTCAGGAGGTTATTATGAAGACAAGAATAAACAACTGCATTGGTGAAGCCTTTCGTATTTTCTTAGTCTTGAGCGTACTGTTTGCGATGTCGTGCGGAGCATTTAGCGATTCGCCGGCAAAAACGGCACAAGAGTTTGTGCAGAAATACTCCAAAGCCTACAAAGATGAGAATGTCGGCGCTATTATCAAGATGACCGAACTGAGCAAGGGGCAGACTGAACAATCATTGAAAGATGAAATTATGAATGACTTCAAATCCAAAGGTTTCGGTTACGTAGCGTGGACAAATACCCGCTATGTGTCAGAGGAAGATAGGGGCAGCTACATTCGTGTCAAAGTTGAAGTCAAGGGGGCGCCATCCTCAATCGTTCTGGTCAAGCGGGAAGGATTGCTGAAGATGGTGCTTAATCCGAGCGATTATATGTGAAATAAATGAAGACGCAAACCGATGATGCGAAGTTAAAAGACTATCTTCGCAGGAATAAAACCTGCAAGGTCTGCGGGCAGACATCCCCATATGCAGGATGGAAAAACTGCGGCGGTTGTCCTGTATGTTTTTTCTCCGCACGTGACAAAGAACTGGCGAATAAACCCGGATGCGCCCGGTGCGACCGCTCCGGCAGAACAGTATTGCCCTGGCGCGACATATTAAAAAAGGGCGGGCATCACCTGACCAAATATCTGAAGTTCATCCTCAGGAAAAAAAAGCTTCGCTTCGGAACATTGTACGAGTGCTCCCGATGTAAGGCTCAATGGGTTCTGGATGACCGCTTCCGCAATATGATTCTTGTGCCGAAAAACCGGCTGGAGCTGTTTTCTGAATGGTGCAACAAACCTCAAGCACTGCCGCGTGGCCTTTTAAAGAAAGCTTTGACAATCGGCGCAGTCCGCTATTACGATTTTTATTACATACCATTCAACCTGGTATTTCAGGACGGCACATCGCAGGATTACTGTGTGCTGAGCTTTCAGGCATGCCCGCCGATTGATGACTGGCGCAAGAATTTGCGGCTGGCCTCGGAGATCAGCGATATCCTGCCCTCACCCCACGCGCTGCCGCTTCCGGTGCGCAAAGCAACTGCCGATCATTGGGAAGCACCATACGGCGGAGCGATCGCAAGCACGCCGGAGAAATTATACTTCCATGTTCATTTCGGCGCCCAGTTCATAGATTTTGCCGGTATAGTTCCACGCGACATCCGCCTCGAGAGACACCCGGATAAAATTCCGGAAAAAGCCCGCATAAGGCAGGTCCAGAACAGGCAGAACAGGATCACCCTTTTCGTCGCTGATTGGGTGCCTGAACTCGGCAACCCGTAGTGACCGTAAAGAATCAAAATCCCGGATTGCCATGTCACCCTCACCCATAAGTTTATTCATTGACATACAGGATTGCCGACATTACTTTATAGTTAGTGTGCATCCGGAAAGAACTTTATGAAGTCTGCACAAGGAGTTTGCAAGTGGCGAATCCAATATTTTTTCAACAGACAAAGCCTGGGGGGTAATCACGGCTTCCATCGAAAAAATATTCTGAGCCGCGGAAAGCCACTTTGACCGGGATGCCAAAGGGTGTTACGTATTTATCGCGTAATCCGGGTTCAATAAATATCGTCCGTTCTTCCAGCCTGAACCTTTGCCGCCATAAGGGAGCATCATATGAATAATCAATCCAGGACGAAAGAAGAACTGATCAGCGAAATTGCCCTGTTAAAAGAGAAAGTCAGTGAACTGGAAACATTTGAATCGAAAAGCAAATGCGCCGAAGATGAAATACAAAAAACAAACCAGGCACTGCAGGCCATAATTGATGCCTCGCCGCTGGCAATCTTCGCCCTTGATCGTGATTCGAGAGTCACATACTGGAGTCCTTCTGCTGAACGGATTTTTGGCTGGAGAAGCGATGAGGTAACAGGCCAATACAATCCTATTGTGCCCCCGGAAAAGCGGGATGAGTTCAAAGCTTTCTTTTCCCGGGTTATATCCGGCACCGCATACAGTGGAAGTGAAGTTTGGAGACAGACAAAAGATGGTCGTTCCATTTTTGTGAATGTATCAACCGCACCTTTACGGGATGCTGACGGCAACATTATCGGCGCCATGGGGGTAATCCAAGACATCACCGAACACAAAAAGACAGATGAGGCTCTAAGGGAAAACGAGGAAAGATTAAGATATCTTTGCAACAGCATTCCCAATGGTCTTGCTTACCAGGTAGTCATCGAAGCGGACGGAAGTCGGAGATTTACCTATCTCAGCAAGGGGGTGGAAAACCTGCACGGGGTGAAACCGGAGGCCGTGATCGCTGATCCCATGCTTTTATACAGCCAATATGTTGCCGAGGAAGGAACGCGGATGGCGGAAGCGGAAGAATATGCACTCAGGAACATGGCTGTATTCAATATCATCGCTGCATACCGGACACCAAAAGGAGAGCTGAGGTGGTCTCACATTCGTTCTGCGCCGCGGCCTCTTCCAGACGGGGGAACTGTGTGGGATGGGATAGAGACCGACATTACTGACCAGATTAAAGCCGAAAAAGAACGGGAAAGGCTGATTTCAGAACTTCAGGGAGCAATCGCGGATATAAAAAAATTGAGCGGCATGCTTCCAATATGTGCCGCCTGTAAAAAAATCCGTACCGATAAAGGTTATTGGGAACAGATAGAATCGTACATAAAGCAGCATTCGGAAGTTGAGTTCAGTCACGGGATATGTCCGGAATGTGCAAGAAAACTTTATCCTGACCATAATACAGACACAAGAGATTAAAAGGGCATCGGCAATCGAAGCATGGATGCAAAAAGAGTTGAGCGCTGTCATCGTCTGTGCAGATATAAACACGCTGTTGATAATAATCTAATCGGAGCAGGCGGCCATGAAAAAGGAAGACCACAAAAAACCGGCTCCGCAACCCTGCCCCAGGGTGGATATCGAGCATCAGTCGCCGCACACGGATGAGTGGCGGGTAGACATCAAGGATTTAAAGCGTCCCGCCCGTGAATGGCGGGTGGACGTCAGGGACATAAAACCCGACGCTCATGAATGGCGGGTGGATTTCGGCCGTTATACGCCCCTGTTCATGTTCAGCGGCTGGGGGCTGATCATCGGTGTCGTCTCTCTGCTGTTCCTCTATATCGGGCATCGTCTGGACCAATGGTTCGGCACGGCGCCCACCTTCATGCTGGGGCTGTTATTCCTGGCGCTCGTCCTTTGCATCGGAAGACTTTACCATGAGGCCTGGCGCCGCCGGAAGGACTTTTAGCCGGCGCTGCTCAATAAACGGGCATACAGATAATCACGTTACTCCCCCAACCCAGGTTATGGAAAGCTTTCATGACAGCGGGAAAAGAGTGGAGGCGCTTTGTCAAAAGCTAAAGAACACGACATAAAAAAATACCCGGCAGGTTACGAAAGATGGGTTGCCCTGAAGACAGGGGAGTTCGTTTTTATCAGACCCGTAACGGCAACTGATGCACCCCTGTTGAAGGATCTCTTTTCAAAACTTTCACAGGAGACAATCCATGCGCGTTTTCTCGGGCTGATAAGGGCTCTGCCCGACGGCCTACTTTATCAATTCACTCATCTTGATTACGTAAATCATTTTGCTCTGGCTGCCGCCATCCGCGTAGAGCCCGGCGAGTCTGTAATCGCTGTCGGCCGCTATGCATGGAATGACGAGATTGAAATGCCTGAGCTGGCATTTGCAATAAGAGACGACTGGCAGGGCAAAGGACTGGGGACTGTACTTTTCCATCGCATCGCGGAAGCCGCCATGAAAAACGGGTTTATCCGCTTTCACTGCCTGGTAAAGCCGGACAACAGTGCGATGAGGGGAATCATTGAAAAATCGGGGTTCCCATATTCCGTAAGGTACACAGGGGGCTTCTGCTATTACGAATCCGACATTTCCGGGATATTCCTGTGAACGGCGGCGATAAAGCCATCCTGAGCGGATCTATCTTCCCGGCAAACGAGCCGGGTCGTTCTAAAAATCTCTTTTTGCTGAGCCTGACGCACCATAGACGGCATTATCAATGTTCTCTTTCATGAAACCGGCGATCTTTTTTTCGATTGCGAGCACCGTGCTCATGAGATTGAGGATCATGCTGCGCTTTTCTTCACTGACACCGTAACGCTGAAGGAGATCAGCCTCCCGTTCTTTCGTGCTCACAATCCTGTCGTGCATCACCCGCTTGTCCGCGTAGAATACTATCTCCCGTTCTTCAAGCTTTCCCTGAGCGTTAAAATTCTGAAAGAAGACATGCTGTTCAACAATCCCGGCAACGCTCATAAAACCCAATTCACGCAAAAGCATGCCGCCGGACAGGTCATGCCGCTCTCGTGTTTCAAGGGACCGTGTTTTTGTGATGTCGTGAAGGAGCGCCGCCGCAACAACCATGTCCCTGTTTATTATTGCACCGTTTTTGAGATTATCGGTTATTGCCAGAGAAACATTCATGACCTGGAAGGAATGCTCAACAATATTCGGCTTCATGGAATATTGAACCATGAGTCTTCTGCATTCTTCCACGGAAGGGATTTTATCGTTGTCGCTATCTATCATCTTTTTGATAACCGGCTGCACATTGCGGGCTCCGGGCACGAAGACATCAGGGAGCTATTTCCATTATCAACTCCCCGCTTCTTGACGGATCATATCCGCCGAGCGCCTCAACCCTGTCACGAAATCGCTGAGAGCGGATCGTATCAAGCACTGCACGGATGTTCGGCTCCTGCAAAAAACCGGTGGGGATTACAAGGTCGTATTGCTCCCTATCCATGGGGACAAAGTCCAGGTCAAGAGCCTTCGCGGCCGCGTAGATGCCCATGCCGCAATCGGCGGCGCCGCTCAATACATCGACGGCCACGGACATGTGGCTGAATTCTTCATGATCATAACCGGCAATGGATTCAGCCTTTATGCCGGAACGGGCCAGGTTGTAATCGAACAATATGCGGGTGCCTGAACCCGCCTGCCTGTTGACGAAAGAGACATCGCCGCGGGCGAGGTCCATGATTCCCTTTATTCCTTTGGGGTTGTTTTTCTGAATGATCAGCCCCTGTTCTCTGAGAACGAGGCGGAACAGGCTTACTCTGATGCCCTTCAGATACCGCTTGATATAGGAGACATTATATTCACCGGTCTCTGTGTCCAGCAGATGAGAACCCGCGCAATGGCAGATCCCCTTCCTGATTGCTATCAGGCCGCCAAGGCTCCCTACGTTTCCTGATGAGATCCTGATGTTCCTCCCGGCTGCCTGCCTTACTTCATCCGCCAGGACATCCAGCGTGATGTCATGACTGCCGATAATGACCACTGTATTCGTCAACTCATCGTCATCTACAAGAAGCTCGGCCTTTACTTCCTCTTCCTGGCTCACGCCTTCCGATAAGGGCGGGATGCGGATGATTCCTTCCGCCCTGGTTAGAGTGGTGATAGACCCGGCCGATCTGGGGAGCGGTGTTGCCACGCAAAGGTCTCCGACCTTGCCGATGTTTACGCGGAGAAATTCCTCCGTTCCCAGTTTCGAAGGAATGTCTCTTGACGGTCTG
The DNA here is from genome assembly GCA_964558665.1 of uncultured Syntrophaceae bacterium. Lineage (GTDB taxonomy): Bacteria > Desulfobacterota > Syntrophia > Syntrophales > PHBD01 > CAZLFA01. The sequence continues at coordinate 11,011 of CAZLFA010000050.1, forward strand.
ACAGGGATGGTTGGCTTCTTGGGTGGGGTCAAGCACTGCATGCTTAACAGGAGCGGCCTGGCGAACTGTTCAAAAGCGAGGATCGCGGAGACAGGATAACCCGGGATCCCGATAACCGGTTTCCCGTTGGCAATCCCCAGTATAGTTGGTTTTCCCGGCATCATGGCAACTCCGTGCACGAGCACTTCTCCTATTTCCGCCAGGACGCCGGCGTTATAGTCCCTGGAGCCCGCCGATGATCCGGCGTTGATAAGAATCAGATCCGCATCGGAATTCGATGCCTTTAAAAGGGCATCCCGTATGGATCCTTCATCGTCCGGGGTTATATCATAAACAGTCGGTTCCCCGCACGCCTCGCGTACAAGCGCCGACAGTGTAACGGAATTCGCGTCGATGATCCGGTTGCTTTTTAATTCGCTGAAATCCCTGACATCCCGATGGCTGATAATTTCTGTTCCGGTAGGGATGATAATCACTCTGGGCTTACTGCGAACCATCAATGTGAAAACACCTGCAGCGACAAGCGCTCCCATGTCGTAAGGGCGGATCACATGGTTCTGCGGGAACAGAAGCTGTGTGGCAATGATATCTTCTCCCACCTTCCTTATATTCTGCCAGGGGTAGGCCGGCGCCATGATTTCGATGCATCCCTCGTCAAGTTCATGGATCTTTTCCACCATGATAACGGCATTGCAGCCTTCAGGAAGAGACTGTCCCGTGTTGATCCACACAGCTTCATCGCCCGTCTTCAGAATTTTCGGGGTATTTTCAGCGGCCCCGTATGTTGCTTCCGCTTTCACGGCAACGCCGTCCATGGCGGCCGAGTGATATGTAGGCGCCGAGACTCCCGCATAAACGGGTCCTGCCGTGACGCGCCCCAACGCGTCTTCAACGTTGATCTGCTCCGAAAGCGTTTTCTTTTCCCGCCATACGCCGGAAAAGATTTCGCGGGCCTCATCAAGCCCCTTCATTGCCAGATAGACATTTCTTTTCATCTATACCTCACCTTTGAAGGGTTTGAAGAGCATCACATTCACGGTCTGTCCCTTATAGAGCCCTTCCGTGTTTCTATCGATCTTTACTAATCCGTGGGCCTCAACCAGTGTGGATATCAATCCTGATTTGCCGAAAACCGGTTCCGCAAAGAACCGCGCATCCCGCTTATGCAGCTTAACTCTCACATAATCATCTCTCCCGCTTGCGGATTCGATGTTTCGTTCAAGCTCCGCCTGCCGGTAAAAATGATTGTCCCCGGATGCCCTCACTTCCCCTGACAACCCTGACAAAAAAGGATCCAGGAATATCTCTGCGACAATAATGGCTGAGGCAACGTGCCCCGGCAGCCCGAACAGCGCCTTATTGCCGATTCCGGCAATGATGGTGGGTTTCCCCGGACTTATTGCAATGCCGTGAACAAGCAGTTGCATGTCTGCAAATGATTCAAGGACCTTCAGTGTCATGTCCCGCGCGCCGACAGAACTTCCGCCCGATATCCATACCGTGTCGCATGTATCGAGAGCCTTGCCGACCATTTCTCTCATTTCGTCAAAATTGTCTTTGCATAACCCCATATTGACGGGAACAGAACCAGCCTGAATGCAGAAGGCGCTCAGGGTATAACTGTTGATGTCCCGCACCTGACCGGGAGCAGGAATCTGATCGATGGGAATGACCTCATCCCCTGTGGAAATAATGGCGACTCGCGGCTTTTTGCGCACCGGTATTTCCTGAACGCCCAGACCCGCGAGGATTCCAATATCCTGGGGCCTGAGAACAGCGCCCTTCTCAAATATGACATCTCCTTTTTTGAAATCATCGCCCTGTCTTATAATGTTTTCCAGGGGCGCCACAGAGCGGCTCACCTCGATGGTCTTTTCGTCCGCGCTATGACAGTATTCGATCATGACCACTGCGTCTGCGCCTTCAGGTATCATGCCGCCCGTCGATATCCTCACGGCTGTTCCCGGTGCGACAATCTCCGTGGGTATCCGTCCCATGATCACTTCTCCGGTCAGTTCAAGAAAGGCCGGCAGACTGTCGGAGGCTCCGAAGGTGTCTCTGGCCCGTACCGCATAACCGTCCATCGAGGATCTTGAAAAATTCGGCAGGTCTTCTTCGGAAACAATCTCTTTACCCAGGATGCGGTTGAGGGCATCTCCAATGGGGACTGTCTCCGTGCCTGTCGGATCGAAGTTTTTCAGTATCTCCAGGACCTCTTCAGATGTCTTCACTTTGAAGAACAAGGATTACCTCCATGAGTTTTCTGCTATTCACCGACCCTGCCTGATGGGGAAATAATGGAAAAATATTAGATTCGCCGCCTGCAAACCCTTTGCGCAGACCTCACAAGAGTATTCCGGAAACCGAAAGTTCCGGTATCAGGGTTCCCGGATGGACACCAGCTCCGTTTTTTTTATGCTCGTCATTTTCTTTATTCTGGACAGGCCATACCGGCATGCCTCAAATGCATCACTGCTGGCAGACGAACTCACGGCCACCAGGGAGATCAAATCACCGACCTGCAGCAGGCCGATTCGCCGCACGAGAAGAACGTCGTCAACGTTCCAGCGATTCCTGATATCGGTTTCAATCTCCGACATCTCCGCTTCCAGATTTCCACCTCGCTCGACGCGGATGCCGGACGACGGTTTTTCGCCTGCCCGGCTCTTCACAACGGCATAATGGAAGATAACCGATCCTGAATTCTGCTTCCTTAGCGTTTCAAAGAGATTGCCGGTATCCAGGACGCTTTCCGTAACAATGTTCATCTCTCCCTCCGTTGAAGCTCTGCGATATCCCTGCGCAGATATCATGCATCACTTGCCGATACAATGCTTCTGCAAGGTTATTCTACTCCGGGATTCCAGGAGCACTGCTACACCAATACGCTATTTATTTACTTTTTAGCAAATTCACCCTGCAATGTGAATAGAAAAGAATTTACTTGCTGTTTTTATAAGGAACGGCTATTTTTAATATAATCCTGATGATGCTGGTGGGGTTATCTGTCGAGTTTCCATAATAAAAAACAGGGAGGTGAAAAAATGAAAATAAGCGCGCGCAATACGTTGAAAGGGAAAGTCAAGAAGGTAACAACCGGAGCTGTTAATTCCGAAGTCGTTGTAGCGCTTCCCGGCGGTGCGGAAGTTGTTTCGATTATAACAAAGGCTTCAGCCAAGGCTCTCGGCCTGAAAAAAGGAAAAGAAGTTTACGCAGTAGTCAAGGCATCCAACGTCATGATCGCCGTTGATTAGATTAACATCCGCTCTGCTGTTTTTTCAGCAGCCAAGGTTTTGTTCGAGGAGAGGCTGACCGGAAGGCGCTGCTGCCGTAGTCAGCCTCTCTTTTTATCCCATATTACGCAATAAAATGCATAGGCACTTGGATAAGTGAATATTATCCTGGTCAAAGGGGTTTTCAAGCGGCGAATCAAATATTTTTCCTGTGAAGACTTCACAATGCTGATAAATGAAGGCGGTTCAGCGGCGGGAAAAGGCTTCTGTTTCAGCCCAACTGCCGGAAGGCTGTTGCCTTGACGGCGGCGAAAACGTCCATGCCTTCCCTTATCTCCAGGTCCCGGACGGCTTCCTCTACAATCACCGCCACGAGTTTTTCACTGCCGCAAACCAGCCCGATGCCGACTCTGCCGCCCGCTTTGAACATTTCACCCACCCGGCATTTCAAAAGATTGCGGGCGCTGATGGCCTCGGGATGGCGCTTGAAAAGGATGATCTCAGTGGATGAAAGTTCATACAGGGCTTCCTCCCGGCCGTCCCCGGAAATCAATAATTCTCCGTCTCCAAAGCGATAGGCGGACAGGCCGTTAAGACGGCGCACCCGCTTCAGTTTCAGAAGATTGGTATAAGGAACCGGGCCTTTTCCCATCAGGCTTCTCGCCAGTTCCTCCACCGTCATTTGCCCGGCAATGCGCCCGTCGGATACGTTCAGCACCTGCCCGGACATGATCCTCATTTCCGTCAGTGAGTGAGAGATAAAGAGATAAGGGATGGAGAACACCTCGCAGGATTTTTTAAGAAACGGGATTATTTGGAACTTTAAACTGTCATCAAGGGCTGAGAGCGGTTCATCCATCACCAGCATGCGGGGATTGGAAAGCACTGCCCGGCCGATTGCGACCCTCTGCTGCTCTCCGCCGGACAGGTTCTTTACGCCCCGGTCAAGAAGATCGCCGATCTGTAAAACGTCCACCAGATTCTCCAGGGTGATTTTACGCTGATCGGCGGAGCAGCGCTTGTAACCGTAAAGCAGATTTCCCCTGACGCTCAGATGGGGGAAGAGATGGGGGCGCTGAAAGACCATTCCTATCCTCCTGAGCTCCGCGGGGATATTCACTTTTTCATTACTGTCGAAAACCGGCTGTCCGTTGATAACGATGCGCCCCCGATCCGGGTGGTATAAACCGGCAATTAGGCCGACCAGAGTGGATTTCCCGCATCCCGACGGGCCAAAAATTCCGATCCGGTCACCGTCAATGGAAAAATCCATGTCCAGACAAAACGTACCCAGCTTTTTTTGCGCGGAAACCTGCAATTCCATTTCAGCCCACCCTGACAATACGCCTGCCCAGCCATTCATGGAAGATGAGCACGGCCACCGAGATTGTGATAGACACGAGGCACAGGGCAACGGCCACTTCATCTCCGCCGGGAGAGCTGACGTATTCGTAGATTGCAAGAGGAATAGTCTGGGTCACGCCGGGGATGTTGCCGGCCACGATTATCGTTGCCCCGAATTCACCCAGCCCGCGGGCGAACATGAGGACGGAACCGGCAATGACGGAGTGAAAAGAGAGCGGCAGAATGACCGTTACTATGGTGTCAAACCATCCTGCACCCAGGGTGCGGGACGCCTGGATGAGCCGTTCATCGATAGCTTCCATGCCGGTGCGAATGGATCTGACCATTAGTGGGAAACCGACCACTGCCGTGGCGATGACCGCGGCCTTCCAGGTAAAGATCAGCTTTATGTCAAGCGGCTGCAGCACCCACTTGCCTACCGGCCCGTTCTGCCCCAGCAGCAGCAATAAGATATACCCGACCACAACGGGAGGCAGGGTCAGGGGGAGATTGACCAGCACATCCAGGGCAATCCGCCCCCTGAATCTTTTATACGTCATGACATAAGCCACCGCAAAACCAAACGGCAAGGAAAGCAGCGTTGCCACGACCGCCACTTTTACCGAAAGAAATATTGCGAGATAATCCGAATGGCTGAAAATCGTCATTTAAAATTACTTTACGACAAAACCGTATTTTACGAGAACTTTTTCAGCCTCAGGAGACTGAAGGAATTTATAAAATGCCGCTGCTTCCGCCTTTTTGCTACCCGCCGCCGTAAGCCCTATGGGATAGGTTACTCTCGGATAAAGATGTTGCGGAACAGCAAAAAGAACTTTAACGTTTTTTGCCATCCTGGCATCCGTCATGTAAACAAAGGCCCCTGAGACTTCTCCGCTGTCGGCATACATCAGACATGCCCGGACATCCTTCCCCATGATCAGCTTGTTTTCAAGCTTTTTGTCGATGCCGGCTTTTTTGAACGCTACAACGGCATATTGCCCCGCCGGAACGCTCTTGGGGCTTCCTATGGCGATCTTGTTCAGTGTAACCACATCCTCAATTTTCTTCACTTTCAAATCTGGTTTCCCGACGAACACCAGGGCATTGAAGGCAAAGGTACGGATGTTTTTCTCGTCCATAAGCTTCTTTTTTTTCAGGTAATCCATCCATTCCAGATTTGCCGACAAAAAGAGATCGGCGGGAGCGCCGTTCTCGATCTGTTTCGCAAGTGCGCCCGATGCCCCGAAATTGTTCTTAAATTTTACGCCGGGATTCTTCCCTGCAAAATTGTTTGCAAGCTCGCTTACAGCCTCTTTCATGCTGGCGGCAGCCGATAGATTGATGTCTCCCGCCTGGGCCGGCATGACGCAAAGTGTAACGACAGCCCAAATCAATAGAATTCCAGGAACAGCATTTTTTATGAAATTGTACGCCTTTTTCATTATCAACCTCCCATGTCATTAATCAGTCGGAGTCCCACAGTTGTTTAAACCGAACTCCGCGGGAGAAGATAATTGACTTTTCCGCATATGTCAAACTAAACATAAACCGACTGGCTGATGCCGGTTGGACGGTTATGGCTTTGCACAAAGAATGCTGATAAGAATTGTTCTTCTTGACATAGAATAGTTATTTTCCTTAAAATAACAATTATATTTGAATTCTTCTTACAAGAAAATATCTCTGATTCTGCAGCTAATAATATTTAGGAGAACGATCACATGAAACATATTAATTGGCTTGCGGCTTTCTTAGTACTCATGATGATGACAGGATGTGGCTCCATTGTTTATAGTATAAATCCTGCCTATCCCCCACGGATGACAGCAGCAGAAGCACAAGATGCCCTTGAGCTTTCTCTATCAATGATAAAACCGCATTTCAATATAGAAAGCTATTCTATTCGAGAAGATGAACTATGGATATTCCGACCTATGTATGGTGGCCATCATACAGTAGCTATGCTGATGTCAAAAAACAAAGTTTATTATAACATGATTGAAAGGAATGTCAGAAAAATCAATGAGGAATATACAGTAAACATGGCAATGACAAGCAGCTATGGCACCGAATACCTTAATGTAGCGTGGAAGTCTGAGGAAGAGGCAAAACTGTTTGTCAATGCAGCTTACGTTTTAAGCAAAAGCACTGGAAAAGGCGGACAGTCTATCGATACATCCATTGCATCTGCCAGGATCACTTCTTCGGTGTCTGATTTGAAGGATGGCACGAGGAAATCATCACCATCGAAATTAACAGGTGATGATACAATAAAAAAAGAACCTCCCAAAAAAGAGGTATATTCTAAAGCTGAAGGAAAACCACGAAAGCAGATATTGGCACAAAAATCTGCAGACAAGACACCACCGGTCATTTCGATTACCTCTCATAAGATAGACGGTTCCAAAACAATATTTGCAGATAAATCTTCTGTAACTATAGCAGGCAAGGTGATCGATGATAGTGGAGTGGCAGATGTTTTCATCAATGAACAGCAGGTCGATATTAATAAAGACGGGCTGTTTTCTATAGATATGCTGCTTAAGATTGGAGATAATCCTGTTGTTGTAAAGGCAGTTGACATCAACAGAAATGAAGTTACAAAACAGTTTGTCATTACTCGTGAATCAAAAAGAAAAGATACGGCCATTGTTGCGGAAAAAGCATCCAGATATAAGCCCGATATTGGTATCGCAGGAAAAAAAAGCACCCCCAAGATTGTCATTACATCGCCTGATCTGACCCGTGCCGTCTCGGTAGTTGCAAAACAAACAACTCTCACAATAATCGGAATCACGGAGAGCGAATATGGAATAATGGATGTTCAGATCAATGGTAAACAGGCTGACATGGATGAGAAGGGTAATTTTTCTTTGGATGTTCCTCTCAGGACAGGCCAAAACAGTATCGAGATTACAGCGATTGATGTGCACAATAATCGATCGACAAAGCATCTCGTCATTAGCCGGGAATCGGGAAAAATTGCACAGGCAAAGCCGGAACCGGTGCTTGCACCGCCAATGACAGGATTGCAGTCGGCAAAGTACTATGCACTGTTTATCGCCGTACAGGATTACAATAACCCGGACATCAACAAACTTGATTATCCTCTGAATGATGCAAGGCAGTTAATGGAGACCCTGATATCCAAATATACATTCGAAAGGGAGAATGTTGTATTTCTTCAGAATCCGGATCGAAGATCAATATACAAGTCATTTCAAGATTTGAGAAAACGTTTGACGGATAAGGACAACCTGCTCGTTTTTTACGCAGGTCATGGAATGTGGATGGATGACATGAAACAGGGATTCTGGTTACCAAGGGACGCTGCGGGTCCCAATGACCCGTCTGACTGGATTCCCAACAGCAGTATCCGTGATTACATCAAGGCATTCAAGGCAAAGCATGTTCTGCTTGTTGATGATGCCTGCTTCAGTGGCGGCATTTTTAAGGTAAGATCTGCATTTCCTGATCCCAAGACTTCACTGGAAAAGATATATGAGATGCCGAGCCGGAAAGCTATCACAAGCGGATCCTTGAAAACTGTTCCGGATAGAAGTGTTTTTGTCGAATTCTTAGCTAAGAGACTTAGTGACAATAACGATCCGTATTTAGATACACAGAAATTGTTTTCCAGCATGAGAGATGCCGTTATCAATAACAGTCCCACACAACAGACGCCTTTGTACGGAGCCATTAATGAAGCAGGCGACGAAGGCGGAGATTTCGTCTTTGTAAGGAGAAAATAAAACAGACTCCAAATATTTTAGCTTGTCGGTGTAAAGATTTTTTTACCGCTGTTATAAATCGTGAACGAAAAGCAAATAACTTTCTAGGAAAGAAAGATAAAGTTTTAAGGAATAAATTATCCGTACGCTTAAAACAGCGTCCTGAATTGTTGATTGTCCCGATCGGCCACTACATTCGTTATTTCAGGGGGAATTGGCAAAGGAAGTTTCCGACAGGCCGTATATATCCCCTTGACAGAGTTGATCACCTGTCCTTCTACTCAAACTATATAAGAAAACAAATTCTTAAGACTCCCCTTGTTTTTTACTAAAGAAACTTGATGATTTGAGGTGAAACCATGTCAGATTTATCTAAAAAAAACTTCCTTCCCATGAAGCAAAAAAAGAAAGAAAAGAATCAGGGGACCTTTATTTGCTATTCATAATTTTTTTCTTATTATCTTTGACAGCATTTTCCCCTTTTACCGCATACGGGGAAACGCTCCGACCGTTTGAACCCAATGACCCGTATTTTTTATATAATGCCACCGACAGCGAACTGAAATACTATCCCGGCGAGTGGTATCTGGAGAATAAAGCGCCGAAGAACTGGGATACGAAATAAAATGCGGGTTACGATTCAAACGTACGCTCTGCCTGGAACATGGGCTATACCGGCAAGGGAGTGGTGATCGGCATAATTGACGAGGGCGTTGAGGGAACCCATCCGGATATCAAGGACAATTTCAGCAAGGCATTGAGCCGGAAATTCCTGGGCGGCGCGATTCTCGACTACACCGGTCCGATATATATGACGGACAACCATGGAACATCTGTAGCCGGCGTTGCTGCGGCAAGAGAGGGCAAAGGCATAGGAGGCACGGGAGCCGCTCCTTATGCGACGATTGCCGATCTGCGTCTTCTGGACGACAAGGCGGTAACCAGTGACTATATAAACGCCTACCTGTGGCAAAGCGGTCTGGTAGTGAAAAAAGGCACGCTTGTGGCAACGGGCAAGCCGGCAATACAGATAAAAAATCACAGCTACGGCAAGGCCTATCCCTGGAAAAGGGACGATGAGAGCATGGTCACGGCAATCAACAAGACGGCTGAAAACGGCGTGATACATGTCTGGGCGGCGGGCAACGAGCGGGGGAAGATCGATGAGGATGCCAGCAGGAATCAAACCCATGCCAACAGCAATGTCATCACTGTCGCCGCCTTGGGGAGTGACGGCAAATTTTCCGATTACAGCAACTACAGCGCAAGCGTTTTTATAACGGCTCCCTCAAACCGGAGTGACGGAATCGGTCTTGGGATCTTAACCACAGACCGGACAGGTACAGATTTGGGTTACAACCGCTGGTCGGCGGACAAGAATCCCAAGGGCGACCAGGGCGACGTTTTTCCCAATACCGATTACGCCGGCGACTTCGGCAGTACCTCGTCCGCCACGCCTCTGGTGTCCGGCATTCTGGCGCTCGGATTGCAGGCGAACCCCCTTATGGATGTCCATATGGCCAAGCATGTCCTGATGCTGACCAGTACCCGGGTAGATCCCACCGACGCAAGCGCAACAAACGGCTGGGTAAAAAACGGCGCCGGCAACTGGTTCAATCGCAACTATGGTTTCGGTCTCATCAATGCAGGCGAATTAGTAAATAAGCTCAAGACGGTGAGGGCTGTAACCCAGCAGACATCATACAATACAGGCACGGTGGCGGTAAACAAACCGATAAATTCTTTTGTCTCAGGCAGCACGAATCAGTCTTTCACCCTGACGACAGCCCAGTTGACGACTACACGGAAACGGGAGCCGATTCTCTCAACCGGCTTGTCGAAAGGCGGGCCACCGCCTCGGTGCAGGGCAATCTGGGAGTGAAGCTTGCCTATGTGTGGGATACCAACATTGCCAGGATTATGCCCAATGTCCATGCCTCATACATGCACGAGTTTTCCAGCGATTCCCAGATCGGGCAGAACAACTATCTTGCACACAGTATTTATGCGGGAATGAAGATCACCTTTTAGTTACTCTTCTTAATCCAAGCCATTTGACTTTTTTACACACTTACGAAAATAAGTCTTGACTTTATTATACACATGTATAAATTGGTCATATGGAAAGATTGATAAGCAAATATATATTTGATCCCGAAATGAATGCTGGGAAAATGATTTTCCTCACCGGCCCGCGCCAGATAGGCAAAACAACTTTTGCGCAAAATTGGCTTGCCGCTCAACATTCGGAAGATTTGTACTTTAACTGGGATGACCCGGCCGTGGTCAGGGAATACAAGAGGAATCCGCTATTTTTCAAAAATGTTGTCGACGAGCGATTCAATCGGAAACCTTTACCCATTGTATTTGACGAAATTCATAAAATAAAAAACTGGCGGAACATCCTCAAGGGTTTTTACGATACCAATAAAGGAAGAATCACTCTGCTCGTTACGGGCAGCGCCCGTCTGGGGTGGTACAGGAAGTCGGGCGATGCACTGGTCGGTCGCTACTTCTCTTATCAAATGCTGCCCTTGGGATTGCCGGAAGCAGCGGGTAATTTCTCTCACGTATTAATGACTGATCAACCGCTTTCGGCAACAGACAAGCTGACAGCGGCCGCCAGGAAGATAAAATTCATGGATTCAGAGGGAAAGCTTGGTCACCTGCTTTCCTTTGGCGGTTTTCCGGAACCTTTTCTAAAAAATTCATTGCGTTTTTACAATCGCTGGACAACCGAATACAGGTCGCTGCTCACCAGAGAAGAACTGCGTGACTTGTCCCGGATATCCGATATCAGGGGTATAGAGCATCTGAGAGAGATTCTGCCCTCGAAGATCGGTGCTCCCTTGAGCGTTAATTCAATCAGGGAAGATATAGACTATCATCACACGACGATTTCCCGTTGGATAGAAGCACTGAAAACGATTTATCTTGTCTTCACAATCCGTCCCTGGCATAAAAACGTAACCCGTTCCATCAAAAAGGAAGGCAAACTGTATTTCTACGACTGGTCCAACGTTCCTGACTCCGGATATCGTTTTGAAAATCTGTTGGCGGTGAGTTTATTAAAGATGGCGGCCCGCCTGACGGAAATTGGATTGGGATCATTTGAAGTTATGTATGTCCGGAATAAGGAGAAGCTCGAAGTCGATTTTATCCTCGTCAAAAACAACAGACCAATCGCTTTATTTGAAGCCAAGGAATCCGATTGTTCTATAGGCAAGTCGGGACATTATTTCTCCCGTCAGTTGTCACTTCCATATTTCCAAATTGTCTGTAACTGCAAAAAGGTTGAAATCTTTCCCAACAATTGTGCAGTTATTCCGGCAGTCAATTTTCTGATGCTTACCGGATAAGCCGTTCACAATCAGAATCATTTGCAGTTACATCGATTCTGTTTTTCGGTATGAATAAAATACCGTAAAAAAGGGGGTGCTTGTCCCCATTTCTTGCACTGACTGTGCGGCATTTCAGTCCAATCCGGATTCCCATTCAAAGACACATACATTAAAATGGGAAATATTCTCTGTCTTGCCGTATAAAGCATTATTTAAAGCAATGATCATGGGGCGGATGATATCCTGCCACGCCTTGCATTCGTATATTCCGAAGGAGGCCAGCGACTTGAATCGCTCGTGGATTTCCCTTAGTTCTGCGATTGAGAGAATTGCCGAGTAATCCAGATAACCATCCTCTGCAGATTTTTTAAACCTCCGGTCGTTCCTCAATTCCTGTTCCGGCCACCATGGCGGTTCCATGGAACAAATTTGTTTTCCCGTACCTGATTCGTAACCTGTTATGCGAACGGCGAATGCCATGTGTTATCCCGTGTAATCAGCGGCGCCCCCCCAAACACCGGGTATCTCGCGATATTCGGAATCGCTGATGTCTTTTTATTTACCTTTCCGGCAGACAGCTTTAAACAAATCACCGTCTCGCGAATCAGGATCAATCTGATGTTTCACCGATACTTTACCTTTAACTGAGGACGATACCGTTCCATCAATTTTGTATACTACCGTCTTGATTACCGACACAGTTTCTTTCTGACAATCAATTCTCTTCAAAGTCATAATATGGGTATCATCCTCTTCCAGACTGCCAATATTTGTCCTTACCTCATCCGTTATAGTCAGTCGTGTCATCACGTCGATGATGTTTTTCTTATGTTTCACTTTCTTGTCGTAATAGTTTTGACATTCAGAAGTGTCCTTGCTCCATGAATAACAGACCCAGTCATTACTCCAGGCTGAAGGACTTACAGTTATGAGAAATACTGCGATGATCATATAAATGTGTATTTTAGAATTATTCATGTCATAACTCCTTTCCTGCTTCGAAACGGTCAACCGTTCCTCACCACCTGTGAGGACAAAGTTGTAAAATGGGATATTTATGAATAAAGCTATAACAGGTGTCTGTCAAATCATTTCAACACAATAATTTGCGTGAAAGTATTCAACTAAAAAAGGGAACAGTTGCTTCTGTTTTTTTACCGTCCTCTTCTTAGCATGTCATTTTTCCGCCATTCATGTTAAAATACAACATCTCATCAACGCAGGAGAAGCGAGAGACAATGGCAAGCCACCCTTCCATCGGAACAAAGCAAAAATTGATTATCCTTATCTCCATCATGCTTTGTGCGGGATTTCTCGCGACGTCCCTGGCCAGTTATTTTGTCTCCAAATCAGCCATACGCGATGGAATCGTCCGCAATGAACTCCCGATAACGTCAGACAATGTTTATTCAGAAATTCAGAAAGATCTCATTCGGCCGATATTCGTCTCATCTGTAATGGCCAGCGACACATTTCTAAGGGACTGGGCTATAGCAGGCGAATCGGACGCCAAACAGATCACCAAATATTTGAACGAGATCAAACAGCGCTATCAGGCGGTAACCAGCTTCTTCGTATCCGACAAATCAAAGACCTACTATCACGCATCCGGCATCCTTAAAAAGGTTAGTGAAAAAGAATGGCGCGACGCCTGGTATTTCAGGGTAAAAGAGATGAAGCAGCCATACGAGATAAATGTCGATGTAGATCTTGCCAACAGGGATGCCATGACAGTCTTTATCAACTACCGGGTTTTCGATTACAAGGGCAATTTCATCGGGGCAACGGGGGTGGGACTCACTGTCGATGCCGTGACAAAGCTGGTGAACGAATACCAGCAGCGCTATCAGCGCAGCATTTTCTTCGTCGATCAAACGGGAAAATTGGTGGTGGCCACACCCCAGACAAGAGCAAGGGGGACGGACATAAACAGAATAGACGGTCTTGCGCCTCTGGCAAAGGACATCATGCGCCATGGTTCCGGATCATTTGAATACTACGGCGACGGAAGCAACCGCCTGCTCAATGTGCGCTTCATACCTGAACTGAACTGGTATCTTCTCGTGGAAAGAATCGAGAATGAAGCCATTGCCGGCATCCGCAACATTCTCTTCATAAACCTTGCCGTGTGTGCCGCGATTACAATTATTATCATTTTTTCATCAATACTTACAATTAACAGGTACCAGTCACAATTGGAGGAGATGGCCACTACCGACAAACTGACGGGACTTTTCAACCGGCAGGCATTCGACATCCTTATGCTGCAGTTCAATGCCGAACAGAAACGCTCAACGGAACCCTTTTGCCTGCTGCTCTTCGATGTCGATCATTTCAAGGAGGTAAACGACAGCTTCGGTCATTTGGCCGGAGACAAGGTTCTCTCGACAATAGCCGCAGCGGCCAAGTCAAAGCTGCGTGAATCGGACATTCTGTGTCGCTGGGGGGGAGAGGAATTTCTGGCTGTGCTCAAGAGATGCAGCCTGACCGACGCCTGCCATCGAGCGGAGGAGGTAAGAGCCGCTGTCGAGGAAATAAGTATCAGCTATGGCGACCAGGCGATCCGTGTGACAGTGAGCCTTGGCGTGACCGAAGGAAAATCCGGCATTGACCTCGATTCACTGCTGAGCAAAGTTGACATGGCGCTTTATAAAGCAAAGGAGACAGGCAGGAACCGCTATGCCGTTTCTTCCTGACATGATGGTCTGCATCTCCTTTTCGTTATTTGCTGTTTCCATTAACTTCGCGCAACAATATTGATTTCATTATGATTTATCTCTTTTCTTTTTGCATTAAATGGAGTACGATTCCAACAATTCAGAAAAATATTTGCCGGGCATATTAACTGTAATGGATGAATCCAAAGGAAATTATGAATCAGCATTTTGACATAGGTTCCTTGATTGTTATTGTAATTACTTTTGTGCTTTTTGCTTTGGCATTATTTACGCAAGGACTTACTCACGACATTCTTCTGGAAGCCGGTGTGTTTTTGGTATCCGTAAAGCTTATAATCATGGCATATAGAAACAGCAAGGCCAGCAAAGAAATATCAAAAGAACTTGGCGATATTAAGCGTATGCTGGAGAATAATAAACCATAACAAAGGCAAGACAGCCGGCAGTGATGCTCCGGCTGATTTCACCGTTCAGTATTTCCAGTGTGCTTCATTCCATATGCAAGCGTTCAAATTGTTTTAAGTGTTTTCCTGTATCCACAATTCCCTTTATAAAGTTCTGTTAATAATCCATGCACTTCAGAAAAATGGCTTTCATATTCGCTGCTTAACGCACAATCCGGGAAACTGACAAACACTGTTTTTATCTTAAACCGGTCTTGGATTATGTTCATCTGCCGTTATTTAATACCTAATTGTTATCGGTAATAATGCAAGATTCTATCAGTATTGTAATCCGCTCTTTATCTGCGTACAAATACCCAATCATCTTTTGTTTTTTCATTCCGGCAATGCGGGAAGAGCCAGCCATTATTTTGAAGAAGTTAAGGTACCGATTTCCGCCCTGTATCCTGCAGCGCTTAATAGGGCTGCCCTTCCCGGCGATATTGATAAGCCGTAACGGAATGGTAATTTTAAAGTAAGTATTTTTGCTCGCCCACCGTAATCCTCCTCTGCCTGTATTATGGGGTTAAAGAATTAATATTCTTTATTGCAGGCAGGGAGGAACCTTCACATCTCGCCTGAACTTGCTTCCTTGCTATCCGCATAAATCAGATCAACTTCAATCTGCCGTCTTTCTTCAAATGATGCTTAACCCAGATTACGCAATAAAAAAGTAATACCCTTTGGCATCCTGGTCAAAGGGTTTCCGCGGCTCAGAATATTTTTACACAAGAAAAATATTCGATTCGCCGCTTGAAAACCCTTTTGACCAGGATAATATTCACTTATCCAAGTGCCTATACGTTCTATTGCGTAATCTGCGCTTAACTCTCAATATCAAAATACCTGCGCAGCCATTTTTACCACTATTTTTAGGGTTGAATCTGACGCTGATAACGGGTAGAAACTATTAATACCGCTGACAAAGGATCAAGCAATGTCTAATGTAACAGCTAATGGGATTCAGATCGAGTATGAGACTTTTGGCGACAATTCTTTTCCCGCACTATTATTAATTGCGGGAAATGGCGCCCAGATGATTGTTTGGGATGAGGAGTTCTGCGAATTATTAGCAAAGAAATGCCTCTTTGTAATTCGTTTTGACAACAGGGATACCGGGCTTTCTACAAAGTTCGATGAAGCAGGAACTCCTGATATTATGACCGCATACAAAGCCGCCATGGAAGGCAGAACTGTGGAATCGGCATATTCTCTTGACGATATGGCGGATGACACCGTTGGTCTGCTTGATGCATTGGGCATCAAGAAGGCGCATATCTGCGGCGCCTCCATGGGCGGCATGATAGCCCAGGTTGTCTCCTATCGGCATCCGGAACAGGTTCTGAGTCTTACTTCAATAATGTCAAACACAGGAAATCCTGATCTTCCACATGGGAAACAGGATGCAATAGCCGCCCTTATCTCTCCGGCGCCGGAGGAACGCGAAGCATACATTGAGCACAACGTGAATATATGGCGGAAGCTTTGGAGCCCCGGGTTTCCATTTGAGGAAGAAAGGGCTCGCAAGTTTCTGGAGGCGAGCTATGACCGTTCATATTGCCCGCAGGGAATGGCACGTCAAAATACGGCTATTATTGCCTGTGGCGATCGGAGACCGTTTCTTTCATCCATCAAGGTTCCGACACTTGTAATTCATGGTGCTGATGATCCGCTGATACCGGTCGAAGGAGGAAAGGACACAGCCGGTGTGATACCTGGTGCAAGTCTGTTGATCATTGATGGAATGGGACATGATATGCCCAAAGGGGTTTGGGTGGAGATAGCGGATGCCGTTTCTCATCTTGTTCTGTCGTGTTCCGGCTGATCCGTGACCTGCCCAATTATAACAGGTTATCAACAAAAATCGCAGATGTCTCAAGTTGTATGTGTTACAAGAGTCGAGGAGATCTCAACGAAATCGATAAAAGGGGCCAGTGCAATGAAAATCGCCGTTTCTTCTACAGGGGTTGACCTGCACGATCTGGTTGACCCGCGCTTCAGCCGTTGCCGTTACTACATAATTTATGACGTAAGCACGGGATCATATGTATCGAAGGAAAACACCTCCGGTATGCATTGAGTCACCCGCGAGACGGCTGCCGGGAATCTTGTAGCCGGAGAAAAAGTGGATTGTGTCATCACCGGGCGCATCGGGCGCAAGGCTGCGGACTTGCTCAAAGCAGCAAACGTCAGGCTCTTTCTCGGCGCCGCAGGGACGGTGAAATCAGCCATTGAAGACTTCATCTCCGGCCGCCTTGAAGAACAAGTCTAGTCCAGTGTCCATCCGGAAACTCCGGATGCCGAAACTTCCGGTTTCCGGACTGGAAAGTGGTTATTTTTCGTTCTGGCAAGGAGATATAAAATCCCCCTTGCCCCCTTTATAAAGGGGGTTTTACATGATTGCGCGGAGGCGTACATTTATGTACGTCGCACAAGCAATACCGCAGATCGACACAGCCAGAGCGGAAAAGAGCCCTTTCCGGACTGGAAAATCATTATGTATTTTCCCTACGCATTATATACGACAGAAACGAGCATTGACAATTTACCAATATATTTTTACAAATTTCATGTCTGCATTCTGAAGCCCATAACAGAACACCATAACGGCCTTCTCGCAACAGAGATTCACAAGCAGTTCAAAGGCGCAGCAAAGTAAACGGCAAATCCTGCCGGATACCGGGCAGGGCCTGAATAAACGGATTCTCACATGACTCAGCAACATAAATTGAAAATAGCCGGGAGACATCATGTCCCGGATAAATGTCCTTCAGGTTGTCCTTATATCGAGACATACCGGCAATACAACGTTGGCGATCCCTGCAGAACCTGTCCTGTATTCCTCTGCAAAACGTTAGCATATGAAGGTGAAATAATAAATCTGCTATCGCCTGAAAAATATCCCAAAGTCCTGGCCCGCGACTGGGAGAAATGGTTTAACGGTAATATGAAGGGCGACGCACCGGGGATGTAAGACTGGGTGCCAAAGCGGCCGGAGCAATGCTTTTTCATCATGCGACAATTTGAAAAAAGGGGTTAACGATTTTCTCGCTAACCCCTTTTTTTATTCTGGAGCCGATGACCAGATTCGAACTGGCGACCTGCGGATTTCATTCAGATTTTATTAAGATGCCAGATATCATAATCCTTGCATATGCCGTGGATGATGTTAATTTCTATTGACAAATGTTCAAATTAATTGCATGTTCATATTTAATGAACATCATAAAAAAGTGAACACATTATGAAAAACACAGTCATTAATAGAGAAGATAAAATCCTTAAACTTGCCGTCGAAGCGCTTGGGAAGAATGTCCTCATCAAGTTAAAGGTTGAAGCTTTGGAAAAACAACCCCGCTGTAATTTCGGCCTTCACCCGGATATGCTGTTAGGTATTGAGATAAACGGCAAAAAGTACAGATATTATGCCGAAGTCAAGAATACCATTACAAAAGCGAACAAAATGTTATTGCTTATGTACAAAGAAAGATTGCCTCATCCTCTTTTATTGGTCGCAACGTACATAAACGCCAACATGGCAGATGAGCTAATGAACAACCGCCTGGAATTCATCGACACGGCCGGCAACGCATTTATCAATTTGCCGGCATTATATATTTTTGTAAAAGGAAACAAGCCCCCAGAGACTCCAGGGCAAGCCCCAACCAGGGCATTCAGACCCACGGGACTTAAACTAATCTTTGCCTTGTTATGCAATCCGGGGTTGGAGAATAAACCATTTCGGGAAATTGCCGCAAAAGCAAAGGTTGCCCTTGGGACAGTTGGCTGGGTCATGAGAGACTTAAAGATCCTGGGCTTCCTGATGGCTATGGGGAAAAAAGGTTGCAGACTTATTCATAAAGATATTTTGTTTCAACGCTGGATTGCTGCCTATCCCGAACAATTAAGGCCTAAGCAGATCCTTGGCCGCTATAAGGGTGAGTATAATGGATGGTGGAAAAAGAAGAATCTGGATCGTTTTAAGGCTAAATGGGGAGGAGAAGCTGCTGCCGCAAAATTAACGGATTATCTCAATCCTGAAATAATTACGATCTACACAATAACGGAAAATCTGAATAAACTGTTATTAGAATTCAGACTTAAAAAGGATCCGGAAGGTGATGTTGAAATCATCAATCAATTTTGGGATTATGATGAAGATCCGAAATACGGAGATTTGGTGCATCCGATACTCGTTTACGCAGATCTTTTAGCAACAGGCAACCAAAGAAATATCGAAACGGCAAAAATAATCTATGAGCGGAATATCGTACAACTTATCAGGGAAAATTGATCGGCAAACATTAGAAAGTCTTGTTGCTGTTAAGGAAGAAGCAGACGCACTAAATATCTCCTTTCTACTTATTGGCGCTTTTGCACGAGACATATTGTTGAAGCATTGTTTCGGAATTAATCATTACAGAATGACAATGGATATTGATCTAGGGATCAACGTTGCCGACTGGAAACAATTTGACGAGTTGATTAGCGCACTAATTGCAACCGGCAAATTTTCTCCCACAAAGCTACGACAACGGTATATCTTCGAGTCTATTCCAATTGATATAGTTCCATTTGGTTCTATTGCCGATGAAAATTCAAGAATCTACTGGCCTCCAGAGCATGAAGTATTCATGAGCATAATTGGTTTTAAAGAGGCTTTTGAAAATTCTATTATAGTCAGGTTAAATTCCGATCCCGAACTTGATATCAAAGTATCTACTCTACCGAGTCTGGCAGTGATGAAAATTATTTCATGGAAAGAAAAATATCCCGAACGCAGAAAAGATGCCGCAGATTTGTTTCTTATAATGAGTGAGTACGAACATGCAGGGAATTTTGACAGACTTTACGAAACAGAGCAGGACTTGTTACAGGAAGAAGGTTTTGATAATCAGCTTGCAGGTATCAGGTTGCTTGGAAGAGATATGGCAATGATCGCTGATAAAAGTACAGCCTGTGAAGTTAAATCTATTCTGGATACCGAAACCGACAGGCAATCCAATCAAAATTTAATCATTGATATGATCAAAGAGAAACCAAGAGTTGATAACGATTTCGAGATAATCTATCTCCGGCTTGCAAAACTCAAACAAGGGTTTAACGAGGGCATTGCAAGACAATTATGAAATTTGTTCTAACTCTGTCTGAAGCAGTCCTCCATTGGATCGGACCCCTTTGAATCTGGAAACAATTACAGAAACAAAAGCAGCCAGAATAATGTTATGACAATTAGCAAAAAAGGGGTAACGATTTTCTCGCTAACCCCTTTTCTATTCTGGAGCCGATGACCAGATTCGAACTGGTGACCTGCTGATTACGAAT
>CAZLFA010000051.1:0-29858 GCA_964558665.1 uncultured Syntrophaceae bacterium
CAAAGAACCAAAATTAACATGATTTATGCACAACAAACCCAGAAGACCCAATAAAGTAAAACTTCACGTCTGTCAAGGAATCATATTACCGGATTGCATCTGCGCCAATCCTTTTTTATCACTTCCAGAAGCTCTTTCGAGAAATCCGATACAAGCACAATGGATTCAAAATAGGGCGGGCAGAGGAGCTTCTGCATGAACAAGCCGTCGCCGTCAAACCAGCGCGGCAGGACCCCTCCAAAGAAGTAGCCCATCCTTCGCAACTCTTCGACGGCCTCGCCGATCGAAGGTTCCGTCATGTTCAGCCAGACCTGAAAGACCAGTGCATCCCTTTGCATTGCCTCCTTTTCCAGGGCGGAGAAGGACTCGACAAAATCCGTTCCGATCCCGGAAACGGCAATACGCGCCAGCCGGGCGTGATCAAAGAACGACATGTCGGCATTTGACTTGATATCGTCCGGCACCCGGCCCTCGGAACCGGCGATATCGCGCCGGTCGTCAAGTCTCGCATAGATTGCCCGGATTTCCCTGTCGTACGATGCCGGAACATATATCCGGTGAGGTTTCGGGTGATAGCAGCGAAATGCATAGAGGGTCGCCACCCGTCCGGTGGCGCTCTTCTCCTTGTCATATGCCTCCGACGGCATCAGCGCCACCTCCAGACCCGTTTCCAGAAACCGGAAAGGACGTATGGCATGCTGCATGTAGGGGTGGTTGCAGACCGCCTCGCCGAACATCTCTTCGATGTTCTCCATCTTCGGCACGAAATCATCGTAGAGATAACCGAGCAGTGAGACATTGACGCCGAGGTTGCGGTAATCCTGAAGGACAAGGCCGATGCCGGTTTCATAAAGCGACCGGCAGGGCGCCGATTTGTACAGATGGGTCACCCCGATCACTTTTCCGGATGACGAGCGGGCAACGATTGAATAGTAGCTTCCGTCTTCATTGGCCCTGATAATGGCCCGCGGATCATAAAAGAGCCTGATCGGATAATGCTCACCGTAGACGGCAAGAAACAGCTCTGCAATGCCTTCCGCATCTTCCTGTCTGAAACGTCCGACTTTAAAATCTTTCTTAGCTGAACCTGCATTTTTCATATTGTCTTTATCCATAGTCTCCCGTTCTCTTCATTCAAATTTGTATCTTGTTTTTCCCGTCTTTCCTCACAGCCAGTGCCGCCATCACGCCTGCCGCCTGCACCGCCGCGCAGATATAATACAGGGCGGGATAACCGAAATTGACCATGACGGCCCCGCCTGCCAGCGGCCCAAGGAAAAAACCGCCCTGGAACATCACCATGGAAAGATTCGTGTTCAGCGCCTTGAAACGCGGTTCGGACACGTCAAAGACAAGGCCGCTCAGGACCGGCATTGCCACTCCCCAGCCGAGCCCCATGAAGAGTCCCAGGCCATAAAAGACAAACTCACCCCGCAGATTGACCAGCGCTACGTAGCCCAGTCCGAGCCACATCATTGAAAGGGCGAGGAGCTTCCGCTTGTCCATCCTGTCGAAGAATGATCCCGCAAAAAGCCGCACGCCGATCTCCGTGAAAATGGAAAGGGTAAAAAACCACCCCGGATTGCCGATACCGATCCGGTGTCCATAGTCTTTCAGAAAAAAGAACACCGGCGTGAACGTCGTCCAGATCAGGAGGGATATCAAAAGCAGCAGAATAATCGAAGGGTCCCTGAGGTTCTCCCGAAGTTCTGCGGTATTGAACTTCCACGCAGGCATTATGTCTGCCGGTTCTGATTTCCTTATTACGAACAGCAGCGGCAGCGCCAACAAAAACAGCAGCGAAGACAGCTCCAACACCCGCAGGAAACCACCCGCCCATAAGGTGAGCGGTCCCAGCAGCGGCGGAATGACGGCATATGGTAAAAGCGTCATCACGGAAATGAGTCCGAAGGCCTGGGCGCTTTTGTCCCGGGGAATGCACGATACCACCCGGCTGGTCAGGGCCGTAACCATCACGGTATAGACCACCCCGTGGATCACCCTGACCAGGGACAGAGTCCACGCATCACGGGCAGGGTCATAGAGAAACATCACCGGAATAAGCAAGGCTGTACTGAGTGAAAGCCAGAAGTAGGAATTTTCCTGCGTAAGGAATGGGCTGATAAAAAACCTGACCACTATGACGACAAGCGCGAAAAGAGCGATAAGGAATCCGTACCAGTCGGCGTCAATCGAAAGAGAAGCTATATGCCTGTGGAACTGGAAGAACACGGCCACATTGCAGTATGAGACAAACAGGACGAAACACAGGACCAGAAATTCCTTCGTGATGATTCTCTTTGAGTCCGCCGTATCCCCCACTATTTCTGCTTTCCCCCCTTACCTGCTTCCTCATGGCTGTATATTCATATTAATGGGGCTGTTCAAAAATATTCAGGTGCAAGGCGCGCAAAAGCCGAGTCGCGAGTCGTATACAGAAATACGTCGAGCGACGAGGATTGCAGCGCAACACAGCAGATGAGTGTTTTTCAACAGTCCCACTATTTCATGATTTTTTTCAGGGCTGTTACAAAAGCCTCCATCGCCTCCATCTGCGCTATTGTGATCCGGATATGATCGGGATAACGGAATCCCGTCATCGGCCTTATCATCACGCCTTCCCTCATCAGCTTGCGGTAGGCGAGCGTATCGCTGCCCGGAAGTTTCACAATGATGAAGTTGGCCTCGTTCGCGATTACGGGCAGCCCCATCCCGGACATCTCTTCACGGAGAAAATCCTTGCCCTCCTTAACCAGCGCACGCGTCTTCATGATATGCCCCGTATCATCCTTCAGAGCCGCGCGGGCCGACTCCTGCGCAATGCTGTTCACGGAGTACACGACGCATGTCCGGCGGATCATATCCACGACGCTCAGGTCTCCCGCCATATAGCCGATCCGTAAAGCCGCCAGACCGTACATCTTGGAAAACGTCCTGAAGACGACCAGGTTCTGGTAATCCTTGAGGAGATCAATGCCGTCGGGGTAATCTTCCGCTTCCACGAATTCGAAGTAGGCCTCGTCGATGACAACGATCTGCCTGCCCCTTATCTCTTCGAGAAAGGCGATCAGACGCTTTTTCGACCAGTATGTCCCGGTTGGATTGTTGGGATTGCAGACAAAAATCACCTTTGTCCGGTCGTCAATCGACTTCAGCATTTGCTCATCGTCGAAAGCTTCATTCTTCAGAGGAATAACCCTCGCCTCGATTCCGGAGAAAGTGGCCACCCACTCATAAACGGCGAAGGTCTTGTCCGCGGTGATGATGTTGTCGCCCTGCTCGCAAAAGGCCTTGATTACAAAAGTAATCACCTCGTTTGCGCCGTTTCCCACGAGAATCTGGTCGGGATCGATGTCGTGCATATCGGCGATTTCCTGGCGCAGATAATACGAATCACCGCTGGGATAAACGGCTCCCAATGGGACCGGAAACCTTTTGATCACCTCTTGGGCGCCGGGAGGCGGACCGAGAGGGTTCTCGTTGTTGTTCAAACGGTAGAGCCTGTCGCACCCGTAAAGCTTCTTCAGTTCGCTGTCGGGCTTGCTGGGGATATAGCACTCGAATTCCCTGACATAGGCAGGGACAAGTATGTCGAGATTAGGCTTCATGATTTTGAAAGATCACCAGGTCTGACCGGCCTGAAAAAGGCAGCAGAATCTTAGGCCTGAATCCGTTGCCGGTAAGGACGGGAATCAGGGATGCATGCCAGGAAACGCCGAGATCGAGTTCACAAAAAATATTGAGGATGCCCTCCTGCTTCAGGAACCGTACATGCCTTCTTACATTCGTTTCGAGATCAACGCCCGGCCAGAGAGGACGAAGCATAGTCTCCGATCTTTCGCTCCGCATCTCGGCGGAAAAGATCGAGGAGCCGGAACGGGTTTCTCCCATAGTTTGAACCGCCCTCATTTCTCTGGCAAGGACAAGGCGCTCGTATTCCCCACGGAGAAAATTTTCGATATCTCCGTGCATCCATACCTCGCATACGGGATCTTCGTGAAGATGCCGGAAATAGTAATACAACTCCATGGGTGCGTCGTCCTTCCGGAGGAAAAGGATAGAGCCGAGCTGCTCGAAGCGTGTCTTCAGCGATTCGGGAAGTCCCGAAATGCTCAGCAGACCCAGCGACTTTGATCTTACAACGTCGGCGACACAGGCATCCAGGAGGCTTCCGGTCGTTTCCTCCTTTGAATCCCCGGCGAAGACGTATGGCCCGAAGCATTGAACAATCTTTTCCGTGCGGTTGTAGAAAAGAATTCCTCCCACGATGTCCCTTTTGGCGTTGAGCGCGACGAAAGCCTTATACTCGCCGCTCGCGACCATATCCGCCACCTTGCCGGGATAACGAAAGAAGAACGGCATAAACCCGCCCGTACCGCACTGCGCGACACGAAGAGCAAAGCGTTTCACATCTTCCCCGTCCGGCTTTTCGATGCTGTGCACTTTTGTATCCGCAGGCAAAGACGCCGGCTCCTCAACCGGCGGATAAGCCTTTTCCTTCGTGACGATGAGACTTACATGGTTGCGCTTTTCGGAATGGATGTTCAGGGAATCAACGGAGCGCGCGGCTATCAGCAGCCCCATCTCCGACAGATCGGCTTCGTAGTCATGCCCGATCGTCGAGGTGATATTGAGGCCGCTCATGTTCATTTCGGAAACCTCGAACCGGAAATAGATGCGCGTGTAGTAGATACCGTTGAGACATTCGATCTCCAGAGGCCTGCCCGGACATATCCTTTCGCACAGATACAGGTATATCTCCTCGGAGGCCAGGCAGAGCTGCAGGCTGTTTTCCTTTCCCATGCCGAAGGCTGTGGCGGACGTTTCCACAAACTGCATTACCACCGGCAGGAAACGGGTCTCGGCATCAAGCGATAGTATCAGAGAGGGATGATTCAGGCTGTTCATGTCTTTGCCGGTCCTTTTCATATTCAATTCATTCATATTAGTTTATAGATACGCAGTGCGTCAAGTTTTATCGGATGTAATGTTCAGCTTCTCATTGCGAACCTCTTGCCGGCGTTGCGGTAGTCCTCCTGACAATCAAGATCCGCAAGGATGCCCGGATCGTCGCAATCGACATTAAGTGTCTCCTCTGCATGTCGGGAAAGAAGTTGCCTCAGCCCTCCTGCTTCATCGAAATCAAGCAGGAAGGGAACCATGCCCGCCGATATCAGCGGCGGATGGCCTCTTCGTCCCCGGTATGACGGCCTGAAGATAAGCTTTCTTTCTTCGCAGAGTCGAAAGGCGTTCAGCAGGGCAATGACAGTTGCAGGCAGGACAAAGGGATAATCCGCCGGCAGGACGAAAAAGGCCTCGCAGGAATCGCTAAGCTTTCGCACTCCGGCGCGGAGGGACGAATACATGCCCTGCTCATATTCATGGTTGATCACCCATCCCACCTGATGCTTTTGAAGAACAGGGATGAGCCGTTCCGCTGCAAAGCCCGCAACGACGATGATGTCCTCAACACCCGCGTTCCTGAAACTCTCAATGGCCTTTCCGATGACGGTTGTACCGCCCAGGGGAAGCAGAGGCTTGAACTCACCCATGCGTGATGAAAGGCCCGCCGCCAGGATCAGGGCGGTAAATCTTTCTAAGGTCATAGCGCATCTTTCCTTTGTGGCATTGAGAGATGTTTAAGGAACCCTGGTTAAAATACGCCCTGCCCTAACGGCAATCATCTCCGCTGTGATGCTCACGGCAATCTCAGCAGGCGTGCGGGCGCCGATATCAAGACCGATGGGGCTGCGGACACGCTTCAGATCATCTGCGGCGAATCCCTCCTCAAGAAGCGACCTGAAAATAATATCGCGCTTCCGGCTGCTGGCGATCATCCCGATATATTCGGCAGGTGTCTGCAGGGCACGGGAGAGGATGTTTTTGTCATGTTCATGCCCCCTGGTCATAATGACGATAAAACTTTCCGGATTTATCTCCAGATCATCAAACACACCGGCAAATGATGCAGGGACAATGATGTCTGCCGCACCGGGAAAACGCTGTTCATTGGCAAACTCCCGGCGGTCGTCGATGACGACTGCACGAAAGCCGATAAGGCCGCATAGCGGTGCCAGTTCCCATGCGACATGTCCCGCGCCGAAGATGAAGACCGTCCGCACCGGCAAGGTTGGCTGGACAAAATAGCGTACCTTGCCGAAGGCCGCCATAGCCGGCTCTGTCATGCTGCACTGCTCCCTGAGCTTGTCTGCGTCCGAACCCGATATACCTAGCGTCCCCGCATCAAACCCGTCCTCATCCAGAAGCCCCAGTCCGGTTTCCACGTTCCCCCGGTCACCGCTGCTTCTCAGCGAACGCACCAGCCGGGAATTTCTGCCTGTACTGCGGGCATTGCTGATCCGCTCCCATATCCTGACGATGGAAGGATTTGATCCATCCGGTGATTCCAGCAGGACTTCCATTCGGCCGCCGCAGATCATGCCGCATTCCGACGCCTGCTGATTGGTCATGGTAAAAGAAAGCACCTGCGCTCTTCCTGTTTGCAGCACTTCCTCAGCGCTCTCCAAAACCCTCGCCTCCAGAAGCCCGCCGCCGACTGTGCCCGATATCCTGCCGTCTTTGAAAACAAGCATCATGGCTCCCGGCTCGCGAGGCCCGGAACCCAGCCTGGAGATTACAGTCGCCAGAACGGCACGCTCATTGCGGCCCAGGCATTCCACAATCTGCCGGTATATATCCTCTGCACGGTGGAGAGATTTCATTCTTCGGACAAACTCTTCCTGTTGTGTTTATTCGTTGAAAGGCCGAATACCCTGTGTTATAAAACTCGCACGGACAAATAACACAAAACGAGCATATATGGCAAATCCTTCCATTCCCGAAATCGGCCGCTCCTTCTTCAGGGTTGATGCCGCCGCAAAGGCAACAGGCGCAGAAAAATATGCGGCTGACGTTTACGGCGACAACCTGCTCTGGGCAGGCGCCAGGCGCGCCGGGATTCCCCACGGCCGCATCCTTAATATAGATAAAAAAGAAGCGGAAAACCTTCCCGGCGTAGTGGCCGTCCTTACCGGGAAAGACGTTCCCGGTACTAACCGGCAGGGGATAGTTCACAAGGACCAGCCGGTCCTGTGCAATGACAAGGTTCGCCACTGCGGAGACGCCGTCGCTCTCGTCATCGCCGAAAGCAGAGAAACGCTGCAGACGGCTGTTTCACTCATAAAAGTCGAATTTGAACCGCTTCCCGGTGTTTTCGGCATCGACGACGCATTGCGTGCCGACGCGCCGCTTGTCCACGAAGGACATCCGACGGGCAATACACTGCTCAAAGCAACGATCAGCGCGGGCAACGCCGAAGATGCCATGAAAGGCTGTCCCGTTGTCGTTGAGGAGACGTTTGAGGTCCCGATGGTCTCCCACGCCTTCATAGAAACGGAAAACGGCGTGGCCTGGCAGGAGCCGGAAGGCAGAATAGTCCTTGTAGTCTCGACGCAGGCCCCTTTCCGAGACCGCTGGGAAATCGGCCACGCCCTCGGTATCCCTATGGACAAGCTGCGGATCATCGCGCCTTACCTGGGAGGAGGATTCGGAGGCAAGGACGGGGCGACCGTCCAGTGCCTGCTGGCCATGGCCGCGCAGCACGCGGGAGGCAGGCCCGTCAAGATGTGGTGGGACAGGGAGGAAAGCTTTCTGGCCGGCTACAAGCGCCACGCCGCGCGCATGCACTACCGGCTCGGCGCCGATGGAGAGGGAAATCTCCATGCCCTGCAATGCCGCATTTATTACGACACCGGCGCCTATGCCCATCTCGGCGGCGAGGTGATGGCCCTCGGCATGGAACACGCCGGCGGTCCCTATCGTATCCCCCACACACTCATCGAGGGATGGTGTCTCTATACCAACAATCCGATCTCCGGCGCCATGCGCGGATTCGGCGTCGCCCAGGTGAGCTTCGCCTTCGAACGGATGATTGATCGTGTGGCGGCCCGGCTCGGGCTGGATCCCCTGGAGATGCGCATCCGCAATGCCCTGCGGCAGGGCGACAAAAACTGTTGCGGTGTGACTCTGACGCAGTCTACGGGCATCTCCACCTGCCTCGAACATATAAGCCGGCATCCATTCTGGCAGGGACGGAAGGAATGGAAGGCACAGGCGGGAACGTTCAAGAAAAGGGGCGTCGGCCTTGCCGCCGTTTTCAACGCGATGGGGTACGGCCGCGGACTGCCGGACTCCGCCATCGCCAAAGTGGAATTGACAAAAGAGGGAAATATCCGCGTTTACTGCGGGGTATCCGATATGGGACAGGGCAACGCCACGGCGTTTGCCCAGATCGCCGGTTCTATTCTCTCTCAGGATAATTCATCCCTGGAGATCGTCCTGCCGGATACGGACCGGACGCTGCCTTCAGGTTCCGCTGCGGCCAGCCGCACCACCTACACATATGGAAACGCGCTGATCAAAGCCTCTGAGGAACTGCGCCGCCGGATCACCGGATGGGCGGCCATGATGCTGCTGGCTGACGACCCGGACGATCTGGAACTGCTTCCCGGCCGCGTGAAACACACGAAGACGGGAAGGGAGGTTCTCCTGAAGGATATTGGAGCCGTCATGATGGATGAGATACGGATCTGTGTCAGCCAGTTCATCATGCCGGTAGTCAAGGAGACGGTTGAGACGGGAAAGGAATTTTTCATCGGCTTTCCCCACCTCCTCTTTTCTTACGGCGCTCATCTGGCCGGTGTTGAGATTGACGAGCTTACCGGTGAGATGGAGGTAAAGACATACATCGCTGCCACGGACGCCGGACGCGTCATGAACCCGCAGGTTTACGAACAGCAGGTGCACGGCGCCGTCGTTCAGGGACTCGGCTACGCGCTGAGCGAGAAGATCATCCTGAAAGAGGGCGGTATCATAACGCCGGACCTTGCCACTTACATAGTCCCCGGAACACTCGATGTGCCCGACATTGAATCCCTGATTGCCCGGACTTATGAATCGTCGGGACCCTACGGCATGAAGGGACTGGGGGAAGTGGGAATCAACGGGCCCCTTCCCGCGCTGGCCAATGCCCTGGCAGACGCCTGTGTAATTAATGTGACTGCGGCGCCGCTTACGGCGGAAAAGATCCTGTCGGCAATCGGGCAGGCAAAATCAACCGGAGAATAGAGTTATGGAAATCCGCTTTACCCTGAACGGCAAAGAGACAGCCGTCGAGACAGCCCCCGACCGACGCGCCGTTGATGTCCTGAGGGAGGAAATGGGTCTCACGGGGACGAAGGAGGGCTGCGGCAGCGGTGATTGCGGCTGCTGCGCCGTTCTGGTTAACGGTGAGAGCCGGCTTTCGTGCCTCATACTTGCGGCACAGCTCGCCGGCCGGGAGATCACAACCATTGAAGGATTTGCACAAGGAGAACAACTGCATCCCCTGCAGGAGTCGTTCATAGACTGCGGAGCGGTGCAGTGCGGATTCTGCACGCCCGGCATGATTGTCTCCGCAGCCGATCTTCTTGCGAACAACCAAAGCCCGACGCGCGATGAAATCCGCAGAGGCCTGAGCGGGAACATCTGCCGCTGCACCGGTTATCAGAAAATAGTGGACGCCGTGGAATCGGCAGCCGGAAAGATGAAAGAAAAGGACGACCGATGAGAAACGTGCTGCTTCCCCAAACGCTTGCGGAACTGTGGCTATGCATGGAGAGCGAACCGGAGGCCGCGCTGTACGCGGGAGGAACGGACCTGCTGATCAGGCTCCGCAGGTGCGGCATTGCTCCCCCCGCTCTCATCTGCCTGGAGAGAATCGAAGAACTGCACGCCATCAGGGAAGAACAGGAATCAATATGGATCGGCGCCGCCGTCACTCATCGCCGGCTGACAGGCGACGCGGCGTTAAGGCGGCATCTGCCCGTTCTGGTGAAGGCCCTGGAGACTCTGGGCTCCCCCCCCATCCGCAGCATGGGCACGATAGGCGGCAATATCTGTAACGCCTCGCCGGCGGCGGACTCTTTGCCTCCCCTCTACGTGCTCGACGCCGTCGTGGAGCTGCGCTCCTGTGACAATGCCCGCACAATGCCGATTGCCGCGTTCATTACCGGCCCCGGAGAGACGACACTGCAAAGGGGAGAGGTTATGACCGGCATCAGGGTAACAAAGCCGGGGGGATTCAGCGTGCACCACTTTGAAAAGGTGGGACAGCGCAAGGCGCTGGCCATTGCCGTCGCCAGTATGGCGGCGCTGCTCAAACTATCCGGATCGGGGATCATTGAAGAGGCGCGCATTGCCTGGGGAAGCGTGGGACCGACGGTGGTGAGATCCGGCGAAGTGGAAGCGGCGCTCGCGGGGGAAAGACTGTCGGCATCGCTGTGTGCAAAGGCTTCTCTGCTCGTCAGACAGGCAGTATCTCCCATCGACGATCTGCGGGCATCGGCGGACTACCGGAGGACGGTCGCCGGCAATCTCCTGATCCGCATGGCAAACGCCGCAGCACCGGCCGGAATATAATGATCCCGGATTACGCAATAGAATGCATAAGCACTTGGATAAGTGAATATTATCCTGGTTAAAGGGGTTTTCAAGCGGCGAATCAAATATTTTTCCTGTGAAAAATATTCTGAGCCGCGGAAAGCCGCTTTGACCAGGATGCCAAAGGGTATTACGTCTTTATCGCGTAATCTGAGATTATTTATTCTTCTCTTTGGAAATTATCCCTCTCCAGAATCATGACGATAGTGAAGATCATTTCTTCGACCCGGTTTTCTTTTTTGACTTTCCCGGCTTTGCGGGTTCGGGGTAAACTTCCACCTTCAGGATGGGAACCTTATATCCCGAAGCCAGCCCTTTAGGTCCAGTGGGAGTATTGGGATCGTATATCCGCTGATCGACATAATACCGGTCTGGAAGCCAGCGCTTAATCCGGGCGCTCTTTCCATTGGGAAACTGCCACTCCCCGGAGACATCCCTCACATACTGCTGAATCTCTTTGCGGACCGGTTCCTCATCTCCCAGAAGCCTGATGCTGGAGGTCGTGCCGCCAAGCACAGAAGCTTTTTTCTCCAGCGGAACATTTACCAGTTTGTAGGAATAGCTCCTTCTTTCCCATTTCTTGTCCCTATTTGATTGATGGAACAAAAGCGTCATGTATTCCAGTTTTGTCATATCCTTGTTGAAGCGCCCTTTTAAGACTAATTGTCCTCCTACAACACTTCCCTCGTAATGGAAATCGCCATTGGGTTTAAGAATTCCCTGAACGTTATCCCGCGAATCAAGTGCCAAATAGTTCTCCGGCTTTTTAATCCAGACGCCCGGCTGGCCAACGTCCCCTTCTACTTCAAAAAAGGCGGCAAACTCGATGGATACTTTAGCCGGTTGCTGGGCCTGTACCGGCATGGCAAAAGTGAGGCAGAAGCAGGTCAGGAACAGAACTATTGCATTTTTCCAACCGCGATGTTTCAGCTTTCTCACATTCATAATACCCCCTTCGATACCGATTGATTTCCGCAATATCATGGATGCAGATGATGGATGATATAGGTAACGCCTTAAAGTTTGTCAAGATATTACGGGCATGATGCAGGCTCAGAGGAAAGGCAGCGGACACGGCGGAAAGACCAGACATTCGCCCGGTCAAATCCATCCGTGAGCCGCCAACGGCAATATCAATAAGTACGCCTGATCAGCCTTCAGACCTATACCTGCAACTCTCATCTCCCCTATGCCGATTATCTTTCGAGAAAAACTTTTCCTGTAACAATTTCGTTTAAGTATTTTCCCAAATATACAATTTTGTACACAGAAGAAACTGTTGCTGCTGCGCATACTATTGATATTAAAAACGAATACCATTCTGGCAGGGTAATTGCTCTAATACCTCACGTTTGAATAATATCGAGAGGAGATATGGAATGGTCAGTCAGTTAAATACGGGAGACACAGCCTGGATACTTGTGTGTTGTTCATTGGTATTATTGATGACGCCTGCCCTGGCGCTTTTTTACGGGGGCATGGTGCGAAGAAAGAACATGCTTTCCACTCTAACCCTGAGTTACATCTTCATGGCTTTGATCGGCGTTCAGTGGGTGCTGTATGGTTACTCCCTCGCGTTCGGCGCCGATATCAACGGCCTGATCGGAGGCCTCAATTATCTCGGTTTTACAGGCGTTGATGCAGCACCCAACGCAAACTACAGCAAGACCATCCCGCACGGACTTTTTGCCGCCTTTCAGATGATGTTCGCCGTCATCACTCCGGCACTAATTACGGGCGCCTTCGTAGAGCGCGTCAAATTCAAGAGCTTTCTGCTGTTCAGTCTGCTCTGGGCAACCCTGGTTTATGATCCTTTATGCCACTGGGTCTGGGGACAGGGCGGCTGGCTGAAGGAAATGGGTCTTCTGGATTTTGCAGGAGGCACCGTCGTGCATATCGCCGCCGGTTTTTCCGCCCTTGCCTTTGCGCTGGTAATCGGGCCGCGCAAGGGATTCGGCAAATCTCCCATGGAGCCGAGCAATATACCATTGACAGTTATAGGCGCCGGCCTGCTGTGGGTGGGCTGGTTCGGATTCAATGCCGGCAGCGCCCTGGCTGCCAACGGTGTGGCGGTGAATGCCCTGCTGACCACCAACACCTCCGCCGCAACCGCCGGCCTTGTCTGGATGCTGCTTTCCTGGCTGGACGGCCGTCCCAGTACTTTGGGGATCGCCACCGGCATGGTCGTCGGCCTCGCGGCGGTAACGCCCGCGTCAGGTTATATAACCCCGATGGCGGCTATGGTGATCGGCGCCGTCGCCGCCCCGCTGTCATACTACGCCATGCGTTTCCGGGATAAACGGAAACTGGATGAATCGCTGGATGTCTGGGCATGCCACGGTATCGCCAGCACGTGGGGCATGCTGGCAACAGGTCTTTTTGCCACCGTCGCTGTGAACAGCGACGGTGCCAACGGCCTGTTTTTCGGAAATCCCGGGCAGGTTGCAATTCAGATTATAGGGATCGGCGTAACAATAGCATTCAGTTTCGGATTTACATATATGCTTGCCAAGCTTCTGAACTGGAGCATAGGCCTGAGAGTAAGTGCCGTGGAGGAGGAAGTGGGACTGGATATAAGCTCGCATGGAGAGCGATCCTACTCTTAAGTACGGAAACATGAAGTTCAAGCATCCGGAAATTCCGGGTGGATACAAATAAATGCTTTGGAGATTCTTTATGCTGAAAAAAATTGAGGCAATCATTCGTGAAGACAAAGTCAACGACGTCCAGGAGGCTCTTGCTGAAATCGGCATCGTGGGATTGAACATGTTTGAGGTCCGCGGGCATGGACGCCAGGGAGGCATTCAACTGGTGGGACGCGCCGGCACTTACCAGGTTAACATGCTGCCCAAGATTCAGATCAACATTATACTGAGCGACCGCAATCTGGAAGACGCTGTCGACGCTATCCTGAAGTCGGCTTATACAGGAGAACCAGGGGACGGGATCATCTTTGTATATCCGGTGGATGACGTAATCCGTGTCCGGACCCGGGAACGCGGACAGGGCGCAATGATGTATCCGGGGGATATCGACACAAAAAAGGTCAGCACTCTGACGTGAGACAGCCTGACCGCACCTGACCGGCAGGCATTAATCATAATACAGGAATAAAAATACACAAAACACGGAGGAAGTATGAAAAAAACGGTCCCAGTCACAGCATCAGAGAGGAATTACGTTGTCGAAAAGGAAAAGTTTCTGCCGGTATCGGGTTATTATGGCGAGGACACCTTCAACAGCAGGGTCATGAAGGAAAAACTGCCGTCGGATACTTACAGGAAGATCACAGCCGCCATTGAAGAAGGAAAAATTCTTGATACGGAAACGGCCAATATTGTTGCTCATGCCATGATGGGGTGGGCCATTGCCAAAGGCGCAACCCACTTTGCCCACTGGTTCCAGCCCATGACGGGGATCACGGCGGAAAAGCATGACGCTTTCTCCGATCCTGTCAGAGTCGGAGAAGTTATCGAGCACTTTTCCGGAAAGCAGCTCGTCCAGGGAGAACCGGATGCATCGAGCTTTCCGAGCGGCGGCATCCGTTCCACCTTTGAAGCCCGGGGATATACTGCATGGGACATGTCATCTCCTGCATTCATCAGGAGAAATGGAATCTCGACGACATTATGTATTCCGACGGCCTTCATCTCCTATACAGGAGAGGCGCTCGACAAGAAAACCCCGCTTCTGAGATCAAACAGTGCGGTAAGCAAAAGCGCTGTGAGAGTCCTGAACCTCCTCGGCAGCAAGGATGTAAAAAGAGTCTATTCAACACTGGGGCCTGAACAGGAGTACTTCCTGATCGATGCAGACTATTATTACAAGCGCCAGGACCTTGTACTGGGCGGACGTACCGTTGTCGGAGCGCCTCCCCCGAAAGGGCAGGAGCTGGAAGATCAGTATTTCGGCAGCATCAAGGAGAGGATTTCCTCCTATATGCACGACATGGAGGAGCAGCTTTTCAAGCTGGGTGTACCTGCAAAGACCCGCCACAATGAAGTGGCGCCCAGTCAGTTCGAGCTTGCGCCGGTCTTTGAAGAAGCGAATATCGCCGTTGACCACAACCAGATAGTGATGGACACCATGCGCGCAGTTGCAAAAAAGCACAGTCTGGTCTGCCTGCTTCATGAGAAGCCGTTTGCAGGAATCAACGGATCGGGCAAGCATCTGAACTGGTCGCTGTCGGACAGCAGAGGGAAAAATCTGCTTAATCCCGGACAGACTCCTCATGAAAACATCCAGTTTCTGGTTTTTCTGATTGCCGTTATTCGCGCCGTTTACAAGCACGCCGATATCCTGCGCGCCTCAGTCGGTTCTTATGCCAACGATCACCGGCTGGGAGCGAATGAAGCGCCGCCGGCCATACTTTCCATCTTTCTGGGAGATCAACTTACCACGATTCTTGATGATATTGAAAAAGGCAAGATATCGAAGGCCACGGACAAGGAGATCATCGATCTTGGCATTTCCTCGCTTCCGATTGTCAGCAAGGACAACACCGACCGGAACAGAACGTCGCCCTTTGCTTTTACGGGCAATAAATTCGAGTTCCGGACCGTCGGCTCCTCACAGTCTATTTCTTTCCCTGCCGCAGTTCTCAATACAATCGTGGCCGAGAGCCTTGATTACATGTCGGACAAAATCGAAGCTCAGGGCGGAAAGGACATTAATCAGGCGGTATTCACGGTGATCAAGGATGAGTTAAAGATTATCAAGGCGGTCTTGTATAACGGCGACAACTATACTCCGGAATGGGAAAAGGAGGCCGCCAAAAGGGGGCTTCCCAATGATAAAACAACGCCCGTTGCATTAAAGGCCCTGGTTACAAAAAAGTCGCTGGAACTGTTCGAGAAGTACCAGGTCCTTTCCAGTGTGGAACTGAAGTCACGTTATCTGATCCGGCTGGAGAAATACATCAAGGATCTGGAGATCGAGGTTAAGTGCCTGAACTGTATCTGCATTAATCAGGTTATTCCCGCGGCGACCGTCTATCAGAAAAGGCTGGCCGATGCGGTTATCAGTTCCAGGGAAGCTCTTGGCAAGTCGGCGGATCTCACGGCGCAAAAAGAGCTGCTCAAAAATATTATCGTGCTGGTTAATAAAATTCACGCCATCGACGCGGACATCCTTGCAAAAGTCGGCGCCGCCTCATCCGTGCACGATGAGCAGAAGAAAGCGGAGATGCTCTGCAGCAAGGTTAAAACCCGAATGAATGAGCTTCGCGAATACGTCGACGAACTGGAAGGTCTGGTGGACGATGAACTGTGGCCGATGCCGAAGTTCTGGGAGATACTGCTTATCAGTTGATTCCTGTCCGGAAAGGATTCCTTTCCACTCCGGTCAAGTCTGCCGGTGATATTTTTTCTGTGTGTGGAGACGTGCATCATGTGCGTCTCCACACTTGTGTGTACCCTCCACATATTCAAGGCAAGCCGCACTGCAGTATTAAGCCAGGAAATAAGAGGGACGGTTCTGTTAAAACAAGAGTACAGGCAAGAGATTAAGTGGTGGCGGGAATTTCTTTAAATAGAACCGTCCCCATTATTTAGAACCGTCCCCATTATTTATTATTTATTATTTCACACCACTCTACTCATTGTTCCTGCTAATGCTGCTTTGACAGGCAGAAATTTGCTTGATCCTTTGTATCGAATCAAATTTTTGAGTTGAAAGGGTTTGGAGTGCGGTGTTGCCATATAATTCCAGACTGTTTCTGTTTTTATAATCATTTATTCAAATCTGTGATGATCCAGCGCCTTTTATAACTTTAAAGAATTTGATCTTGTAGTGAATATTGCATAGAAGATTTGCAGATATTTTACAGTGAGGTCAGAAAGGAGGCACTGAATGAACGGTATTAAAAACATCTTTGCAGGGCGTTGGGGCATTGTCGGTGTGGGAGTATTAATCGGCGTTTTGGCTCCGCTCTTGCAAAAAATGGGGAATCCCGGCAACATGGGTGTCTGCGTGGCCTGTTTCGAGCGGGATATTGCCGGGGCCGTCGGACTACACCGCGCCGATGTGGTGCAATACATACGTCCGGAAGTCATCGGCTTTGTCCTTGGTGCCCTGGTTGCCGCATATCTTTTCAAGGAGTACCGTCCCCGTCTGGGTTCAGCGCCGATTGTCCGCTTTTTCCTCGGAGTATTCGCCATGATCGGCGCACTGGTGTTCCTGGGCTGCCCGTGGCGGGCGGCACTGCGTCTCGCAGGCGGAGACGGCACGGCTATCCTCGGGCTGGCGGGACTGATAACAGGCATCTGGATAGGCACCCTCTTCCTGAAAGGGGGATACAACCTTGGCCGTACCCAGCCGACCCATCACACGGCAGGCTGGATGCTCCCTCTTTTCATGCTGGGGCTGCTGCTTCTGTTATTGATCTTTCCGCAGATCCCCGGTGAGGGGAAAAGCGGCATCCTCTTTTACAGCGCAAAGGGACCGGGGTCCATGCACGCCCCTCTGGCGGTGTCTCTCGCTGTCGGGCTGGTTATAGGGTTCTTCGCGCAACGAAGCCGTTTCTGCACTATGGGCGCGATCCGCGACTTCGTCCTTTTCAGGCAAACACATCTTCTTTCCGGGTTCATTGCCCTGATAGCAACGGCCGTCGTCGTGAACATTGTCATCGGACAGTTCAAGCCCGGCATGGAAGGCCAGCCGGTTGCGCACACGATGCATGTATGGAATTTTGCGGGAATGATGCTGTCAGGCCTGGCATACTGCCTTGCCGGCGGCTGTCCCGGACGCCAGCTGTTCATGGCCGGAGAAGGAGACGGCGATGCGGGAGTTTTCGTGATGGGGATGATCGTCGGAGCGGCATTCGGGCACAACTTCGGGCTTGCCAGTTCACCAACCGGTGTCGGCCCTTACGGTATCCCCGCAGTTGTTACCGGTCTGGCGGTCTGTCTTTTTATCGGCTTTACAATGAGAAGGAAAACTGCTTAACGAGGAGGTAAAAATGCCCAAGACATTGGACGCACGCGGACTTTCCTGTCCCCAGCCTGTGCTGATGACTCTCGATGAGATCAAATCGGGGAGTTCGGACTTGATAATCGTCATGGTCGACAATGACGCCTCAAAGGAGAACGTATCCAGGGCGGCGTCAAGCAGGGGATGGAATGTAATATCCATCCAGGAGGAAGGCGGCGCTTACAGTATCACCATTAAAAAGGGATGATCACTTGGCCTTGTTGAACCTATGGAGATCCAGACAGAATAACGAGAAACCCGCCGTTTTCCATGACAGGGTCGAGAGGGGTTTTCTCGTCTTCGAGAATACCGGCGAAGTTATCCAGGCAGAAAATCTGCTTAAACACAAGGGAATTGATGTGTGTGTAATGGGGCCGCCGCCGGAAATCAGGCAGGGTTGCGACCTGGTGATAGAATTTCCCCTGATGGAGAAACTGCTGGTTTTGAGAATCCTTGAGGAGGCAAAGATGCCGCCGCTTAATGTCGTGCCCGTTACCGGCCCTCTTATGAAGCCGGTGGATATTTTTCATGTTAAGGATTTCGGAAGGCATCTCATGGTGCGGGCGGCCAACATGAAGATAACCGTCGACAAGGAGACCGGCATGGTCGTGAATGTGTCGGGGGGAGGATGCCCTGATGTGCCCTACCTCGCCGCTTCCATGGTCGGGAAATCACTCAAGAGCGCGCCAAACCCAAGGGAGATAGGACATACGCTCTGCGGCTACGCATTGCAGCTTGCATGGGAGGACATCAAACACAGATGCTCTGCATAGCGGGTACAGTGCCTCACGATGACTTCCCCCTTTCGGAAGGAGTTGTAGAGATGAAAGGGGAAATTCTTTATCTAAAAGGGTCGGCGATTGCCGTAAACAGGGGAACGCCTGCCCTGCTTGCCGCCGCCGTGAAGACCTCCGATGCCCTCGGCACAGGATATCCCTTTGTTTATCTCGCCGGCGATACCGGCAGGGGCAAGGGAAGCAGGGGACTCTACCACCGCATGGCCGACAGCCTTTCAGGTAGGGATTTTCAGACCATCACCTTCCATTATCTGCAGCCGATAGTCCACTGGCACAAAAGGCTTCAATCTGTCCTCGCCGCCATGAACCCCCGGCCAAAGCTGATAGCCGACGCAGGCTTCATGTATGTCGCCAAGATGAGCGGTGAAGCGTCGCTTTACGACCTTTTCACTCCCGATGCGGGGGAACTTGCCTTCCTGGCCGATGAGGAAGCGCCTCATCCTTTCTACACGCGCGGTTTTATCCTGCACGAAGAAAACCGCGTTCCCGATCTCATCGCCCGCGCCTACAAGCACAATAATGCCGCGCGATTTCTCCTGGTCAAGGGTGAAAAGGACTATCTGGCTGGCAGGGAAGGCATATTAGAAACAGTGGACAGCCCGGCTGAAGAGGCGCTGGAGGCCATAGGAGGGACAGGCGACACATTGACGGGCATAGTATCCGTTCTTATAGATTCAGGGATGAACATCAGGGAGGCGGCAGGCGCAGCCATGCGCATAAACCGCCTGACCGGGCATTACGCACAGCCGACCCCGGCGACGCAAGTCGGAGAAATCATCCGGCACATACCAGCGGCAGTGCATTCTGTTCTTGGCAGCCGATATAATACCTAAGCGGAACCGGATATGGATGTGAAAAAAGAAGAAAGTCCGTTGATAATAACCCCCGAAACGGTCATTGTCGATATCATCAGCCGATACCGCGAAACAGAGAAGATTTTCAAGCAACTGGAAGAGAAGACGGGGGTCTGCATATGCTGTAAGGCGCTGTTTGTCCCTATCGGCGAAGCGGCGGAACGGTTTGGGTTCAATATCACCAGCGTCATCGCCGACATTTGCGCGGTTATCGAAAAGGGCGGCTCTCAGTAAACGGAAGTATCAGGACAGTAATGAAAAACGCCAGTTCCTGACAACTTCCAGTAAACGTTTGTGATACGTCATCAGGTGTAGCTGTTTCCTGTAACTTGCCGTCGCTCACACAAAGTGCTATACGTAAGTGCGCCACGAAGAAAGCCGTAAGGTATTCCATCTTGCTTTGTTTTGGCTCGTTGTGATGGGTTTTATTAGGTTCGGATTCAGTTCTATAATTATCGGACACTGCCTTCTCCGCGAATAAAGGCAACCCCCGAACTCACCAGGAACCAACCGAAGGCAACGAGAATCACGGTCGCGCCTGTGGCTGTACCTGCCCAGTCTTGAGCGGAGATCAACAATCCGATAAAAGCCGATGTTGTGCTGACCAGAAGCGCCCACCACACCATACTGCCTGCCGAACGGGCGAAGTTGCGAGCCGTGGCCGCCGGCACAATCAGCATGGCTGTTACCAGGAGAACGCCGACAGCCCAGACTGAAAAAATAACCACAAATGACAAAAGCCCCGCATAGATGTACTGGTAAGCGGCTACCCGCACTCCATGAACTTTGGCGACAACCGGGTTAAGGCCGATGTAGAGCATCCGGTTGTAACCGTAAAACTGAAAGAAGATCAGCACCGCAAGAAGCGCGATCATCGCCCAGATATCGCCATTTCCTATGGTCAGAATATCTCCATACAGAAAGGTTTGAATATCGCGGGCCACATTCTTGTCCCGGCTGACAACCGCCAGGCCGAACGCGACGACGCCTGAAAAGAACACGCCGATGACAGTGTCGGTTGATAGGGCGCTTCTTCGCTGGCTGGCGATAATAGCCAGTCCCACCAGCAGGCCGAAAACGGGCATGGTCCAGTGCGGGCTGACGGCAAGAATCAGTCCCAGCGCCACGCCTGTGAAAGCCGAATGGCTGATAGCATCGGCGAAAAAGGCCATGCGGAAGTTGACCACCTGCACGCCCATCAAAGCCACCATGGGTGCGAGCAGCAGAAGCCCGACAAGCGCCTGCTGCATAAAGCGCATCTGCATAGACTCGAAGGGAAACAGTTTTGCGACGAGGTCGTACAGGACAGTCAGTTCAGGCATCGCCAGCCTCTTCTTTACTGCAGGTTGACGAACAACAGTCCTTGACGTTCGGTAAGGCACTGCTGTCCACCAATCCCATGTGCAGGCCGAAAATTGCGGTAAGTGTTTCGGCGGTGAGCACCTCGCGAGGGGGGCCTTCAGCGGCCACTCTGCGGTTGAGGCAAATCACGTGGGTGGCATGATGCGTGACTGTGGGAAGATCATGACTGACCATCAACTGGGTAAAGCCCCGTTCGCAGCGCAGTCTTTCAAGCAGTTCGCAAAAGACATGCTCACCTTGATAATCCACCCCGGATGCCGGCTCATCCAGGACAAGCAGGTCCGGTTCCTGTCCGAGTGCCAGCGCGAGGAGAACGCGTTGCATTTCCCCGCCCGACAGGGCTCCGATCCTTCTTTGTTCCAAGCCACCCATTTTGACACGGGCCAGGAGTTCCCGCGCCCGATCACGATATGCTCCGCGTATGCCGAACCACAGGGGACTTCGCTGCCAACCCATGACCATGAACTCCAACAAGGTGAGCGGTATGCCCCGGTCGAATTGCAGCCGTTGCGGGACATAGCCGATGCGCAAGTGCTGTCGCTCATCCGCACGGGAGACGCGGATTCTGCCCGAAAAGGGAACTTCTCCCAGAAGGGCCAACAGCATCGTCGTCTTTCCCGCGCCGTTCGGGCCGACAATGGCTGTGCAACTTCCCTTGGGCACTCTGGAAGACACACTGTCCAGAATAATGTTTCCACCGAGGACTACCGTGACTTCTTCAAACACCACGGCAGCTCCGTTTGACTGAGAGGTATGTGCCATCCCTATTTGACTCCCAGAGTCGATTCAAGGGTTTTCATGTTTCGGCGCATGATAGTTTCATAATAGGTGAGTGGTGCGTTTTCGGGACCGCTGGCCCCCGGGTCCAGCATGGCAATGGGAATACCCGTTTCCTTGGAGAGGGATTTACCGACCTTTTCAGAGTATTGCGGTTCGGTGAAGATCGCCCCGGCACGTTTTCCCCTCATGGTCCTGATAAGCTGCATCATCTCAGCGGCGGAGGGTTCCTGGCCGTGGGGTTGCATTACGGCCACTATCGTAAGCCCGATGTCGCGCGCGAGATAATCAAATACACCGTGTGGCTGAACGATACGGTTATTTTTTAAACGCTTGGCAAGGGAGACCATATCGTTTGCAAGCTTATTCATGGATTCGGCATAGGTACGGGCGTTCCTGAAATAAGTGGCTGCGCCGTTCGGGTCGGTCTTGGAAAGCCCGGCTGCAATGTTCATGGCAAGCCTCGCAGTCATGCGAGGGCTGGCAAAAAGATGTGGATTCGTGCCGGTATGATGGTGATGTTTTTCCCCTTGATGACGGTATCCTGTTTTTGAATGGTTATGACCCTGATTGTGACCATCGGAATATTTCAGGGTCTCTTTGATTCCAATAGAACTGTCGATAAGGACGACCTTCGGATTAGCCTTTCGCACGGGCGCGCCGAGAAATTCCTCCATACCTAGCCCGTTGATCACTAAAATATCCGCTTTCGCAAGCTTCTGCATGTCCTGCGGTGTCAGCGTGTAGTCGTGTGGACAGCCAAGCTGGCTGGGCAACATGAGTTCGACTTTAACTCTGTCCAATCCCTGCGTGACATTACGTACGATCTGGTAGATGGGAAAGGTCGTTGCCAGAATTGTTTTTTGAGGTGCGCTAGATTTTCCTTCTGTTGGAATTAGCACTACTCCATAGGTAATAAAGATGGTTATCAGCTTTAATATCCATTTTCTGTTCATTGCCATTCCTCCTATGGTTTATTTACGCTAATGCATACGCATTTGCAATAATACCTTAGGAGGCCATCGCTTGTCAATCTTATTGCGAAATGGATTGCAATAAGAAACAAAAAGCCCTATACTAATAAAAAAAAGGAGGTGACACATTGAGGCGCAACACAACCCAGAGAATGGCCATAGAACAGGTCTTTATAGAAAAC
Source organism: uncultured Syntrophaceae bacterium (assembly GCA_964558665.1). Lineage (GTDB taxonomy): Bacteria > Desulfobacterota > Syntrophia > Syntrophales > PHBD01 > CAZLFA01. The sequence goes on from CAZLFA010000051.1 coordinate 22,395, forward strand.
GATAGGCCGTTGGGAGTGGACGAAGTTCATGCGTACGCACGCAAGCTTGTGGAATCTCTCAACCAGGCAACGGTCTACAGGAACCTCAAGATTCTCATCCATGATGGCTGGTTGAAACGAATTACCCATCCATCACTCGGAACTTTGTATGAGCGAACCGGGAAAAAGCACCACCACCACTTCCATTGCCGTGAGTGCAACCGTGCCTTTGAACTCCCCGGTTGCGCCCTGAACGAGGATGAAGCAGTCCCCGACGGGTTCATTGTGGAAAACCACGAAGTGTTCCTGTTCGGTGTTTGTCCGTCTTGTGTGGGGGGCAACAAAGTAATCCAAATTTAAATGGTAAAACCCGTATGCAACATTGGGAACGGTAAAATTGGAAACCTTCACTGATTTGAAAGACTTGGCAGAAAATCCACGTTATCAGGCGCAAAAACAAAGGATTATGTTCGATCTCAATGATGACATGATCGACATGCCTATCTTAAACCTGATCAGGGAGTTTAACAAATTACCTTATTGTTTTACTCTACAAAGCTGCTACGGTCACTTTGTTTATAACAGTCAAAAAGATGTCCATAACCTTAATCCTTTACCGGACAAAGTGATCATTGGAAACGTGAAGTACAGGATTGCCTATATTGTATTCTGCATTGAGAACAGTGCAGCGGGAAGATGGCTCATTGAGGCATTAAAAAAAATTACGGATATCGATCCGGAAAACATCCAGTTCTGTTGTGCAGAGTGGTTCTGGAAAACGCAGATCAATTCTTATGCATTACAAGTTGAGCCGGACAGGTTCAAGTGCAAAGACATGGCACTGCTTGATTTCAAAGAAGCTTTGCATATCGAAAAGGTACGAAATATTTTTTTTATTCGGCTGTCTGAATTGCTTCAGAATGCAAAAGGAAGATAAAATCCACAAACAAGGCAAATGCAGCCGATTAACAAAAGGCGCACGGCTGATTTCCAGCGTTAGCCGAAAAGCGGGGGCTGAGAAAAACATGACAAAAATCCTGATCCTTGGCGGCACAGGTAACACCGGCAGATTGATAGTCCGGCATCTGCTGGAGCATTCCGAAGCATCAGTCACCGTTGCGACACGGCATACGGACAAGTCACAGGCATTTGCCGGGGAGATGAATAGAAAATACACCGGCCAACGCGTTGCCTCAATATATGCAGACGCGGCGGATGCGGAGTCTTTACGAGCGGCGTTTAGAAACCACACTCTCGTTGTCGTTGCTGCGCCGACTACTGCCCATGCCGAGACCGTCGCCCAGGTTGCGATCGAAACAGGTGTAGATTATCTTGATGTGCAGGTCTGTGCCAAGAAATTTACGCTGTTGAAATCTCATGCCGAAGAAATCGAGCGTGCCGGGCGATGCTTCATCACCGAAGCCGGATTTCATCCCGGCCTGCCCGCTGCGTTGGTGCGGTATGCAGCCGCCCGTCTGGACAAGATCGAACGTGCCGTCACAGCCGGCTATCTTAATATGGGTAAAAATCTTCCTTACAGTGAGGCGGTTGACGAGGTAGTGGAGATGTTCAAGGCATATCAGTCGCAGGTCTATAAGGACGGCCAGTGGACAAAGGGGGGGGCATTTCAATCACGTACAATAGACTTTGGAAGCGATATAGGCCGGAAGCTGTGCTACTCGATGTTCCTTGAGGAGTTGCGTCCTTTGCCGGAAGTTTATTCCTCGCTCCAGGAGGTCGGCTTTTACATATCGGAGTCGCACTGGGTGACGGATTGGGTCATCATGCCGATTACCTTCATATGGTTAAAACTTATGCCGCATTCAGTTCGCTCGATTGGAAAGCTCCTCTGGTGGGGTATGGGTACGTTTCATAAGCCGCCTTATCGGGTCGAGCTTCAGGTTCAGGCATCGGGTTTCAAGAACGGACACGCAGCTAATTTCAAGGCAAGCATTGCTCATCTCGATGGATACGAGTTAACGGCCATCCCCGTAACCGCGGCCTTGCTTCAATACTTGGATGGTTCTGCCCGAAAGCCCGGACTGTGGATGATGGGGTACCTTGTTGAGCCGGTCCGCCTGATGAATGACATGGAAAGAATGGGCGTGCAATTTATAACCGGTATTCAATAGAGAACGAGTTAGGTGATCTTTTCCATTACTGTACTCGGCTAACAACGGGTTAGAGTTTTGCAGTAAAAAGAATTGTTTCTTGGCTATATGCAATCTTTCCATTACGAATCATCAGACAGAGCCCATTACAGTTTGCCAACTTTTTCTTGTCAAGCATAAAAGCTTTGACAATGCATCCTTTTTCAGATACAAAAAAACATAACACTTTTTCTTGAAACAAATAGGATGGATGTGTGGAAGAGGGGTGAAAAGCCCCCGCTGCCCCGCAGCCGTAACGGGAACGAAAGCCCATTATGCCACTGTCATGAGTAAATTGTGATGGGAAGGCGGGCAAGTAGGTCGCCCGGAGCCGGAAGACCGGTCCATCTGATGTCCTCGAGGGAGGAACGCTGTGTCACAGTCTGTTTATATTCATCCAATCCAACAGAAAGTCACAAGAGCTAAGACACTCAGGATAGACATCCTTCATCCAGTACTCCTTTCAGTATTTCATACACTCCTGCAAAAAAGGCTTCCGAGTTTATATATTCAGGCTTTTTATGACTGGACAGCAATTGTAATTGTTGCCGCCATCATTACTGGATCAAATGTTTTAATCGATGACATTAATATTCTTATAAATAAGGACCTGGAAATTGATTATTTCCCGTTAGCAATAATTAGTGGAAATCCATCGGAGCAAGGAAGACGGTTAAAATCCGGCACTGCCCCGCAACTGTAAGCGGAACGAAATCTGCGAATTACCACTGAATGCCGACAAGGCACTCGGGAAGGCGCAGAGACTAGGTTTAAGCCGCAAGTCAGGAAACTTATCCGATGGATCAAATAACTACTGTCCCGAGGGGGAAAGGAGGAATGTTATATGAGTAAGACGTGTAAGGTATTTATCATTATTTGTGTATCTATTTTCATTAATGGTCTGCATGGTTTGGCAACAGCGGCATCGAGAGATGAAGTTCCTGGAAAAGCGACAACAATGGAAGAGGTATTAGTTACGGCAACAAAAATGCCGGAACAACGGAAAGACATACCCAACGCCGTTATAATTAAAAACAAAACGGACATACAGGCATCCAGCGCCAGCACCATAGGGGAACTGTTGGCTAATGAACTGGGCGTGGATTTGGACACATACGGAAATTACGGGGGTGCTACCCAGGAGATCCATATTCGCGGGATGCGGGGAAATGCAACACAGGTGCTTGTCAATGGAGTCAGCGTTAACTCTCCGTCATTCGGAAGCGCAGACGTAAGTAAAATTCCCATCGGCAATATTGAGAGAATCGAGGTGGTCAAAGGTTCCGGTTCGCTTCTTTACGGTTCGGGAGCGATGGGAGGGACAGTTAATATAATTACAAAAGAGCCGACACGGGACAAAATGGATCTGAAAGTCAGCGCGGGTTACGGTTCACAGCATACATATCGCCTCGCAGCCGAACAAGGTATGTTTGTCACAAAAGATTTTGGTTATTATCTCACCGCCGGCAGAAAAGAAACGGATGGTTTCCGGAGCAACAGTTTTCTCAGACAGAACGATGCATCGCTGAAGCTGATCCTGGACAAGAAAGATACGATTAAAATCAGCCTTTACGGCGACTACATCGATAGATCGTACGGTGTGCCCGGTGTAAAGCCGCCTGCGGGCACACAGGGTTATTATCTCGGTGCTGAAAAGTATTATGACGGTGATTCGGCATCTCTGCTCAACAACAGCAGCGACAAAGATGGGCATCTGGTCCTCAATATAAAAGGCAGGCCGCTGAAGTGGCTGGGATATGACCTCAAAGGGTATTACACACATCTGGAAAATTATAATTACGAGCGTTATGCGTTTGACGGCACGGGAGCTGAAAACTGGGTAACAAACCAGGTCTTGGGAACAGACGGGCATTTAGATATTGCACCCTTTGATGGTGCGAAAATATTGCTGGGCGCTGAATACAAGGACTTCAGCTGGAAGAATCAGAGTTACGACTTGCTTGCATCCGGTTATCGATCCAATGCCGGAACGTCAACAAAAGAAAATTTGTATACGCAAGGTTCCTTTGCGCAGGGAGAGTACAGGCCGTCCAAATACGTAAAGGCTTTAGCCGGTTTCAGGCATGAAAGACACTCTGTGTTCGGATCTGAAAATCTGCCGCTCTTTGGGTTGGTCATAAACCCGTTTGAAACAACGGCACTGAAGATTAATCACGGCAAGCACTTCCTGGCCCCCACTCCAAACAATCTGTATTGGCCTTCAGGTCCGTATACAAAGGGGAACCCGGATTTAAAGCCGGAAATCGGCTGGCATACGGATGTAACTGTCGAACAATCATTCCTTGACGACAAGATATTTATTACTGCTTCGTATTTTAACTGGAATGTCGACAATAAGATCCAATGGGAGCCTGATTCACAAGGAGTATGGACCCCGATAAATCTGTCAGGTTTCAAAGCAGACGGTCTGGAAGTGGGAACCAGGATTGGACCGTTTTACGATATGACGCTGGCCTTGAGTTATACCTATACAAGCGCGGAGGAAGAAAACCGTTCCTATTCAAGGCAAGACTATGGCTGGCCTCCTTTCCTTCCCCCGGATTTTCGCTACACCATGGTAAAACGGCGCGCAACCATGGTGCCGGAGAAGCAGTTCAAGGGCGATTTGATTTATAGAAGTAATTATGGGCTGACAGTGACTGCCACGGCAAGATATACAGGCGACAGGGTTATGTACAATACCGAGACCACAATCTACCCCGATACAAGAACGGTTATGTACACTCTGCCGTCATACTGGACAGCGGACATAAAAATACAGCAGCGTATATTCAAACACTGGATTCTCTCAATGGCCTGCAACAATCTGTTCGATCAGGCATATGACACGCATTTGGCGTCCTTCACTGATCAGACTACCGGCAAAACAACCATGAGCAGTTATCCCGGAGCGGGAAGATCAGTCTTCGCAGGAGTGGCATATGAATTTTAAGACATGTACATAAAAGTACTGCTTTGAAGCTTCCCAAAGAAAGGAGACAGAGAGTATGAGATGGTTTATTGTGGTTATTTTATTGTTCATTACCCCATTATTTGCCCAGTCGGATGAAATCACCCTGGCGCCGAGCCTCGATGCAAAGGCATTTATAGTACGATCCAACAAGGATGGTTTATGGGAAAAGACTCTGGTGGTTCAACTGCCTGAAAAGAGAAGGGCAATTTCGACGAACAGGGGCTTCGTTGATGCAATAGCGGTTGTCAATCATTCAGCCCATCCGGAGTTATGGAAAGAAGTCTGCCGGGAGATGAAGACGGCAGACAAGGTTGGCGGTGAGGGCTATCTGCAGATGATAAGGGAAAAGATAGGCAAAAAATTGGGAACAAAAAGTGAAAATGTCGCGGAAGCAGGAACTGCCGCAGATATGGATAACCTCGCCGTGGTAACAAAAGAATACAAGCCTTTTGTCGTTACGGCCATGGTTACGGCGGGTGCAAAGACAAATGCCTTGCGAACGGGTACTGATGAAGGAACTTATATCGAGAGCAAGGTGCCTAAGGGCACGGTGGTTATTTTCATCTTCACGAATGCCAGACTTTCCGACGCGGCAATGTCAAGGGCAATAGTTACCGTGACGGAGGCCAAGACAGCAGCTTTTGAAGACTTGAAAGTTCCAAGCAGTTACACAAAGGGCGTTCTGGCGACGGGCACCGGTACGGACAGCGTCATAGTGGTTTCGGGAAAAGCAGGCCCGAAGGTAAATTACACCGGGGGACACAGCAGAATCGGAGAACTGATCGGCAAGGCAGTGTATGAGGCGGTTATTGAGGCGCTGGGAAAACAAAACGGATTTAAAAAGAAGATATAGAACTGGGTAATCTAATCCATCTGAAAAATATAGCATTAGTTTATCTTCTGCACGCTTCAGGTATGATTTCTTAGGGCCTCTTAACACCCTCAGAGGTTCCAAATGGATATCTGAAGCAAATGGGGCAGGGATGCGTAGACGCGGTTACGTTCCCTGCTCCTTGTTATTAATTTTCGGACATTGGTGTGATTATCCCTATATGCTATATTACAAACGAATATCATCAAGTCCTCTTATGGCAGCTTTGGCAGACAAAGACATACAGACCCTAAGTTATTCACTTTCAAAACGATCCTATGAATTTAACTTTTAGCCTTTTTTACCAGTTGGGATACAGGGACAATTACTATGCCCTTTTCCTTAAAAACAGGCACCGCTGCCATCAACGCCTTGATCGTACTTGGGTATGGGTGCCCGATTAGAATCTGCTGCTCTCCATTCTGGAAGTTGACACTTGTTTTGACCAGGATTTTGTAAGTGGCATCAAAAGATTGCTCATTGTCGATAAAGACATCCCTGGCTGCAAAATCGACTCCTATTTTGTCTGCCAGTATTTTGCCTTTTGTTTTAGATGTCGTTCTACTGTCAACGAAAAACAGTCCCCGCTTTTTTACCGTTTTGAATATTATAGAAAGGAATTTCTCATTTTCCATGTATTTAGAACCCATGTGATTGTTTATACCCACAGCATAGGGGACGGCTTTAATGTCGCCAATTAACTGCCGATTAATTTCGTTTTCATCCATTGATGTGAAAAGCGCGCCAGCACCAGGATTCTCAGTAGGATAATTGTGGGGTTCCATAGGAAGATGAAGGCTTATTTCCCGACCCGCTTTTTTGAGCATCTCTGCACAGTCAACTGAATGTTTAAGGTGTGGCAGGATGGCAAAGGTAATAGGAGCATCGATCTTGAGCAATTCTCTGACAGGAGAAAGATTGTTGCCGATGTCATCGATAATAATTGCAACGCGATTTTTCACCGGTGCCGGCAAGGCTGTTTCTTTATCTTTCACCGCTGTGTCAGGTAGCTGCTTATGTTGTGATGGTTGCCGGCTTTCTTCTCTTTCCGGCGGTATTGAAGGAGGTGAAATCTGGGGCCGCTGATCCTCCATAGTTGAATCCGGTTTAGTTACGGGCGCTGATGGCTGTTTTTGGATAAGATAAAAAATTGCAGCAATGACTGCAATCAATACGAGTGTTAATAAAGCAATCTTTTTTAACCATTTCCTTTTCTTTTTTCGTGCCATCCATTTTCCCTAAAAGAGCTTTGCATGCGCAACAAATTGATTTTAGGTTGCATGGCAAGTAAACAATGTCAACAAATTTGTCCTTTTATCATTACCTTAATAAATATCTTGACAATAAAGTGAATAGAGGTTAAACGTAACCACAATCTGGAATGGTTCCGAATAAATTATGATAACCAAAGAATCAATTATCCAAAAGCTGAAAGAAAAAGGATTAAGAATCACGCCTCAAAGACTTTCGATTATTGACGCGTTGGTCAA
>CAZLFA010000052.1:0-29808 GCA_964558665.1 uncultured Syntrophaceae bacterium
GAATGTTTGAATGATTGATTGACTTGGAAGTGTGAAAGGACGATTCTTATTTATGTGGAAATTAGTGCCCGGTCAACCCTCAAAAAACACCTGAAAAATACCCTGGTATTTTAAGGGTTGTCATCCAAAGCCTGAAGGGAGACAACTTGCATGGGTGAGTCATTTTATGAAAAACAAGCAAACTTCTGTATTGAAACTGATGGAAAGGATACGCGGGTTATCTTGAATGCTGTCTTACCCGAACAAAAAGCGCTCGGGATTTATTGCGCAGAAAAGTTCCTTCTGCTCATTGCTTAATATTGCTGAATCCGCTTTGATGAATGTTTCAAGATAGTCGTTGTAGGAATCCGACCAGAGGAGGTTGATCATGAAGTCGCTGCCGAAGAGAATCCGCTGTACGATCTTGTCACGCTGCTTCTGCGGCTGCGATTCTATAAGGTCTCTTAAAGATCTGTAATAGCCGGTGTCGAAGCCGCAGCATGAAAAGTCCGTATAGACATGCGGATAAGTGTCGATCAGCTTTATTATCTTCCTCTGCCAGTCTTTTCTGGGAATAAAAAAGAGCCTTTTTTTGTCCTGTTTGCCGAAATGGGCCAGATCGAGTTTGAGTTTCGGGTAGCTGCTCAGCGCCTTTTCCCATCGCTCCGGCGGTGTGAATATCCCGGCGTTTTTCTCGTCGAGGATGAAGCCGCCGTCGCTGCAGTGAGCCGTTAGGGGGATGTTTTTCGCGCAGCAGTATTCATAGAGCGTCCTTACCTTCGCAAGCTCAGGAACGTCGTCCTCCGGCCAGGGATCGAATCCTATGGGCGGATAGACCTTGATGCCCGCGAAGAAGTTGCTTTTCATGGCATCGATGTCGCCTTCGAACCTGCCCATGTTTTCCCTGAGTTCGGCGCGGCTTCCCGTATAACGTCCGAAATATTTTTCCAGCATGGTAATAATCTTTTCCGCTTTGTAGTTTCTGGTGTTGATTCCCAGAAAAGGATATATCTCAAAGATGGCGTGGCCGGTTCGCTTTTCTATTTCATAATCATCTTCGCTTTTCCTGATCAGCTCATATTCGCAATATTTTCTGATGCCGTTGAAGACGTCGATGGTCTGTTCGATGATGGGCTTTTGGGGAGGTATTCTGTAAAAGGTATTGGTCTTGATGTTCTTGTATCCGAAGTCCATCAACAGGGGAGTCAGCAGAATGGTTTCATAGCTTTTGCCGCCGACGGTGATCCTGCCGTTCTCCATGGTTCCAGCAGTTTTCAGGTAGTATTCGATAAGCAGGAAAAAATTGGCGATGTCGTTTTCCATGACGGAAAGCAGGTTCATGCCCCTGTTCAGATACTTTTGGCAAAACAGTGTGACCAGGGTGCTGATGCCGGGAATCGCCATCAGGCCGAAGACCCGCCAGCCCGTGCCCTTTATGAATGCGAGCAGGTTGGGATGGCTTAGATTCATGGCATGGCAATGGACGTCGTAGAATGTTGACGACATGATAGATCGGCCCCCCCTGATATTGATTTTGCTTTCTGTGTTGTCTTTTACTTTATCTTATCCGCGGGTCTCCCGGCAGATACATGCCCGTGACCTTCCGGTAAGCGTCGGAAGTCCTGCTGCCCGGCACGCCGTCAATCAGGACGAAGATCCCCGGAAAGGTGTTCAGCCAGCGCTGCAGTTCCTCCGTCTTCCTTATAACAGCAGGGTCTTTGGCTTTCCTTGATGAATAGTTGACAACGAGAGGTGCGGAGCATTCGGCAGGTGAGGGGTGATCGGGAAATTCAATCAGGCCGGTTTCCGCCATACGGCGAAGGAGCACCGCGGCGCCGCACTGTGTCGAAACGGCTTTGTCCGACCATTTGCCGTCCGCAGTATATTTCCCGTTTTTGTAATGTTGTGAGAAACTCCAGAGATAAGGTGACAGCACACGGGGATGGTGCAGGCGGTATCCCCATCCGTTGTATTTTTCCAGTTGATAAAGCGTTCCAGCCAGGCTCCAGTCGGTCTTTACATCCAGACGTCTGAGGGACAGGGCATCAGCGGCGCTTTCTTCCCATGTGAAAGGCGGTTTCCCTTTTTTAGGCCTTCCGGCCGGAACATGGACGGTTCTTTGGGAGAGGGAATCTCCGTTATGGAGGTGGCGGTCAAAAAGCAGACCGGACTCCATGCTGTGAACAGCGGCGACAAAGAACCAGGGAATGCCCATGATGCCTGCCGCATTTTCATAGCGTGATCTGTTTGCCTGGATTGAGGAGATTGCTTTTATTATGGCCTGCATGCGCTCCGGGTGCACGGCGCAGGTGCTGAAAAGCCTTTCGTATTCTTCTCTGAGGCTGCGGGTCAATGAAAGGGTCGGCATAATCAACCTCGGCAAATGCTGAAAAACGTGACGATGGAGAAATGCCATTGATTGCGTAGAAACTGCCCGGATTCCGTTGCATCCCGGCGCTATGCAATCATAAGAATATTGAAAGTGAAGTCAAGACATTTCTTTACCGCGGCCGGGGATAAAGACTTTTTTGACAATGGTTCATAAATAGTCTAGTTTCCGTCTTGAAAGGGCTCTTTTCCGTTTTGGCTGCGTCGATCTTCTGTATTGCTTGTGCGACGTACGTAAAGTACGACTCCGCACAATACCTTGATCTCCTTTCCGGAACGAAAAATAACCTCTTTCCAATCCGGAAACCGAAACAAAAAAATGAACAGGTTGCGTTGATGTCTGCAAAACTCACTGCGTTTTAAATGCCGTATTCGATAGCGCCCTGACCCGGAGCAGGGACCATTATTTAAGGGGATGGAGATTATGCCGGAACTTCCCGAGGTTGAGACCCTTTGCCGCCAGTTGAAAAAAAAGATCGTCGGCAGAAGCGTTAAAAAAGTGGATGTACTTGATGAAAAGCTGGGCGTCATAGCCGGCCTGGAAGGGGGGCGGGTTATCAACGTCTGCAGAAACGGCAAGGGCATGGCCATAGAACTGGACAACGGGATGGCATTGAGGGTACATCTGCGCATGACAGGGCGGTTGCAATGGCATGAGCATAATGACGAGACGGCGCATCATACGCGCCTGATTATAACTTTCGATCAGGGAAGGATCGATCTTATCGATCCGCGCCGTTTTGCAACGGCAAAAACGGGAGACGCACCCGTATGTGACGTCTGCATCGCCAATCCGCTGGAGTCGTTTGACGTTGCGAATCTCATGAAGGCAGCGGCACGGCGCAAGCTTCCAGTTAAATCATTTCTCATGGACCAGAAGGTGATTTCCGGAATAGGCAATATCTACGCCTGCGAAATACTTTATAAGGCCGGCGTTGATCCGTACCGCCGTGCAGACAGGCTGGCAAGGGACCAGTGGCTGAAGATTGCAAGGGCCGCAAAGGGCATATTAAAAAAGGCGGTTGAGTGCCGGGGCACCTCTGTATCCGACTGGCGCGATCTTTTCGGACGGGAGGCGGAATTTCAGAATCATCTGCACGTGTATGCGCGCGAGGGGGAATCATGCCTCCGCTGCGGGGCAAAAATAAAGAGGGAGAAACTGGGAGGCAGAGGGACTTATTATTGCCCGGCCTGCCAGAAATAATGAAGGCGACCCTGGAAAAATAGAAGACGGAGGTAATATATGATAATAGAATTGGTAGAAAAAAACAGAAGCTACCGGCGCTTCGACCAGAAGCATGCCATTGACAGGAACACTTTAAAAGAACTGGTGAACCTGGCGCGTCTCTCCGCGTCGGCGGCAAACCTGCAGCCCCTCAAATACAGTCTCTCGTGCGAAAAGGAAGAAAATGCCGTGATCTTTGAGAATCTGGCATGGGCCGGATATCTGAGGGATTGGCCCGGACCTTCTGAAGGGCAGAGACCTTCCGGTTACATTATCATTCTCCTTGATACTGATATGGCCAAATCACCCAACTGCGATCATGGCATAGCTTCCCAGAGCATTCTCCTGGGGGCGGTGGAAAAGGGGCTGGGAGGCTGCATCATTGCGTCGATACAGAGAGATAAGATCCGCAAGGCTTTGAATATCCCTGACCGTTACGATATCCTTCTTGTCATTGCCCTGGGGAAGCCGGCGGAGAAGGTGGTCATCGAGGAAGTCAGGCCTGACGGCGATGTGAAATACTGGCATGCCGAAGACGGTTCACACCATGTGCCTAAGAGAAACCTGGACGATATTATAATCGCCTGAAAGACACTGAAAGAAAAGCGCTGAGCGGTTAAATTCCGTCAGCGCTTTTTCCTGATCTGCGTCTCTGTCCGGAAAGGGTTCTTTTCCGTTCAGGCTGAGTCGATCTGGGGCATTGCCGGTGCGCAAAGAGTTTTCCGCGGCTCAGAATATTTTTTCGATGGAAGCCGTGATCATTCCCCAGGCCCTGCCTGATGAAAAAATATTTGATTCGCCGCTTGCAAACCCTTTGCGCAGACTTCACAATGTTCTTATACGGAAACCTGAAGTCTGCGCATCCGAAGTTTCCGGATGGACACTACTTGCCTTGCTTGGCTATTATCCTGTCTTTGATTTTATCATAGGTTGCTTTAGGGACGACCTTTTTGGAAACGAGTTGATCCTTCTTCTTATAAGGGCGATTTTCTATGATTTTCTTTGAATACTCATCGCCAATTCCGGGAAGTGCTTTTAATTGATCCTTCGAAGCAGTGTTGATGTCAATCATTTCCACTTTGGCATCTGTTTTTTTCGCTTCCGCTTTTGCGGGGGCCGCTTTTTCGGTTTTACCCTTGGCCGGGGCGGCTGCTTTATCAGCCGCAAATGACGTGCTGACAAATGCCACTAAAACGAACAGAATCAAAAATAATCTCTTCATTGCATGCCTCCTTCGTTATTTTTTTGTATCAGGCAGATTTATAGCATTATTCGCCTGTGGCGAAAAGCGGAAAATACGCAAAAAGATGCAATTATTCCAGAGTTTATTAAGGACCGCGCAAATTTTGGCAGGCCGAATTATCTTGAAAAGGAGTGACACTTCAGGTAGTGTGACGGCGTTGTAACCTCCGGAGAAGGTAATGAATAATTCAACTGAAAACAGTTCAAAAGACCGCCGTCCCTGGGGATATTACGATATCCTTTCGGAACATCAGGACTTCAGAATCAAAAAGATCGTCGTTTTTCCGGGTCACAGGATAAGCCTGCAAAGACACAGGCAGCGGTCCGAACACTGGCTGGTTTTGAAGGGTGTCGGCATGATCGTTGTTGAGAACAGCGAACGAGAGATAAAAAAGGGCGATTCGTTTGACATACCGGCCGGTTCTGTTCATCGTGCAGGCAATTCAGGAGAAGATGATCTGGTAATAATAGAAATTCAAACCGGTCAGTATTTCGGTGAGGATGACATTGAACGCATCGCCGACGACTACGGCAGAGAAGATTTGTGCTGACGATGGAATTGTTATTGCTTTATCGGGTATGAACTTGTTATAACGGCGCGTCTTTGCCGGAGAATCGGCCTGACAGGCGGACCATGAAAAGCCGTAGCGCAAGGAACATGGACGTGCTGGACGTAAATCAGGAAAAAACAATGAAAGAGGTGTTATATGAGAAAGCATTTTACTTTTACCGGAGCCCGGAAGATTGTTTTCGGCACAGGGGCGTTTGAAGGATTGGCGGATCAGGTCCGTGAGCTCAACGCAAAACATCCCCTTATTGTGCTCGATCAGCATCTGGCAGAGTCCGGAATGGGCGCACAGGCAGCAGAGCTTCTGGAAAAGGCCGGCATGAAGTATTCACTCTATGGCGCGGTTGAACCGGAACCGAGACTGGAACTGGCCGATGATGCGGCGAAAGCGGCTGCCAGAGGGAAGTGCGATGCCGTGATCGGCATAGGAGGAGGAAGCGCCATGGATGTGGCGAAGGCCGCAGCAGCGGTTGCCGGCAACAAGGCAAAGGCTGCGGATTTCCTGGGACTGAACAAGGTTCCGGGGCCGGGCCTGCCGACGATTATGGTGCCGACCACAGCCGGCACCGGAAGCGAAGTGACCTTTACGGCCGTCTTTGTCAGAAAAGATCTTAAGAAGAAGGAAGGGATGAACAGCCCCTATCTCTACCCGGACGTTGCTCTCCTTGATCCGATGCTGACCCTGACCCTGCCGCCGCAGCCAACGGCCGCAACCGGTATCGATGCCCTGTGTCACGCAATTGAATCCTATACTTCGGTCAATGCATCCCCGATGAGCGAACTCGTTTCACTGGAGGCGATTCATCTGATTGCAGAGAATCTGCGCACCTGCGTTCATAACGGCAGCAATATTGAAGCCAGGGAAAAGATGCTGCTGGGAAGCCTCTATGCAGGCCTGGGACTGGCCAATGCCGGAGTAACGGCGGTTCATTCGCTTTCCTATCCGCTGGGCGGCAAATTCGGCATCTCTCACGGACTGGCAAACACGATGATGCTTCCGGCTGTTATGGTTTACAACATCTCTGCCGCACATGAAAAATTCGCCATGGTCGCCGAAGCGATGGGAGAGATTGTGGATGATATGTCACTGCGGGAAGCGGCTTATCAGGCGGTGGAAGCGGTTGATTCCCTGATCGAAGATTGCGGCATCTACAGCACGCTTAACGACTTTGGCATCAAGGAACAGGATTTTCCGGAACTGGCCAAGGTTGCGATGACGGTTGCGAGGCCCCTGGCCAATAATCCGCGCAAGGTGACAGTGGAAGATGCCATAGAAATTTATGAGGACGCATTTTAGTTTTCGTCCGGAAAGGGCTCTTTTCCGCTTCGGAAACCGGAGTAGAGATATTCTTACGTAATTGTTTAAAATAATTTTCATTAAACGGAGGCAGATTAATCATGGCCGGTATGGAACTGATCGGTAAGGAAGAGATCAAGGAAGTAATGGATGTAATGGAGACTGGTGTCCTGATGCGTTACGGGTTTGACAAGGAGCGCAAGGGCGCCTTCAAGGTTCAGGAATTTGAGAAGGCGTTTGCCGGTTACTGCGGCGCCGGTTATGCGCTGGGTGTTACATCCGGTTCTTCGGCTTTGAAGGTCGCGCTGACGGCCATGGATATCGGTCCGGGGGATGAGGTCATCGTGCCGGCATTCACATTTATTGCCACGTACGAAGCGGTGCTGGAAGCAGGTGCCGTCCCGGTCATGGCGGACATAGACGAATCGCTCAATCTGGACCCTGATGATGTCGGCGGAAAGGTGACACCTTATACCAAGGCTGTTATTCCCGTCCACATGTGCGGCGCACCGGCGCGCATAGATGAGCTTCTCGCGGCTGCCGGGAAGTTTAACCTTCAGGTTCTGGAGGACAACGCGCAGGCCTGCGGAGGAACCTTCAAAGGGAAAAGACTGGGGACGTTCGGCCGGATGGGGATCTTCAGCTTCGACTATTATAAGACCATTACCACCGGCGAGGGCGGAATGGTGATAACCGACGACAAGGACCTTTACATGCGTGCGGACTGGTACCACGACCACGGCCACGACCATGACCCGACAATCAGCAGGGCCATGGAAGGCAGGTATATTCTGGGCTTCAACTATCGCATGAACGAGCTGCAGGGCGCCCTGGGGCTTGCCCAGTTGAGAAAACTGGATACCATCATCGCCGAACAGAGAAAAAATAAAGCGGCGCTGAAGGAGATGCTCAAGGATGTGCCGGGGATAAAGTTCAGAATGATGCCCGATCCCGAGGGGGACACGGCAACATTCCTGGCTTTCAATCTTCCCACGGCGGCCAAGGCCGAAGCATTCCAGAAGGCGCTGAGCGAAAAGGGAATGGATACCGTCTGCTTCAAGAAGAACAAGTGGCACTACTGCCCCAACTGGGAGCACCTGCTGTCCTGGGCTACCGCAAACTCGAAGAAATTTCCCTTCACATACCCGGCATACAAGGGCAAGGTGGACTACAGCATAAAGCATATTCCCCGCGCGGAGGACATCCTGGGAAGAACACTGGTTTTTGGCATACCGGTAAAGATGTCCGGGGAAAGAATGGCGCAGATAAAGAGCGCGATAGACAGCGCAGTCAAGGTATTATAGGAGAGGAAGACCATGATAATTGTCACCGGCGGCGCGGGTTTCATCGGCAGCGCCTTCGTCTGGAAAATGAACATGGAGCGGGTCGACGATATAATTATCGTCGATGACCTGGGCGATTCGGACAAGTGGCGCAATCTGGTCAACCGCCGCTATACGGATTATATCCACAAGCATGACTTCATGGAGATGGTGATGGCGGACCATGTACCCTTCGACGTCAAGGCCGTGGTTCACATGGGCGCCTGCTCATCGACCACGGAGCGGGATGCCGACTATCTCATGGAGAACAACTATCGTTACACATTGAGACTGGCCGAATGGGCGCTGCATAACGACGTTCGCTTCATCTACGCAAGCTCGGCTGCAACTTACGGGGACGGCGCACAGGGTTTTTCGGACGACGACGATCTCGCAAGAAGCCTTCGGCCCATAAACATGTACGGTTATTCCAAACAGGTTTTCGATCTCTGGGCACTGCGGACGGGCGCCGCAGGCAGGATTGCCGGAATCAAGTTTTTCAACGTTTACGGTCCCAACGAATATCACAAAGGCGACATGACGAGCGTCATCTTTAAGGCCTTCCATCAGATACGCGAGACCGGCAAAGTGAGGCTGTTCAAATCATACAAACCTCCGTATCCGGACGGCGGTCAGTTGCGAGACTTTGTATATGTGAAGGATTGCGTCGATGTCCTCTGGTGGCTGCTCGTTCACAGGAACGTCAACGGCATAATGAATCTGGGCACCGGCCGCGCCCGCACCTGGAATGATCTAATCGCCGCCGTTTTCTCCGCAATGGGTGTGCCGCAGCAAATTGAATACATAGAGATGCCGGAGACCATCCGCAATCAATATCAGTACTTTACGGAAGCAAAGATGGACAAGCTGAACGCGTCAGGGTGCCCGGCGGTTTTCCACTCGCTGGAAGGCGGCGTCCGGGATTATGTGGTAAATCATCTTCAGCAGTCCGATCAATATTTATAGGAGAAAAATTTTTTAGAAAAAGGGGGAATTGTAATGTCATCAGATAGAGAGAAAGCCGTTGATCTGGCCATCAGCCAGATTGAAAGGCAGTTCGGCAAAGGGTCCATCATGAGGCTGGGAGGCGAGGAAAAAATTTCCGATGTCCCCGCCGTATCAACGGGTTCTCTGGGCCTGGATATAGCGCTCGGCATCGGCGGCGTACCGCGCGGAAGAATAGTGGAGATCTTCGGTCCGGAATCCGGAGGGAAAACGACTCTGGCCCTGCATATAGTGGCGGAAGCCCAGAAACAGAGCGGCCTTGCCGCCTTTATCGACGCGGAACACGCGCTGGATGTCGCTTATGCAAGAAAGATCGGGGTCAATACCGATGATCTTCTTATTTCGCAGCCGGACACCGGCGAGCAGGCGCTGGAGATAGCGGAGACGCTGGTGCGCAGCGGCGCCCTCGATGTGCTGGTTGTGGATTCTGTGGCTGCCCTTGTACCCAAAGCTGAAATTGAAGGGGAGATGGGAGACGCGCAGATGGGCCTTCAGGCCAGGCTCATGTCGCAGGCCCTGCGCAAGCTGACGGGAAGCATCAGCAAGTCGAAAACGACCGTTATTTTCATCAACCAGCTCAGAATGAAGATAGGCGTCTTTTTTGGAAATCCGGAGACAACAACGGGAGGAAATGCGCTGAAGTTTTACTCGACGATGCGCCTCGACATCCGCAAGGTCAACACTATCAAGCAGGGGCAGGATGTGATAGGGATGCGTACAAAAGTGAAGGTCGTGAAGAACAAGCTGGCGCCTCCCTTCCGCGAGACGGAGTTCGACATCATCTTCGGCGAAGGCATATCCCGTGTCGGCGACGTGATCGATCTGGCATCGGAAGCCGGGATTGTTGAGAAAAGCGGCGCCTGGTATTCATACAAGGGAGAACGCCTTGGGCAGGGCAGGGACAACACCAGGCTCATGCTTATCGAGAACAAGGACATGCTTGCAGAGATTGAATCGGCCGTTCGCGCCAAACACGGACTGGCGGCAAAAACCGCAGCCGTGGAGGAAAAGCCGGAGAAACCGGAAAAACATGCCAGGCATGAGAAGAAGTAATGACCGATGCATCCCTGTTTGAACAGGCGCTCAAGAAATCATACAGGATTTTGTCCGTCCGCGCCAGAAGCGAGCATGAACTTCGCTCTAAACTGAAGGAAAAGGGTTACGACAGGGAAGTCATTGACGATGTCGTCGGCTGGTTGAGGGAGCAGGGGTATCTGAATGACGAATCCTTTGCCTTTCAATGGGCAAGGCACCTGGCCGTCAACAAGCGGCTGGGGGATATAAGAATCGAGGCCAGTCTTCGCGAGAAGGGCGTGGGCCGTGATCTGGCCGCAAAAGCCGTTATTGAAGCAAGACGGGAGATGACTGAGGACGAGGCCATCCGAAAGATCATCGCGGGCAGGATGAAGGAAGAAGAATCCGGAAGCATGGAAGAATCACGGAGGCGGAAGCTGATTCAAAGTCTGGCAAGAAAGGGCTTTGCTCCGGGTCGGGTGTACGGGATATTGAACAGAAAAGAGGAGGGTTGGATATATGATGACGGGCAGTGAGATAAGAGACAGGTTTTTAAAATACTTTGAGAAGCAGGGGCATACGATAGTGCCCAGTTCGGGGCTTATTCCCAAGGACGACCCGACGCTCCTGTTTACCAATTCGGGTATGGTACAGTTCAAAAACCTTTTTCTCGGTCTTGAGGACAGGGGCTATACCAGGGCGACATCCTCACAGAAGTCGGTGCGTGCCGGGGGGAAGCACAACGACCTTGAGAACGTCGGATATACAGCGCGTCATCACACCTTTTTCGAGATGCTGGGCAACTTCTCCTTCGGCGATTACTTTAAAAGAGAGTCCATCGGCTGGGGCTGGGAATTCCTGACCAAAGATATGGGGATACCCAAGGACAAGCTGTGGATCACGATATACAAGGACGACGATGAAGCCTTCGAGATCTGGAACAAGGAAATGAATGTGCCGGCGGAGCGCATCGTGCGCATGGGAATGGAAAGCAATTTCTGGATGATGGGGGAAACAGGGCCATGCGGGCCGTGCTCGGAAATACTTTACGATCAGGGGCCTTCCGTCGGATGCGGGAGACCTGAATGCAGCGTGGAATGCGACTGCGACCGCCACCTGGAAATCTGGAACCACGTCTTCACCCAGTTTGACCGCGCAGCAGACGGAAAACTGACGCCGCTGCCCAAACCCAATATCGACACGGGCATGGGGCTGGAGCGCCTGACTGCCGTCGTTCAGGGAGTGAAGAGCAATTACGACACCGACCTTTTCATGCCCATCATAAACTTCATCAGCAAGATAAGCGGCAAGCCTTACGGAGCGAATGCGGACAACGATGTCTCCATGAGGGTCATTGCCGATCACAGCCGCGCCGTGACTTTTCTCATCGGCGACGGCGTCCTGCCCAGCAACGAGGGAAGAGGCTACGTGCTGAGGCGAATACTGCGGCGTGCTCTGCGCCACGGGAAGCTCCTGGGAATGGACAAGCCTTTCCTGAACGACGTAGTGACCTCGGTTGTGGATACAATGAAGAACGCCTACCCCGACCTGATCGACAAGGATTCCTTCATCCGCAAGGTGGTGGTCAATGAGGAACAGCGCTTTTCGGAGACACTGGATTCCGGGTTGAAGATCCTGAGCGAGGAGGTCTCCGCTCTCAAGAAAAACAATCAAAAGGTGCTTCCGGGGGAGGTTGTATTCAAGCTGTATGACACTTTCGGATTTCCCGTCGATCTCACGGCCGACATTATCCGCAAGGACGGCATGACCCTGGATAATGAGGGATTTGAAAAAGCCATGGAGGCCCAGCGCGAAAAGGCCAGGGAATCGTGGAAAGGAAGCGGCGAGCAGGCCATTGCGGACAGCTATAAAAAGCTGTCCCTTAAGGGAATCGTCACCGACTTTATCGGCTACGAAAGTGTAACCAAGGCGACGTCGCGGGTTGTCGCCATCATGAAAAAGGATCAGGAGGTTGACACTCTTTCCGCCGGCGAGAACGCCGAGATCTTTGTCGAGGAGACGCCTTTTTATGGAGAAAAGGGCGGCCAGATAGGAGACACGGGAGTAATCGAGGGAGATGGGTCGCTGTTTGAGGTCTGGGATACGCAGTGCCCGCTGGACAATCTTATGACGCACATCGGCAAGCTTAAAAAAGGAACTATCCGTGTGGGAGACACGGTTGATCTGCTGGTTGACGTCGAAAGAAGACGCGCAATAGAGGCTCACCATTCAGGGACGCACCTTCTGAACGCGGCCCTTAAAAAGACACTGGGCGATCATGTAAAACAGTCAGGATCGCTGGTAACTCCAGAGCGACTGCGTTTCGACTTTACGCATTTTTCCAAAATCGAAGATGAAGAGATGGACAAAATAGAGCTGCTGGCAAATGAGTTCATTCAGGCCAACAGGGATGTCAATACCCGCATTCTTCCCAAGGAGGAAGCCATGAAAACCGGTGCCGCCGCCGTGTTTGACGAAAAGTACGGCGATCAGGTGCGGGTTGTAAAAATGGGCGATTACAGCGCTGAACTTTGCGGCGGTACTCATGTTGACAAAACGGGCGACATAGGACTCATAAAGGTCGTCGGCGAATCTTCCGTAGCCGCTGGTGTCCGCAGAATCGAAGCGGTAAGCGGCAAAGAGGCCGTCATGTATCTGAAAAGCATCGAATCAGAACTGAAAAAAGCGGCCGGTCTGCTTAAGGCCTCGCCGATGGAACTGGCGGAAAGAGTCGACAAGCTGTTGAAGCATCAGAAGGATCTGGAGAAAGAGATCGAAGGGCTGAAAGGAAAACTCGCAGCAAAGGATTCGGCCGATATCTTCAGCCGCGTCAAAGATATAAAAGGCGTCCGCGTGCTGGCAAGCGCCGTTGACGTGGCGGATGTAAAGACCCTGCGTGATCTCGGCGATAAACTGCGCGACAAGATGCAGTCGGGCATTATACTGCTCGGGAGTAAAACCGGCGGCAAGGCAATGCTGCTGTGCCTGGTAACAAAGGATCTGACGGGCAAATATAAAGCCGGCGATATCATCAAGGAGATTGCGCCGATTGTGGGCGGGAGCGGCGGCGGGCGTCCCGACATGGCGCAGGCGGGCGGGCCTAATCCGGAAAACCTGGAGAAGGCGCTGCTGAAGCTTGACTCTTTAATCTGACTCGGAATAACAAACCCGGATTACGCGAGAACAAACGCAATATACTTTGTCATCCTGTTCAAAGAGGCTTTCCGCGGCTCAGAATATTTTTCACAGGAAAAATATTTGATTCGCCGCTTGAAAACCCTTTTGACCAGGATAATATGCACTTATCCAAGTGCCTGTACTTTCTATCGCGTAATCCGGGATAAAAAATGCCGCCTGATGTACAACACATACCGGCGGCGTTTTTTGTCATATCAAGCTTGCGTTCTCAGCGGGTTTCCCTTTCCAGTTTCAGGTAGGTGTCGAGGGGCGGTGTATAGACCATCACCGTCCCGTCCTCCTTTACAAGTACCGTTGTTACTGCAGAAGGTATGGAATACCAGACGCCGATCTGTTTGCCGGTATTATCAAGGAGGGAATATCCCCAGACAATCTGCATGAGGCCCAGTGCCCTGTCCTGAACGCTCTTGATAAGATCGGCCAGTTTTTCCGAAGGGTTCTTTATCGGCTTCCAGAGGCCTGCAGTATCAAAGTTCACGTTCTTCTCGATGCCGATGATGGCGATAGGATAAGCATCGGGCCCGCTGTAATAGTACAGATATGACGGATTAATCCGGTAGGCTTCGAATGCCTGCTGTACGTCCGCCTTGGCCACGAACTGTCCCGGTTTGATGCTTGAAAGCGCTTTGCAGCCTCCCAAAAACAAAACAGCGATTAACAATGCTGTAAAAAGAAACCACCTCCTGCGTATCATGGATCTGCCCCCCCTTTCTTACTTAATTGAGTTGTTTCCGGAGAATGAATTCAACTGAAACTAATATACACCAGGAACCATAAAATCTTCAAGTATTCCCTGAGCGCCCTCCTGATATTCACTCCATTTGCCAGTGCACCGTCATAAGCATAAGACTCATAACGGCTCGGCACACAGGCCACCCGGTACGACCTGCTGTCGAGAACTCTGTCCGCAATCATCTTAATTCTCTTCATGTGATAGGGGGAACTGACCAGAAGAACCGACTTAAATCCCGATGCATCAAGGATAGTCTTGGCATTGAGCAGTTCTATATGCGTGTCTTCGTAATGACGGGGGAAGGTTTTGTGCGACTTTGTCTGGGGAAACCCGGGCTTGGAGGCCTGCGTTTCGGCAACAACCAGCTTCTCGTTTTCCGAGAGCCTGTACATCTTGCGGTAGGCGGGAATAATGACGTAATTTGCGTATCCGTCGGCGGCAAGTCGGCGTGCTTCCTTCAGCCGGTACTGGAAATCAGGGCCGAGGAAAAGAATAATGGCCTCAGCCTTGAAAGGCTGATCCGAATAGGTCAGATAGTACGGCGCCGCAAGAATAAGACCCGTTGTCAGTATAAGAATGAAAAACAGAACGATGAGAGCCGTCTTAAAAATTTTTCGCATTTATGAAAGTATATTTCCTCCAGGATGTTTTAAGAAATACGGCGGAAATATTCACGCCTGCAATAATCTTCGGTTTCCCACAGTGTTCGGAATGCCTCATTATAGTCGTCCCTCCCCGCTGCGAAAAGCCCATGGCCGTAAACGATCACGGCATTGCTTCCGATCATGGCCGGCGGTACGGTGTTAGCCAGACCAAATCGGCCGCCGCCGGCCTCTCCGAAAACAACGGGGGTACTGCCTATCGCTCTCGGGTAGGGGCATCTCGTCTGGCACGAACCTTTGTATTCGCAGTCGTTCCTTTCACAGTCCATGGAAAGAATCACCGAGAATTTGGGATGTCCGTGAAGAACCGCCCGCCTGCCGGTAGTCCTGGCAATTTCCCGGTGGGCTGGAAATTCCGTGGATACTGTGTCCGGCACGTCGGTTTCATCCAGGGCAACGCAGTCAATTTTCCCTGAAAGCTCATCAAGGGCGCTGCCTGTGCGGCTTATGTAAAGATCATTGTTGAGAAGATATGATATATTGCCGAAATTCGAGTCAACAAGGCGCGATTCGACAGTCAAAGCGCCGGCTTTCGCCATCGCGGATAGGACTTCCTCATTTTTTTTGAAAGGTCCCCTTGCAAGATTTGGGGAGAGCGCCGGAAGGTTTTCCAGACAACCGACTGCATGATTGAATGTCTTCCGTCTTCTGTCATCAACGGTTCCCCGCCGGGTGTGATGCAGATAATCCACGAAGAACTTGACAAAGCATGCAAATGCTATGGAACTCAGAATAACGAAGGCTCTCTCAATGCCGTTTTTCGACGTTGCGACGATGCCTTTTCCCGCGACGATCAGTCCCCTTCTTGACTTGAGCGCAGCCGCCAGCTCCCTCTCATCAAAACTGTCAACAACGGGCAGGTCGGTGAGAAGAATGCCCGTTTCAAAATCTTGGGGGTAAACGGCGCCTTTTGATTCGCCCGACAGATAGTCTATAATGGAGCGATAAGGTTCGGCGGGCACGGCAAAGGCGGCTGTGTCCCTGTTGAGGGTATAGACAGTCTTTTCCAGAACGGCGGCAATCTCACGCTTCCCTTCATGATTGCAATCCTGGTTGCGGATAACAAAGACGGCGTCACCCGCTCCTGTCAATCCTGCACGAATCATTTTGTCTTCAAATCTGCCGGCCGGATTATTCATAAGAGATAATATGTCTGTCCTGGGGACAGATAAGTAAGGCTATGGAATGATCAACGCTGCGGCTCAATGATCACCTTCATGGAGTCTCCGCCTTCCGCCATCAGCCGGAAACCAGTGCCTGTTTCCGCGAGGCTCAGCCGGTGGGTGATCATGGGTTCGATATTGACCCGCCCCGCCTTCATCAAATCTATAGCCACCACGGCATCCAGAGGACTGTTGCCGTAAGAGGGCATAATCTTGATCTCGTTTCGCCAGAATTCGTTGATCGGCACGGAAAGATTAATGCCTGGTTCCGTTGTGGCAAAACAAAGGACAGTTCCTCCCCTGTCCACAGACTGCATGGCCTGGTCAAAAGCGGAGGGGGCGCCCGTGCAGACAATGACGAGATCGGCGAGCCGGTCGCCGTTAAGCTTGCGGAAGCGTGCCGGAATATCCTCAAGTGCATGTACTGCTTCGTCAGCGCCGAGTTTTCCGGCCATGTTCAGCCTGAATTCACTCACGTCGGTCGTCATGACAGTGCCCGCTCCCAGCGCTCTGGTCAGAAGCAGGTGAAGAAGCCCGGATATGCCGCTGCCCAGAATCAGTACGGAATGGCCGGGCTGAAGGTTCACAACCCTCTGCCCCCGGACAACACATCCCAGCGGTTCGACGAAAACCCCCTGGTCGTGGGATAACTCTCCGGGTAATGGAAACACGCCGCGATCCACATTCAATGCCGGTATCCTCACGTATTCCGCGAAGCCGCCGGGATCGTAGTTGGTTGTATGCAGAGTCTCGCATGCCGTGTGATGGCCCCTCAGGCAGTAGTGGCAAGTATTGCAGGGGATGTGGTGGGAAACGAAGACTCTGTCTCCTATACTGTAGCGCGTGACACCTTCGCCGAGTTCGACAATCTCTCCCGATATCTCATGTCCGAGAACCAACGGGGCTTTCTTGATCCGATACCATTCCAGGACATCGCTGCCGCAGATGCCGCTGGCAATGACCTTGACCAGGATTTCGCCGGGGCCGATCTTCGGTTTCGGCATTTCCTCAAGCCGGACGTCCCTGTTGTTGTAATACCTGGCAACGCGCATTTTTATTTCCCGGACCTGGTTTTGTTCTTTGTCTCCAGATATACTTCGAGCGCTTCCTTCGGGGTCTTCTTCCTGTGTATGACTGCTTGCAGGGCTTTGGCCATGGCCACGGGATGAGGGCTCTGCCAGACATTCCTTCCCAGGTTGACGCCCACGGCGCCCTTCTGGATCCCGTCATAAACGAATTCCATTACTTCCAGTTCCGTTTCACACTTCGGTCCTCCGGCCATGACGACCGGAACCGGGCAGCCGCTGACCACCTTGTCGAAATCTTCGCACCAGTAGGTTTTAACGACTCTGGCTCCAAGCTCGGCGGCAATGCGGCAGGCCAGCCCGAGATAGCGCGCGTCCCTCTTCTCCAGTTCCTTGCCCACGGCGGTGACTGCCATAACGGGTATGCCGAAGTCTTCGCACTGATTCACCAGTTCCGCCAGGTTGGTCAGCGACTCCTTTTCGTAATCACTGCCGACGAATACGGACATGCCGACTGCGCAGGCATTCAGGCGGATTATTTCCTCTATTGAAGTAGTCAGGCTTTCATTGGCCAGGTCTTTGCCGATGACGCTGGGTCCACCGGATACCCGCAGGATAACCGGCAGGCTGTTTTCAGGCGGCAGACAGGAGCGCAGGACTCCTCTTGTTACGAAGACAGCGTCGCAGTAAGGCAATAGCGGGCGGATTGTATCCCCGGGCTTTTCCAGATTTCTTGTCGGTCCTTGAAAGTAGCCATGATCAATCGGCATAAAAAAACAGCGTCCGTCTTTCTTGATAAGCTGAGATAAGCGGTTTTGCATCCCCCAATCCATGGTGTTCCTCCTATGTAGTTGTAATTAGTATATGTAATTTTTCTACGGCCGTTCCTTATCATATTTGTACGTCAAACCATAGACAAAAGAGAATAAAAAAATCAGTATTATTCGATTGAAGTCAATAAAACAATCATCATACAATTCTCCGAACGTAAATTTTTCTTGCCGTTATATCTGTGTTGTTCTATCATTAACATATTAAGTACCGTAGCAAGGACTTTGTATTTGACAAATTGTTGAGGTGGTATTTTATGACAGATGACGATAAAAAAACAACCCGCTCCAGTGAGAGGCATGGAATCAAGACGACGGTTGAATTTTATGTTGACGGCGACATAGAAACCGCAACATCCGTAGATGTTTCCAACGGCGGCATGAGCTTTGAAACCGCGGAGCCGGTCAAGATACGCATGCGGCTGAAGGTCGGGGACGAGTACCAGGAGCATTATTCACGTCTGGTATGGGCAAGGAAAAACCCCAACGGCAGCATGTCCTACGGATTCGAGTTCATTACGGATAACGACGAGTGTGTGTTTTGATAAATAAAGAAAGCGGGACAGAGCCCGGCGTGCCGGACAAACATTCCCGCCTTTTTGTTGTCTGCAGCGGCTGTATCGTTATGACTGACACTTACACAAAGCCCCAACGCCTCCGATGGTATTAGCGAACTTGTCGGCATCCGCCCTGTAATCATAAGACCTGAAAAGACATACGTCCGACCCTCGGGCGGACTTCATTTCACCAAGATTGCGAGTATCGACCTCTACTTTGCCTTTAACGCAATAAACACTGTATTTCGTGGCACAGAACCCCTCATTTGCCGAGATGGCCAGGAAAGACACAGCCACGAATATACTGAGCACTGAGACAATAATAACTTTTTTCATATGACCTCCTTTATTGGGTTTATTCAAGATACATGCCTTATGTTTTTGTCCCAGATTACGCGATAAAGACGTAATACCCTCCGGTATCCTGGTCAAAGAGGCTTCCCGCGGCTCAGAATATTTTTCACAGGAAAAATATTTGATTCGCCGCTTGAAAACCCCTTTGACCAGGATAATATTCACTTATCCAAGTGCCGATACGTTCTATTGCGTAATCTGGGTTTATTATAGGCTACTATGGATTATTGGTCAAAGGAAAAAGACTATCTGAAAAAAAGACAATCAGGGTCTTTTACTTAAGGAATTAAGAGAGAAGTCAATCTGTTCTGGTGCGTAAGCCGAGTTTATTTCTCCGGTTCTTTATACGGGTCGAGTTCCCAGGCGTGGTCATGAAGAGACGGATCAGCTTCGCGGTCGCTGGCGAGCAGTTGCTCCTGCTCCTGTATCTGTTCTCTGGCATTGTAGATGTAGGACTTTTCATCGTGGCGATGCGGTGCCAGCCTGTTCAGCGCCGCTTCGTCGTATTTGATGAAATTCTGCCCGGCACGCAGGGCGCTGTAGCGGCGGTGCCCGAGTTTGACCAGGACATCGACCCCCAGTCTTACCGAGGAATCGAGATAGTCCCGATATATGTCCTTCATTCCGCAATCGATCAGTTCGTAGGCGTCCGATCTGCTGCCCGCCCTGACCATGATCTCCAGTCCCGGGAAGTTCTTCCTGATCTTTTCCACAAGCTCGTAATTTGTGGCCGGATCGGCCACTGCTGCAATCAGTATCCTGGCCTCTTCGGCGCCTGCCGATTTCAGGATATCTGTCCGCGTGGCGTCGCCGTAAAAGACCTTGAAGCCCATTTTGCGCAGCAGATCGACACGATCGGAGTCGTTGTCGAGGATTGTGGCTTTGATGCCGTTCGCTCTTAGAAAACGGCCGATGGTGCTACCGAAGTCTCCGAAGCCGGCAATAATGACAGGGCGCTGGACATCAATAACATCTCCCGCCCGCGACTCCTTTTCCAATGTTCCGAAGCGGGGCAGTATCAGGCGTTCATTGATAAAAAGCAGGAAGGGCGTCAGCGTCATGCTGAGAGCGGTAACGGCCATCATCTTATCCGTCCATTCCTGGGAAAGTATATTCACCTGGTGCATGAAGGAAAAAAGAACGAAGGCAAACTCGCCCACCTGTGCAAGGCCGAGGGCAAAAATCAGGTTCTGGTCAAACGCAAGCTTAAAGATCCTGCCCACGGCGAGGAGGACTGCAAGTTTAATCGCAATTACCGCCAGAACCATGGAAACGATGTTCAGAGGCGAGCCGGCAATAAGCTTGAAATTAATCGATGCCCCGACGGTTATGAAAAAAAGCCCCAGGAGCAGCCCCTTGAAAGGTTCGATGTCGCTCTCCAGTTCATGGCGGAATTCGCTGTTGGCAAGCACCACTCCCGCGAGAAATGTTCCCAGTGCCGGGCTTAAGCCCACTGTCTGCATAAGGTAGGCCGTGGCCAGAATGATCAGCAGGGCGGAGGCAGTCAGCAGTTCCCGCAGACGCGTGGCGGCCATGAATCTCAGAAATGGTACGATCAGGAAACGGCCGGCCATGAAAACCGATAAGCCGGCACCCAGTACGGCCAGTGTCTGCAGCCAACCCGGCAGGCCGTCCAGGACTGACTTCTGATGTCCCGATGCGGGATCGAAGGCCGTTATCGCCAGCAGAGGGAGCAGCGCTAGTATCGGGATGACGGAGATATCCTGAAAAAGCAGAACGGCAAATGAAGATTTGCCTGCCAGTGTGTCCGCCAGTCCTTTTTCTTTCAGAGATTGAAGGACGATGGCCGTAGACGACATGGCGATGGCAAGGCCGGAAGCCAGCGCCGCCCGCCAGTCGAGTCCGATTGACATCAATAATGTACAGGCAAGAAGAGAGGTAGCCGTTATCTGTACGGATCCCATGCCGAGAATAAGGCGGCGCATGCGCCAAAAGTGCAGGGGTTCGAGTTCAAGCCCGATCAGGAAGAGCATCATGACAACGCCGAATTCGGCAAAGTGCATGACGTCCTGTCCCTCTTTTCCCACGAATCCCAGGAAGAAAGGACCTATTATGATGCCCGCGAAAAGATAGCCGAGTACCGATCCCATGCCGAGACGCTTGGCAACGGGCACGCAGATAATGGCAGCGGTAAGGTAAATGAGTGCCTGGGCGAGAAATCCGTCGGTCATTTTTGCCCCCCTGTCTTAGTTGCCGACAGCCAGTCGTTCAACAGGGGGTACTGTTTCATCTCTTCGGTCCGATCCGGTTCCGCGGATAAAAAATCAAGAAGCATCCGGTAATCTTCTGCGTATCCTTCGATCTCTTCCGTTGTCAGACGGTATGTCCCCTGCACGGCAAACGGAGGAAGGTACACCATCTTGCAGAGATAGGCCGTCTGTTCAAACGGGTGGAGAAACTCCCCGAGAGTGAAGCGGTTTGATCCGTCTTTCTGATAGGACTCCCTTGTCCCCCCGGAGGTTATACAGTTAAAGCAGATCTTGCCCCTCAGGTTGTCGCCCTCCGGTCCATGCGCCCATCCGAATTCCAGGACGGTGTCCATCCACTGTTTTAAAACTGCCGGGGCGCTGTACAAAAAAAATGGATGATGCCAGACAATGTTGTCATGCTGAAGCAGAAGAGCCCTTTCATGTTCAACATCGATGTTGAAATCGGGATATGCCTCGTAAAGATCGTGGAGCAGAACTGTTTCGTAATCCTGAACCGGCCTCAGCAATATTCTGTTGATCCGGGATTTCTCATAGCGCGGATGGGCAAAGAGTATCAAAGTTTTCTTCATGATATCGCTTCGTCGCACCGGTGGTTTGACAAGAAGGGCAGGCCGTTGCGGCCTGCCCTTTAACTTCGCGAATTACAGAGGAATGTTGTTGTGTTTCTTGGCAAGCCTTACTTCGGCCTTGTCTTTCAGTGTATCGAGAATTGCCGCTACGCGCTTTCTTGTTTCACGCGGGGCGATGATCTCTTCGATAATCCCCATGCTTGCTGCAAAGTAGGGGTTATTGAACTGCTCTTCATAGGATTTCACCAACTCGGCACGCTTGGCGGCCGGATCTTCGGCGCCGGAGATCTCGCGGCGGTAGACGATGTTGCAGGCGCCTTCCGCACCCATGACGGCGATTTCGGCTGACGGCCAGGCCATCACGTAATCGGCGCCCAGATACTTGCTGCACATGCCGATGTAGGCCCCGCCGTAATCCTTGCGGGTGACGACAGTGAGCTTCGGGACGGTCGCTTCGGAATACGCATGGAGCAGCTTCGCCCCATGGCTGATGATTCCCGACCATTCCTGTGCTGTTCCGGGCATGTAGCCGGGGACGTCGGAGAAGGTGAGGAGCGGAATGTTGAAGGCGTCGCAGAAGCGGATGAAGCGTGATGCCTTGTCGGAGGCGTTGACGTCGAGGACGCCGGCGCCGTACTTCGGGTTGTTGGCGATGACGCCGACCGTTTTGCCCATGATGCGGATGAAGGCTACCAGCATGTTGCGTGCCCAAAGTTCATGGCATTCAAATACGTCGCCGTTGTCGGCCACGGCCTCGACGACCTTTCTCATGTCGTATCCCCTGGTTGCCCTGTCGGGAATGATCTTGTCCAGATCGGGGCAGAGTCTGTCGGCACTGTCGCTGCACGCTGCAATCGGCATTTCGCTGTGGCAGCTGTCGGGCAGGAACGACAGAAGGGTTTTTACCTTGGTGATGCAGTCTTCGTCGTTTTCCGTAGCGAAGTGGCAGACACCGCTTTTTGTCGCGTGGGCGACGGCACCGCCCAGATCGTCATGGCTGACCTCCTCGCCGATGACGGCCTTGATGACATCCGGACCGGTGATATACATATAGCTTGTGTTTTTAACCATGAAAACCCAGTCGGTCAGGGCAGGGGAATAAACGGCGCCGCCGGCCGTGGGGCCCATGATGGCTGTGATCTGGGGGATGTATCCTGAACCGATGGTGTTGCGGTAGAAGATTCCGCCGTAACCGTCAAGTGCCGGTACGCCTTCCTGGATGCGGGCTCCGCCTGAGTCGTTCAGTGCCACGAAGGGTTTGCGGGCGTCGATGGCCATATCCATGACCTTCCAGATCTTTTTGGCGTGCATCTCACCGAGGCTGCCTCCTGAGCTTGTGAAGTCCTGCGCGGCCGCAAATACGGTTCTGCCGTTTACCTTTCCGAATCCCGTAACGACGCCGTCCGCGTTGATCTCTTTCTTGTCCAGTCCAAAGAGAGTGGAACGGTGTTTGACGAAGAGCTGAACTTCCTGGAACGTGTCCTTGTCATAAAAGAGGTTAAGGCGTTCTCTGGCAGTGAGCTTCCCGAGGTCGTGCTGCTTGGTGATCAGTTTATCCCCGCCCATTTTCATCAAGGCGTCTCTTTTGGCTTCAAACGCCTCGATTCTGGCTTCTGTGATGCTTTTCTTTTCCATAATCAGTAAATCTCCTTTAACAAATTATTTTTCTTCCGTAGTCCGGATTTTTCTTTAAGCCGATGTTATTTACATGCAGCCCCTACTTACGATTTCTGCCTTGACCTGCGGTTTCCCCTGAGATATAGGAAGCCGACCATTGAATTAAGAGATGGCCTTATACCCTGTTTGTAAGAAAATGGCAAGGAGGCTTAAATGAAATATGTAGATCAGATCAACCTCAAGGGAAAAAGGGTGCTGTTCCGCTTTGATTTCAATGTTCCGCTGGATGGTTCCCAGAATATAACGGACGATATCAGAATAAGATCAGTTCTTCCTACCATTAATTATGCGCTGGATGAAGGCGCCAAAGTTATTATTATGTCTCACCTTGGCCGTCCCAAGGGCAAGGTTGTGCCTTCCATGAGCCTGGCGCCCGTGGCCAAGAGATTATCAAGGCTTATTGACAAACAGGTCACGATGGCCGAGGATTGCATAGGTGCGGAAGTCAACAAACTGGTAGATAATATGAAGCCCGGGGACGTGGTCCTTCTGGAAAATCTGAGATTTCATCCCGAAGAGGAGAAAAACCTTGATGATTTTGCAAAAGAACTGGCGAGTTTAGCAGATGTCTATATCGATGATGCTTTCGGGAATGCACACCGCAGCCATGCCTCGAACGTCGCCATTACCAGGTTCGTCAAGGAGTGCGGCGCCGGTTTTTTGATTAAGAAAGAGCTTAACTACCTGATAAATGTGGTTGATAACCCTTCCCGACCGTTTGTGGCGATTATCGGCGGCTCCAAGGTGTCGGGGAAGTTGGAGGCCTTGAGCAATCTTATAAAGAAAGTCGACAAGATGATCATCGGCGGCGGCATGGCCTTTACATTTCTGAAAGCCCTGGGATACGACATCGGCCAGTCGATTGTCGAAGAGGAGCTTATCCCCAAGGCAATCGAGATAATCAACACGGCCAAGGAGCTGGGCGTAAAGTTTTATCT
The DNA here is from genome assembly GCA_964558665.1 of uncultured Syntrophaceae bacterium. Classification (GTDB taxonomy): domain Bacteria; phylum Desulfobacterota; class Syntrophia; order Syntrophales; family PHBD01; genus CAZLFA01. The sequence continues at coordinate 23,978 of CAZLFA010000052.1, forward strand.
GCCCATCGACTGTGTGATTGCCGAGAAAAAAAGCGCCGATGCAGAGTCCAAAATAGTGCCGGTGCAGGAGATGAATGCCAACTGGGTGGGACTGGATATCGGTCCTGCAACGATTACCCTCTTCAGCGAGGCTTTGAGCAATGCCAAAACCATTGTCTGGAACGGTCCCATGGGCGTGTTTGAAATCGATGCCTTCAGTCGCGGAACATTTGCCCTGGCTCGCAGCGTTGCAAACTCCTATGCATTGACCATCGTCGGCGGCGGGGATACAGACGTCGCCATCAACAGGGCCGGGGAAAGCGACAACATCACTTATATTTCCACCGGAGGCGGCGCTTCTCTGGAACTTCTGGAGGGGAAGACGCTGCCGGCGATTGCTGCTCTCGAATGTGTTTCTTGATCTTCATTTTATGCGCAATATCAAAATTGTTCTGGAATACGAAGGGACATCCTACCACGGCTGGCAGCGGCAGAAAAACGGTGTCAGCATTCAGCAGATACTGGAAGAGAAAGCATCGATAATTACCGGTGAAGGCATCAAGGTTACCGGTTCGGGAAGAACTGATGCCGGGGTGCATGCCATCGCTCAGGTTGTGAATTTCAGGACGAATTCCCCAATAGAAGTAAAGAAACTCAAGGACGGCATCAACAGCCTGCTTCCCAGAGACATAGTCATCAGGTCGCTGGCTGATGTCGATTTCTCTTTTCACGCCCGCAAGGACGCGATGAGCAAGATATACCTGTACCAGATATGCAACCGGCGCGTCAGGCCGGTTCTGGAAAGAAACTTTGTCTGGGCCGTGTACAAGCCTCTGGACATAGAGAGTATGAGGCGGGCGGCCGAGATGTTGAAGGGAAGGCATGACTTCACCTCTTTCAGCACCGTCCATACAGATGTCGAAGAATTTACAAGGACGATCATGGAGATCCGCATAGAGGCGGACAACGAAGGCATGATAAGAGTATTTATTGAAGCCGACGGATTTCTGCGCTATATGGTAAGGACGATAGTCGGCACGCTTGTCGAAATAGGAAGGGGCAAACGCAGCTCTTCGGATATCGTGCCCATATTAAATGCGAAAGACAGAAAACAGGCGGGAATGACCGCTCCTGCAAAGGGACTGTTCCTCAAGGAAGTGAAGTACGGATGAAAATACTGGTCATCGGACATAAGGGTATGCTGGGCACCGATCTGATGCGCAGACTCGCTGAAAGGCACGACGTGGTCGGCAGGGATTTAGGTGAAATCGACATCACGCAGGAATCTTCCTGCCGGGAAATTATTACGGATGTCATGCCGGAAGTAGTCATCAACGCTGCCGCCTATACGGATGTGGACGGATGCGAGTCAAACCGGGAGATATGCTTTGCCGTTAATGCCGAAGGCGTCAGAAATATCTGTCTGGCATCCGGGCCGATAGGAGCAAAGGTGGTTCATTTCAGCACCGATTATGTCTTTGACGGTACAAAGGGTGAACCTTATCTGGAGGATGATCCGACCAATCCTCTGAGCGCATACGGAGAGTCCAAGCTCGCGGGAGAGCAGCATTTGAAGCAGTATGCCGGAGACTTTGTCCTCATCCGGACCGAATGGCTGTATGGCCACAACGGCAAGAATTTCGTGAAAACAATTGTTGCAAAGGCAAGCGAGGAGAAGCATCTTAAGGTTGTCAATGATCAGATGGGTTCACCTACCTTTACCTGGGATCTGGCCGGTGCTGCAAAACTGCTTGTCGAAGGGAATCACAGGGGAGTGTTTCATGTGACAAACAGGGGCAGTTGCAGTTGGTATGAGTTTGCGCGTGAGATAATCGCAAACAAAGGCATAAAGGACGTCACCGTATCCCCGATTACATCGGACCAGCTAAAGAGACCGGCAACGCGGCCATCGTACAGCGTTCTCAGCTGCCGCAGGTTTATTGACGCCACCGGCAAGACCATGAGATTCTGGAAACTGGCCCTTCAGGAATATCTGTCGCACGTATGAGAACTGTTTTGCCATGAGCCTGCGTAAACGCATCCAGATTCTTCTCATCTTTCTGGTTGTGGCGCCTATGGTGCTGCTGCTTGCCCAGTCTTATCTCAACGGCCTGCGGACACTGAAAGCCCAGATTCACCAGGAAGCCGGTCACGTAGCGCAGCTTCAGGCTGCCAGGGCGGATGTTGCTTTTGATCCGCCGAAACTGGCTGCCGAGGGGCTGGCAAGAGCCGTCAGCAACGATCCATCCCTGCATATGGAACGGGTTCTTACGCTTATCCGGCGTACACTGGAAGAAACACCCGAGGCCTATGGCTTTGCTGTTGCATTTGTTCCTCAAGCCACTCATCTTGGACGCTTTGCGCCTTACATATTCAGGCGAGGCAAGGAATTCCACAAGCGCTTTCTCGAGGACCCCGCTTATGATTACACAGATAAGGAATGGTTTAAGTCGGCAATGAACAACGCCAGAGGCACCTGGAGCCGTCCTTACTTTGACAAAGGCGGAGGCGATGTCCTCATGATGACATTTTCTGCGCCGATACTTCGTGACGGGAAACTTATCGGCGTTATCGCTGCGGACGTTTCCCTGGATGCTCTGGTCGGGCATCTGCGTGACTTAAAGCCGGGGGGAAAGGGTGTCGTCTACCTGTTGAGCAGGCAGGGACAGGTGCTGGCGCATCCCGATCTGCCGGTGCTCTCGATGCTGACGGATCAGGGGGACGGACGGAGCAGAAGTTCCCTGATAGCCATGATGAATAATGACAGCGTGGATGAAGCGGAGATTCCTGACCCGGTAACCGATAAAGAGTCGTGGGTAGTGGAATCGCCGCTTAAGTCGCTCCGCGGAAGCCGTGGGGGGGAGGATTGGTCGCTGATCGTCAGCTGGCCGCTGAAGGAGAAAATGCGACCTCTTGAAGCCATGTCACGCAAGGTTTTAGTTCTTTACCTGATACTGGGAGGAGGAACCCTGCTGTTCCTCCTGCGGGCGCTGGACGCCGTAGTAATAAATCCGTTGCGGCGCCTGGAGGAGCAGGCCAAGAATTACGCGAAGGGCGATTACAGCCTGAGCAGGGTTGTTCATGGCGAAGCCAGGGAGATCCAGGAACTGGGCGGGGCACTGGACGAACTGGGGACAAAGCTAAAAAATGAGAAGTCCCCTCCCGGTGAGGGATAGTATGGGACTCGCCTGGCTGCTTCTCGGTCCCGGCAATCTCCAGCGCAACAGGCTGGGACTCTTAATTACAGGTTCCATTCTCCTTGTCTGCGGCATCCTTATTGTTGCGGATGCTTCCGATACCGTGACGCAACTGACACTGGAAGCCTTTGGATGGGTGCTTGTGGCGATAGGCTTTTTCAAGCTTGCCTTTTCCGTCATGGGCGCCGGCGGAGGAATGTCAGCCCTCCTCGGATTTCAGGGGGTCGTTTATATAGTTCTCGGTTACGCTATAGCGGATTTCTCCGATAATGCCGGCAACGCCGTGCCGTGGCTCTTCGGTTCTGCCTTTCTTATTAACGGTGTTTATCAGATCCTGTCGGCTCTTGTTATCCGTTTTCCCATGTGGGGATGGTTTGTGGCGAGCGGCATTGTTCATCTCGGCCTCGGCTCTTTCATGTTCCTGGAATGGAAGCAGGCAGCCGACTGGGTGATTCCTCTGATGCTGGGACTGGGATTCGCCGTGATAGGGTTCTCTACCTTGCGGACCGGTCTGCGCATGGGACAATATGTAACCGGCGATGGATGGGATGCACACAAGGCCCTGCAGTTTTACCTGGACTTCCATCTGCCGCGGCGTTTCCGCACAGGATACTTTACTCCATATGACCGTACGGAAATAAAACCGGCGGAAGATCATCACGACCTTCTTGTTCATGTCTGGACGCCCACGACGGTAGCCGGAGTTCCCGACAATCACACACTGCTGAGCAGCTATATCGTGGCGCGCGATATGGAGGGGAAGTTCACTGTCGGCCATTCAGCCCTGGAACTGCAGCCTGATGTCTATATCAGCCATTGCGACGGTGATCCCACCGCCTTCGACGACTCTCAGGAAGTCTGGCAGGAACTGCGCAGCAGAGATGTCCCGGGGGTTTTTCTTCCCTCCTTCGAAGAGGAGATTGCGACGTACATGGAGCCGTCCGTGACCGTACGTTTCCGGCGCTTCAACGCGGAACAGCTGCGCGCTTTCTGGGCGAGTTACCGGGTCAATCCTGCATACAACCTGACCAACCGGAACTGTTCGGTGGCGGTTGCCCTTGCTCTGGAGTGCGCGCTCATGGGAAGCCTCGGCCATCGGCGGAGCCTGAGAGGAGTGCTCAGCCTGATGACGGGGAGGGATCTCTGGGTAGCGTGGTTTATCCGCTGGAAGGCACGGGAAATGGTGTGGACCCCGGGATTGGTGCTGGACTACACGCTGGCGCTTCATAGGCTGGTGGAGTCATGAGTCCTGAAAATTCCAGCCGGTCTCCTCTCAAGGAAAAACTTTACAACTGGGCCTTTTTTCTCGTCGAGGCTTTTGCCGCAATGGAAGTGACAGCGGTGATCGTCGCCAACGCCCGCATTGCTGAATCACTTGGATTGCGCGAAGAACTGTCCAGTCTGATAATCAACAGTTATCTCTATCCCCTTTTTGCGGCAATGATAGCGCTGCTTCTTGTCTCCAGGTGGGTCCGCCGCCATATAGCGCCGACCCCGCTTTTTCTTACCGGTCTCGGCCTGTTTGCCTGCGGCAACGTCATCTGCGCCCTGGCTCATATCCCGGTGCTGTTTTTCTTCGGAAGATTGGTTATGGGATTGGGGGGAGCCCTGTCTTTTGCAGGACAGCTCTGGACTTTGAGCAGTTATTACAGAAGGCATATTGAGGTATCGCTTGTCTGGGGAGAGGCGGGTACCGCCCTAGGCGTGGTGGCTGGTCCGCTGGTCGGGGCGTTTTTTGTTCAATTGTCTCCCGGCGGCTGGCGAGATTTCTTCTGGCTGAACGGCGGCATGGGATTGATGACGGCATGTTTCGCCTATATAGCGCTCAAGGGAAGGCCTGTTGAATATTCTCCCGACGTCATAGCTCCGGAGACTCCGCAGGCGAGCCGGACGGCGCGTATCATGACCGGCTGGCAGGTGGCCGTGTCCATGCTCATCGTGGGCGCCGAGTATTTCTTCTCCGATTATCTGCAGGCGAAGATGGGCAAGAGCGCGATGTTTGTCGGAGTCATGACGGTCCTCGCGTCCATAGGTGCGATCATCGGGAGCCTCTGGGCGGCACGGCTGCAACGCCGGATGAGCCGTCTGCCCGCCATTTCGACTGCGGGGCTGCTGTTTGCTCTGGCTGTCCTGGCCTTTTGTCTGGAGGCCCGGGCATTTCTATCCGCCGGTTTACCAATTTTTATCTGCGGACTCTGCATGGGGCTGGCCAGTGTCAGCATCTACGCCAACATTGTCCAGGCCTCGCACCCAAGCCGCTTTCTGTCCCGTTCCATGGTCTATCTGATCGGCATGCAGATAGGAAACGCCCTGGGAGTGCAGGCCGTAGGTCTGGCCGAGTTGCGGCATCTTGGTGTAATCCCCACCGCCCTGATGATTGCGGTTCTTCCCACCCTGATTGCCGTCGGCATTGTCGCCGCCGGAAAATATAAGTCCTTTCATTCCTAAAAGTAATATAATTGATCCAATATTATCTATTTTATTTCTTGACCCTTGAGTACAGTTTGAACATAATGCCCAAGCTGAAGATTTGGAGGATTTGAATGGCTGACAACAACGAATTGGAAAAAACCCTGTGGGCGGCCGCGGATAAACTCCGCTCTAACCCATCTTCCGCAGTTCGCTGCCGATAACAGTAAAATTTTAGTTAATCGG
>CAZLFA010000053.1:0-29683 GCA_964558665.1 uncultured Syntrophaceae bacterium
TCTTTAAAGAATTGGCCTATGAAAATTTCACACAAAAAAATTGACAGTACCTTCCAGAGTGTGATTTCCAAGGAAATCTCTTACAAGATCTATTCGACTTAAAAACAACGCCTGACCTTCTCACTTTTTCGACCATAGCGACAGATAATGGTGGGGCAGTTGTTTTTACTTGGCTGATAGATAATGACAGCAAGGGTAATTGCGAAAGATTTATTAATAGCCTTAAAAAGATAGAACCGGAAAACATTACGAGTTCATTAATAAGATTCTTTTTCGAGTTTTGTGAAAATGTTTTCATGGAGCCTACATGGTGGGAGTCATTGGCCAAACTCAAAAAAGATAGCTTGGTGAAGCGGATATCTAGTGCGGCATCTTTACTGGTAAAAAGAAATGCAAAGTGTTTATGTGCCGACAACCTTAGATTTGACGATTGGGAGTTAATCAATGCACAAGAGATAAAATAATATTACCCTAACAAGCAAATTAAGTCGACTCAATACTGTCGCTTATGAACCATGTATTTATCTATTTCAATTAGGTATCATCGAACTTTAGACGAGCAAGCAATATCTTGAAGATGGGGTCGGACCGAACTGAGTATTTGTAATTGCGATTTGATTGGCAACAAAAGGTGTTTCTAAGACTGATAGATGCCTGTTTATGTAACGAGGTTCAGATGATTAACCTGGTCCAATCCTGGCACACTCTTATTATCCTTATTCCTGCTAATGATGCTTTGACATGAGAGAACTTGCTTGACCATGTGTTTCAAATCAGATTTTGATTTGTAAGGATTGGGAAGGCAGTCTTGCCGCATAATTTCCGTTTAGATTATTTTGAAAACAATGGTAATTTATAACATATTAATATATTATGAAGTTCAGTCTTTATGATTAAAAAAGTTATCAAAGGAGGTTGGATAAATGAGATCAGCAAAAATTATTTTCGTATTTTCTTTGATTATCATTTTAAGCTCTTTTGTTCCTGCTGTCAGAGAATCCCAGGCTGCTGCCAACGCTGTTGAGGGAAATACTTTCGTAAGTTCGAAATACAAATGCAAGCTGTCGGTGCCGGAAGGCGTATTCAAAATAAAATTGAAGAGCGGGGAAACCCGAGACGGAATCAATCTGGCGGAGATAGGCGAAGGAAAGACATATCAGGATTTTTACGGCATGGTTGTGGTGTCTAAATATCCTCAAAACAGTCTGGAAGAATTTGCCCAAAAAGGAACTTATGATCCTAAAATTGCCAAATACACATACGTTGCAGGGAAGCAGTCTTTTTTTGCATCAAAACCAATGACGGTCCAAAACTTTAAATTAACAACTCAAGTCTATAAATTTGTGAACAATGGTATAGGCTATATCTTTACATTCGCTTATCTTTTCCAATGGGATGGTGATGAGAAATTGCAGGACGCCATCAACGATATTCTCAATTCATTTGAATTTACGGACGAAGAGGGCATCATTAAGGAAACATCCGTCGCACAACATGAAAAAAGCGGAAAGTTCATAAATGTTGCCATGCTGGAAATGGTTGATCTGAAAGACAACCGTTCGAATAAAACAACGAGCATTCTTACGAATGAGCTTCAGGATAAACTTGCAAAAACAGGAAAAGTGAAATTTGTTGAGCGTATGAAATTAAAAAAGATCATTCAGGAGCAAAAATTTCAGAAAAGCGGCATGGTTTCTGATGCCAATGCAGTGAAGATAGGAAACCTGGTTGGAGCGAAATACGTTATCAACAGCAGTCTTGGCGTGCTCGATGAAACTTCGGTTATTTATGTTCAGGTTACAGATGCCGAAAATGGAAAGGTGATAACGTCCGCAAGTACAAGGTGCAGGAAATGCAGTGAGGATAGGTTACTGGAAGCCATAGCGCCTCTGGCTTCGAAAATAGTTTCCGGCAAATGAACTGATAATGGAAATACTGCAGACGGTGTTCCAAATGACGGCATGTATTGGCTCAGAACAACAGGTACTCAATAACAAAGGGGGCTTTATGGCAAAGCCCCCTTTCCTTTATTGTTATTTTCTCTTGCTCTAGGGAAGCCGACCTTCCTGGGATATCGGAAGGTGAGGGAGGACCAAACGGAGTATTTGTAATTGCGGGTTAATTGGTAAAAAAGGTGTTTCTAAGGCCGGTAGATGCCTGTTAATATGACACAGGCAAAGATAATTCAGATAATCAACTTGGTCCGATCCTGGAAGGGAAGATAACTTCGAGTGCTCCAGCAAGGAGGAATACAATGACCATTAAACGAACTTTACTCACTGTATTCATTTGTGGCTACATCTTAGCCGTCGGTGCCTTGGCGACAGCGCAGCCTGCTGACTCACTACCATCTTGGAACGACGGCAAGGCCAAGCAATCCATCATCGAATTTGTAGCGAAGGTTACGAAGGAAGGCTCTCCCGATTTTATTGCACCAGCCGAGCGCATCGCTGTCTTCGACAACGACGGCACACTGTGCGCCGAGCAGCCAGTGTATTTCGAGCAGCTATTCGCGCTTGACCGCGCAAAAGCGCTCGCGCTGCAGCATCCTGAGTGGAAAGATAAGGAGCCTTTCGCCTCGCTACTCAAGGGCAATTTGAAAGGAGTACTCGCTGGCGGAGAACACGCAATGCTCGAAATCTTAATAGCAACTCACTGCGGCATCACTACGGAGGAGTTCGGGGCGGTCGTGAAGGAATGGATAAGCACGGCTAAGCACCCCACGACCAAACGGCCGTATACCGATATGGTTTATAAGCCGATGCTAGAGGTTCTTGCATATTTGCGCACCAACGGTTTCAAGACCTTTATTATCTCCGGCAGCGAGATCGAGTTCATGCGTGCATGGTCAGAGAAGGTTTATGGCATCCCGCCCGAGCAGGTTGTCGGTACAAGCGTCAGGATGAAATTTGAAATACGCAACGGCAAGCCGATACTGATGCGATTGCCGGAGCTGGATTTTATTGACGATGAGGCAGGCAAGCCGGTCGGCATACAGAAGTTTATAGGGCGGCATCCCATCGTGGCCTTCGGCAACTCTGATGGAGACCTGCAGATGCTCCAATGGACAGCGTCGGGGCAGGGTGCCCGGCTGATGTTTATCGTCCACCACACCGACGCCAAACGTGAGTGGGCCTATGATCGCCAGTCCCCTATCGGGCGATTGGACAAAGCACTTGACGAAGCAAAAGCCAGAGCTTGGAACATCATAGACATGAAGCAGGATTGGAAAGTCATCTTTCCGTTCAATACCAGGTAGCACAGTACAGTGACTGCGACGAGCCGGCTAACAAGTGGCGGGAAACGGATGCACGTTATACTCGCATCTGTCAGCCGCTGCGTTACTCCCCATTTCAAAGCATAAGACTCGATGAAGATAGGGGCGGACCAATATCTCTGTGCATCGAAGGACTTTTCAACCCTGCCATATAAACAGCTCTTTTAATCGTTGACTTAAAAACGGCCTTGCCTTACATTTCTATTATCGGCGAATTTTAATCAGCAGTTAACGGCCTTCGTATCCTCAGACAAGGATTTTGATATGCCGCCCAACCTGATGGAACCAGTACAGGAGATTATCGACCGGATCAAGGCGACAACCGGCAAGGCAATCCGTTTTGAGAAAAAGAGCGACCTGGGGGTTCCCGTCACGATCAAAATGGCCGATAAGGATGCCTCCACACATCTCCTTCTTTATAATCCGTCCCGCATCGAGGAGATAAATTACGCCATAGCCAACCAGTGCGGATATATCCTGAGACTCTACAGCGGCGATGAACACCTGCGCTACATTCCCGTGGCAAACAAACGGACAATGATGACTTTCCTTATGGAGACGGATGAGGAGATACACAGCCTGTCTCCGGTGTTCGGAAAGGACAAGATCAACCAGATGGTTGTCCTGTGGTATGAGGGCATACTTTATCAGTTGACCCGGATGCCGCCGGAGATCATGGTCAATAAATGGATCTATGATGAATATCCGGAGCTCAGGGCTCTGCAGATAAATGCCCTGAGTCAGCAAAGAGAGACGGCCGTCATGTCTTTGTCGCAGGATCTGAGACGCATTACGCCGGCAAAGGTATACAGCGCCTCCAACATCATGAACTACGTCTTTTTCAAAGTTCTGGAGGATTATTTCCACCTGGACTACGTCGCTCCTTATCACAGCACGATATTCATATTTGACGGTACTGCTCTGGCGAAACTTACGGAAAATGAGTACGTAAACAGCCATGAAGGAGATCGGGAGATGATCAGCAGATGGGCGTCGCATCTTGGTCTTGAAAAATGGTTTGAATGGAAACCCATGGATTCGGAACATAGCGATGAGTAAAGCCTGAGAAATGTGAAGGTTGCCTATCGCAGAGATTATAAGATGTAATCTGTAGAAAGCATATGCCGGCAAATCTACCCCCGCACTACTTCGAAGCAGAACAGCGGTTCAGAGAGGCAAAGACTCCTGAGTCAAAGGTGGAAGCGCTTGAAGAGATGCTTGCCATCATGCCGAAGCACAAGGGCACGGACAAGCTCAAGGCGATGCTGCGCGAGCGCATTTCCAAGTTCAAGGATCAGGCGCAAAAGAAAAAGGGAACGGCCAAGCATAAGACGGTTTACAATATAGACAAGGAGGGCTCCGCCCAGGTGGCCGTTATCGGCGCCCCCAATACCGGAAAGTCGTCGCTGGTGAGTATGCTGACAAGCGCCAATCCGGAGGTCGCCGAGTTCCCGCATACCACACACAAACCGACGGCCGGCATGGCGCATTATGAAAACATCCAGTTTCAGCTCATCGACACGCCTCCCTTAACCGGCGATTATGTCGATCCGGCATTTGCCGATCTTCTCCGCCGCGCCGAAATCCTGGTAATCATGGTTGACCTCAAGGACGATCCCATGCAGCAGATGGATGATGTCCTTTCCATACTGAAAGAGTTCCGCATATTTGCCGAGGGAAGTGCCATACCGCAGGATCTCAGGAAAACGCCGATCATCAAGAAGATGCTTGTCTGCGTGAACAAGATGGATAAGCCGGAGGATCGTGAAGACGTGGAAGTATTTCTGGAACTGTCGGGAGTGAAGATTCCCTGCATCGGGATTTCCACGCGAACCGGGCAGAACATGCAGTTATTCCTGGATACCATTTATGCGATGTCGTCGATCATGCGCGTTTACACAAAGCCGCCCGGCAAAGAAGCGGACAAGACGGCGCCTTTTGTCATACCGGTGGGGACGACCATTGAAGAGATGGGAGGAATGATACACAACGATTTTGTCTCCAAGCTGAAGTATGCAAAGATCTGGGGCAAGTCGGTACGTGAAGGTCAGATGGTGCAGCGCGATTACGAACTGCAGGACGGAGACATTGTGGAGTTCTGCCTGTGACTCAAAATCACTGAATGACTTTTCCGTACAGTTTTTTCAGAACTTCTTCACAATCCTTTCCGATTTCATGCACAAGCTCTCCTGCCGGTTTAAGCTCTTTGAGGGCGCCGGCTATCTGGCCTATCTGCAACTCGCCCTCAGTAAGGTCGCCATCGAACATTCCCAACTTGGTGCGCTTTTCCCCGATCAGTTGCAGCAGCTCGTTTTCATCTGCTCCGCGCGCTTCTGCGGCGGCAATCCTTTCAAACCATTCGTTTTTGATGACGCGGGCGGGAATCAGTTTTTTAAGGACCAGAAACGTGCCCGTCGGGGAGGTGCCGATGATGGCTTTTTTGAACTGCTCGTGGGCACTGGACTCGAGTGTGGCCGCGAAACGTGTACCGATCTGAACCCCTTCCGCGCCCATAGCCAGGGCGGCCGCCATGCTTCTTCCGTCGTAGATGCCGCCGGCGGCTATGACGGGTATCTTTGTCGCATCGACAGCCTGGGGAACCAGAACCATTGTCGTCAGTTCATCGCGCCCGTTGTGACCGCCCGCCTCGAAGCCTTCGACGACAACGGCATCGACTCCTGCCTCTCCGCATTTGAAAGCCAGCTCCGGGGTCGAAGTAACATGCACGACCTTGATGCCTGCGTCTTTGAAGCGCGGTGTGTATTTTTTGGGACTGCCGCCGGAAGAAAAAACCACCTTCACCTGTTCCTCGATAATCACTTTTACCATTTCATCGGCATACTGAAAGAAGATGGGCAGGTTTACCCCCCATACACCACTATTGAGATTGGCCTTGATTTTCCTCATGTGCGTTCGGAGCAGGTCGGAGGTCATCGATCCGGCGCCGATGAGTCCCAGTCCGCCGGCCTCTGCGACGGCAGCCGCCAGCCGCCAGCCGCTGACCCAGATCATGCCCGCCTGGATTATGGGATAACGAAGGCCGAACAGTTCCGTGATTCGGGTCTTAATCATTTTGCCCTCCCTGATTTGTCAGTGTGGTCTTATTTCGGGGACGCTTCCGAATTTCCAGGAACCGTCGGTACTCAACGCCAGTTGGTGGTTGTGCCATACATAGAGAGTGCTGCGGTGGCTGATGCTGATCAGGCTTGTCTTCGGCAGCCTTTGTTTGATCAGTTCATATAACCTTGATTCCGTCGTCTCGTCAAGCGATGATGTCGCCTCGTCGAGAAAGGCAAAATCGGGCCTGTGCAGAAGCACCCGGGCAATAGCGATGCGCTGCTGCTCGCCCGGTGAAAGCGTCTGCCCCCAATGTTCTGCTATGTCAAGCTTGTCGGCAAGGTGGGAAAGGCCGCAGGCATCGAGAAGCTCTTTCAGCTCTCCGTCGTCGGCTCCCGGTTCCTGCGGGTAATAAAATGCATCCTTGAGAGTGCCCATCGGCAGGTAAGGTTTTTGCGACAGGAACATTGATGCTTTTCCGGCGGGCATATGCACTGTGCCCTCGCCATAAGGCCAGATTCCGGCAACGGCCCTTAAGAGCGTACTCTTGCCGCATCCGGACGGTCCAGAAATGATAACCGCCTCGCCCGGGGAAAAACTGACGCTGACATCGCGGGACAGCAGTCTGCCGTCGGGAAGCTGTGTGTTGATTTTGTCGAGACTGATGCCGGCTTCATCCGTTTCCTCTCTTTTTATCTTTTCCATGGACTTCAGGTCGTGTACGTGCTGCATGTTTTCCGAGAACCCCAGCAGTCTTTCCACCACGGCCTTCCATTCGGCGATGCTGACAAAGCTGTTTATAATGTAGGAGAGTGATTCATGAACCTGGTTGAATGCCTGCGATATCTGCATCAACCCGCCGAGTTTGATCTGGCCTGAAAAGAAACGCGGCGCAGCGACGACGAGCGGAAAGATATATGAAAGCTGGTTGTATGTGGCCGTGAACCAGGTAAGCTTCTTCTGCTGGCGCATGATGCTCCAGAAATTGCTGACAACGAAAGAGAAGCGCTGCAGGAAATTGGTTTTTTCCTGTGCCTCGCCGCCGTAGATGGCAATGCTCTCGCTGTTCTCGCGCAGCCTCACCATGCTGTAGCGGAAGTCCGCCTCAAAACGCTGTTGGTTGAAATTCAAGGTGATCAGCGGGCCGCCGATCTTGAAGGTAAGGATAGTGCCGACAATGGCGTAGATGATGGCCGCCCAGACCATGTAGCCGGGTATGACGAACGTTCCCAGGCTTCCCAGGGGGATTTCCAGCGGTCCGGAGAGCGACCAGAGAATAACTACGAAAGATGCCAGGGTGACGACAGCCCTCATCAGTCCCAGACCGAGATTCAATGTTTTGTCCACAAGCGCTGAAATGTCTTCGCTGATACGCTGGTCAGGGTTGTCGGTGGCGCGTTCGAAAATCTGCAGACGATAGTACATCTGGCTCTGCAGCCAGTTGTCTAGATAACGGTTGGTGAGCCACTTGCGCCAGCGGATCTGCAGCATCTGGCTTAAGTAGATCATATAAACAGCCGTGACGATGTACAATGCGGCAATCCAGGTGAATTCGACAAGAGCGCTCAGAAAAGCTCCCTTGTCCAGGTTCTGGATGGCATTGTAGAAGTCATTCATCCAGCGGTTGAGTATGACATTGATGTAGACAATGCCAAGGTTCAGGCCGATTATGACGGTAAGCAGTCCCCAGGCGGCCCATTTCTCACCCGATGACCAGTATGGTGATATCAGAGCCCAGAAACCGCGTATGAACGCCATGTCAAAACGTCTCATATCCATTCTCCCCAGGAAAGTTTGGTAGGCGACAATATCATTATTTCAGATTATTTGAAACAGAGGCAGATTAAATAGTTTCCGGGGTGAAAAATCATTGCAGGGATTGATCTTCAGACTGCGGGTGTGCGTCAGTATCAGCATGACGCACAGTAATCAGTTCAATACTTGAGATATGTTCCGGAAAAAGAAACATGGCAGGCCATTTAAGGCGATAACTGTTTTTCTTATTTGGATTTTTTTCCTTTTTTTGCAGCTTTGGCGATAGTTAATTTGTTTTCTACGGACTTCACGCCTTTCACCGATTTCACAACCTTTGTAGCTACGCCCTTGGTCTGTGCGTTCTTGACCTCTCCAGTCAATGTAACTACACCGCCCGTAGTGCTTACTTCGATCTTGCTGTCCTTCAGCGATGCCGTGTTGGAAATCTTGAGCTTCACATCAGCCGTAATGGCGGTATCGTCTGCGGCTTCATTGGCTTTATCCTTGGCTGCCGTGGTCGCTTTGTCCGTGACCTTATCGCCAAAGTTTTTCAATGCCTGAGCGTGTGAAACGGAGACTAATGCAAGACACAGTAATACAACTAAAAATACTCTTTTCATAAATACCTCCTTATGAATGTGTTCCGGGTTATTAAAAACGCCTGTCCATGACCTGCCGCGCTATAAATACCACATGTCGGCAGAGGAGTCCATATGCCTGATAATAACAAATATTCCTTGACGATTTGTTTGCTTGTGTGAAATATGCCGGTATTGCATACTTCAGCTAATGCAAGGTTTGAGGAATCCATATCGTGAGCATGCCGAATAAAATAAAAGTCCCTGCCACTCTGGAAAATTTGCACAAAGCCATGGAGTTTGTCATCACTTATGCAGAAACGACAGGGTTTCCTCAGGAAAGGATCATGGATATAGAACTCGCCCTGGAGGAGGTTATTGTAAACATCATTAACTATGCCTATCCTGATGGCGTGGGTGAGATGGAGATAACCTGTACACCTTATAATGAAAACGGCTTTGCCATGGAGATCGTGGATCAGGGCATTCCTTTTGATATTCTCGGCGTTGGAGATCCGGATGTGGCAAGCGGTATCGAGGACAGGAAAGTTGGGGGATTGGGCATATACTTTGTGAAGAAGCTCATGGATGATGTAAGCTATGTCCGAGAGGGTGAGAACAATATCCTCAAGCTTTTTGTTTTAAAGGACAGGAAAGATAATTAAATTATATAAGAAACAAATTACAAGGGGGCCTTTATGGAAGTAAAATCAATCAACGATGTAAAAGTTGTGGTGATTCTGCAGAGAATTGATGCCTACAACGCCAAGGAACTGGAAGATGGTCTCAATGCGGTGGTTGCAGGCGGAGCCCAAAAAATGGTCTGCAACTTCGAGAAGAATGAGTACATATCCAGCGCGGGCTTGCGGGTATTTTTGGCATTGTTGAAGTCCATGAAGAAAGGCGGAGGCAATATCGCATTATGCTCGCTTCAACCCTCAGTCAAGAACATCTTCGATATTGCGGGATTCAGCCGCCTGTTCAACATATTCGACACACAGGACGAGGCTCTGAACAGCCTGAAGTAATCCTTGTGCCGGCAGGAGCAATACGTTTCTTCCGGAAATTCCGGATGTAAAGCTTTTTGTTTCTTAATCGGGGAAAAATCCCTTTCCGAAGGGAATCTGTCTTGTCCGGAAGGGGATATGAATCGACGTCTGTTCATCCCCTGTTCTCATAGCTGCAAAGCAATATAAGCATTTTTTATTCACGTCAGGTGGGCATTCATGACAGCTGCCATGGTTAATTATATAATCTCGCTTGTTGACTGCACATGCTTTCTGCTCATTCTTTTCTATCTTATAACCAGGGCGCAATTTTTCTATGATCTTCTGACAGCAAAGGATAAGCCGCAAAAGCATATCGTTCTTGCCCTTCTCTTTGCTGCTGTTTCCATTTACGGGGTTCTGGTTGGTGCCGTTTTCCAGCGAACAGTGATGTCAATCAGCATTGTCGGCCCGATCGCCGGGGCCGTGATTTGCGGTTTACGGGTAGGAGCGGGAGCAGGTGTACTGGGCGCCGCAGCAGGACTGCTTGTTCACGGATCGATGATTCAGGCGGCAATGCCGTTGGCGGGTGTGGCAGCAGGCCTGTACTGTATGGCGAGGGCAAAGACATCTTCCGGAAAAGTTCTTGATGCGGCAATAATCACCTTTTGTTGTGCAATCCTGACAGAACTGGCCATATTCTTTTTCAGCCCTTCGGAAGCTCACGAAAAGCTCCTTATGCCGATGTCGGCCTTGATCAGCGTTCTTGGTGTGACCGGCATGGTATTTCTGATTGAAAGACTCATCGAAGAGCGTCAAACCAGCGCAGCCAAGGAGTTCATCGACAGTGAACTCAGGATTGCAAGTGACATTCAGATGAGTATTGTCCCCAAAACTTTCCCGCCCCTTCATAACCTCCCCGACCTGGATGTGTTTGCCGTGCTTAAACCGGCGAGAGAAATCGGAGGAGACTTCTATGATTTTTTTTCCATCGATGAGGATCATTTCTTCTTTGCCGTTGGCGATGTGGCAAGCAAGGGGATGCCAGCGGCCTTGTTCATGGCCGTTTCCAGAACGCTTATTAAAACTAATGCCGAACCGGGTATCGGACCGGAGCTGATATTAAAGCATGTAAATGACAACCTGTGCAGGGGAAACGATTCATCGATATCCGTTACCGTGTTTTGCGGCATCATCAATATTCGCAGCGGAGAGGTCGTATACAGCAATGCAGGCCACACGCCCCCTTATATCTATCGCAAGGACGGAAACCTGAAACCGGCAAGTCTGCCTGAAGGCATGGCCCTGGGAATTGAAGAAGGTTTTGTCTACGGGCGGGACAGCCTGGTTCTCGAACCGGGTGACGCCATTGTTGTTTACACTAATATTGTGGACAGTGTGGTGGACAGCAATATGCGCATGTATGATGCGCTGAGGCTTGAAAAAATAATAAAATCGGATCCATCTACTGCTTCACGGGGGATCGTATCACGCATCATCAAGGATGTTGAAAGCTTTATTGCAGGCGTGGAACAGTCGGATGACATAACGATTCTCTCCCTAACCTACATTCCTGTCCGGCAGAGTTGATATGCAGCAGACATTTCTCAGCATTCTTATCAGTCTTATCGGAAATATCGCCGTAATATCTGTTGTCGCTTACATGATCACGAGAACACGGCTCTATGCGGAGGTTATCGACCGCAAGCTGACTTCGCGCGGCAGGTTTTTCATGGTCGTTATTTTCGGCCTGTTTTCCCTGTATGCCGCCGCTTTGGGGGGAGCGGCCAATATTCGCAACCTCGGCCCCATGATGGCGGGCCTGATTGGCGGTCCTCTGGTCGGAGTCGGATCGGCTCTTTTCGGCGCCATATACCGTTTTTATGATCCGCGTTTTGGGACAAGCATAAACATCGGTACGGTTACCTACTCGGCCATGCTGGCCACGGTCCTGGCCGGTCTGGCGGCAGGCATTATCTACAGAATGCGGAAGGGTGAATTGATCGGCATAACCGGCGCCCTGCTGTTTGCCGTGGGATACGAGATCTTTCATTTCGGTTTGTCGATTCTTATCGGGCGTCCCTTCTCCGTTGTCCTGCCTGCGGCGCTCAAGGCTTTTCCTCCGATGATTATCGCCCATGCCGCGGGACTGTGCATATTTGTATTCGTTCTCAACAACCTTATCAAAGAAAGAAAAACAAAGGCTGAGAAGAAAAGGATAGAAAGCGAACTGACAATTGCCCGTGACATCCAGATGAGCATTGTTCCTAAAATTTTTCCTCCTTTTCCCCAGATACCGGAAATAGACATCCATGCCTCCGTCGAATCTGCCAAGGAGGTAGGCGGGGATCTGTATGATTTCTTCTTCATTGATGATGACCGGCTTTTCTTTGTGATCGGGGATGTTTCAGGTAAAGGCGTTCCGGCGTCACTGTTTATGGCGGTTTCCATTACTCTTCTGAAGGCCAACACAAAGAACGGAATGAATCCGGATGAAATTCTGTACAAGGTAAACAACGACCTTTGCACGGATAATGAGTCCTCCATGTTCGTTACCACATTTTGCGGAATTATAAACATCCGTACGGGAGAAATTGTGTACAGCAACGGCGGTCACAACCCTCCTTATATACTGAAAGCCTCCCGTGAAGTGGAAGCGCTGCCCTGTCAGAGCGGTCTGGTTGTGGGAGTGATGGAAGATTTTGTCTTTGATCGGGAATTTACTTCGCTCAGGCCGGGGGATTCGCTGGTCATGTACACGGACGGTGTTACCGAGGCCGCCAATATCCGTCAGGAACTGTTCAGCGAGGAGCGCTTCGAGGATTTCCTGCGCGGGACGGAGAAGGATATTTCCGCCCGCGAGCTGGTGCTGAAGACGTCGCAGGCAGTCCATGCATTTGCGTCAGGCGCCGTGCAGTCGGACGATATCACGCTGCTCGTGATAAAATACAACGGCCCCCCCGGGTGAATCCATTCCGAATGGCCTGTCATGCTCAAAGGGATTTTCGCGGCTCAGAATATTTTCCCCGGGGCAGACTGCGCTCGAGAGTGATACGCTGACGACCGGTTACTGTCATTTGTTATTCACGGAAAAATATTTGATTCGCCGCCCGAAATCCCTTTGAGCGTGATATACGGGACATTGGAAGTGTAAAAGTTAAGAAGGAGAATGTCTTTAATGAGTTCAGGAAGCTTCTTTCATACGGATAAGGAACGGTATGCTTTTTATGGATTTGCAATCGGGGCGGTGGTCTTCTTTCCGTTTCTTTATGTGTGCATAAAATCGGAGTCGATGGTGATGATCGCCACGGCGATCCGCAGTGCCGCGGAAACGCTGTCGTTGCTCATAACCTGGCTTGGGCTCAGGAAAATCGCCCGCAAGGAGATGTTTGTATATAATTACGGAGCGGGCAAGATAGAGAATCTTTCAAGCCTTGCCATCGCGCTGGCTATGGGGCTCGCTTTTCTGGAACTGGTATACCGAAGCGTCAACAGGTTTTATCATCCGGTTGCCGTAAACGAACAGTTTGCCTCCATAGGAATAGTTGCCGTCGTGGTGTTTTTCTTTCTGGCCTTATGGCTGTGGTTAAAGAGCTATTATGTCAATCGTCGGGACCCCTCTCCGGCCGGTGATTCCCAGTGGCGGCTCTATCTGGCCAAGACCGCGATTCATCTGAGTGTAGTGCTGTCTCTGGGGGCTACGCTGCTGTTTAAGGATTACCCGTGGTCTCTATACATCGATCCTTCCGTTTCTCTGATGCTCAGTCTTTATATCCTAGGTACAGCCTATATAATAGGCAGGAAATCTATCGATGAGCTTCTGGACAGGACGATCGATGAACCGCTGCAGATGATGATTTTAAGCGAACTGGCGGACTTCTTCGATGAATATGTGGAACTGCACGGAATAAGGTCGCGCAGGAGCGGGCAGTTCGTTTACATAGAAATTTTTCTGGAATTCGATCCGGACAGACTGATGGGAGACGTTCAGAAGGCGATGGACCTCATTGCATCCAGTCTTGAACAAAAAATCAAGGGAAGCCAGGTTCTGATTGTAAGCAGGACATCTTCGATTACAGCATGAGTTCTCAGCGCAGAGCCGTATGCAGGGGAAGTGCGCAGTTGTGCCGGGAATCATGACCGGCCGGTTCCATCAGGATATTTTTTACATCATCGGGCATGGATTTCTCGAAATCCAGAGATTCGATACGTCCTTGACCGCCTCGGGATTTTCTTTCCGCAACTGACATGAGCAGATCTATCGCCATCCAGCCGCATACTGAACAAACCTTGTTGTACAGGGAAAGGACGTCTTCCGGATAGCTGCCGTCAGGAAGCGTTATGTTAATCTCGGGGGATTTGCCGATGATGGTGCCTCCGTCCATAACTTCATTGACTATATGGAAGGTCGTCCGCGACGTTTTGTTTCCCAGACTCACGGTATGTTCCACAGGTTTAGTCCCTACACCGATACTGGATGCCAGGTCGGATGGATGCAGATTGTACATGCCGTATCGGGGGAAATCGAAAATCGCCGCATCCACCATCTGTCCATAGCAGCACATGATGATCAATTCGGGATTCCATGTATTGAGGAGTTTGTGAAAAAAGTCAGTTTTTACAGCCCCTGAATAGCATGATATGCCGGATGAAAGGGCTTCCTCCCTGATCTGCTCATAAAGCTGCCGTCTTTGTTCCACGTTGAAAAAACGCCAGATTCTCTTCTCCATGGATATCCTGGCTCTGTCATCCACCGTTGAATCCGTGACAATTCCGGCAATGCTTATCCTGCCGCCGTATTTCTTTTCAAACCTGTTGATGGAATCGAATACAAGCAGCCCCGGAGTGCAGCTTCCGATGAAAAGCACCCGCAATCCGGCCGAATCATCACGGTTAATTTCACTTTTTCGGGGCACGGACAGTTCACCCCATTTGAAAACATCGTCCCGATAATGCCTGCGTGAATCATCAGGCTTGAGGATTTTGTTTATTTCAATAGTTTCGGTCATGTTTGCAGTCTTTTGTCTATTTTAATTTTTATCTGACAACGTGAAAGTCTACTACGGTTATAAAGAAAATTCAAAGAGTATTAGAAGTAAGAGACTGTTTACGGCCGGTTTCTAAGTCTTTGGTTGAAAGAATGTTTAAAATGTGCATAATTTACGGCGTTTGAAAGTTCGTTTTTCTTCGGAATTGAAACTACTCACATAGTGTGGGGGCTATGGATAACAAGACTGTAAAAAAAAGGATCCAGGATATAATAATTGATATCCCTTCACTTCCGGCAGTTGCTTCTAGGGTTCTACAGATCATTGCACACGACAATTCATCGCTCGAAGAGTTGAAGAGGGTTGTTATATTAGACCAGTCCTTTTCCTCGAGGCTTTTGAGAATAGCAAATTCTCCCTACTACCGGCGGGGTAGAAGCATCGAAGATGTTACGGATGCATTCATAAGGATAGGTTTCACGACGATAAAAGCGCTTGTCTTTGCCGCATCGATCAAGGATTTGTGCCGTATTACGGACGAAACGGATCGCAAGCTGTGGGAGCATAACATGGCTGTGTCGGTCGGTTCCATGATTATTGCAAACGAGACCGGTACCGTGTCTTCCGGAGAGCCGATGATTCATGGACTGCTTCATGATGTCGGCAGGGTCGTGCTGAACCTGACCATGAAAGACAAATATGCAGAGGTCGTGCGTCTGGCCGGCGATGAAAACATCACGTTCATTGAAGCGGAAAAGAGGATTCTGGGGTTTAACCATTGCGACGTGGGGCAATGTGTGGCGGAGCACTGGAATCTGCCGGAAAACATTGCCTGCGTGATTGCAAACCATCATAGAGACGATCTGCTTGATAAAGTCAAGGATATCGGATTGAAGAGAACGGTCCTTATTGTTAAGTGCGCCGATGTTCTGTGTTCGGAATTGGGGATCGGGATAGCCGACGGTGTAACCCTTACATCGGAAGAATGGAAATATCTGAAGCTTTCGGCGCCCAGGAAGAGGGATTCGATCAGCAAAAAGATAGAAGATGAATATCCCAAATATAAGGATTTTGTCATGGGGCATAACCATCTATGAAAGACTATCTTGATGAAATGTATACGTCAGATATCGGCAGACAGGAAATTATCTACCGGTACGCGGCCAGAAAAGCATTGGAGGATATAAAGGCCGGGGTTGCCCTTGATGGCAATCTGCTTTACCAGTTGAACTCCCACCCGATCATGAGTTTCTGTCTCGCTGAAATAACCGAGGAAGACAAAGAGACACTGAAAAAAATAGCATCCGCAAAACCCGGCATCATCCGGCTGCGGCAGTTTGCATTGAAAATGCTGCGGAAATTCAAGGATCACAGTGATGTCAAGGCGCTCCTGATGGGATTGTGGAAGTCGGAAGACGACTATGACATAAAGGTGGAGGTATTGTGGATTCTGCTGGGTTATGATGATCTCAAGCAGGAGCTTTTAACGGATATCCGCAGCCATTTTGATTCCTCCGACTGGGATAAGTGGTTGCCGCTGATTGTCGAGAAGCTTGGAGGAAACAACAAGGAGAAAGGGCAGGTTAAGGACCTGATCGACAAGTACCTCAAATAGATATCTCAATTCCTGAAAATGGAGTACATTCCGGCGGTTAGCGGCATGAGCGGGGAGAAGCCCGCACAGTCGGCACAGACCTTTTTGGTTGTATCCCTGTCATTTCAAACCCCTGAATTGGACCATGAATGGCTGAAATATCGTTTTTATGCGTATTATGAGGCATAAGGTGCTGTTATTTGTAATGAATTGCAGAAAAAGCGAAAAAACGGTTTGACTTACGTGAATCTTTTTTGTAAGAATACCACACTTTGTGTGCAGTTTGTCATCCAATGTCAAAATCTGTGCACCGTGTAAGAGTGGGGCATCCCCCGAACACAAACAAGGAGGTACTCATTATGAAACGGCGGATTTTCCTTTGGATGGGACTGAGTGTCCTGTTCGTCATTTCAAGTTTTAGCACTGCGGCGCTATCAGCAGAGCGGTATCAGACCAAACAAGGCAGCACGCTTTATACAATCGCCAACAAGTATGGCGTCAGTGTTGCCGACCTGAAAAAAGCCAACAAATTAAAAGGTACGGCTCTCAAGCCTGGTCAGGTTCTTGTCATCCCGGATAAGAAACAAAAGTCTGTTGCCAAAGCTTCGAAGAAGGAAAAGGTTGTTGCCAAGGCATCAACCAGGTCTTCGGGAAGGACATCTGTGTATGTGGTAAAAAGAGGCGATTCGATTTATACCGTTGCCAAGAAAACAGGAATGTCCGTTGCCGAAATCAAGAGGATCAATCATTTAAGGGGCAATGCCCTTAAACCGGGCCACAAACTGGCGCTTGTCAGGAAGAGTACGGTTAGAGAGGTGGCCGTTCGCGAGGCATCCTATACCAGGAATTCCGGCGCCTTTGACCTGAACGATGACGAGGAATTTGTAGAAGATGACAGCGTTGCTGTCGAGGACAATCTTGCCGATATTGAAAAAGAGAAAAACTTGAGTTCTGCCGTTCTGGGGGTTTGGAACACACCCGGCGAACAGAAGCTTCTGGTAAAAGTTGTAAAGGGATTTCTGGGAACGCCCTACCGGCTGGGCGGGCAGACTGTGAAAGGCATCGATTGTTCCGGATTTGTCGCCAAGATATACAAATTCTTTGATGTCAGCCTGCCGAGAACCGCCCGTGAGCAGGCCCGTGTAGGAAAGGCTGTAACCAAGGGAGAACTTGTCGAAGGAGATCTTGTTTTCTTCAACACGAGGCGTGCATTTGGCCATGTGGGAATATACATCGGCAATAACGAATTTATACATGCATCATCCGGCCGTGCCGAAAAAGCGGTGAGGATAGATAACCTGGATAAACCATACTACAATAAGAGATTTATCAAGGCGGTCCGCGTAAAGGGATTCGATGATAAATCGGTAAAGATAAAGGGCAAGGACGACCAGGTGTAAAACCTGTTCGCAAGTATAAATAAGAAAAGGATGGAATCCAAAGTTCCATCCTTTTTTTGTGGTTCTGTAACGGCGCAGACAGTAAACGGATTTTCAGATTGTAATCACATGAAACGCTCAAACCTGTCCTTTTTCGCCTTGCATACGGGGCAGATTCCCGGAGGGGCATCCCGGGCGCAAAGGTAGCCGCATACTTTGCACCGCCATACAGGGTAGGGCAGGGCCGTTTTCACGGCGGCTTCGGCAGTCCTCTCCTGATCTTTGCTCTTGTCGCTCTTATCCTGCCTGCGTTCGGGTATGGATTGAGCGGAAGATTCTCCGTTGGCGATTTCCTCAGATACATACAGTGCGCAGTAGCAGGAACCATATTCGGTAAGGTCCGGATCACGGTAGTCACAAGGGCATATTATGTCCAGATCTTCCTCTTCCGAGCCGGAAGCCAGTCGGCACGGGCAGGCCTTGTAACCTAATCTTTCCTCGTTGGTCAGCAGACCGAGTATAATCTCCTTTACAAATGCAACGTCCGGATTAAGGCGGTATCCGGATGCCTCTGCCTCCTTTTTCAGGCGGTCATGGAATTTGTCAACAAACTCTTCGTTCATGGCGTGAATAGTTCTCTCAGCTTTTTCTCGTTAAATCCTACGATGCAACTGTCATTGTTGACAATCAGCGAAGGAAAGGTGCATGCAGGGTTCCATTTCCTGATCTCGTCCAGAGTGGATGCCCTTGCCTCCTTCTCCAGTTTATCAACATCCATGTAGTCGAAGGCTACGTTCAATTCCTGAAGAAGCGACTTAGTCTTTTTGCACCAGCCGCATGTGCTCAGTGCATAAAGCATGAGCTGCCCCTTGTCGTTTCCATCAATGTGGCTTAGTGACATAAAGCATTTACCTCCTGATTATTTTATTTCAATCGCGGGTCTGTACCGCCCTTGAATTCACACTCCGGCGTATAGCATGTGACGTTCAGGAATTCACACTTATGCTGACATGACGGGCACACCTCCGGCGGTTTGGCAGTCTGCAAAGTATGTCCGCAATTGCTGCATTTCCAGAAAGGATTGGGTAAACTGGTCTTCTGTTCTGCCATGATGTACTCCTTTATTGATGTTAAGGTTGAAATATTGATATCATCGTTGACTTGTATACTTTATAATGTATTAATCTATGGATGTCAAAAGGAAAGGATTCTTATGAGATTTTGCCACCATTGCCGGAAGGAGATATTTCTGGAAGGTAAGATCGGCAGAAAAGAGACCTGCCTTTCATGCGGGTTCGATCTTCACTGTTGCCGGAACTGTGTTTTCTATGATCCTCACGCATATAACCAGTGCCACGAAACGCAGGCAGAGAGAGTTGTGGATAAAGAGAGGGCTAATTACTGCGATTTCTTTGTTTTCCGGGAAGTGTCGTCGAAACCGCAGGCTGCCGGAGGCCTGTCCGATGCGCGGAAGAAACTGGACGATCTTTTCAAATAAAGGTGATAATGCCTTATTTCCTGAACACTGATTAATAGGAGAAAAATATGAACGGAGCGGAGATGCTTGTCAGAACAGCTGTTGATGCCGGCATAGAAGTGTGCTTTGCCAATGCGGGAACGACAGAGATGCCCATTGTCATGGCTTTCGATGCTGTTCCCGGAATACGGCCTGTTTTGTGCCTGTTCGAGGGCGTATGCACAGGTGCTGCTGACGGATACGGTCGCATGCGAGAATTTCCGGCTATGACCCTTTTGCACCTGGGACCGGGATTTGCCAACGGCATAGCCAATCTTCATAATGCCAGACGAGCCCGCACACCGATAGTGAACGTCATCGGCGATCACGCTACGTGGCACGCTGCCGCCGATGCACCGCTGACGATGAATATCGAAGGCCTGGCAGAAACGGTGTCAGGCTGGGTGTGCATGAGCGGTGATGCCGACACGATTTCGCAGGACATGGCAGACACAATATCCGTGGCGCTCCAGGGGCAGGTATCCACCATTGTTGTTCCCCAGGATCATCAATGGATGCAATGCACCGATGATTCCATCGTTCTTCCGTATTTCGCTTATGATCCGGTTGATAAAGGTCGTATTGAAGAGGCGGCGAGGTTTATAAAATCTTCGCAAAAAACTGCGATTATCATGGACGGAAAGGCTCTGCGCAAAAGGGGTCTTCATGCCGCCGCCCGCATTAAAGCCGCCGCCGGATGCGACCTGATATCGGTCACGTTTCCCTCCTGCATGGACCGAGGCGCCGGTTTGCCGTCGCTGCCGAGGATACCGTACTTCCCGGAGCAGGCTGCCGGTATGCTTTCCGGGTACGATACAATTATCTTTGCCGGCGCAAAAGAGCCCGTTGCCTTCTTCGGCTATGAAAACGGCATCAGTTATCTTTTGGATGACGACAGCCGCAGGATCCATATTACCGGGGACAGGCAGAATCCGGCCGAAGCTATGGAAGCACTGGCGGACGCTCTGGGCGCACCGTCAGCGGAGACGGCTTTACGCGAAACGGGGGCGGCATACAGTGTGCCCCCGCTTCCCGAGGGAAAACTGACGCCGGAGAAGGCCTGTACCGTGCTGGCTGCCCTACAGCCGGATAACGCGATTATAGTAGAAGAGGGACTGACATCGGGATTTGCGTATTATCCGCAGGCAGCATCACTGGCGCCGCATAGCTTCTTCACTATAACCGGCGGCGCCATCGGCCAGGGTATACCATGTGCGACAGGCGCAGCGCTGGCCTGTCCCGACCGGTACGTCATAAATCTGGAAGCCGACGGCAGCGCCATGTACACGGTGCAGGGATTATGGACGCAGGCACGTGAAGACCTCAATGTGACGACCCTGATCTGTTCAAACCGCAGCTACTTCATCCTGCAGGTCGAAATGATGAGGGCCGGAATCACATCCCCGGGACAGCACGCCATGTCTCTGTGCAGCCTGTCAAGCCCTACGATAGACTGGGTGAGCCTTAGCCGGGGCATGGGTGTTCCTGCCGAGTCTGTTGAGCATGCGGAAGATCTGGCACGGGAGTTGAAAAAAGCTCTCGAAGAACCGGGGCCTCATCTCATAGAAATGGTGTTTTAACATCCGGCATAGTTTTTAAGTCGATTCATAAGTTATTGTTCAGGGTAATTTACATGAGAGTACATGTGCTTCAGCACGTTCCGTTCGAAGACATCGGCAGCATGGCTTCATGGTTCAGGAAAAACGGGGCAAGAATAAATTATACACGCTTATTCCAAAACCATGTTTTGCCGGATGCCGGGAATATCGATCTTGTCGTTGCCATGGGTGGACCGATGAGCGTCAATGACGAGTCGACTCTTCCCTGGTTGAGGCAGGAAAAGCAATTCATCAGAGATGTGATTGGCAGAGGCGTCCCTGTAATCGGCATCTGCCTGGGGGCTCAACTGATTGCCGGGGCATTGGGAGCCCGCGTCTTCAAAAACAGAGGAAAAGAGATCGGCTGGTACCCGGTGGAATCTGTGCCGTCAGCAGGCGATGTTTTTCGCTTTCCGGAGAAATGTACAGTTTTTCACTGGCATGGAGAGACTTTTAACCTGCCGCCCGGTGCCGTTCTTTTGGCAAGAAGCGACAGATGCGAGAATCAGGCTTTTCAGATCGGCAGGCGTGTAATCGGGATGCAGTTTCATTTGGAGACGACACCGGAGAGTGTTGAATTGTTGCTGGAAAACTGCGGCGACGAGTTACTGCCTGAACCCGGAATCCAGACCGCGGAAGGAATGCGGAAAACGCCGTCAGGCTTATATAAATCGATAAACAGTCTCATGGGCGATGTGCTCGCATTCGTCACAAAATCCGCATGAAAAGGTTGATCAGGAAACCCTTGTTGAGGACAGTTTCAACTCGTCCTGGATGATAAATCCTCCGGGTTCACCATGTCAGGCTGCTTCCGGATGCGACCTTGTATCGGTCGCGTTTCCCTGCTAAGTTTTTGTCCATAATAACCATTGACTTATGCGGCTTTATCATGTATTGAGGCTGGCTCATGAAGACCAACCGGGTGTTGCCCGGTTTTTTATATCGGAGAATGTAATTGAGGTTGTTAAATGGATAAGAACCATCGAAGGGAAGTGGACCGGCGCCGCAATTTCGGGATCATCAGTCATCCTGACGCCGGAAAAACAACACTTACAGAGAAATTGCTGCTTTTTGGCGGTGCCATTCAACAGGCCGGTGCGGTCAGGGCCCGCAAGGCAGACCGTCACGCAACCAGCGACTGGATGAACATCGAGAAGGAGAGGGGAATCTCCGTCACCACCTCTGTCATGAAATTCAACTACAATGAATACGAGATAAATCTTCTGGATACTCCGGGGCATAAGGATTTTTCCGAGGACACCTACCGTGTGCTCACTGCTGTTGACAGCGCCCTCATGGTTATCGACAGCGGAAAAGGGGTGGAGCCGCAGACGGAAAAGCTTATGGCCGTATGCCGTATGCGCAACACGCCGATCATCACCTTTATCAATAAGATGGATCGCGACGGCCTTCCGCCGTTGGAACTCTTATCCGATATAGAGGATAAGCTTCAGATCGAATGCGTCCCGATGTCATGGCCCATTGGCATGGGGAAATCCTTCCGGGGGGTCTATAATCTTTATCGGCAGGAGCTGCACCTTTTTACCCCCGGTCAAAATACCAGTCATCAGGAGGGTGTTGTCATCACGGATCTGGCCGATCGGCGTTTGGATGAGATCCTCGGAAGCCAGGCTTCCGAACTCCGTGAAAACATAGATCTGCTGGAGGGGGCGGCAAATCCCTTTTCCATGGAGCATTATCTGAAGGGCAACCAGAGCCCGGTGTTTTTCGGCAGCGCCATAAATAATTTCGGGGTGAGGGAACTGCTGGATGCCTTTGTCGAAATGGCGCCGGCACCGGCTCCCCGTTTTGCAACGACCAGAGATGTGTCCCCTTATGAAGATGCTTTTTCGGGTTTTGTGTTTAAGATCCAGGCCAACATGGACCCCGCCCATCGCGACCGCATTGCCTTTCTCCGTGTCTGCTCGGGTACGTTCCGCCGGGGGATGAAGGCCATGCATCACCGGATAGGCAAGGAAGTCAGCATCGCCAACGCCACAATCTTCATGTCTCAGGATCGAACAAATGTTGAGGAAGCCTATCCGGGAGACGTCATAGGTATTCATAATCACGGCACAATCAAGATAGGCGATACCTTTACAGAGAGCGAACCGCTTAAATTCACCGGCATTCCTAATTTCGCTCCGGAGAACTTCCGGCGGATACGCCTGAAAAACCCCATGAAGAGCAAGCAACTCCAGAAGGGTCTTGTCCAACTCTCCGAAGAGGGCGCAGTTCAGGTTTTTCAGCCTTTAGGGAAAAGCGATTATATCCTGGGGGCGGTTGGAGTCCTTCAGTTTGACGTGACTGCCGAAAGGCTGAGGACTGAGTATGGCGCCGATACCGTCTTAGAGGATACTCCCTACGCCGTCGCCCGCTGGGTTACATGTGACGACAAAAACCGCCTTAAAGAATTCGAAGCGAAAAACATTCATTCACTTGCTCTCGATGCCGAGGGTCGCCCGGCCTTTCTTGCCGCCAGCGAGTATCGACTGGAACTTTGCATGGAAAACTGGCCTGACGTGACCTTTCACAAGACGCAGGAATACAGATAGAGTATCTGCTTCAAAATAAATCGGGATTTATCCGGGGCTTTCATCCGGTCACATTAACGAGATAAGACCTCCGGGTTGATCAGGTTGGGGGGCGTTCTGCCGCTCAGTCCCGCAATCAAATTCTCCGCTGCCATCACGGCCATCTTTGTCCTTGTCTCCAGTGTGGCGCTGCCTACATGGGGCAGCAGCACTACATTTTCCAGCTTGTCCAACCCAGGGGCAATGGCGGGTTCGTTCTCGTAAACGTCCAGGCCGGCGCCGGCTATTCCTTTTTCCCGCAGACACTCGACAAGAGCGACCTCGTCCACAACCGGTCCCCTTGAGGTGTTGATGAGAAAGGCGGTCCGCTTCATCATCGACAACTCTTTTTTGCTGATGAGATGTTTTGTCTCAGCCATAAGCGGCACATGAACGGAGACATAATCCGCGGTTGCCAGAAGGGTCTGCATGTCGGCGTATTCCGCGTTTATTTCCTGTTGCTCGCGGCTGTCCAGACGCTGTCTGTTGTTGTAGATGATGCGCATATTGAATCCGCGGGCGCGCCTGGCGACTGCCTTGCCGATTCTTCCCATGCCTATAATGCCGAGTGTCTTGCCTGTTACCTCCGTGCCGAGAAAAAGAAAAGGTGCCCAGTAAAGGAATCTGCCTTCGCGCACCATCCGGTCTCCTTCGACAACACGCCTGGCTGTGGAAAGTATCAGAGTAAAAGCGACATCGGCCGTTGTGTCCGTCAAAACGCCCGGCGTGTTTGATACGGGAAGGCCGCGGCGGGTGGCGGCATCGACGTCGATATTGTTGTAGCCTACTGCCATGTTGGCGATCATCTCCAGATAAGGGGCCCTGTACATCAGGTCCTCGTTGACGTTATCGGTGATCATGGACATGAGCCCGTTTGCATCCCGGACAGCATCTGTCAGTTTGTCTCTCCATGGGTTTGTCTTCGGTGTGAACCGATACGGTAAAAAACTTCTCCAGGGATTCAACCACTTGCCGGGGAATGTTGCCGGTTACCAGAACCTTCTTTTGCATAAATGTTAACCTCACGATTATTTATGAATGAGTCTAAAAAACAGGATCGGGAATGGAAAACCCGGACTGCTGGGAGCGTTCAAGCATCTCTTCCTTTTTTCCCTTGAGGTAGAGGGCTTCCTTGAGCCCGCGGTCCAGCAGCGCTCTCCGCGCCGTATTGATCTCCGTCGCAGTGAAGATTCTCTTTCCGAAACGTCCGATTATATTCCAGTCGATCTCGATACCCAGTCCCGGCCCGTCGGGTATATAAATTCTGCCGTCTTTATCCGGCCGGAAGTCGTTCTTCAGAAAACGCGCCCAGTAATCAACCTTCCAGTTGTCTTCCAGCGGAAATTCAAGCAGCCCCCGCTTTTCCCGGGGAACAATTCCGTACAACTGCAGGGCGATGGCGAATCCGAGTCCCGTAGTCCAGGTATGGGGGCTGAACCTGGTCTTTCTGTCCGCCTCACCGGCAGCCTGGTTGCGCCTCTCAATTTCCCTGATAAGCCAGTAAACTACTGAAATGCCGCCTGCATAATTGCCACCGGCCAGGCAGGCATCCGGCTGGTAGATGTCGAGGCACCCCATCTCCAGCATCGTTTTGAAGTCTCGCCAGGAGGAGTTCAGTTCGCCTCCGGCAATGGGTGTCGTTGTATGGCTGCGGATATATGCCAGTCCTTCGAAGTTGCCCCTGTTAACCGGCTCTTCGAGCCAGCGCACATTAAATTCCTCCAGTCCCCGGGCATATGAAAGGGCAAAGTCGACGGACCATTTAGGGGTCTCGTCCAGAATATCCACCGGCCAGCCCTGATTTGCGTCAACCATGATGTCCATGCCGCTTCCCGCCGCCTTCCTTGCTGCAGCGACGTATGCCAGCATCGGCTCCAGGCTGTCGCTTTTGACGCGCATCTTGATGCCGCGGAATCCTTCATCCATGCGTTTTTTTACAATGTCCCCCGCGTATTGCGGGTCGTGATCGTGGGTTGAGCCGGTTGACGCATAGGGATATATGTAACCGCCGCTTCCTCCGAGGATCTTCCACAGGGGTTCTTTTTTGATCTTGCCGATGATGTCCCAGACGGCGGCATCGATCCATGGATTACGCATCCCCAGATAGCTCATCTCCTGTATGCGCTGATTGACAAGCCTGATGTCCAGCGGATTGATTCCCAGCAGATAGTTGCCCAGCAGATCGCCCAGGCCTTTGCGTTCTCCTCCCATTGCCGTGGTTGCAGCGTATCCTTCAATGCCGCTGTCCGTTGTCAGCTTAAGCAGATAGAAACGGACCTCGGACTGCCGAAATCCGGGGATCCAGCTGGGAAGGAAGAATGGCTTCTCCTGAAAAAAGCCGGGCTTGTCCTTTGCGAGAGGAATCTTCACAAAATACAAATCTATTCTGTTTATTTTCATGTCTCAACCTCCAAAGCAGTTCTTCGCTAAAGCTGTTCTGCGATTGTTTCACGTCTTCATTATTCGGGAGATCAAATGTTTTCATCCGGTATTTCCATATCGAGTATCGCAGAACTAAGCGATTTCCCGTGCAGATCGACAGCCAGCGTGCGCGTCACGCCCCCTCCCAGCGCCTTGTGCATGACAAAATTGAGGGCGCCGATGCGGGGAAGTTCATAGCGGACAACTTCGCCCGCGGCGATTTCACGAAAGAGCTCCTTTACACGCCCGGCTGTTACGTACCTTTCCAGCAGCGGGTAATTGTCCTGTTCATAGGCAATAACGGAGATGTTGGCCGTGTCGCCTTTGTCTCCCGTACGGGAATGGGCAATATCGCGCAGCTTCATTCAAGTCACCTCGTATTGAATCTGATGGTTTACCAGAGAGCGGGGAATAAGCGCTGATGCCATGGCAATCACTTCCCTGGCTGATTTCCATGCACCGGCGCCTCCTGCCGGACCGTTGGTGTAAAGGGTTTCAACTTCGTTGCCGATACGTACGGCCTCCTGCATGCTTTTTGTCCTGCCTGCAACGCGCACCCGCACTTCATAAGGATCGTGTCCCGCAGACAGGACGTCCTTGTGAAGAGAATTGACGCCGATCAGGTCATAACGTATTTCATCAAATTCCACTCCCGTGAGTCTCAGCCGTTCCGCGACGATATCCAGAGCAAGCTTCCCCCGGGCAGACGCCCTGGGACCGGCGTAGCTGATCTGGCCTTCGCCGATATAGCTGTCCCGATAGCCTATAGAGACCTTGAGCGTATCGGTTCTCGCTCTTCCCTTTCCTCCTGTAATCTGCACCCGGTTATATGCGGTTTCGATCATACTGACATCTGTAAAGTCCGCCACGACGTCCGGTGTAATATATGATGACGGATCGTGGATTTCATAAAGAAGCTGTTCCTTGCAGGTGGCGAGAGTGACCATTCCCCCCGATCCGGGGACCTTTGTAACAACAAAAGTCGCATCCTCCTGAACCTCGGCAATCGGGAAACCCAGCCGGGCAAGATCGGGCACATCCTTATAACCGGGATCGGCGAAATATCCTCCGGTAACCTGTCCCGCGCATTCGAGCAAGTGCCCCATGACTGTTGCCTGTCCGAGAAGATTCCAGTCGTTCATGTCCCAGCCGAATTCATGTATCACCGGGGCAATAAAGATTGCCGGGTCGGCCACGCGGCCGGTGATGACGACATCGGCGCCGCCTTTCAGGGCTTCAACCACGCACTGCGCTCCCAGGTAGGCATTGGCCGATACCATTCTTTCCTTGAGTGAGGAAGTCTTTTCTCCGGTCTCTTCGATTGTGCAGTCTCCCCGGGTTACAATGTCCAGTACGTCATCGCCCGTTACGGCAGCTATCTTCAGGCCCCTGATGCCCAGTTGCTGCGCGACTTCCCTGATCTTGGCCGCTCCTGCCTTCGGGTTTGCCGCGCCCATGTTGGTGATGATCTTAATATTGTTCTTCCGGCATACAGGCAGGGATGCCTCCATCCGTGCGGAAAGCAGGGCGTCATAACCCGCCTGCGGGTCTTTCATCTTTGCCTGCTGAGCGATGGCGATGGTTCTTTCCGCCAGGCATTCGAAAAGAAGATACTGAATGTCGCCTCTGACCGCCAGTTCAACGGCAGGTTCTATACGGTCGCCTGCATAACCGGCACCCGAACCGATTCTTATTGATTTCAAAATGGATCCTCAAAATTTGATTCTGCATGATACCCCATGAGCAGGATGCTATGCAAGGAAGTGTTGATATCAGACTGAATTGCAGGAAACGTTACCTTTTCCGCCTGTCAATATGAAATCTTTGCACAGATGGCAATGACCGGCGCTGCTGAGCTTTACCGGTGGCAGTTTACTCTACTGTATTCCTGATCCGGAAGATGAGTTTCCCGTAAAATAATGCGGCAAGACAGGTTCTTTCATGTCGAAATGCAGTCTCTGCCTTTCTCTTTGGCGCGGTACAAGGCTGCGTCTGCTTCTTCGATGAGCATTTCAGGGGTCTGACCGGATTTGATGCAGGCGATTCCCGCCGATATTGTGGGGTGAATAATTCCCTTTCCGTCGATCACAACAGGAGGAGCTTCCTTTACACACTGCTGCAATCGTTTGGCCACCTCGATTGCATTTTCAACTTTTGTGTCGGGAAGAAGAATGATGAATTCGTCGCCGCCGTACCTGGCAACCACTTCCGACGGACGCAGATGGTCGGTGAGGATGTGCGCCAGCCAGTAAAGAATGCGGTCGCCGCACAGGTGTCCGTTGTGATCGTTCACCTGCTTGAAATGATCGATGTCGATCATGATTATGGAGAACGGCGTCTTGTTTTTTTCACAGCGCTGGCATTGTCTCTTTAATGTGTTGTCCAGCCAGTGGCGATTGTGAAGTCCCGTGAGGGCATCAACGTTGCCGTAACGATGGTATATCTCGTCCATGTGCACGTTTTCGGTGATTACGTGATCTGTATGGCGAAGGCGTTTCGTCAGCGTGAAGAGCAGATTGCATGCCGCTGCGTGGGATGACTGGACCAGAGACCAGAGGAGATCTTCGCTCATAACCAGCAGACGGCAGCGCTCCTCGGTAACAACAAGTGCTGATGTCGGCTGTTGGTCGATTACAGACATTTCTCCTGCGCTTTCTCCGGGGCCCAGGGTGATGATCGGATCTTCTTCCAAAGGTCCCAGATGTACGCGGAGCCGTCCTTTGAGGATAATGTAGATGGCGTTGTTAGGCTGTCCCGGGTTGATGAGAATCTCCCGGGGCGCGACTTCCTTTATGAGGCATGACTCCAGAAGTCCGATGACCGATTCGTAATTCACATAGTTAAAGAGTTGGATACGCTTGAAATCCGCTTCGCTGATGCAGTATTTACGCCTGGCCAAACTCAGCTCCCCCCTAAAAGTCATAAAGATGCACATCACTGAATGGTGGATGATACTACAATCAGATGCTGTTTCATGTCAAGTATTGAACAAACCTTTCTCCGCCCGGGAGAGCAGTTCCCCGGAGATCATATGCCGGCCGTCATGGAGAGATTGTACCTGAAATATGGAGACCGGCTGTCCTGATTGTCTGTCAAGAGTCATGATCGTTTCTAAAAAAGTGTAAATCTGTTATGGGAGAAGGAAATATATGCCTTACAGGAGGGAATGTGATGATTGACTATATGAAGCAGCATGAACTCTATGTCAGGGAAATGCTTGGAAGGAATTCCGGTCCGGAAGCATTAAAGGGGCTTCTTGAATACCATGACAAACAGATTCGCTGGATGCAGCACGAAAGAACGGTTCATCTGCTCACCATGTTGTTCGTCTGCCTTTTTACCCTGCTTTCAACGGGATACACACTGTTAAATCCCACCGTTCCCTGTTTTATCCTTTTGGCGCTCCTGATCGTTTTGTCGTCAGCATACGTATTCCATTATTACCGGCTGGAGAACGGCGTCCAGGAATGGTATCGGATATCGAACGAGATTCGGCGGGGATTGCCGGTTTGAGGAATTACTCTGTCTCTGCTGCGGTATGACTGAACTGCTCAAGATTTTTCCGGCGGGAATATAAACGGATACCGCAGCTCTTGCCGGCAAGCCATACAGGAACATCGGCGTCCGGCGTATTCTCCGGCTTTATTTCTTTCTTGCAGATTTCTTCTCCATTTTTTGTGCCGGATCACAGGTTGTATAATGTTTGCACCGGCCGACACAGTAGCTGAAAAACATTTCGTCCTTATGGGCTCTTCTTTCAGGAAGCGGGCAGGGAATCAATACCTCATCAGGTTTCATGATCAAAATCCTTTCAATTTGAACTCTTTAATGTCTATCGCCTAAAAATCAACAGCGCTTATAATGGGTTGATTGTACGGTTTCGTGAGGGACAGTATAGAACTTTCGTTCTATACTGAGCGTCATATTTAATTGCCGTTTTAGATCGTTTATGGTATACAGC
>CAZLFA010000054.1:0-29655 GCA_964558665.1 uncultured Syntrophaceae bacterium
AGACCGATGAATACATCCTGGAAGCGGACGAGATAACGCTTAAGGCAGGCGATGCACTCATCATCATGAACAAGGACAGCATCACCATCAAAGGCAAGCTGGACTACATCATATCAGACGAGGCAGAGACGTCAGCAGGAGAATCTGAGCCGGTGCAGTTTGATGAAATGGTCCGGCTTGTAGATGAAAAAACCGGCGAGCCCCTTGTTGATTATCCATATAAATTTGAAACGGATAGCGGCAAAATATTTGAAGGCAGGACAGATGCCAACGGCTGCACAATAAGGATGACTTCGGACAAACCGGAAGAAATTCATCTTGTGGAGGAATGGGAAGAAGATGATGAGGAAGATTTCTATGATTCGGATGAAGGAGAAGAATAATGTCTGCTATGAAAGTTAAAAAATCAAGGGTTGCCAAGATGAATCGGTTGGAGGGTTCAATACGTGATGTTAAAGTAAAAAGAGAAAAGCTCATCAAAGTTTATCTCGCTGAGCAAATTGTCGAGGCTCTTGAAGGTTCAAAAAAAGTATTTGAATTTGAGTGTGTTACGGGTGACGAAGGTCATGAAACACATCTAGGAAATTTTCATATAATTAGAAAGCCAGAAGATTATCACTATATAAGTAAAAAATACAATGTTCCAATGAACTACCCTCTTTTCTTCACGAGTGATGGAAAAGCTTTTCATCAATATCATGGGCCGGTGCCTTTCTCAGTTATGAGGTTCTCAAAGAAAAATATCAGCGATATGGTCGGCTCACATGGATGCGTTCGTTTAACTGAAAATGCTGCCAAGACCCTCTATAATTGGGCTCCATTAGGTACAAAAGTTGAAATAAAAAAGGCGAAACAAGATGTAAAGAGTGAAAAAGAGTCGAAAAAATGAAACTTAGGAAAGCTTTGAAAATCGTGACTTTGGTCATGCTTAGCATGGTCATTGGGATTGTGTTAACACTCGTATGCATGGACGAATCAGGTCGGTTGTGGAATAAAAAGCAAATTCTTAATCCTGGAACTATACTTTTTCAGTCTAATTCTGATGAAGTTCGAACATTAATTTTCACTACGGACAAAATGACTGTTGTAGCGCAACGATCAATACCGGAAACTAATTTTGCAGTACAAATAACATATTCTGACAATTACGCCCCTAAACATTGTTCTTCTTATCCAAATCTCGGGGGAGTTTTGCTATCACTTGAACGGATTAAGGTTAAAAAACATCTTTCTGCTAAGGAACTTCATAACAGTTATCCTATAGAAGTCGGTTTTATTGAATACCGTGATGCAGTCATGGGGGAGACTCCGGAACCCTGGCAAATATTTACAACAAATGATCGTTCGAAAATTGCCATTAATAGGTTCACTGACGCTTACGAGGTTGATATGCCATCTTCGTTAATAAAGAAAATGGAGTCTCTTTGTAAGTGAATCCTGAAATGGAAGTTAAAAAAATTATGAAGATTATTGCAAACGGAAAATATTTTTTACCAAAGGTCATAGTCATGGGCCGGTGCCTTTCTCAGTTATGAGGTTCTCAAAGAAAAATATCAGCGATATGGTCGGCTCACATGGATGCGTACGCCTCACAGAAGAAAATGCCAAGAGCCTTTTTGAATGGGCTCCTAAGGGTACTACAATTGTTATCCAATAACTGAGGGTGTTGCTATGAGGAACAAAATGCCGTTGAATATTCCGGGGTGGGTGACGGGAATGATTATTGGCTTCATGCTTGGTACGCTTGTCATGTGGTTCTATGTGTATGATAATCTGAGGGTATATTCGAAAACGGAACCTGGCAGTGAAATATTTTCGGTACTAACGGATGCACTATCTGAATTATCTTATAGCGATCCGGAAGTATACGTACATGCCCATCGTTGGAAACCGGGTGAGGAATTTACCGTAACGGTAACATCACCCTTTGGCACGAATGACAAGTGTACCGCGGGCGCGGGTTTTAT
Source organism: uncultured Syntrophaceae bacterium (assembly GCA_964558665.1). Classification (GTDB taxonomy): domain Bacteria; phylum Desulfobacterota; class Syntrophia; order Syntrophales; family PHBD01; genus CAZLFA01. The sequence continues at coordinate 1,968 of CAZLFA010000054.1, forward strand.
CCGACTTGCGGAAAGGTTTTCCGAAATAAAGGCCATGAGTGTTCAACCCATCACTGATTCCGACAAAAAGCAGTTAAAGGGATTATTGATTTACCGTTTGTTTCCTACGTATGAGCCGATAGAACCATTCGAGATTGTAGTCCTGCCGGACAGAGGTAAGCAAGATGGATTACAAGCCCTAGAAATAATGGGGACGGTTCTATTAAAATAAGAGTACAGGCAAGAGATTAAGTGGTGACGGGAATTTCTTTAAATAGAACCGTCCCCATTATTTTTTAAATTCACTACCCCGAAGACAAAAAAATTATGACACATCTTCAATTTTGATTTATCACTGTTCTCCCTTTATTCCGGAAACCAATTTCCGGGCCTCTTCGGTGGTTGTGATTTCTCCGTTCAACTGGGCCTCCTCGACCAGTTTCAGGATTCTGCCCAGTGCAGGGCCGGGAGAAAATCCCATGGCGATAAGATCGTCGCCGGTCAACAGGCGCACCGGGTTCAACTTTTCAAGCGGTATTTCATTCAGCTTTTCCATGCAGAAGTCATAATTGTCGAGCATGCCGTGACTTCCCAGGCAGTCCAGGCGATGCAGCACCAGATGGAGATTGAAGTCGGGCATCCTCAGGAAGCGCTTCAGCGTACCCGGCCGCATTTCCTGAACGTGCATGAAGCGCATGTGGGATGAGATCAGCTCCAGAATGGTGTCTCTGTCGTTGCGCGAAAACTTGAGGCGGTCCAGAATTCGATCGGCAATTGTTGCGCTCTCCTGAACATGTCCGTAAAAGTGAACGCCGGAGGAATCTTCCGAATGCGTTACAGCCTTTCCCGCATCGTGCAAGAGAACGGACCAGGCCAGGCGAAGATCGGCTAAGCCGTCATGAAGCGGCAGACATGCCAGCATTCTCAGGGTGTGTTCCCACACGTCTCCCTCAGGGTGGAATCTCGGCGGCTGTTCAACGCCTTTGAGGGCGGAGACCTCCGGCAGAATCACGGACAGCAGTCCGGATTCGTCCAGCAGTTCCATTCCCCTTCTGGCGTTGCCCCTGGTCAGCAGTTTGGCAAGTTCTTCGCGGGTGCGCTCGGCGCTGATCGCAGCTATGCAGGAGTTCTTTTCCCTGATGGCATCCATGGTTGAGCGGTCGATCGTGTAGTCCAGATTGGCGGCGAAACGCACAGCCCGCAGCATGCGCAGATGATCTTCGGCGAATCTGTGCCGGGGCTCGCCGATGGTGCGTATCACCCGGTCTTTGATGTCTTGCAGTCCCCCCGTCATGTCGATGATACGGCCGGTATGCGGCTCCATCAGCAGGCTGTTTACCGTGAAGTCTCTCCGCCGGACGTCTTCTTCGGCCGTTGTGTATCTGATTCCGGAAGGCCTTCTCCCGTCAATGTATGCATCGTCGGACCGGTAGGTGGCCACTTCATAGTTGCGGCCGTTTTCGACGACCAGGACGACGCCGAAGCGGATGCCTACAGGAACGGTTCTGGTAAAAAGCTGCATGATCTGCTCGGGGTGTGCCGAGGTTACAATGTCATAATCTTCGGGTTCCATGCCGCGCACTATGTCGCGCACGCATCCTCCGACAAAGAAGGCATCGTGGCCGGCGAGTCGCAGACGCTCCACAATTTTTTCCGCCGTATTGCGCAGAGCTGTCGGCATGGTTATCCTCTCATTCTTATTTCCGGGCAGCATGATACAGCATCAAATCCTTAACGGCAGCCGGTGTATTACCTGAACAGCGTTCCTGTTTTGACGATAAGAAAGGACTTGGCGACTTCACTGTCTATGCCCATCACCTGCGTCATCACGTCAACGGGACGGACGGTGCCTTCATTGCCGAAGGCGACGGACATCACGATGCCTGCCATATCCCGGTCAATTTCAAGCGTCGTCACCAGAGGCCGGATGTCCTTTTTTACGTACTTGTCCTTGATGGTTCTCTCAATGAAAAATTCTCCGGCCGACAGGAAGGCGCCGAGGCGCTCCGTGAAAGCCGGTCTGTTTGCCAGGAAAAAGTCTTCAGGCATGGAAACAAGATAGGAAAACCCCTTGACCTTATCAGACAGGGACCTTCCGCCGTCCGTGATCTCCCTGATGTCCGTTATTTCGATTCCGGAAGGGAGAAAGGCGTTGATCGTTTCTGCGGGGATCTCCGATGCGGGGAGATTTGTCCGCAAATGAATCTCTGCGTATTCACCGTCGCTTGCCATGCCTACAGAAGTGGCGAAAGCGAAGGATATCCTGGGGTGGGGATGAAATCCCTGCGTAAACGCAAAGGACAGGCCGCTTCGCTGCACGGCGCGGATGATGGCAGCTGAAAGCTCCAGATGGGAAAGAAACCGTGACAATCCTTTCTTGGTGAAGCAAAGGAGGAAACGCCTCTCCGCCGGCATTGCAGCCATATTGCTTTCGGACGCCGCCGCAGGGCTGCGGGAGATCTTATCCGTCTTAGCTTCGGAAGCCTGAATGGGGCGGATAACCTTAAAATCACAAACACCGCAATTATAACAGCCTCCGGAACGGCAGTCCGCTGTCAGTTCACCCGTGGCGGATTTTCCATGTTCATGTATCAGCAGGGATTTCTTTACTCCGCAGTCAATCCGGTCCCAGGGGAGCCGCTCATCGAAACCTGCTGATGCAAACTCGTCATTGAAAGACAGGCCTTTGCTGCTGAGGGCGCTCTGCCAGAGGTCGTAACGGAAACGATCCGACCATCCGTCAAAACGGCATCCTGCGAGAAACGCAGCCTCGACGATATCGCCGGATGCCTTGTCTCCGCGGGAAAAAATCCCTTCCAGGAAACTCATGCGTCCGTCGTGCCATTTGATGCCCAGATTCTTGTGCCGCGCATTCTTTTTAAAAAAGTTCTGCTTTCTTCCGGTTTCTTCAAGCCCGATCTGGCGGTGCCACTGAAAAGGCGTATGCGGCTTGGGGACGAATGTTGAAAGGCTTATTGTAACCTGTCCCCTTCTTCTCCTTGCGGTTTTGAGAACTTTGAATCCCAGGTCGATGATTCCGTCCAGATCCTGCTCCGTCTCGTCCGGCAGCCCCAGCATGAAGTACAGCTTGACCGCCCTCCAGCCCGCGTCAAATACCCGTTCCGTCGTTGCGAGAAGATCTTCTTCACTGTTGCCCTTGTTGATGATGTTTCTCATCCTCTGAGTGCCGGCCTCAGGGGCCAGAGTGAAGCTGGTCTTGCGGACGCGCCTGATCTGTTCAATCATGTTTTCCTTAAGGGTCTCCACGCGCAGGGAAGGGAGGCCTATGGCAATCTTTCTTTCCTGGTAGCGTTCCATAAGATTTGAAAGCAGCTCATCCACGCGTGTATAGTCGCCTGAACTGAGAGACAGAAGCGACAGCTCATCATATCCTGTGGAGCAGAGCATGCCGTCTGCCATGCCGCAGACATTAGCCATGCTGCGTTCCCTTACCGGTCTCCATACCATGCCTGCCTGGCAGAAACGGCAACCCCTTGTGCAGCCCCTGGCTATCTCCATCGTTACGCGGTCATGAATGGTCTTCATCAGGGGAACGACGGGCGCTTCCGGAAAGTGCCAGAGATTCAGGTCATTGATAGTACGCTTTTTTATTGAGTCCGTTTCTCTGTGAACGGAGGGCACGTATATGCCTTCAATTGAAGCCAGATTCTCAATCAGCGTTGTCCTGCCGAGATTCTTTTCCTTTCCCCGGAGGACTGCTTCGGCGAGTTCTATAATCGCTTCCTCACCTTCGCCGATCACAAAGGCATCGATGAACGCCGACATCGGCTCCGGATTGAAGGCGCAGGGCCCCCCGGCGATAACGATGGGATGGGAGTCGCTGCGGTTCATGCTGCGTAGCGGGATTCCGGCAAGGTCAAGCATGTTGAGCACGTTGGTGTATGAAAGTTCATACTGAAGAGAAAATCCCGCAACATCAAACTCTCTCAGGGGTGTTTGCGATTCCATGGAAGAGAGAGGGATGCCGTGATCTCTCATCCTCTTTTCCATGTCCGGCCACGGTGCGTAGAATCGCTCTGCCAGAAGATCCTTCCTGCTGTTGATAACGGCGTAGAGGATTTGAAGGCCGAGATGCGACATCCCCACTTCATACGTATCCGGAAAGGCCAGGGCGATGCTCAGGCGGCATGCCTGCCTGTCCTTCCTGACGGCATTGAGTTCGCCGCCAATGTAGCGGCTCGGCTTTTCAACAAAGGGCAGAATGCTTTCCCAGTTCATGTCGGCTCCAAAGTATAGTCTGTTGCAGGTATTATTATCCGGGAAGTCCGGACTGTGCAAGGGACGATTTGGTCATATTAAAAGAAAGGTTCCAGATATTTCATCGATTCCATATTGCTCAGCGACAGACGGAGATTTCTTTCGGAATGAGCCTCTATGGTGATTATCGGGTTCAGTTCCCGCTGCCGGATCATGCCGAACAGTCGTTCAAAGGGGAAGGTGCCGCTGCCGATGGGCAGGTGCTCATCCGTTGCGCCGTTGTTGTCATGCACGTGCACCTGATGGAGGTAGGGAAAAAGCTTGCAGTCCCAGTCGTCGAGATCGGATTTGGCAAACACATTGTGGTGACCGGTGTCAAAACAGAATCGCAGATGCCTGGAAGAAACTGACGAGAGAAGATTCAGCAGTTGGCAGGGAGTGGTTTCGTAGACATTTTCCAGGGCGATGACCGTATTCGTCTGTTCCGCAATCCCGGTGAAGTGGTTCCATGTTTCAATGCTGTTCTCCAGCCACTTCTGCTCGGCCGATATATAGTATCTTTCATCAAAGGCAGGGTGGCAGACAACGGAACGGGGCTGGAAAAGAGGTATAAGATCAAAAACCCGGCTGAGGCGATTTCTGGTGACCTTGAGTATTTCAGGGTCGAGGGCGCCCGGTCTCAGATCCATAAAAGGCGCGTGAAATGTTACGGTCAATCCTGCGTCTGCGATCTGCTTTGCCGTTTCCAGATAATCGTCATGGCTGAACCTGTCGAGTGATTCATGATTGAAGCTTATTTCGGGATTCAGCCTTTCCTTTATGATCAGCGGAAGATACTCACTGCGCAGGCGATGAAACGGAACGTGAACCTGTACCTTCCTGGTGATTTTTTCTCTCTTCAATTTCCCGATACCTCCATCTCTATTTTGAAATAACCGGCTGTGCCGATTGGCAGTTATTGCCGGTGCACAAAGAGATTTCCGCGGCTCAGAATGTTTTTTCGACTGAAGCCGTGATCACTCCCTAAGCCTTGCCGTATGAAAAATATTAAATTCACCGCCAGCAAACCCTTTGCGCAGACTTCAAAAAGTTCCTGTCCGAAAACCCGGCGGATGCTTAAACTTCAGATCCGGAGAGGAAAAGAGCCCATTCCTGATGGAAACTGGCTAACGTGTGCGCTTACCGGCTCCTCCGGCGCGCTCATATGTCAGCTCCGCCTCGGCGCTTCCATCCTGCAGGGATTTCAAGCCGATTTTAAGCCCCAGTTTTTTTGCCAGCAGGGACAGCTTTTCAGGGTATTCTTCCCCAACCGGATAGGTAACTGCAAAATCGGATATTTTCAAATCAATTCCCGGGGCTGTCAGAGATACCGTATCCATTGTGACGGAGTTTTTTTGTATATCGGTGCTGCTTTTCATCTTCATGACGCCGAAATCGAAAGAACACCTTTCATACTGCGATTTGCCGTCTTTGCTGCCCGATACGCTGCATGAGGTCTTGACTTTTTTAAAAAGGGGAGAGACAGACTTGTATGCCTTATAGAGTTTGACGTCGCCCGGCGATGATTTCGCCTTTTTGTAGCTCTCCATCGCTTTTTTCCCCCTGTCACAGCTTTCACCCATATTTCTGAATGCATCTACGATTGCCGCCGCCTGTGCGGCTCTTGAGGAGTCTTTCTGCTCTTTGAGCGCCGAAGGAGGAACACCGTTGCCGGTAATCACCATTTTATTCCCGGAAATATGTCCCTTGAATCCGATACCGATGATATTTTCTTTTTCAGCATAACCAACGGACGCGAATAATATTGTTGCCAGAACAGCGGCGTTAAAAAACATGACCTTCTTTAACATGTCTCTCCTCCTTTTCCCTTGTCTGTAGGATCAATTCCTCTTCGACTTAACCTAATTTGATTGATGAAACGGCAAGAATGTGAAAACCTTTAAAAAATCCTGTACACCAAATCACCGGTTTTTGTCTATCAATACTAAAAGAGAATTGACATCACATGTAAAATCTGTTACTAAAACAATATGTTAAACATGGGTTGAACTTTACGTAAGGAGGACCTGTTGAAAATAAAAGATGCCGGCATAGAGGCAATGGTTATCGGGTGCGCGAATGCGGCTCTGGATAAAAAAGCAAAAGAAATGGTTATTCTGAACGTTAGTGATATTTCTTCATTTGCAGACTATTTCATCATCTGCAGCGGGACATCGGACCGCCAGGTTCAGGCAATCACTGCTTCCGTTCAGGAGCACATGAAAAAAGCAGGTTTTCTTCCCATCGGTGTGGAAGGCGAAAGTCATGCGCGCTGGGTGCTGATGGACTACGGAGATGTAATAATACACATCTTTTACGAACCGATCAGGGAGTTCTACGATATAGAGCGACTGTGGTCGGAAGCGCCCCGCATGGAGATTCCCGAAGACATCTTTACCGTGCAGTCCCTTGACATGGGGAAAATGAATTGAAAAGCTTGCTGGCGGCTCTTTCCGATGTAATATTTCCCCCCCTTTGCCCGAACTGCGGAGAGCCCGTCAAGCAGTGGGAAAATGGTTTCTGCCCTTCATGCCTTTCTGAAATCAGGACAATCACTTCTCCGCTTTGTCTGTGTTGCGGGATTCCTTTCCCGTCATCCGCTGCGGACGATCATCTCTGTGCGGAGTGCATGGATTCAATGCCGATGTTTTCGAAGGCCAGGGCGGTCGGCTGTTTCGAAGCCACCCTTCTTGAGGCCATTCACCGGTTTAAATACGGTCATCACATGATAACTGGAGAGGCATTGGGGAGGATGATGGCCGCATATCAGTATCCCCGTCTGGCTCCGGACGGATATGATGTCGTTATGCCCGTTCCGCTGCATCTTCAGCGGCTGCGTGAAAGAGGTTTCAACCAGTCTCTGATCCTTGCCCGGAGTATAGCGGAAAAGCATGCTGTTCCCCTTGATTTTACCTCATTGAAGCGCAATGTTAAGACTGCAGCCCAGGTGGAACTGGGAAGAAAAGAGAGGGAGAAGAACGTCAGAGGCGCTTTTACCGTAAGACATCCGGAGCGGGTTTCAGGGAAACGTGTCCTGCTGATTGATGATGTCTATACGACGGGAAGCACTCTCAGGGAATGCGCAAGGATGTTGATTGATGCAGGAGCTGAGGAGGTTGGTGTTATAACGCTGGCGCGGGTGGTTTAAGGGGCTGTTGAAAAGATTATATATGGAGACAGTGATGAACGACAAAATACTGAAAAGGGAAGATCTGAAAAAAGAACTGGAAGCACTGCGCAGGCAGGGGAGGAAGATTGCCTTTACCAACGGCTGCTTCGACATCCTGCATGTCGGGCATGTCCGCTATCTGAGAGAAGCAAAGAAAACAGCGGATGTCCTCGTCCTGGCTCTGAACAGCGATATCTCCGTGCGTACGATCAAGGGGGAAAAGCGTCCGCTGGTTCCTCAGGAAGAGAGAGCGGATGTTGTTGCTGCACTGGAGTCGATAAATTACGTGACTCTTTTTGATGAACCTACGCCGCTGGAGTTAATTGAATATTTAAGGCCGGATGTGCTGATTAAAGGAGGCGACTGGGCGGAGGAGAATATTGTAGGAAGAGATTCTGTAAAATCATGGGGGGGCAAAGTGGTTGTCATACCGGAAACGGAGGGAGCTTCAACCACGAACATCATCGACAAGGTGCTGAAGGTTTACAGGGAAAAGTGAACATCCATACCGGCGGAACATACCGGTTCAAAAATTTGATAATCCTTTGCAGACGGAAACGGCGTCATTTCATAAATTGACCCGCCACGGCTCGTGCCGCAGGACCTGTCCGGGCAGCCTCCCCGTATGCTCGCCGTTTTCGATAACAATCTCACCGTTGACTATCACATAATTTATCCCTGCCGGAAAGCGGTGAGGATCATGCCACGTCGATGTATCCATGATCCTGTCCTGGTCGAAGACGACGATGTCTGCATAGTAACCCTTCTGCAGCCTGCCGCGGCCGTGAAGAGAAAACTTTTCGGCAGTTATGGAAGTCATTTTTTCTATTGCCCTGCCGAGCGACATGATTCTTTCGTCACGGACGTATCTCCCCAGCATGCGGGGAAAGGTTCCATAGGAGCGGGGGTGCGTGTGATCCTTTGACAGGTTTCCATAGGGAGCCAGCGACCATCCGTCGGAACCGATAACAACGAGCGGGTGCATGATGATCCTTTTGAAATTCTCTTCATTAAGGGAAAAGTTGATCATGCCTACCTGATCGTTCTCTTCGATAATGAGATCCCTGATGAAGGTATACGGTACCTTTCCGTCTTCTCCGGCTGCCTGAAGTATGGTCTTGCCGGCGAGATGCTGATTTCTTTCGGTCAGGACGGAGGCGATCATTATGTTGTCCCAACTGCCGATTTTTTCCTCCTGCGTCATAATGTACTCACGAAGCTTCTGCTCCTGGCTCGATCCCTTGATACGCTTCAGGTTTTCGGTTATGCTGCCGTCCTTCACCCAGCGCGGAAAAAATACACTGAGAAAGGTCGATGTCGCCGTATAGGGGTAACGATCGGCAAGAATGTCGACTCCTTCAGCCTTAACCTGTGATATTCGCGAAAGAACCTGGTGAATCTTTGACCAGTTTCTCGGATAGGCCAGCTTCAGATGCGAAATCTGCAGACTGACGCTTGTTTCCTGCGCCACTCTTATTGTTTCTTCGACAGACTCGATGAGATAGTCGCCCTCGTCTCTCATGTGGGTGGCGTAGATCCCGCCGTATTCTGCGGTTACATGACACAGCTCAACTATTTCTTCCGCCTGCGCAAAGCTGCCCGGCGTGTAGATGAAGCCGGTTGATATTCCAAAAGCGCCCTCCTCCAGATATTTCTGGAGCACCGATTTCATTTCCTCTATTTCATGATACTCCGATGACCGGTCCTCCATACCCATGACATATTCTCTCAGCGTGCCGTGCCCAAGAAGTGTCCCATAATTGATGGCAATGCCCCGCTTCTCAATCCTGGAGAAGAACTCCCGCATGTCCATCCAGTCAAGGTCGTAGTCATATTTGCCTTTGAAAAGGGCTCTGCGCTGTTCAAAAGTGGTTTTGTTTAAAGGGAAGAGGGTAAATCCGCAGTTGCCTGAGATCTCGGTAGTGACGCCCTGCCTGATTTTGCTTTCCGCCAGGGGATTGACCAGCAATTCTATATCGGTGTGGCTGTGAGGGTCGATGAATCCGGGGCAGACTGATAACCCCGAGGCATGAATTATCCGGCTGGCAGACTTCTCATTGAGATCGCCCCCTATTTGAACAATGCGGTCCTTCTTGATTGCCACATCGGCTGTAAAGCCGTCTGTACCCAATCCGTTATAGATAATGCCGCCTTTTATGAGAAGGTCATACTCGTTGTCATGCATCTTCTTCACCCATAGTATAAGATGATGTCCCCCGGGCGTCGAACTGGGAAATTCTAACAGCGATCGGCTATAAAAGTAAAGACACTTTTGTTTTATAATTTCCAGGTTGCACAATCGGTGTCATATGATATATTAATCTGCTTTTTTTGCTAGGAGGTGATGACATGGGAGAAATGGATAATCAGGAGTCGTATGTCAAGGCACTGCAAGCCAGATTCGAGAAGAAGCAAAAAGATAATGAAAAAGAGATCCTGGAGTATTGGAAGGCGCATCTTGACAAGATTGTAGCGATGAAGCCGGAAGGAGTAGCGTCTCTTCAGACTCAGATTAAAAAGGTTTCCGACATGATGGCTAACAGGATTATGATCTTGAAAAGGGACTGATATGGTTGATATTGCAAACTTTCTTTTTGAAATTGGTATGTTGCAGAAGACCCCGAGAAGCGGTTTTCAATTTTTGGGCTCAGGTTCCGAGTCGGTGGCCGAGCATATATTAAGGACTATATATATAGGCTACACTCTGTGCAAAATGGATCAGACCGCTGACGAGTTGAAAGTCCTGAGAATATGTCTAGTTCATGATCTGCCGGAAGCAAGAACGGGCGACATGAACTACGTGAACAAAAAATATGTCACAGTTGATGAAGGGAAGGCTGTGCGTGAACTGACGGCAACGCTTTTTTTCGGTGACGAAATCAAGTCTTCCATTGAAGAATTCAATGAGAAAAAAACAAAAGAATCGCTTATTGCGCGGGATGCGGACCAGTTGGCGCTTTTGCTTCAGTTGAAAGAACATGACGATCTGGGGAATAAATACAGCAGAGACTGGATCGCGTTTGTTGTGCAAAGGCTGTGCACGGAAAATGCAAAAAAGATCGCCGAGCAGATCCTCAAGACGGATTCTTCGCAATGGTGGTTCAAGGACAAGAGCGACTGGTGGGTCAACGGTGGTTCTCAGAAATAGATTCATAATATGCACGTCCGGATACTCCGGATGCTGAAACTTCCGGTTTACGATCCCGGAAAAATCCCTTTCCGGATGGAGACAGGATTATGAAAACCTGGCAAGGAGAATGCTGATATGAAAAACAGAAAAATGATAATCGTTGCGCTTGTATTGCTTTTGCTGGCAGCGTTTACAGGATGCACAGGCCAATGGCATAAGGACCAGGCCGCCGTGCACAGGGATTTGGGGGTTGCTTATCTTAATTCCGCTCAGTACAATCCCGCCTTGAAAGAGTTTCTCCTTTCAGAGGAGCTTTATGCCGATGATCCCAACGTTCATTATTATATGGGGTGGGCATATGCAGGAAAAGGTCTGCATGATTTGGCGATAACATCGTTCAAAAAGGCAATATCGCTGCAATCGGATTTCTCCCAGGCATATACCTATTTGGGATCCATCTACAATTACAAGGGGCTTTATGACCAGGCCATAGAATGCTTCAAAAAGGCCCTGGAAAACGTACTGTATGACTCTCCGGCCGCTGCCCTTTCCAACATGGGGTTTTCCTACTTTAAAAAGGGTGATTACAAGACGGCAATTCTCAAATATAAGGAAGCAATAGATAAGGACCCCAATACGCCGCTTCTCCCGGCGATAGAGAGAGACATGGGCATTGTTTATTATACCCGGGGCGATATGGAACAGGCTGTCGTGCATTTCAAGAAGTCAGTTGAACTTGCGCCGGATTTTGTAGAGAGCCACTACCGGCTGGGCCAATCCTATCTGAAACAGAGGAGATATAATAATGCCGCTGCTTCCTTTCAGGAGGCGATCAAACTGGCTCCGCAATCGGAATATGGTTTAAAGGCAAAGGAAGGCATGAAGGAAATCAACCGTTAGTCCGGTTTCCGGCAGGACGGAAGGACGTTGAGCCCGCTGTTCAAAAGACAGAAAAGTTATCAATAAAACGGAATATGGATATATGGCAACCAAGAAGCAGCGCAGGATCTCTGAAGTAAAAAGCAAGAAAAAGAAACATCACATGCGGACGGTTTTGTTGTTTACTATTATGACGACGATAATCGGGCTGCTCATATTTCTTTTCGTTACCCTTTTCGACACCCTTTTCCCTCCTGCAGGCAAAGGATCGGCTGCAAAGAAAGATAAAATAGAGGTGTCACTTTTTTTCTCTGATGCAAACGAGCGTTTTCTGGTCGCGGAAAAACGTTTTGTCGTTAAAGAGAACAATGATGAGGATCAGGCAAAAGAAATTGTCAAGGCGCTTATCGAAGGGCCAAAAACAGGCAAAGTGGCTACTTTTCCTCCCAAGACCGAAGTGCAGAGCGTTAAAATAAAGGATGCCGGTCTGGCGGAGATCAGCTTTGCCAAGAGTCTGACCAGGAATCATCCGGGCGGAAGCGCAAGTGAAATGGCAACCGTCTTCTCGCTTACGGATACATTGATTTCAAACATCCCGGGCATTAAAAAGGTAAAGCTGCTGGTGGAGGGCAAAGAGCTGGCATCCATCAAAGGGCATATAGATACAAGGCAGGCATTTGAATATAAGGATATGAAGATACCGGGCTCCAAATAGTTATTTAAAGTTTAATCAACAATTCAGAGAAGCATTCATCCATGGCACCAAAAACCAGGCTTTCAAAAATCAGAAACATAGGCGTCATAGCCCATATCGATGCGGGCAAGACCACTTTCACGGAGAGGATACTCTTTTATACGGGCCGCTCGTATAAGATGGGTGAGGTCCATGACGGCCAGGCCGTTATGGACTGGATGCCGCAGGAACAGGAGAGAGGCATCACAATAACATCGGCTGTTACGACGTGTGAGTGGAACAATCACGAAGTGCACATCATCGATACGCCGGGGCATGTTGATTTCACCATGGAAGTGGAACGTTCACTACGCGTTCTTGACGGTGCGGTAGTCGTGTTTTGTGCGGTTGGCGGGGTTGAACCGCAATCGGAAACCGTCTGGCATCAGGCGGACAAATACGGTGTACCCAAGATAGCATTTATCAACAAGCTGGACAGAGTGGGTGCGGATTTCTTCGGGGCCGTCGGTATGATGAAGGAGAGATTCAACTCGATGCCTCTTCCGGTTCAAATACCTATAGGCAGCGAAGACACCTTCCAGGGTGTCATAGATCTTATCCGTTTTAAATCTGTCATATGGGAGGAAGGCAAACTGGGAATATCGTACCAGTACCAGGACATACCTGCCGAAATGCAATCCGAGGCCGCCGCGAGAAGAGAACAGATGATAGAAGCCCTGGCCGATATTGATGACGGTCTGGCTGAGAAATATCTCGCCGGAGACGCCATATCGGAAGTGGAGATATTAAAAGCAATCAGGCAGGCAACCATCTCCCTTAAGATGGTTCCCGTCATGTGCGGCTCGGCATTGCGCAACAAAGGAGTTCAACCGGTGCTGGATGCGGTGGTTAACTATCTTCCCTCGCCGGAAGATGTGCCGCCGGTAAAAGGCATCAATCCGAAGACCGGGCAGGGAGAGGAAAGATGGAGCAGCATAAAAGAGCCTCTTGCCGCTCTGGCATTTAAGGTAATGCAGGATGAAGGGAGAAAACTTACGTACCTGAGGATCTACTCCGGACAGTTAAAGGCGGGAGAGGATATATTCAATGCGGGGAAAAAAAAGAAGGAAAAGATTGCACGCCTTCTGAAAATGCACGCCAATAAAAGGGAAAGGATAGAACAGGCGGGAGCCGGTGACATAGTGGGCGTCATGGGTCTTAAAGACACGATGACGGGTGATACGCTGTGTGATGAAAATCATCAGATTCTTCTGGAACCTATCGAGTTTTATGAGCCGGTTATCAGTCAGGCCATTGAGGCAAAAACGCCCGCCGATCAGGAAAAACTTATGATGGCGCTGGCAAAGTTCATGGAGGAGGATCCTACGTTCAAATTCAAATACGAGGATGAAACGGCTCAAACCATTATTTCGGGAATGGGTGAGCTTCATCTGGAAATACTTATTGACCGGCTGATGAGAGATTTCAACGCCCATGTGAATGTCGGCAAACCAAGGGTCGTATATCGGGAAACAATCCAGAAAAAAGTGGAGATTGAAGGACGCTTTGAGAAAGAGCTCGGTGATAAAAAGCATTACGGGCATGTGCGCCTGCATCTTGAGCCGGGGGTGAGGGGAACAGGAAACCAGATCATCAACAGTGTCGACTCGACGGGCATTCCGGAGGAATATCACCAATCTATGATAGAAGGCATTGAAGAAGCCATGCAGAGCGGTGTTGTGAGCGGTTATCCTGTAGTTGACACCAGAGTGGAGATCGTCGGCGGATCGGCAAAGGATGGAGAATCTTCAATGCTTGGCTATAAAATAGCCGCCTTGACCGCATTCAGGGATGGCTTCAGGCAGGCGGATCCGGTTCTCCTTGAACCGGTCATGATGGTGGATGTGATATCTCCGACGGAATTCATGGGAGAGGTAATCGGCGATATCAATTCCCGCCGGGGTGAAATCCAGGCAATCAATCCCAAAGGCCCCATAAGTGAAATAAAAGCGAAAGTTCCTTTAAAGGCCATGTTTGGATATTCAACTGATATTCGTTCCGCGACTCAGGGACGGGCTGTATTCAGCATGCAGTTTTACGAGTATGATAAAAGTTAGCCGGTCATGTCATACCTAAAAAAAATTAGCAGAATCATAAGCAGACTTTACAGGCAACTTCCCTATCAGGTGGCCTTCATAACGATTGGTGTTGTTTGTTTAAGCTCTTTGGGCGTTTACTATTTTGAGAGCAGCACTGCAGACCCCAATATTCATAGCATTTGGGACGGTATCTGGTGGGCGGTTGTTACCATGGGGACCGTTGGTTATGGAGACAAATACCCGATAACTTTCGGCGGCAGACTGGTGGGATTGACGCTGATTGTTTTCGGTGTAGGACTCATGTCTCTGTTCACGGCTACCATCGCGTCCATATTTGTGGAAAGAAGAATGAAGGAGGGCAGGGGGTTGGAAACGATCAAGGAAAAGGATCACATTGTGATCTGCGGCTGGAACCAGCATACGGAGGATGTCCTTAAGGGACTGACGATGTACGGTTCCATGGGCGAAAGGACTATCGCTCTGATCAATGAACTGTCGGTGGATGAAATTGATCCTCTCCGCCTCAGGCATCACAAATTCAATCTCAGGTTTCTCAGGGGTGACTTCGTTCATGAGGATGTACTCAGAAGGGCCAATATAGGCAAGGCGGCTTTTGCGCTCATAATGGCCGATTTATCGGGGGGGCGCTCCAGCGATAAGGTAGATGAAAGGACGATACTGGCTTCCCTGACAATTGAATCGATTGCTCCGAATGTGAAGACGATCGCCGAAGTGGTCAATGCTGAGAACAAACCACACCTGAGGCGCGCCGGTGTCGATGAAATAATAGTGAGAGGAGAGCATGTCGGGTCTCTGCTTGCCAGCGCCATCAATTCTCCGGGGTTGCCGCGTGTCTTTTACAGCATGGTTTCGCTGGGAGAGACGAATAAGCTGTGGCGTGTGGCAATACCGAAACAATTTGTGGGAAAGACCTTCCAGGAACTTTCCGGGCACTTTCGAAAAAAGCAGCATGCCATATTGATAGGTATATTGAGGGAAAAGAAGGCGATGAAGCTGGATGATTTGTTGTCTGACAACACATCGGCGATCGACACCTTTATCAGGGAAAAAATAAAGGAGTCAAAAAAAGATTTCTACTATGAAAGGGATGAGGCCAAGGCGGTTATCAACCCTGATGATGATTATGTTATAAGTCATGATGATTATGCGGTGATACTTTCAAGAACGCTGCCGGACCGCTGAATGATCCGGCAATGATGCATCATAGTTATGGAATGATTTGCTATACACTTAATTGCGGAGGGTTTTCCCTGGCGGCAGGCAGGGTATTATCATCCGCATCGGAGTTTCCTTCATATCGGGAGCCATATTATGGAAGATGATATAAACCTTTTGGCAGAACCGGCTTTATTTAAAGAGCTTAAGCCCGAGCAGATCCGTGAACTCATAGATATCTCTCATCGGGTCAAGTTTAAGGCGGGAGAGATTATCATGCGGGAGGGGGATCTGGGTGACGCTATGTACATCATGCAGACGGGAACGGTTGAAGTCGTTAAAATTCTGGTTCTTGAAGGCATGGATGACGAAGACACTGACAGGAACAAGGTCTTTACGCGGCTCAGCGCTGAAGATCACGCCGTATTCGGTGAAATAGCGTTGCTTGAAGAATCGAAGCGTACTGCGACCATCAAGGCCATTACAGATTGTGTCCTCTATGAAATCAGGAAGGACGATTTCCTCGCACTGGCCGATCGTGACCATGACCTCGGATTCCAGGTGCTCCTGAATCTTGCCAGGATCGTAAGTGCAAGGTTGCGGAAGGCTGATGAGGATACTATTAAATTGACAACGGCGCTGAGTATCATCTTAAAAGAAACATAGATTAACGATCATGCCTAAGAAAGTGCATCCTGATAATAAGCCGCGGAGATCATCAAAGCCGCTCCTGGACAGGGACAAACTGCTTAAAAGCATTTTTCGCATCAGTACTCTCCTGTCCGAGCCTTCCCGGGTCGAGTATATTCTCGGCAAGATACTTGATGAAGTGGTTGATACAATCGGGTTTGATCGCGGCATCATCCGCCTTTTCGACGAATCTAAGGAATATCTGGAGACGAAAGTTGTCAAGAACTATGGTCCTGAGGAGCAGGAACGCGCGTTTGAGGTGGCGTTGAGACTTGCGGAGCATGACTGTCTGGCCACCAAGGTGGCCAAGTCGGGACAGCCCATTGCCATTGAAAAGGCAGCTGCGGACAGCCGGATAACGGAAACCGACAGGATGCTGACTAAAATCTATGACAGAGGATCCATCTTTTGCGCACCTCTGAAAATCGGCGAGGATGTTATCGGCACTCTTGCGGCTTGGCGCAAGGAAGAGACCAAATTCCTGCCTGAAGAGATAAACCTGTTTTTGACCTTTGCCAGTCAGATAAGCATAATCATTCACAACGCCAGATTGTTTGAAACCAACGAGGAGAAAATCAGACAGTTAATGCTGCTTCAGGAGGCGGTTTCAGAAATGAATGTCAGCTATGTGGTTGACAGCAAGGTCAGGGAAGTGCTCATAAAAAGTGCGCTTGAGATATCCCGGGCTGACAAGTTTTTGATCTTCTTCTGTGATCTTGCCAAAAACAGATACATGGTGAACGATGGTAAAAAAATTGTAGTGGATGACAAGAAGGCTTTTGAGGCGACGTATTTAAAAGGGGTCATCAGCAGTGCAATGATAAGCAACATGATAACTGTCAATAAGGCAAACCGTGATTCAGTCAAAGATGCTGTCTTCCCGGAATACCCGTCGGAGATTGCTTTCCCGTTTCAGATAAAGGAGCATTACAAGGGTGTAATATATCTTGCCAAGAAGAGCGGCGGCTATTCGCAGGATCAGGTAAACCTTCTGGACATACTGGTCAAAAACGCTGCAACGTCTTATGACAATGCCATGATGCATTCCCTTCTTTCTTATGAAGCAAGGTCGCTCAAGTCGGAGGTAGAGAAGCTTAAAGAGCGGGAAGACATGCTTCTGGGGTTCCACGATATACAGGGAAAATCAAAGGAAATGGTCGACATTTTCCACTTGATAAAAGAGGTGGCAGGTCACAACACCAATATACTTGTCCGGGGTGAGAGCGGTACCGGAAAGGAATTGATTGCCCGTGCGATTCATCGCCAAAGCAACCGAATCGCAAAACCTTTTGTTGATATCAACTGCGCGGCGATTCCCGGCACATTGCTGGAAAGCGAACTTTTCGGATATGAAGCGGGGGCTTTTACAGATGCCAGAAAAAGGAAGCTTGGACTGCTTGAGCATGCCAATGGCGGAACAATGCTGCTGGATGAAATAGGGGACATGAGCATGCAGTTACAGGCAAAATTCCTCAGGATGCTTGAAGATGGATACATCCGCAGGCTCGGAGGAACAGAAAACATTCCTGTGGATGTCAGATTTATTTTTTCGACTAATAAAGATCTCAACAAAATGGTTACGGAGGGATCATTTCGCGAAGACCTGTATTACAGAATCAGCGTCGTGCCGGTTATGATTCCGCCCCTTAGGGAAAGGCCCGACGACATAGTCCTTTTAGCAAAGCATTTTATAGAGGAGTTCAACAGGAAGTTCAGTAAAAGGGTAAAGGGGTTCAGCAGAGAAGCCGAAAATATTCTCAAGGGATATACCTGGCCGGGAAATGTACGGGAATTGAAGAATATTATTGAGCGGATGATGATCCTGCAGAACGTAAGCAATTTAATCTCGGAGGATAACCTGCCTTCTGAGATTAAAATAGCTGTGGATAAAAAGAATGTGGATGTCTCTGTTGCTAATATACTGCCGCGCCTCTATCAAAAAGATATGGATTATACTGCAGTTACAGATAAAATCATCAAGGATGTAAAAGAGAGGATACTGACCAGCGCATTGGCGATAAGCAGAGGTAATAAGGCAGAGGCGGCAAAGCGCCTAGGTATTTCAAGATACAAGCTTATTCGTGAACATAAGAAAATCGGTAAGAATATCAATTAATTAAAAAGTCAAAGGGTGTGCGGTATTCGCACTTGTTGTGCTAATGTCGCACACTTTTGCTTTTCTAACTCCAGTTCGACTTTCCGTGTTGTGATCGTTTTTAGTGTGCGAAATTAGCACATACAGAGCCTTCTGATCTGGTATTGTTGTTTATCCCGGATGCCGTTGAGATCAGCAAAAAAGTGATTAACATGTAGATATATTCAAAAAAATATCATGAGTAATTAAATCTGTTCCCTTTGTTGTAAACGGCACATCTATTGCTTAATAAAAACTGAAAAGAAGCAAACCCCCTTTGCAGTCTTTTCTGTCGATGTCGAGAAAGTAACAATTAGTAAATTCGGTGGATGGTTCATGTACCCTCCTTTCCATCCACCGACCCCCTTGGCGATAACCTGAGAGGTAAGGCCCTAATTGATATGCCCTCAGTTTATATACGGTGGATGGTTTTCAGGTTCCCTCCTTTTCCATCCACCATTTTTTTTCAAAATCCACCCTGCTTACACCCTGCGTTGCGACGACCCGGAAAATACCTTGCCAACTGCCGTTCATAAATGAATTTTGTTTTGCCATGCTCATCTATAGCAGCGATAATGCCTAATACACGGCATGTCGGTTGTCAAACCAGCGTCATTTTTAGATTAGCGCAGGTCGCAATATTAAAATAACTGTTAAGGGTTAATTTTTCTCTTGATTTTGCTCTCGCATTATGGTATTAACGTGCACGCTCTTGGTTGGTGAGGGTTTGCAGAAATTGGTGCCGGCTAGTCCTTGTGTGATGCGGGTTAGAAAAAAGTAACTTTGTAGTATTTGTTACATAATGATTTAAAACCGGGCGCAAGAATCCGGTTTGAAGTGTGCCATTAAAGTGGCTGATATTAACAAAAATTCTTGAAAGGGGGACACCAGAGGATGACAAAGGCAGAATTGATTGGGGTTATTGCAGGGGGAGCTGGAATTACCAAGGCGGCAGCCGCAAAGGCGCTTGATGTTTATGTTGAGCAGGTCGCCAAAGAGCTTAAAAAGAATGGCAAATTGGGTTTGGTAGGATTTGGAACTTTTGCAGTTGTAAAGAGGAAGGCAAGAGAGGGCCGCAATCCGCAGACAGGCAAGACCATTAAAATTCCGGCAAAGAAAGTCGTAAAATTCAAAGCCGGCAAAGCATTAGCTGATAAAGTTAAATAAGGGTTTAATGCAGTTTCTTCGACATCAAGGCCTCCCTCCAATCTGAAAAAGGGAGGCCTTAATGTATTGCAGATATAAATCTATCTTTTAACTGTCATAAGTTCCGTCATCATATTCCAGGAATATTCATGTTACGTTGACAGTGCCCACCCTTTCTGTTATAGCCCAGCGAAAATTCTCTTGGAGGATCATTGGAAAAGAAACGTATATTAAGCGGGATGCGTCCAACGGGAAAGCTTCACTTGGGCAATTTGCATGGAGCTTTAGGGAATTGGATTAATCTCCAGAATGACGGAAGCTATGAATGTTTTTATTTCGTGGCGGATTGGCACGCACTCACCAGTGAGTACAGCAGCACGGATGACATCCATGAGAATTCTATGGACATGGTCATAGACTGGTTGAGTGCCGGGCTTGACCCTCATAAAAGCGTCATATTTGTGCAGTCGAGCATCAAGGAACATGCCGAACTGTTTCTCCTGTTATCAATGATTACTCCTCTTTCCTGGCTCGAAAGGAATCCGACATATAAGGAAATGAAAGCGGAACTGGTGACGAAAGACCTTTCTACTTTTGGTTTTCTGGGATACCCTGTACTTCAGGCAGCGGATATTATCATGTATAAGGCCTATGGTGTTCCTGTCGGCGTAGATCAGCTTCCGCACGTGGAATTGACCAGAGAAATTGCCAGGCGTTTTAATTTCCTTTACAGGGATATCTTTCCGATTCCTGAACCGCTCCTCACCGATGTTCCCAAGCTGCTGGGCATCGACGGCCGGAAAATGAGTAAATCATATGATAATTCCATATATATCAGTGATCGCGGGGAAATATTGCAGAAGAAGGTTTCTTCCATGTTTACCGATCCGCAACGTATGAGAAAAAAGGATCCGGGGCGCCCTGAATTATGCAATGTATTTACTTTTCATGGACTGTATTCAAGCGAAAATGATGTTGCGCAGATCGATGATGCATGCCGGAAGGCCGAGATCGGTTGCACCGAATGCAAAAGCCGTCTTGCAAAGGTGATTACAACCGCGATGCAGGGGATTCACGATAAACAGACATACTATCGCGAGCACATAAATGAGGTAGAGGAAATAATCGCCGCCGGCAATAACAAGGCATCGGCAGTTGCAAGTCAGACGATGCAGGAGGTCAGGGAGTCCATAAAGATCTGAAGAAGCCATCATGAGTTATGAAATCAAACTTGACATCTTTGAAGGACCGCTGGATCTTCTACTGTATCTCATAAAAAAAAATGAGATAGACATATATAACATACCGATAGCTCTTATCGCTGAACAGTACCTTCAATATCTGGATGCAATGAGGTCGCTCAATCTTGATCTGGCCGGCGAATATCTTGTTCTTGCATCGACACTCATTCATATTAAGTCAAAACTTTTGCTTCCTGTTGAGGCGGATGAGAATAGCGAAGATGAGACGGAAGGCGATCCCAGAGAAGAGCTTGTCAGGCAGTTGCTGGAGTATCAGGCGTTCAAGGAGGCAGCGCTGAAGATTGACAGCAGGCCGCTTCTGGAAAGGGATGTTTTTGTCCGCGGCTATCCTATCATAGAAAATAAGGAAGTAAATGATGACGAGGTTCTGGAGGAGATAAACCTCTTTGAACTGGTGGATGCGTTTCAAAGGATTATTGCAACGCTGGACAATGCAGGTGCCATAGAGATCAATGCCGAGAAGATGACGCTGGCGGATCGGATTAACGATATCATGGAAAAGCTGACGGAGGAAAAGACTCTTACATTTTCCGATATTTTGGGTGAATGTTCGGATAGGAAAAAAATAGTTTATTCCTTTCTTGCCGTTCTGGAATTGATGAAATTGCGTATGATCAGGGTTTATCAGTCATCGTCATTTGGAATCATAAGAATCTTTCTGGCTGTTGAGGTTTAGTTTAAGAGAGACGGTTTTTTATGGAAGATATAAAGTCAATAATCGAGGCGCTTATACTGGCGTCTGATGCTCCTTTGTCGATTGAGAAGATCGGATCAGTTCTCCAGGAAGTGGAGAGAGACCGGATATTGAGTGTGCTGCAGGAGCTTGTCCGGGAGTACGAAGAGAGAAAGGGAGGATTCCTCCTGCAGGAAGTGGCGGGCGGTTACCAATATCGAACCAGGCCTGATCTTTCTGTGTGGATAAAAAAGCTGAAGGGAGGAAAATCATCGTTGATGAGCCCGGCAGCAATGGAAACGCTGGCAATCGTTGCGTACCGCCAGCCCGTGGTAAAAGCTGAAATCGACAAAATCAGAGGTGTTGACGCCGGAGGCCCGTTAAAAAAACTGCTGGATAAGAAACTGGTCAGGATTGTCGGCAGAAAGGATGTTCCGGGAAAGCCAATTCTTTACGGTACCACGAGAAAGTTTCTCGAGGTGTTCAATCTGAAAGACCTGGCGGAATTGCCCACCCTTCAGGAATTAAAGGAACTCCAGGAAGAGTTGCCAACACTTCAGGAGACAAACGAGCTCCAGGAAGAGTTGCCTATCTTTCAGGAAATAAAGGAACTCCAGGAAGAGCTGCCAACACTTCAGGAGACAAATGAACCTCAGGAAGAATTGCCTGTGATTCAGGAAATAACAGAACCTCGGGAAGAGTGAAGAACATGGAGGAAAGACTCCAGAAAATTATCGCTCGTGCTGGAGTTGCATCAAGAAGGTCAGCCGAAAAAATGATTCTTGAAGGGAGGGTCAGCATCAACGGGATTAAGGTGACCACCCTGGGAGCAAAGGCGAATCCGGCGAAGGATGATATAAGAGTAGATGATCGACTGATATCATGCGAACAGACCAATCTCTATCTTGCCCTTAATAAACCACGCGGATATGTGACAACCCTGCACGATCCGCAGAAAAGATCGACTGTTGCAGATCTGATGGCCGGTATAGGTGAAAGGGTTTATCCGGTGGGGAGACTGGATTATGATTCTGAAGGGCTGCTGATTATGACCAACGATGGTGATTTTTCGCACAGGATTCAGCACCCCAGATTTCAGATAGCAAAGACCTACCGGGTAAAAATAAAAGGCCGTTTGTCTCCCCGTCATAAACGCATGATGGAGACAGGTGTCGAGCTTGATGACGGTCCTTTTAAGCCGTTATACCTGGACGTTGAAAAGGAGAACAATAAGAGCTGTTGGCTTAATATTAAAATCTCGGAAGGGAGAAATAGAATAATCAGAAGGGCCTTTGAATTGCTTGGGTATTCAGTGGTAAGGCTGATTCGCGTCTCAATTGCTTCCGTCAATCTTGAGGGGATTAAAGAGGGAGAGTACCGGAATCTGAGCGCAAAAGAGGTAGCTTCACTTCTCATGGCAGCTTCCGGGAAATAGATAGTGTCCATCCGGAAACTCCGGATGGTGAAACTTTCAGTTTCCGGACGGAAACCAGATATAATCGTCAATCACTGCTCTCATCCTTCATGCAAATTCCGCTTAATCTTAAATCAGATGGATTTGAGCGTTGATTGCGAATGAGGTGGGATATACAATGAAACTGTTATTTTTATGGAAGAATTGTCTTGACAATACTCTCAAAATAAATAATAGAAGGAGAAAGTAAAAACATATTATTGGGTTATTAAACAATCCTTAAAATACCAACAGGAGATCAGCAATAATTAGAAGGAGGAAGTATGAATAAATCCGGACTTATTGAATCTTTGGCAAAAAAAGAGAATCTTACAGAAAAAAAAGCGATCGACGTCGTCAATCTTGTTTTTAAGGGATTTACAGATGAACTGAAAAAGGGTGGAAGAATTGAGATTAGAGGATTCGGCAGCTTCGTGGTAAGAAAATACGATGCATATACCGGAAGAAATCCCAAGACGGGAAAAAATATCAAGGTATCACCCAAAAAACTTCCATTCTTCAAAGTTGGCAAGGAACTGAAGGAAGATGTAGACAGTAAAAAGTAAACTGACTTCTAGTGAGGATTGCTGAAGATATTGCCTTATTTATAAATTGCGAAGGGGATCACAAGATCCCCTTTTTTTATTGGCCGCTGTACTAATGTTGCCTGATGCCCCGGACATAAAACAGGTAAATCTGCCTCATGCTCAGACGTTATTATATTAATTTAATCCTTTTTTTGATTACATTTTCAACTACGCTTTTGGCGGGAGCCCTTCAAATAGGTGTCAATCCATGGGAATCGCCGCGCGAAATATGGAGGGGATTGCCTTTTGCAGTAACCTTGCTGATGATTCTCGGAGCACATGAGTTTGGTCATTACTTCATGTCCCGAAGACATAATGTAGATGTAACACCTCCCTATTTTATTCCGGCTCCGTCATTAATAGGCACTTTTGGCGCATTTATAAAGATGAAATCTCCCATTCTGGAGAGGAAGATTCTTATGGATATCGGAGTTGCCGGGCCTCTGGCGGGGCTGATCCTGGCAATTCCCACTCTCATTATCGGGCTTTTGCTGTCCGAGACAACAATGCATGCGGGCATAAACTCCGTAAAGCTTGGTTCATCCCCGATATTTTCGTTTTTAAGCTGGATTGTTTTCGGCAGTATGCCTGATAATATGGATGTAGTCCTTCATCCCGTTGCCTTTTCAGCCTGGATAGGCCTGCTGGTTACGTGTTTCAACCTTATTCCTGTGGGGCAACTGGATGGCGGACATATAGCCTATGCCATGTTCGGCAGCAGGCAGAAAATTATCTCCCGGATTGTTGTTGCTGTCATTATTCTCTTTGGTATTTTTTTCTGGAGCGGCTGGCTGGTATGGGCGGCAATACTTGTTTTGATGGGAGTGGATCACCCGCCGGTGTTTTACGATGGCATTCCCCTTGACAGCGGCAGGCGCGTGATAGGCTGGGCGGCCTTCATGTTGTTCATTCTGTGCTTCACTCCCGTGCCCTTTTAGAAGCTCCTATGACATCATTCCTTCTTCACGGAAGCTGAAAAACCTGTTGTCGCCGATGATGATGTGATCATGCACGCTGATATCCAGCGCTTTGGCTGTTTCGCGTATGGTTCTTGTCAGTCTTATGTCCGCATCGGACGGCCTGGTGTGGCCGGAAGGATGGTTGTGAACGAGTATGATAGCTGAAGCCTTCTTATGCAGTGCATTCTCCATTACCTTGCGAGGATAGACGACAGCCTGATTTACAATTCCTTCATTGATTGTTACAACATCGATAATTCTGTTTTGGGCGTCAAGATATACCACGGCAAAGTGTTCGTCTTTCAAGCCTCCCATACTATTTTTGCAATAGTCCAGAAGTTCCCGCGTACAGGTGATCTGAGGTCTTTCCATCGCTTTTTCTTTAAGATACAGAGTGTTCATCTCCTTTATCAGTTTGATGAGAATGGCTGAGTGGCTGCCTATGCCTTCCACTTCCTCCAACTCTGAGATCTCCGCGTTCATCACGCCCTTTAGGCTTTTGAAATGATTAAGAAGTCGCTTGGCGACGGGTTTGGTATCCTTCCTGGGAATTGAATACGTCAGAAGGAGCTCCAGAACTTCGTAATCATGAAAGGTGTCCAGTCCGGAGTTGGTAAATCTGCTTTTTAATCGCTTTCTGTGATCTGTATAGTGCGGGGGCTGTTCTGCCATGGGTTTCGGGGGAACGGGTTATGTAAAGGCCGGTGGAAAAAATAATCGCTTCCCACCGGCTTATGATCCGGAAACTATTTGAGGTTTGCGTTGGCAAAATCCCAGTTGATAAGTTTTTCAATGACGGAGCTGAGGTAGTCCGGACGTCGGTTCTGAAAGTCCAGGTAGTAGGCATGCTCCCAAACATCTATGGTTAACAGTGCTTTCATGCCATGTGCAAGCGGCGTGTCTGCATTAGCAGTCTTGGTTATCTTCAGTTTTCCATTGTCAAGAACAAGCCATGCCCAGCCGCTGCCGAACTGTGTTACTCCCGCGTTTTTCAACTCTTCTGTAAATTTTGCGTAGTCTCCCCACGCTTCGGTGATTTTTTCAGCAATCGGGCCGTACGGCTGACCTCCTCCGTTTTTCTTCATGCTCTGCCAGTAAAAAGTATGGTTCCATACCTGTGCTGCATTGTTGAATACACCTGCTTTGGCGGCATCGCCGGCTGTCTTTTTTATGATGGTCTCCAGATCTGCATTGGCGAGGTCCGTTCCCTCTATCAGTTTATTGATATTGTCGACATAGGCTTTATGGTGTTTGCCGTAGTGAAAATCAAGCGTATTGCCTGAGATATAGGGAGACAATGCTTCTCTGTCATAAGGCAGGTTCGGTAATTGAATGACCATGTATATTCTCCTTTCATAGTTTCTTGTTAGATATCTATATAACGCTGATACATATTCTACAGATTTATCCGATTTCACGCAATAAACTTTTTTTAAAAGTGAAAAATTTTCAACCGATAAGATTCTTGAATAAAAAAAAACCTTGCCTTATACTCCAAATGAAAAGGAAAAGGTTCCGGCCAACGTCAACCAATACGAACTTCCATACTGTGAGGCATGTGTAATGGCGAATGTCTTTATCTATGCGGACGATGATGCAACAACAAGGTCATATTTCGATATCACGGAAAATAACGGATACGAAATAGAAACGTTGATGTCGCTTATTGGAGATGATGGCCAATGCGATGCTTTGAGACTTCTCTACCCGGACGGAAAATGCTGCTTCTGGGGGACTCAGGAAAATGGAGATAATCTTGCAACCTGGAATATGATGGATAAAGATGACCTTGTCCTCGGTTTTCGCAATAACTCAATAGTATTCGCTTCTTATGTTTTGATGAAAATGAAAAACCCTGTGCTGGCAGACCAACTGTGGAATAACGGGACAGGTGAGCCGTTCAGCCTGCTGTGCTTTACAACCGAAACGAATTTTGGCGATACTTTGATCGAACCCCAGATGTCCTCCTACTTGGACATGGACTGCCGGAGGTTCACCTGTCTAAAACCGGAAAAGCGCAACAACATCCTGCGAGACTATGGGGCATTCGAAGTATTTGTCAGGTATGGCTTGGGTCTGGATTTTCCTTCCAATTTCAGGCATTCAGAATAATGATGAAAAAAGGGCGAGTGAAACTCACCCGCCCCTTTAAAAAAAGATACTCATACCAATTAATTATATCAGTCGCTGAGTTCGGCAATTTCTTTCGGCCTGAACTCAAGGTCCATGTATCCGTACTTGTGTTCCTTCAGCTCTTCGGGCGTCGGGAAGCGGCGATCCGGCGCATTCTTGAACATCCAGTGGTTCAGCTTGATGCCGAGCTTTTCCACGGCTGCCTGCTCCAGTGCCGGACGGTCATCGGGATGGGCGATGGAGATGAGCTTCTTTGCCTTTTCGGCGTCGGTGCAGCCCATGAGGTTGACGATGCCGTACTCGGTGCAGACCCAGGTGACTAGCTGGTCGGGGACGGTCACGGCGCTGCCCGAATCCAGCGCGGAGACGAAGCGTGACTTGCCCTTGCCGTCGCGGGATGTAGCCGCAAGAATGGCCCTGCCGCCCTTGGCCAACATCGAGCCGAGGGTGAACTGGAGCTGACCGCCCGTGGAGGAGATGGGACGGCCGCCGACATTACCCGCTGCGTTCACCCCTCTAAGGTCCATCTGGGCGAAGTTGTTGACGGTTACCATGTTGTCGAGCTGGGAGAGCATCACGATGTTGTTCGTGTAGCCGATGTCGAAACCGGCGAACTGCGGATTGCGGTGCAGATACTCGTAGTAGCGGGGTGTGTCGACGGGCATGATGTATGCCCAGCCGCAGCGGCCCTTGTCGACGTTCTTCTTGGAGTTGGTAACGACGCCGGCCTCGAGGAGCGTGAAAGCGTACTCACCGATCATCTCGCTGTGCACGCCGAGGTCCTTCAGGCCGTGATCACGCATGCCGAGGACGACGGCCGTGGGGAGGGCTCCGATGCCGACCTGGATGCAGTCGCCGTCGCGCATGATGGAGACGCAGTTCGCCGCGATGGCCTTTTGTACGTCATCCGGCTTGATGTTCTTCTCGGCGATGTAGGGCCACTGGTACTTTTCATTGTCTACGTCCACTTCAACGAAGTAGTCAACCTCGTCGACGGGCAGGAACATGCCCCTGCCTCCCTCGCACCAGGCGAAGTCGGAGCGGATTTCGCATACAAACTTCTTGCAGGATTTGGCGGTGATCATGAAGTTATTGACGCCGTAGCTGGCGTTTACGTATCCCGCCTGGGGCACGGCGCAGGCCTGAACGCCCCAGTCCATAGCTCGCTTTCCCCTGTCCGTCCGGTAGAAGCGGGCGTATTCGGCGTCCATGCCCATAGCCCATCCCCAGTGCTTCCAGTCGACGGCCTTGTATCCCTTGGTTATGAGGCCGCGGGTGGTGGGAAGAAT
>CAZLFA010000055.1:0-28892 GCA_964558665.1 uncultured Syntrophaceae bacterium
GTCGCGCCCCTCGCGGGCGCGTGGATTGAAACACTTATCCTCCCTTATTCACCGTCCAACGCTTCAGTCGCGCCCCTCGCGGGCGCGTGGATTGAAACATAGTCCTCCTTTTTGGCGATTGGATAATGCAATAGTCGCGCCCCTCGCGGGCGCGTGGATTGAAACCTCATTTATCTGTTGATTAAGAGGGAATAATGCCGTCGCGCCCCTCGCGGGCGCGTGGATTGAAACGGATCAGTCGCCCATGTCCCGCCATCATGCAATGTCGCGCCCCTCGCGGGCGCGTGGATTGAAACTGGTTTTGGGGAGGGTTTGTGTTTGTGTCATGTGGGTCGCGCCCCTCGCGGGCGCGTGGATTGAAACTCCAACGCCCATGTCAACCCATTGACACTATCCCAGTCGCGCCCCTCGCGGGCGCGTGGATTGAAACCTCCATCATAGTTGGCGACAGTCCAAGATTACTAAGTCGCGCCCCTCGCGGGCGCGTGGATTGAAGCGACAACGAATCGATCTGCACAATAATCGAATAATGATCATTTCATACATTGGAACACATCCATGCACCAGAGGCACACACCGCACGGTTCGGTATTGATATAGCAGTCCTGCTCGAACTCTCCGCCTTCCACATAATCACAAAGCGCAAAACTGCAGTTGAAACAGAACGGATAGTCATAACGCAGAACGTTTTTTCTGAAAAAAATGAATTCCGGATCGTTCCATATTTCCTTGATACTCCGCTCAGACAGCCTTCCGAAAACGCGCGGGTGCACGATCTTTTCCATATCGTTGATATAGCATTTGTAGTGATGCCAGAGATAGTAGCAGGGATGAACTTTGCCGTCCCAGGAGATAAATGCACTGCCATCTTCCACAAACTCGCATCGCCGGGCGCTCTTCGGTATCAGTTCCGGAAGCCTCAATGTCATGCCCGCCTGCGATGCAAAAGCCTCTGCCGAGCGGAATACCTCCCTGGTCTTTTCAATCCAGGAAGAATCCATTGCGAACAGTTTCTGCAGGTTCAAAGTCACGCCGCGGGATAACGCATCCTCCATCATCGCATCCACCAGGCGGATTAACTTCCGGTCTTCATCACTCTTGCCATATTTCATATAAATATCGAAGTAGGTTCTGATGTCCAGTCCTTCATTTCCGGCCTTTTCAGCGTACTCCTTAAGGATCGACACGGATTCATCTATGTTGGCATCGTATACCGCCTGCGCCACAAGAGACCTGTGGTAGGGAAAAAGCTGAGTGACCAAAGCAAAGCTTGCGCCGTTTGAAGCGGCCCAACGGATCACATCGGGAAGTTCGTGAAGGTTATCCTTCCGCAATACAAACTCAATGCCGATTTCGAGACGGGAATTTGTCTTCTTTTTTGCATCGGCCAATGATTTCAGGGCACGGGCAACCCCTGAGAAATCTGCGACTCCGCGTACGCTGAGAAACGTTTCCGGTGATATGGCATCCACAGACAGACATATTCTGTCGAGCCCGGCATCAATCAGCGAGAGAGAAGTTTCTTTGTCTATAAGCAGGCCGTTGGACTGAAAGCCTACCCACGCGTCGCCGGGGATGCATTTCCTGGCCATACGGATAAAATCAATCAG
Source organism: uncultured Syntrophaceae bacterium (assembly GCA_964558665.1). Taxonomy (GTDB): domain Bacteria; phylum Desulfobacterota; class Syntrophia; order Syntrophales; family PHBD01; genus CAZLFA01. Next base: position 1,611 of record CAZLFA010000055.1, read on the forward strand.
CAGTGGATGCAGAAGCGGTTCACCGATTCCGTTAAGCACTACGGCCTCCGCCGTGGACATGGCAGGCAGGAGAGCCTGGAAAGTCTCCATCGAGATATCCCCTTCGATAAATCCTTCATCCCGCCTCTGCTTCATGCACATGGGGCATTGGAGATTGCACCGGGTTGTCGTCTCGATAAAAAGCCTGGAGGGATGGGGTTTTAACGCCGGGTTATCAGCGGATGGTTCTTTGATCATGAGCACGAAATATCACTCCTGCCTGAGTTGATCCGGTTTACTGAGCAAGATTTTCCTGCCTGCCTTCTCTTTCAACCACCGCCTATGGGTGGAAAAACAGCCAGTGTATCGCCGTCTTTCAGGGCGGAATCGGGCATGGCATGACGGCCATTGATGAAGATTATCGGCGCCTCTTCGGGAGATATGCTCAGTGACTCCAGAACTCGCAGGACGGTATCGCCGTCACCGTATTCGATATCGCTGATGTCGAAACGATCCCTTCGCAGGGTGGCGAAGAGCTTGACCGTTATTTTCATAACCGCTTTTCCGTTATAATTATTAATCGGTTGATCGGGAAGGTATTGTAACACCGTCTCTTAAAAAACGGGAGAGCTTCCTGCGGGAAACTCTCCCACGACTATAACATCTTTTCTTACCAGTCAAACACCCTGTCCAGATCCTCGTCTTTTATAGTGAAGGTTACGTTGTGCGGGCCTACAGTCTCAGTGTAGAAGAAACGGGGCAGCCGGTCATGCTCTTTCGTAAAGCCGGCCTGCTTGTTGAACTCGCGTTCTATCTTCAGGATTTTCTTTCCCAGATCCGTCACGCTGTCCGCCGTCAATTCTATGCCATAAAAAGAATTGAGCAGATCGAGAAGAGCCTGGAAGGTCTCCGGCTGATCAAGAATGGCGAAAGCAATAAAGAGGCACATGCCTGTGGAATCTATGGCCGCCGTGGCAATCTGCAGATTGCGGGACAGTTCCACCTGGCCCTCCGGTTTGAGCGGATCCACATAGCCTCCCGATTTCAGGATGTTGGTGGCAATACTGTATCCTGCCGTGTGATCTGCGCCCATTGGACTTGTGGCATATGTCACGCCGATTCCCAATACTGCTCTGGGATCATACGCAGGCAGCGCCTGGTTCTTGACAACGGGAACTTTCTCCACGCCGAAGACCTTTCCCGTCACGCCGGCGCCGCTTCCCAAAATCCTGCCCAACGGCGTTCCCTTCCCAACCTCATGAACAAGATTGATGGCGGCCTGGGCGTCACCGAACTTCACAATCCCGGCCTGCATGGCCACACCGATGGTAGCGCCCATCTCTATGGTATCCAGTCCATAGTTATCTTCCATGAAATCGAACATGGCTATGATATCCGGATCTTCGATGCCGCAGTTGCCGCCGTGTGCCCAAACGGTCTCGTATTCCGGCTGCTTGGACAGGAAATGACCATCCTTGTCATTGAAGATGCCGGAGCAGCGGATTACACACCCGCGATGGCAGGGATGAGTCGGATTGCCGCCCCGCTTGGTTTCCAGTTCTGCAAAGGTTTCGCCGCTTATTTTGGAAGCTCCCTGGAACTGACCGGCCTTGAAATTATAAGATGGATAAGCACCTGCCTCGTTGACGATGTTAGTAAGGACATTAGTGCCGTAAGCCGGCAGCGCCTGCCCGGTAACAGGGTGGTTCGCCAGCCCTTCCACAAATTTTTTATTGGCTGCCCTGAATTTTTCGAGATCCTTGGGCTGACGCGCCTTGAAACCGGTATCGTCGAGAACGATAACCTTGACCGCCTTTGCCCCCATCACCGCACCGACACCGCCGCGACCGGCATGCCGGGAGGGCCTCACTTCCGGATCGGTGCAGGCAACGGATGCGGCGCCCAGTTTCATTTCTCCCGCCGGACCGATAGATATGCAGGCGATTTTGTCTCCATACTGTTCCTTCATCTTTGCAACGAGGTCATAGTTGGGAAGCATCCTGAGACTGTTGTCTGCTTCGACCTTTACTCCGTCCTTGTTAATAATGACCTTGTACAGGTCGTCCGTTTTCGGTTGTCCTTCCAGGATAATTGCAGCATACCCGAGACGCGCCAGGACCTGTGCCGGCTGTCCCCCCGAATTGGCCTCCTTGATGCCTCCGGTAAGAGGGCTTTTACACCCTACCGAAATGCGTCCCGACATGGCAGCGCCCGTTCCTGAAAGCATTCCCGGTGCAATGACAAGCTTGTTTTCCGCTCCCAGCGGATGGCACAACGGCGGCACTTCTTTGGCAACAACGGTGGAAGTCATGGCCCTTCCGCCAAGACCTGCATATTCACCCACCGGAATGATGCTGATAGTGGGACCGCTCATGTCGATTCTCACGATTTTGTCCATAAAGCCCTCCTTTCTCCGACTGTTTGTAATGTTATGATTTCAGGTATGCCGTTACCGACAGTGATGATAATAAAAAAAGGGATCTCTGACCTGCGCCCGCGAAAAGTGATAAGAATCTTAAAAATGGAAAAATGAATTGGAAACTGTATTTGGCATTTTCTATGTTAGAAGTAACATATGGCAGTTCATTTTTACTGTCAAGCGGAAAGACCAGGGGACAGTAGAAAAAGACAGTATAGATAATTATGCTTATGGTCTTCGGAAGTATTTTCGGGCTATGCCTCTGGCGGCGATAATGCCTGAGATTGCGGCCCCGACGATCCCCCGGCTTTTTCCGGTGCCGTCTCCCGCCACAAATAGTCCTTTGACGTTTGTTTCCAGATCGCCGTCGGTCTCGAAATGGGTGTCGAAGAATTTGATCTCCGGAGCGTAGAGCAGCGTCGACGGATGAAGAATTCCCGGCACGATTTTATCGAGCTTCTTGAGCGACTCCCACAGATTTTCGATGATGCGCGCCGGCATTCCCAGTGTGATGTCTCCGGGCACGGCCTTGCATGTCGCCTTGCACATCCCGAAGTGGCGCGTTTCGCTGTCGAACGTCGGACGGGCGCTTCTTCTTCCCTCCCTGAAGTCGCCGACCCGCTGCACAATCGGCATGCCGCCGCCCAGCAGATGAAACTGCCTGGCGATCATCTGTCCGAACTCCGTTGTGTCTGAGAAAGGTTCCGTAAGATGCACCGTATTTATCAGCGCAAAATTGGTGTTCGGCGTCTTGCGGTTGTAAAGGGCGTCGCCGTTGACCAGCTTGAAATCTCCGTAATTCTCCAGCCGCACCCTGCCGCCCGGATTGGTGCAGAACGTCCTCACCCTGTCGCCGTGGGCGGCGGTATGAAAGATAAACTTGGGGTCATAAACAACGTCCGTTATTGCATCGTAAAATTTTCTATTCAACTCGATGCGGATGCCTACATCAATGGGTCCGAAGTTGTGGCTGACGCCGATCTTTCCGGCAGCGTCGCGGAACCAGTAAGCCCCGCTTCTGCCCGGCGCGGACAGGACGATTCCGGCATTATAACCGCTGTTTCTTGATGCCTTGCGGCAGACAATCCTGAAATGCTGATTATCAGCCTTCTCTATTTTCTGTACCTCGGTCTCCAGAAGAAACGTTGTGCGGCACAGACGGCTTCTCAGGAAATCGACTACTGCCTTGCCGTTGTCCGTCCCCCAGTGCCACTGTTCGGGTGCGATGAACTGGACCCCGTGCTCCTGCGCAATACCGTTGAAAAAGCCGATTTTGTCCTGCCTGTCGATGGCCGTCACCTGCCGGCATTGCGGAAACTCCGTCAGCACGTCCTTGACATTCTGCATCAGTTCCTGAGCCTCGTACCGGTCAATCTGAAGCTCCTCCAGGTCAATACCGATGCGATAGTCAAAGTTGAGCTTGCCGTCATTAAGCAATCCTCCGGCCGAATAAGGTTTTCTGTCGGCAACGGCTATCCTCTTCACGCCGAGCTTTTCCAGCCATATCGCCGCAAAAAGGCCTGCCGGTCCCGACCCGATAATAAAGACGTCAAATGATTTCATGAAAATCCATCTTTCCGCTAAACCGTCCGGCTCATTTTATTACATGGGAAGAAATATACGTATGATCGAAATGATAATCCACCGGAACGCATCAATCAGAGGATTGAGAACGCCCAGGAAAAGAAGGCCGATGATCACAAAAAAACCATAGGGCTCGAAGCGCTCCATAGCGGCCTGAAGGTTTTCCGGTAGAAATCCCATCAGGATTTTTGAGCCGTCGAGAGGCGGGATGGGTATGAGGTTGAATGCCGCCAGAATGATATTGATCAGGGCAAAGAAGTTGAGCATCACCCTCAGCGCTCCCGATTGAGGGGGAGCCAACACCTCAAGTATGAGAAGCGCAACAAAAGCCCCGATCATGTTGGCAATAATGCCCGCAGATGAAACCAGTATCAGCCCCAGTCTCGTATCACGGATGTTGCTGAAATTTACAGGAACCGGCTTTGCCCATCCGAAACCTACCAGAAAAAGCATAAGTGTCCCGAGGGGATCGAGGTGGCTTAGCGGATTGAGGGTGAGACGCCCCATCCACTTTGCCGTTGGATCACCCATTTTATAAGCCACCCAGCCGTGAGCCAGTTCGTGGAAGATGATGGAATAGAGAAGCGGTATGGCCAGCAGGATAAAAGTCAGCGGATCGTTAAACAGCAGATTTATCAGTCCCATAATCGTTCACACACCTCTTCCGTGATGGATATAGAGAAATTATGTCTCTGTCAAATCTATTTTTTCCGGCGCTTTTTATCGGCCTCACCGGGCTTTCCTGAAAGCCGCAGTCCGCCCTTCCCTAACCATCATTGATTTGTTGCCGTCCGGGTCTTTCTTCGCTATAATGCCGGTAGTATCAGATCCGAAATGAAACCGGTATCCGGCGAGAGGGCATATGCAAGTATGGTTCAAGGCCGCTTATATTCTGTGTTCCGTCGTGCTGCTGGCCATGATATGGAACAGCATTGATGCCCCGGAGGGCGGGGAAGACTTCTTTGGAAGGCTGATGGCGATGCGTTTTATGGGGTTTGTAGCCCTGATGCTTTTATTTTATTATATTTTTTTCAATTTCCTGGGCAGGAGAAAAAAAGAGAAAAACGGGAAGCAATAACCGGCTGCCGGCTTCCCGGCAGGAGCGAACAACCTGGAGCGAATGACATGGATAAATACATGACCGTGATAATTGCCGGACTTATACTGGGCATTATTACCGCATATATTGTTACCCCCCACATCATCAGACTTTTACGCTGACCGGCGGACAAGGACCTTCCAGCCTGATTATCATTTTTTTGCGTTCCTTTAACGTTTCGTTGAAAACTCCTTTAAAAAAATACACCTTCCGCCGGAGAAATCTGCATTCAAAACCTGTTTATTAGCTTGCATATTCAATGTGTTACAAAATATATCGAGCATCCCGATATTTCTGGCATGGTTATTTCATTTAAAGGCATAAAACAGATTGAACAATAAAACTAAAAATAAAAAAGCACTAGAGGAGGATACAGATTATGAAAAAGAAATTACAGACCCTGATGGTATCGGTTTTTGTGGTCCTTACTACGACAACTTTCGGTTATGCGGAATTCGCAGCTACCGGCGTAAGCAATTTTCCCTATTTCCAGCTTGGCTGCCTCATTGTCGGCGGCATGACCATCATTTCCCTGAAACACAAGTATGAAAAGATGTACACAAACGAGGCCGTAGGCGCCTTTGCTCTTTACACTGTTCTGGTCGCCCTGTTCACCAACCCGGTCATCGATGCGATCAAGAGTCTGGTTGGATAACAGCCGACGGAGAAATCTTTGATAAAGCGGACCGATAAGGAAAGGAGGATGGGCCATGCAAAGCATCAAAAAAACGCAGCAGCAGCAAATGACCGAACTCAGAAAAGTTCTGATGCTGGGTGCCTGGGGATTCGCAATCGTTATCACGTCCTTCCTCTTCCTGTACCTGGGGCATTTACTGGACAACCTGCTGGGCACTTCACCTAATTTCATGTTCGGCTTGTTCTTCCTTGCCCTCATCACCTCTATCGGAAGATTGTATCAGGAGGCATGGCGCAAGAAAAAAGATTTCTAATGACATACCCCGTCATTGAATATATCACAGGAGCAGATTGATTAATCTGTAATCCCCTCTCAAGCCCCTTCATCCCCCGGTCCTCATGAAGGGGCTTTTGAGTTTCCTTCGTTCCCGCATCCGCCATGTATCTCGAAATAAATGAAATACTAACCTGAATTGCCGATCCTGTGGTATGTCTAACGGGTATAAAAAAGATTTTGTGATTTTTTATACAGACAACCGTTCCTTTTTTGTGGTAATAATTATCGATTACAAAATAGAAGAAGTACGAAAATTTACGTGTTTTGGATGAGTTAACCGGCCCGGCCCAACATGGCCAAGTTGTTCATACCGGGAGAAAGCATGCAGTCACGGAAACTGATTGCGATCAGGATAAACCATTATGAAGACAAGAATGGTGCTGAAAATCAAGTTCGGGGAAGCGGTCAAGTCATCGGAAAACAGCGAGCAGATGGATTCCTACGGTCTCAGGCTCTACGGTTATTTTCCGGAGGAGATGGAACTGCTTTTCAATATCGGTTCCTTATCCGAATCAGTGGTTGAATACGGGTCATCCCTTACGGATTGTCAACATGTATCATTCTGGTTTCAATATCATGAACTCCTGCCCATCGGGCAGATCATGTCCATCTCAAACCAAATTGAGGCCATGCTCGAAGAAAGAGGCTACACGAAGGTCAGGTTTTCGCTGAACAATCTTGTGGATACGAGCAAACCGTTTTACCAGGACAGGCCGGAAGGTCAATTCCCGCCTGAGCCGAACAGGTGCGGATACAACGCTGCCAGGGGCTTTTCCGTAGTAGTTGAAAAACCCGGCACAACAGCCGATTTCACAATTGACGAGATTGATTCCATTCAGGAAATGGCTATAGAATTCGGCTGTGTCGTGTTCGGCCGTCCGCTTGAAGCCATATATTGACACGCCGGATGTCTGTTAAAATAAGGATAGTCTTTAAGCGGGGAAACATTCAGGCACTGGCGGCTGTGATCTATATGCGGTTGCCTGAACACTTGAGAATCATTTCCAGCAGTTTTTTAGCCTTCTCTGCATCGGAGATATTCTCCTCCAGTTGTTCGGCATAAGAAGCGATCTTTGCAAGCGATTCTCTCTGCCCCAGGGCGAATCGCTCACACTCCTTGAAAAGCATGAATAATTTGTCGATTTTATTATTAAGCGCTTTCAGGGATTCTTCCAGCTCGCCGTCGGGCATTGACGACTTTTTTTCAATAAGACTGAATATCTCCCCCTGAATGCCGCGATAAATCTTGATAGTCTTGGCTGAGTCAAAGAAGCTTCTGTACTCCAGAAGCCTTTCTATTCTTTCTTTTATCTCCTTCAGGGGAAACGGTTTGAGGATATAGTCGAAGGCGCCGAGTTTCATCGACTCTATGGCGGTATCAATAGTTGCATATCCGGTCATCATGATCACTTCCGCCGGTATCATATGCGCCCTTACATACCTCAGGATGTCCATCCCGCCTTCATCACCTTTGCCGTCCATGCTGGGCATGTTCTTATCCAGGAGAATGATCTCATATTCTTTCGATTCTATCAGAGGCACGGCGCTTTCAACGCCGTCAGACACATCGACATCGTATCCCAGCTCTGAGAGAAACTCATAAAGCATATCCCGCATGACTACATCATCATCGACCGCCAGAATTTTTGGTTTCATCATCACACCCCTGATTTGGAATATAATGTCTTGATGAATGAGCGCTTTATTTTTCCATGTTGCGCTGCATCTTTTATCACAAGTTGAAGAATAGTTCAGTGTTTTTATCTATGAAATATTTATCTTTTTTTCAACACTGCCCCGAAGAAACCGTCCATGCCGTGTTTATGGGGAAAGGTTCTGAAAAAACCATGCCCATCGATGAGCCCTTCGTCGATCGGCAATGACGGATGACACACAAGTTCATAGCCGTCGCGGCCGGCCAGAAACTCTTTTATATTGTCCTCATTCTCTGCGGCATTGATCGTACAGGTGCTGTAAACCAGAATTCCGCCTTTCCTCAGATACCTGGACGCATTGACCAGTATTTTCTGCTGGAGCGATTTATACTTTTTAATCTCAGCCGCCTTGAGGCGCCATTTGATCTCCGGATTGCGGCGCAACGTGCCCAGCCCCGAGCACGGCACATCAGCCAGGATGCAGTCGAAAAGTTCTCCTGAAGGAAGCCCGAGATCTCCGGAGGCATCGGCTGTCAGAGTGTCAATGTTTGTCGCCCCCAACTTTAACGACAGCTCCCTGAGTGCAGCAAGTTTATTGCCGTTGATGTCAACAGCCGCTATACGGCCGCTGTTTCTCATGAGAGCAGCCAGATGGGTTGTTTTGCCTCCGAATCCTGCGCACATATCAAGCACGCTTTGCCCCGGCTGAGGATCGACTAGACGGGAAACAATCTGAGATGCCTCGTCCTGCGGGTGAACAAGCCCTTCCCGGCAATACCCGGCATGCCTCAGAGCCGGTACCGACGTGGTCAGCGTCAGTCCGTCCGGGGAAAACAATGCCTCTCTGACTTCACTGCCTTCCGACGATATCCTTGCCATGGCCTCGCGGCGATTCGTTTTGAGACTGTTTACGCGCATCGTGAGCGGGGGGATTTCGTTATTCGCACGGCATAATTCCGTCGCCTCTTCCGGTCCCAGGGCTTTTATCCACATCTCGACGAGCCAGAGGGGATGGGAATACATGACGGATACATACAGAGAAGATTCTTTTTGCGGATCAGGGTAAGGAATGGTGTCTTTCTTACGGATGGCGTTTCTCAGCACGGCATTGACAAGACCCTCCCGGCCCGGGTACCTTTTCCCGGCAGCATTCACCGCCTCATTTACAACAGCATAATCGGGGAGCCGATCCGTGAACAACAGTTGATAGAGGGCGGACCGGAGAATGTTTTTGATTCCGGGATTCATGGACGCGAAACGGCCCGAGTACAGATGCCCGATAATCCAGTCAATGCGCCCCTGCATACGCAAAGTGCCGTAAACGATCTGTGTCAGCAAACGCCGGTCGCCGGGGTTGTCCATCGTGCCGCTGCCAAGCCGGGCATCAAGAAGCGGCTCGGCAAAGGCGTTTTCCTTCTCTATCCTGTTGAGGATATCAATCGCGATCTCACGTGGTTTATTCGATGCTGCCGCCGCCTTGCGGATCATGTCAGCCCATTTTACCGGTTTTAATATTATAACCCCTGAGGAAATCCCGGATGTTCATCCTCTTTTTGCTTTCCATCTGAATATCGGTGAGGCACACCCATCCGTTTTTCGCTGCCACGGGAAGTCCGCGTTCCCCGATTCTGCCTATGGTTCCCGCGCCGGCACCGCCGACGTGGCTTTCATCAACTGAAGCGGCAAAGATTTTCAACTGTTTTCCATCCAGTATCGTCGATGCACAGGGAAAGGGCGACAGGCCGCGAATCAGATTGACAATGTCATGGGCATTGGTGTCCCAGTTTACCATCGTATCCTCTTTTTTCAGCCTTGGTGCGTAAGTCGCAGCCGCGTGATCCTGGGGAGTTCTTATTATTGTGCCTCCGACCGACATGTCTATCGCCGCGGCCAGCATATCGGCGCCCTTTACTGCCAGCCGGTCATGAAGACTTCCGAAAGTCTCCTCCGGTTCAATGCCAACATCTTCCTGAAGCAGGATATCGCCGGAATCCACACCCTCGTCCATGCGCATAATCGTCACCCCGGTCCTGGTCTCACCCCTGATCAATGTCCAGTTCATAGGCGCCGCCCCCCGGTATTTGGGAAGGAGCGAAGGATGGACATTAAGACAGCCAAGCGCCGGAGATTCTATAATCTCCCTGGGCAGTATCTGCCCGAATGCCACAAGCGCAACCATGTCCGGGGAGAGGTTTCTGAAGCCGGCGAGGAACTCCTCGTCTCTTACCCGTTCAGGCTGTAAAACCTGAAGGCCGTTCTTTTCCGCAATAACCTTGACGGGAGGCGGGGTGAAACTGCGCCCCCTGCCCTTCGGCCTGTCCGGCTGCGTGACGACGCCGATTATCAGGTATCCGCGAGTTATAAGCAGTTCCAGGGAAGGAACGGCAAAATCCGGGGTGCCCATAAAGAGTATTCTTGGTCCTGTCATCATCAACCTCTATTATCACTTATCCGCCAGCATGGCGTTGAGAATAAGATCAACATTCCGGCAATGGTAACAGATAACCTTTCCCGCCTTATCCAGAAGGACAATCGTCGGCACGCCGCGGACTCCATAAGCCTCGGCCACCTCCCCCGATTCATCGATAAGTATTTTATAAGGTATTTCATACTTCTCTGCGAAGCGCTTTACCTTGTCCCGCTTTTCCATAACATCGACTGTCACCACTTCCACGCCCCGGCTCTTGTATGATGTGTATAAATGTTTGAAATACGGAATCTCACTGCGGCATTCAGGGCACCAGGTCGCGCTGAAAATCAGCAGGACAGGATTTCCCCGGTAGGAACTCAGCTTGAAACTTTTTCCATCCAGATCCTTCAGGGTAAAATCGGGCGCCTCTCCCTTGGATGACGATTTTTGAACCTTTGGCTGGTCGAAATCGTCGCATCCGCCGATGACGCACGCCGTCATCGCGATAACGACACAACAAATGATCGCGGAATGATTCCTTAAATGCATCAGTAATTTTACAGCCATAACGAACCCGCAACGATAAGAAAATATTCTCCCGCTCCGATCATAATCAGGCCGAAAAGACGGTTAAGCCTTGTCATCCAGATACCTGATTTGGGCATATTGGATATCATGCCGGCAAACGACCCCAGAAATATCAGCAATGTTCCCATGCCGAAGGCAAACACGAAAAGAAGGCTCATTCCGAAGGCGACATTCTGCCTGGCGGCGACATAACCCAGAAGCACTGCCAGCACAGGGGCCGTGCAAGGACCAACAATCAATCCGGACGCGGCACCGACAAAGAAACTGCTGATCAATCCTTTCGTCGGCCTTTTCGGTTGGAGTCTCGATACAAACATAGGGGAGCGAACGTTCAGTGAAAAAAGGCCCAGCATGGACATACCCATGAATATGCAAAGGTTGGCCATAAAAAAGTACATCCATGGATTCGACTGTATATAACCGAAGAGACGCCCCGACATGGCCGCCGCGGCCCCCAAAGCAGTATAAGTTATCGCCATGCCGGTCACATATGACAGGGAAAGCAGCAGTCCCTTCAATGCCGAACCGCTGCTTCTTGCACCTATGAACGAGACGGTTATCGGAATGACCGGATATACGCAGGGAGTAAAGCTTGTCAGAATTCCCGCCAGATAGGCAACAGCCAGCGCCAGTGCCGCCGAAGATTGCAGGTATCCTGAAAACCCGTTAATCAGACTATCTATCATTGCAAAACTTTACCTGTTTTCCCTATGCTGTTTCTTCAATGATTTAATGAATCCAATTAGCATAATATCTCCAAAAAGCAAAAGAATATGTACATGGTGATTCATAAGGCCCGTCGTATTTTATTGGCCTTGACACAATTTCATTTGTATGCCAAATATATCCATGCCAAATAATCGAAGGGGGAATTTCATGAAGGCAAACGATCGCTTGATTTATCTTATTTTTACCGCTCAGAACAAGCTGAGGACATATCTCAACAAATGCCTGAGCGATAACGGCGTTACCGTCACGGTCGCGCAGTGCGGGATACTCTTCCTGCTCAAGAATAAAAACGGCCAGACAATGACGGAACTCAGCAGGGTTCTGGGTATCGACAATTCAACATTGACGGGGCTCACGGATCGCCTGGAAAAGGCGGGAATGGTCAGGCGGATCGCCAACCCGGGCGACAGGCGCTCGTCGCACATCGACATAACTACAGCCGGCATCGATGAAACCGAGAGAGCAAAAAAAGTCATCCGGCGGGTCAATGAAAAGATCAAGGAAGGATTTTCAGCGGAAGAGATAGAGGCCTTCAAGAACATTCTGGGGGCGTTTTCCGAAAAGTTTATCTAACTGAAACAACGTAACTCACACAAAGGGGTATGGTCCGCGCCATGAGAAACAAAAATACTGCACAGTTCAGTTCATACGAAACCATTCGCGACGGATTCCGCAAACTCGGTTATATTGCCAGCCGTCAGATAGCGACAACCGTTTATCTTGCGCATAACCTGGAAAAGCCGATTCTGGTCGAAGGCCCCGCGGGCGTCGGAAAAACGGAGCTCGCGAAAATAACCGCACAGTACCTGAATCTTTCCCTGATAAGATTGCAGTGCTATGAAGGGCTAGACGAATCCAAAGCGCTTTACGAGTGGAAGTACGGGAAACAGTTGCTCTACACTCAGCTCCTGAAAGACAGAATGGACGACATCATCAAGAGAGACAACTGCTTTCAGGAATCACTGACAAAGCTTCATCAATATGATGACATATTCTTTTCCTGGCCTTTCCTTGAACAGCGGCCGCTTCTAAAAGCGCTCCAGTATCAGGAAGGGGCTGTGCTTCTCATAGATGAGGTGGACAAGTCCGATGAGGAATTCGAGGCGTTTCTTCTCGAAATTCTGTCCGACTTTCAGGTCTCCATTCCGGAAATCGGCACCGTTCAGGCGGTTGAAAAGCCTTTCGTCTTTCTTACGAGCAACAACACTCGCGAATTGAGCGAGGCACTCAAAAGGCGCTGCGTCCATTTGTTCATACCCTTCCCCGATGCAAGACTGGAAAGGGATATCGTCCGGGCCAGAGTCCCCGAGGTGTCGGAAAAGCTTGCCAAGCAGCTCGTTTCTTTTATCCAATCGGTAAGAACAATGGATGTCAAGAAGGTGCCGTCCATCAGTGAAACAATCGACTGGGCGAGGGCGATTCTGCTTCTCAATGCCGCGGAGCTGAACATGGATGTAGTGAGGGATACCCTCAACATATTCATGAAGTTTGAAGACGACCTGAAGCTTGTAGAGGAAAGCATTCCTTCATTGACCGCAGGCGCTCTCAAGGCGTCAGGAAAAGCGTAATGGAACAGTTGCTGCACGACTTTATAACAATGCTGAGAATGGCGGGGGTAAGGATTTCCATATCGGAAAGCATAGATGCCTTCGATACCGTAGATTATATTGGGATCATGGAACGGGACACCCTCAAGGACGCCCTCTCCTGCGTGCTGTCAAAATCAGCATCGGAGAAGGAGATCTTTTCCGACTGCTTCGACCGCTTCTTTGCAATGCATCCCCTGGATATAAAAAAAAGTGCTTCATCCGCCATGCAGCAGCAATCCGGAGCAGGTGGAGACGGACTTTCGGAGATGCTGCTTTCCGGGGACATGGCGGGCATGACGGCTGCAATGAATATGGCATCCTCCCTCGAAAACATCGCCGGCATTCGCTATCCGACACAGCGAAACATGTTCGCCATGCGGGTTCTCAGACGCATGGGAATCGAGTCGGTTGATGACGAAATCCTCAGGCTGAAAATGGATGCCGCGCCCGGTGCGGCAGAAAGGGCGGCCGCTCTGGAGCAGGCCAGGAACGATCTGGCAAGAAACGTCAGGGATATCATTTCCAGCAGGCTCGAACTGACAACCAGGTACCTTCAGGACGAGTCCATAGATGACTACCTGCGCCATGCAAAACTGAATTACCTGGAGCAAAAGCATCTCCAGAGATTGCAGATCATCATCCGGCGTCTCGTCAAACAGCTTAAGGATATCCACTCGCGCAGACGCTCCGTAGCCCGGCGCGGGCAGTTGGATTTCAAAAAAACCCTCCGCAGAAGCCTTGCCTGTCAGGGGTTTATGTTCGATACCAGATGGAAAACGAAGAAGATCGACCGGCCGGAAATCATCGCCATATGCGACGTAAGCCGCTCGGTGCTGCGCGTAGTCAGGTTTTTTCTGCTCTTTCTTTTCGGACTCAACAAAACCATCATCAATATCAGATCCTTCATTTTCTGTTCCAACCTTGTCGAGGCGACATCCATTTTCGAGAAGTATCCGGTGGAAGAGGCGCTTGCCAGACTGCAGTCCGGCGCGGATCTGCCCATCCTGATGGGCCGGACCGACTATGACTGCTCCTTCCGCGATTTCAGGAACAATTATCTTGATGCCGTCACCAGAAAAACAACCGTCATCATCCTCGGTGACGCAAGAAACAACTACTCCGGCGTCGACGTCGGCCCCCTCAAAGCTATCAGCGGAAAATGCAAGAGGCTCATCTGGCTCAACCCGGAAATACCTTCCTATTGGGGAACAGGGGACTCGGAAATCAGAAAATATGAACCCCACTGCCATATCGTGCAGGAATGCAACACCCTGAGCCACCTGGAAAGACTCGTGAGTTCCCTGCTCAGAGTTCACTAGGCGTTTTGCCATTTCAGCCGCCCCCGAGGTCTTCGTGGAGTCCATGAAAAATCTGATTGACTCCGGAAGATCCCGGCTGTTCGATCATTGAAGAGCGGCATGAAGCCGATAACTCACCAAACATGCAAATAAAAAGCAAAGGAGAAGCGACATGGAAATAAAAGCCGATTACGCGGCGCCCTGCGGCCTCTATTGCGGAGTGTGTGTCATCCAAATTGCAGACGGGACAAACAACCAAAAGCTCAAGGAATCACTGGCACAGTTTTTCAGGGGAAAGCTGCCGAACAGCGAGAATCTCTCCGCCGCTGATATTCACTGCCGCGGCTGTCTTTCTGACGACCTGTTCTGCCATTGCTCACAATGTTCCATCAGAAGCTGCACAAATGAAAAGGGTTATACGGGATGCCATGAATGCGCCGAGTTTCCCTGCCGCCTGATCGATGAATTTCCGATCCCCGTTGGTAAAAGAGTCATTATGAGGGCGATCCCGCACCGTCGGGAGGTCGGGACGGAGAAATGGATGGCCGATGAAGAGAGACGCTATAAATGCCCCGAGTGCGGCAGCAGGCTTTTCCGGGGCGCTCAGCTCTGCAGCAAGTGCAAAACGGCCGTCAGCCCGGATTAAAATCATTCATGACGGGAAAATAGTATCTGCTGCCATTTATTATTTGACGAGTCCCTCAAAAACATTTATTCACCCTTCTGAAACTACTAATTTGTATCTATCCGGAAACTCCGGATACTTCAATTTCAGGTTTCCGCATTGGAACTTTGTTAAGTGTGCGCAAGGGGTTTGCAAGCGGCGAATCAAATATTTTTTCATCAGGCGAGGCCTGGGGAATGATTGCGGCTTCCATCGAAAAAATATTCTGAGCCGCGGAAAACTCCTTGCGCACTGGCATTTCGCAGATCGACACAGCCGGGGCGGAAGCCATTAACTTTTGAGGGATGGAATGCAAGTCGTACGTTCTCTGCTGATAGTTTTTACTGTTGCCTTCTGCTCCATAGCGCATGCCGCCGGAACCGATCAATGGTTCTCATTGAAGCAGGAAGGCTTCACTCTGGAATATCAGACAAGCGAGGCCGACATCGCCGCCAGGGCACTGCCTTCAATAGTTGAACGCTTCAAGTCGATCAGGCTCGACAAGTTTCGCGAAGAACTGAATATCGTCAAGACACGGAAAAAGGAAATACTCATTTTTATTGCGTCGGAACTGGGCATGAAGAAACCCGGCACGCAAATGAGCTCCGTATATGACAAGTTCAGCATTTTGTTTCCTGTATTGGTTAATTCACTAAACAAGGCGCGCGACTTCCGCCTCTGGGACAGGGCGAAGCTGAAGTCTTTTCTGGCAGCAGGGGGAAAGATTCCGGGATTCAGTTACATAAAGGATACGGATGATATTTTCTTCAACATAAATGTCACCGATCCGAACGTACCGCCTTTCACAGGACCTCTGCCTCTGGTTCTGGACAGGGCGAAAGGAGACTTGTCGGAACAGGTATCAGCGCAATTGGGAACATACGAAAGCGCCGTCAGAAATATACCGGGCGCCGGCGTTATCTTTCATGAGGTTGCGGAATTCGGCATGACCGCCGATATAGGCATGATCAGTCCTTTCCGACGCTGGCTCTGCGAGGGGGCGGCTAACGATATTGCTGCAAGAACCCTCAGGAAGTTTGTGGGAGAGAAGTCCGCGCGCGAATACGAAGGCAGCTTCAATACGGAAGCCGACAAAAGCACGCCGGGTGAAATTGATCTGGTTGCATGGCGCGCCATCGAATGGGACAAGATAACCCCGCCCTGGGCTTCTTATGATCTTACACAGACGTATTACAACCATGCAACAAAAGCGTTTTTTGATCATGTCTCGGGAACCTCTCCCGAAAACGTACCGGCGCTGTTCAGCATAATCAGCGCACGCAAGGAAAAGACGGATGCGGATATCTATCATGCGCTCCGGCTTGTAACGGGAAAAGACATGCGAAAAATCCTGGAAAAGCAGTACCCGCCGAGTAAGAACCCGTTCAGGGGTTTCGCCGTCAAGCTGCTGGAAGTCAGGCCGATGGCAAAAAAGGCTGACGGGTCGTGGGAACTGCTTTCTACGGCGGACGCCATGCCATTGAAGCAGGACGGGTCACGCGGCTTTAGAATGATAATGACCTATGCCACTCTCGGCCGGCCGGCAGAAATGAAGGTGGAGTTTATAGGAAACGGCATGAAGGATCACGATTTCTTCATGCAGACATTGAATAAGAATCAGGACACGATAGCCGTGGACATGGTCTTCAGAAAAAGCGACCTGAAGCCGGGTCCCGCCGAACTTGCAGTATACATAAACGGCTCGGTTTTACAGAAAATAAGCTTTATGCTGAAAGCGGAATAGATATATGGAGCCGTGTGTTCTATAAGACAGGTCTGAAGATGGGCCGAGGTCATTGCCTCTGCTGGCAGAATACCATCTTATTGACTGCCGGATCTCAAGGTCATTAATTGTTCCCGGCTTCATGCGTCAGCGGCTTTTTTTCAGAACGTATCTCACCGGTATGTCCACCCATGCGATTACAGGCTTGCCCATTCTTTTTGCCGGATCGAACTTCCACACCTTGACGGCATCCAGGGCAGATTTATCCAGTATGTCATATCCCGATGAAGATTTTATCTTCAGGCTTCCCACACGCCCTTCAGTCAGTATTTCCGCTGAGACAAGCACAACCCCTTCATACCCCCTCGTACGCGCCGCTAATGGATACGAAGGCGGCGAATTCTCCCGGTATCGCGGCCTTGCCATTGATGCATGGGCGGCGGTGTTATCGATTCCGTGGGCTTTCACGCCGTGCATTAAAGTGACCGTATTATTGCTGTCATGGCTGGAATTCGCGGCGTGTGAATTATGCCTGGACGATTCCGGAGGCTCGGCTTTACTGCTGTTATCGGCAATCACCTGTTTCCGCTTCTCTTCCGGCAAGGTTACCGGCCTTTCCGGAAGAGCCTGTTCCTTCCCCTGATTTGCCGCCTGCCGGGGGGCGGGCGCAATCGGGCTTTCCCTTTCAGTAATTCGGGAGGCTTCAACCCAGGTGATGTGGATGATCCGCGGATTTTCTCTGACAGCCAGGGGAGCGATGTTCGATGCAAACAGATACAGCGTAACAGCGGCAGTCATGTGAAAGAGAAAGGAAACCCCCACGGCAGCAGCGGTCTCCCGCCTGCAGGTGAAATTCTTCCCGGATGATGAATCCCTCATATAATCTTCACTCTGTATTGCCGATATCTGCATTGTTCCCGTCCCGGAATGATGCGCTTACATATAACTTCATCAGAACTCATAACTCACATTAAAAAATATCGAACGCCCCTCACCCGGATAACCTGCCATCACCGTACGCCGCGGATCGGACGCCGGTTTGTTGCGATCGGTGAACGTGGCCAGATAGGTGTCATATTCCTTGTTGAGGAGATTGCTTCCCGTCAATGAAAGGACCCAGTGCTTGAAAAGACGCTGCTCAATCTTCAAGTCCGCCGTCCAGTAGGCATCGAGCGTGTATGTTACCGTTTTTGTATTGGTGCTGCCCGTGCTTACCTTTTCCGTCTGGTAGGTTACGCGATCGCTCATATACCGTGCCGTTGCCGTTACCGTCGTTCCGAATGCGCTGCGGTAAACAAGATCGCCCTTGAACTGGTGCTCCGGGGTATATGCGGCGCGCCGCTTGACCATGCAGTAGCGGATATCCGGTTTAGTGTAGTCCTGCTTCGTATAGGCCCTGTTCTCCTCCTCCGCATCCGTATAGGTGTAGCTCAAACTCAGGGTCAAATCATAAAAGGGACCGATTCTCGCCCCGGCCTCCACGCCGTCAGCACTGTATCCGGCCAGATTGATGGGAGTCGATACTCCCGTCGTGTCGATAACCCACTGAATCTTGTCGTCAACGTTCCAGCGGAAATATGTCGCCGTTAAAAATATCTTGTCATTCAGAAGCGACTGCTCGATAGTGGCGTCGGTGTGCCAGCCTAGCTCCGGCTTCAAATCCGGATTGCCCCTGCCCATGGAATCAGCCGGCCAGAACAATTGATTGAGCGACGGCGCCAGAAAATGCTTTCCATGATTCAGTTTCAGGGCGGTGGTCTCCGTCGGATTGATTATCAATCCGAACAGCGGCAGCTTCTCCTTGCCGAACATGGAGTTGTCCTCCTGCCTGATGCCTGCCAGCACCTTTAAATATTTCCATGGCCGCCACTGCGCCTCGCCGAAATAGCCGCTGGAAAACATATGCGCCCTGGTCAGATTTTCACCGGTACTTACGTCGGCGGCATTGATGCCGACCGTCTTTGTGTTCCAGTCAAAGTCCTTGTATTCACCGCCAATCAGTATGGTGCAGTCCTCGACGGGACGGATATCGACATGGCCATCCACACCGAGCACATTGTTTGTTACCCAGTCCTCTTTCCCCGTGCCATTGGAGTCGTATTTTGTATAGTTGTACCCTTCTGTCTTCGTGTAATGGCTCTTGATATTGAATCCCACCCATTTCGACGGCCTGCTCTTTACCTCAAAAACGACATGGCCGTCTTTGTCGGAACCGTTGTTAAGAAGACTGGCGGACTGGCTGCTGTAATATTTTATTCCGTTTCTGTAGTAATCCTGAGTCCCTTCAGGCGGCTTTACGCCGGGAATGCCGAACGTCCTGTCTATATAATCGCCGTAGAGGCTGACATCGAAAAGATCTTTTTTGTCCAGTACGAGCTTGAGCGAAACGTCGTTATGCCTGAGATAACTGTTATCCCGAAAGCCGTCCGTCTCCTTTCGGGTGGCGGTGATGTAATAGCCGAAATCGCCGGCGACAAACATCCCCTGCTCCGCCGACAGGCGATATGCGTTCTGCGATCCATAACCGGCGCCGACCTTCAAATCCATCTTGTCTCTGCTGGGCCGCTTTGTAATGATGTTGACCGTTCCCGCCATCGCGCCTGAACCGTAAAGGAGTGATCCCGAACCCTTGACGACTTCTATTCTTTCTATGTTGTTGAGCGGGATCTTGCTCACATCCGCATCTCCGAGAGACGGCGAATTGAGGTTGATGCCGTTGACAAATACCTGGGTAGCGTTGCTTTCCATCCCGCGGATGCGCAGTTCCTCTTTTGCCCCGCCGTAATTGCCTCGCGTCCGCCAGTCGATGCCCAGCTCGTTGGACAGCAGATCACCGATCGTTTTTGCCGCCGAGGCTTCAATATCCTCTCTCTCCTTGATTACTACCGCATTCGGAATGTCCTTGCGCTTCTCCGGGGTTTTCGTTGCCGTCACGACCACTTCCTCGAGCTTTACAGCCTCGTCGGTTCCTTTATCTCCCGCCTCCGCATTTCCCGTCACCGCAAACAGCAGGGCTGCAATAAAAAACAAAAACCTCATCATCATTTATTCTTCCTTTCCCCCGCGGGAAATCAGTTATTAATCCGACGGATAAGTTTCCTGGCTTGCGGCTCATCCTAATCTCTGCGCCTTCCCGGACACCCTGACGGAGTCCAGTGGCAGTCTGCAGATTTCGTTCCGCTCACAGTTGCGGGGCAGCTCCGGCTTCACACCGGCTTCCTTGCTCCGACGGACTTGTACCAATCATTGTCACCCGGGGACATCCGGCCACCGGGTTTTTATCCACGAGTACACGCATGCCATAGACATCGCGAATATTTGCTTCTGAAATCACGGCATCCGGACTCCCCATGCAATGGACTTTCCCCTTCTGCAAAAAGATGATCCGGTCGCAATACATGGATGCCAGATTAATGTCGTGGGTTACGGCAATAACCGTCACCCCTTTTGTGATGTTCAGCTTCCTCGCCAAATCCAATATTTCCATCTGATGGCGGATATCAAGAAACGCAGTCGGCTCATCCAGGAGCATGACTTCCGGTTCCTGCGTCAGCGCCCGGGCAATCAGCACCCGCTGCCTTTCTCCTCCGCTCAATTCGTTCATGCGGCGCGATGCCAGATCCGCTATGTCCGTCATTTCCATTGCCTGCCGGGCAATGCGGAAGTCTGCTTCTCCTTCAAAGCTCATCATGCCGAGGTGAGGAGAACGTCCCATAAGGACAACCTCTTCGGCGGTAAAGGGAAATGTAATTTCCGATTCCTGCGGCACAACGGCAATTGTCTTCGCAATGTCGCGCCTTCTCATGGCATCTATAGGCAGATTCTTTATCCGGACGCTGCCGCTCTGAGGGACAAGCAGGCCGTCGATAATGCGCAGGAGCGTTGTTTTGCCCGATCCGTTGGGACCGATAACTCCGACAAAATCTCCTGACGCAACACTGAAGGAAATATCCTTCAGGATCAATTCCGTGTCATATTTGAAATGGATGTTTTCAAGCCTGACTATGTCCACGTATCAAACACCCCTTTTCTTCAGCAGATAGACAAAGTAAGGCGCGCCGCACAGTGCCGTGATAACACCCACGGGCAGTTCGGCGGGCGACATGACTGTCCTTGCCGCTGAGTCCGCCGCAATCAGAAAGGCGGCGCCGAAAAACGCAGATGCCGGCAGCAGCAGTCTGTGATCGGAGCCGAAAATCAGCCTTACCATATGGGGTATCATCAGGCCGACAAAGCCGATGATGCCGCTTACGGACACTGCGGCGGCTGTGACCAGAGAGGCGACAACGAAGAGGATTATCTTCGTCCTCGCCACGTTGATCCCCAGTTGCATGGCTGTTTCCTCGCCGGTGACTATGAGATTGAGGGGCCTGGCAAAGGCATAGATGCCGGCAAATCCGCATACTAAAAATGTTCCGGTAAATATTATCTCTCTTGACGCCGCTATGCCAAGATCACCCATCAGCCAGAACATGATGCCGTGAATCTCTGTGTTTTTGCTGATTGCAATGAGGAACATGATAACGGCGGAGAAGAAGGCGTTCATAATCACACCGGCCAGCAGAAGGGTATGCGGAGGCATCGACCTTCTTGTTCCGGCAATCGAAAAAAGAAAAGCTATCGTAAGGCCGGCCCCCATGAAGGCAAGGCCGGCAATGCCGAAAGGCAGGGTGCTCAGTCCCGTCATAATGGCGATGATGGCGCCGACTGCTGATCCCCCGTAAACGCCGAGTATATAAGGATCGGCAAGGGGATTCCTGAGCAGAGCCTGAAAAACGACGCCGGCGATGGAAAGCGCCCCGCCGACAATGCCGGCAAAAATTATTCGCGGCAGGCGTATATCAAGGAGAATGATTTTTTCGGAATCGGCAAGACCCGTGTTACCATGGCTGCCCAGGGAAAGGATGCCGCTTAATATCTGGGCAATGCCTATGCCGCTGGGACCTACAAATATGGAAATGGAGGCGATAACGGCAAGGAATAAGAAAAGGAGAGCGCTGACCCATAGAACCCTGGAGCGCGTGGCTATCTTTCCGGCTGCATAACTGTGAAATGAAGGCTGTGACACCACATTCCCCCCTCGAGGACATTCAGATGGACCGGTCTTCCGGCTTCGGGCTACCTACTTGCCCGCCTTCCCATCACGGTTGGCCCGTAACAGTGGCTTGCTGGGCTTTCGTTCCCTTCACGGCTGCGGGGCAGCGGGGGCTTTCAACCCCTCTTCCTCACATCCATCTTTGTTGGTTTATTAAAGATATTTATTTACATGGGAGGCTAACCAAAAAAAGACAAACTGTCAAAGACTTTTTTGCTTGACACGAAACAGGCAAAGCTATAACTCAATCACGCACCGCTTATGAAAGGCAAAACCTTGCTCAGCCGCACTTTTTTAATACTTTTTCTTCTCTGTTCGACAGTAAGCCCGGTATGGGCGGCTGCACCTCAAAGAATAGTTTCTCTGGCACCCAGTGTAACGGAAATTCTCTTTGATCTGGGTCTGGCAAACAGGGTTGTCGGGGTAACAAACTACTGCGATCAGCCGCCGCAGGCCAGATCAAAACCCAGGATAGGAGGCTACGCAAATCCGTCACTTGAGTCCATTGTTGCACTGCGTCCTGATCTGGTTATAATCTCCAGAGAAAAAAGCGCCGGATATATTGGAGAACGACTGACAAAACTGGGCATCCGGACATACATCTTCAAGGCGCAACATCTTTCCGAACTGCCTTCATCCATTCGCGAACTGGGCAGATATCTGGACATACCGGAGACAGCCGAAAAAAAGGCAAAAGCGATGGAAAAGGCCATGGAAAGATTTAAGAGGCAAGCCGGCAAGCGACATACTACTTCCCGCAATCTCCGTGCGCTGTTCATCATTCATGCTGAACCTTTGATGGTGGCCGGTCCGGGAACGGTGATCGATGAAGCATTGAGGATACTCGGCCTGCAGAACATCGCGGGAAAAGCGACCATGATGTACCCCAAATACTCTGTGGAAGATGTAATAAAGCAATCACCTGACATTATATTTGTCGGAACAGGCTACATGGTAACCACACTGCCTGCCGGACTGCTCAAAAAGCTGGACTCGCTGGAAGCCGTCAAAAAGAAGAGGGTCTATCTGGTAAGCGAGGCGTTATATCGCCTGGGCCCGAGAACTGTGTCAGGGATGGAAGAAATTGCCGGATATCTTCATAAAAGATAAGCGGTATAATCTCGTCGTGCCCGCATTCTGATCGCATCAAAACGGACGCTTCGGGACATGGAATCATGATGGAAACAAAAATTCCTACATTATCCGACAGCAGCGCCTTTTACATAAAAAGGGCATGCGGTATTTTTATAATGCTTCTCTTCGGATGCATTATTCCCATACTGATAAATTCAGCTGATGCATATGCGGCCCGGCCCTCGGATCAGGAAGTCAAGGCCTTCTTTGACGCCCTGGACAGAAAATGCGCCGAATACGGCTGGAAAGACATTGCCCCGCGGAAATTAAAATGGGAATTTCACAGATCAACCGCACACAAAAACCCGCTGATATTCATGCAGTTTGGAAACTCAGACAAAAATTGCATTCTTTTTCTGGGCAGTGTCCATGGCGATGAACTGCCGACTGTTTATCTCATGCTGAAGCTGGCGCACCACTTGGAAACCCACCCAGCTCTCATCAGGGACAAATGCATTGTCATCGCCCCCCTGGTGAACCCGGACGGTTTTTTGTCAAAGCCTCCCAGACGCGTCAATGCCGCCGGCATTGACATCAACAGGAACTTTCCCACCAAAGACTGGAACAGGGATGCCTTGCGCCTGTGGAAACAGAAGGCCCATTCCAACAGGCGCTACTTCCCCGGCAGAAAGCCGGGTTCCGAGCAGGAGACACAGTTCCAGGTCGCCTTGATCAAGCGCTACCGGCCCCAGAAAATAATGAGCCTCCATTCACCTCTCAACTTTTACGATTTTGACGACGGGCCGTCCACTGATCTGTATTCAGTCGAAAAATGGCTCGACATGATCAGCAAGGAAACAAACCACCCCTTCAAAAAATACGGCTTTTTCCCTGGGTCGCTGGGCAATTACGCCGGACATGAGCGCAATATCTTTACTTTGACCCTGGAGTTGCCTACCTCCAACCCGCGTCTGGGGGGCCACTATTTTGAAAAATTCCAGTCCGTCTTTTTGAAATTCCTCAATTTAAGTGTAAATAAAGCCCGCTAAAACAACCGCCCGGCCATGATTCTGCAATCATAATTTGTTGTAATGATTATTTTTCTTTGAATTTCAGTAAAGTATTTTTCTAATCGGCCGATCTATAACTTATAAATGGTTCCTATGAGGAAACCAAACATCTTCTTTTGGGACAGCGGTTTATGAATGTAGATCTCAAAGTGTCTAACTCAATATGGCTGACATCGCAAAGCGCGATGCTTCCGGCCAAGAAAACCAGCCTGATTTCAGTTATTAAGGAAAAGGAGCCCCCTGAACCTGTCCAATCTAAGGACAATGACGAGGAAAAGATACCCGATAAAAAGAAATCGCTGAAGAAACACAGGGAAACACAAGACGAAGAAAAGAAAGAAATTAAAGAAAATTATTCTTTCCTGAACTACTACGTCTCCGGCGATATGTCTTCGCCAACGGCCATGTTATATTCGTCGGAGATGCTCGGCAGCGTTGAGTCAAAGGTGAGGAATCATGAGTGGCAGCATGTCCTGGCATTGGGCAAGTATGCCGGTGCGGTCATATTCGGCCAGAGGATCGGCCCCGACGGCGAATCCTACA
Organism: uncultured Syntrophaceae bacterium; assembly: GCA_964558665.1. GTDB lineage: Bacteria > Desulfobacterota > Syntrophia > Syntrophales > PHBD01 > CAZLFA01. The sequence continues at coordinate 26,103 of CAZLFA010000055.1, forward strand.
TCGTCTCCGGAGGCGTCAAGGTCGATGTGTCCGAGGAATATTCTCCTGAAGCAACTATAGAAAAGATGAACATTATTAAACGAGCGGCTTTTGCGCCGGGAGATGCGTCGTTCAGAGACTTTCTCCTTGCCGCCCGGGCCGTGTATGCGAAGCAGCAGGCAATCATGAGACAGGTCATGGAGACCTTTATTGAAGGAGGGTTCCATCCGGAACCGGTAATTGAGACAGAGGCATAGAAACAGCAGTTCTTAACGTAGGCATTCTTCAAACATACCTTAAACCGGAAGGCCCCCGGTAGTTTATAAGCCTGTCCACCCTGAAAAAGACAAGGTAGACAGGCTTTCATATGTACAATAATCCCCAGAACCGGCAGCTATTCAAGTCTTACAAACATCGCGTATTACTATGCGGCCTAAGCTCCTCCCCCCTGACCGGTAACGAACCCCTTGGAAGGCGGACCGCTGTCGGCAGGCGTACCGGCAATCTGCGCCAGATAGGAGGCGCCGAGCTTTTTGAGGTGGTCGCTCACGTTGTCGAAGTAGTTGAAGTGAGCCTGCTCTTCGTCAACGATGGCCTCGAAAAGCTTCATGCTGGTGCTGTCGCCGTTTTCTCTGCACACGAGAAGAAACTGGTTGTAGATATCCATCGTATCGTCTTCCAGACCGGCGTCGAAGGGAAAGATAACCTCGATCTTCTGCCCCTTGACAACTTTGTCGTCAAGGTCGGTAGTAGGCTCTCCGCCCAGTTCCTTGATTCTTTCCGCAAACATCTCGGCGTGGCGCATCTCGTCGATGGCAATCAGCTTGACCTTCGCGGCAAGCTCCCCGTAGTCCATATCATCAAGATTGTAATGCTGGTTCATATACTGGTGAATTGCCTGCAACTCCATGGATCGTGCCTTGTTCAGAACTTCTATGACTTTTTTCTTCCGTTGTTCTCTTGATGCATTGGCCATAAGCTACTCCTTTCTTTGCAGTTTTGACGGCATTCTATCATCAATCCGTTTTCTTGAAAAGCGAGCCTTTCGCCTTGCAGACTGGGCAGGCTTCCGGGGCTTCTCTCTCCGAGGTATAACCGCATACCGGACAGACATAGTAGGGATATGCATCTTCTGAACCGCCGAGGCTATTGAGAAGTTTTTGATATAAATCGGCATGAATCTTTTCTACCTCATTCGCAAAGACGAAAGAGCGCTCCGCCGTCTTGTTCCCCTCCTCTTTGGCGGCCTCTATCATCTCCGGATACATTTTTTTGAACTCATGTGTTTCACCTGCAACTGCCTCCTGAAGATTCTCCTTTGTGCTGCTAATTCCATTGAGAGCCCTCAGGTGACTGTGAGCATGGACTGTTTCCGCCTCCGCTGCCGCCCGGAAAAGACGCGCTGCCTGCATAAATCCTTCCTTCTCGGCCTGCGCGGCAAAAGCCAGATATTTGCGGTTCGCCTGCGATTCGCCGGCAAAAGCCTCTTGTAGAAATTTTTCCGATTTTGTCATTGGACAAACACCTCCCTTTATTATTTCTCAAATATCCTAATTTGGAATCACTCCTGATTTGAAGTAAAAATATTCGTATCCTTTATTCATTTTTCATCGGCACAATTCTGACAATACCCATAGAACTCCATGCGCACCTCACTGATTGAAAATCCGGTAAAGTTCGATATCTCTCTTTGATCTATGGATATCGGCAGTTTGTAATCGCTTATTCTGCCGCACTTTTTACAGACCATATTGATGTGGTCTTCAAATCTGCACTCAAAGCGGTTCTCCATCCTGTCAAACTCCAGTGTTTTAACAATGCCGAAGCGTGACAAGTCATTCAGAGTCGCATAAACAGTTGAGAGGCTGATGCTCCTTACGTTTTTCTTCGCCTCCCTGTAAATCAAATCGGCTCCGGGATGAAGAAGCATGTTATCGACAAGCGCGTCGATGACAGCAAGCCTCTGCGGCGTCACCTTCATCCCCTTCTCTCTGATCTTTGCGATTAAAGATTCTTTTTCCATTCACTAATCCGGAATCATTCCTGTTTAGTGAACATATAAACCATGCCTTGGATTTGTGTCAAGATTTTTTTAAGCAAATATTTTCAGGATATTTACCGCAATCACGGCTGGATAAAACCGGGTATAATAAATCAGGCAAACGTTACTTTTGTTCCTGCCATGTTCAGGATGAACTTGTCCGGCATGACCTTTTCAAATTCCATGATGGCCTTGCGTCCCGTGCAATGGCAGGGGATTGGCTGACTCGACAAGCTTGAAGCTTGCGGCGGCTATCTGATCCCGGTTCAACGGAGAAAAGGAGATTTTTTTGCCTTCGGGATACTTCAGATAGCAGGATGAACGGAATGCCACCGGATGAACAATAAAGGGGATGTTTCTTGGTCCTCTCATAGCTGCAATTTTCTCAAACCCGCCGATGTGGTCATTGTGGTCATGGGAAAGGACAACAGCATCCACCTTTGACAAATCGGCGCCTAATATCTCGGCATTGTATGCCGCGCCTTGCTCAGAGAAGCCGAAATCAAACAGCAGGTTCCTGGTTTCCCCATTGCTGAAGGTCCTGTACAAAGGGTTTTCTCGCGGCGAATCAAATATTTTTTCATCAGGCGAGGCCCGGGGAATAATCACGGCTCCCGTCGAAACAATATTCTGAGCCGCGGAAAACTCTTTGCGCACAGACAACACCGCAGATCAATACAGCCGAAACTGAAATGAATCATTTCCGGACAAAGACTAAAGCGGCTTATCCTCCGGAAGCGTTTCACCGATGGCCAAGCGGCACAGATCGC
>CAZLFA010000056.1:0-28032 GCA_964558665.1 uncultured Syntrophaceae bacterium
GGTGGGGGATTTTGACCCGGCCACAGGTGGGGGATTTTCAAGTGGCCATCCGGGCACCGATAAGTACGATTATTTTATAGATATCTTTAAACCCTAAGATGCTGCATTAAATATTTCTAAGATGCAATACACAAAAAATAGGGGTTAACAATGTTTCCGTTAACCCCTCACTTTTACTGGCGCGCCCGGCACGACTCGAACGTGCGACCAACAGATTCGAAGTCTGCGACTCTATCCAACTGAGCTACGGGCGCATGATTTTATATAAATGACTTTTCGCCCGTTTCAATATCCGTTCTGAATATTGCATCCGGCGATAATATGAATGGAAAAATGGGGTGAGTGAAGGGATTTGAACCCTCGACCTCCGGGGCCACAACCCGGCACTCTAACCAACTGAGCTACACCCACCATTTAATTCTGATTACAAGAAATGTTTTATACTGGCGCGGCAATTATCAAAAAGATCTGAATAAAGCAAGATTATTTTTCCGATAATAATATTGCTCATTTTTCATTATTTTGCAATCAGCCCCCCGTCATTTACAATGATCTGCCCTGTTATGTAGGATGATGCGTCGGAAGCCAGAAACACCGCAACCCCTTTCATATCGTCCATATCCCCTACCCTTCTCATTGGAATCAGGCTTATCATATTGTCATGGGCTTCCTTGAATTCCGGTTTTTCTATATAAGCCATCATATCCGTTCTGAAAAAACCGGGAGCAATTGCATTGACTCTAATTTTGTATGGAGCCAGTTTTACAGCCAGATTCATTGTCAGGAGGTTGATGGCGGCCTTAGTCGAGTTATAGGGTACTGCTGGATGTAAAGCCTCCTCTGAACCGCGAAATGCCATTACCGATGAGATATTGATAATATTGCCGCCGCCCTGATCCTTCATCATTCTCGCAACCTTTTGCGTCAGTATCCAGACTCCGCGGACATTAACATTGAAAAGCTGGTCCCATCTGGCCAGAGGGAAATCCAGAGTCGGCGCCCCCCAGGTGGCGCCTGCGTTATTAACCAGGATGTCTATTCTGGAAAACCTCTCTTTGGCGGCCTGCATCATCCGGTCAACATCCTCCTCATTTGCAACATCACAGGCAAGAGGCAGCACTTGCACGTTATAGGCTTTCGTCAGTTCCCCGGCGGCCGTTTCGAGTGTCTTTAACTTCCTTGAAGTCAGTATCAGATCGGCGCCTGCTTCGGCAAACCCTTCCGCTATATATCTGCCTATCCCTCTGCCTCCTCCAGTAATCAGCGCAACTTTGCCGTTTAACTTAAACATATCGAGAAGCTTCATCTATACCCTCCCAATTTATTAGATTATTTATATTCATGTTTTGTCATAATCAACCTTCGCTGTTTCTGATCAGCGTTTCGTAAATAAGACACCCCTTCTTGAAGCGGAGCTGGCATGACTTTTCAGCATCCAGTAAAGCCTTGTCAATACTGCCCTTGCGATAATGGCATTCCCCGCGCATGTAGTAGGCCCATCCGTTTTTGGGGCTCAATGAAACAGACTTCGTCAGATACCTGATGGCTTCATCGTACTGTCTGTTCTGGGTTTTCAGCCACCCCAGCCAGTCATAGGCTTCATATTCCTTCGGTTTCATCTGGATAACCTTTGTAAATTCCGAGGCGGCTGTTTCCAGCATATTTAATTTAATCAGCGCCCTACCCCGCCAGAAATGCGCCAGATAGGCCCGTGGATTTTCCTGTATAACCTTGTCATATTCAATAATCGCCTTTTCAAATTCATTCTGGGCAAAAAAGCGGTGCCCGGCTTCAAGCTCACGGTCTTCCTCCCGCCCCACAAGTTTTCCCGCCCCCTCGGGCTGCAGAGACCCGGATTTCAAATCTTCATCATGCTTCTGCTGCCTGACTGCTTTTAATACCTTTTTCTCTTCTATTTCCGGAATTGTTATGGATCTTTCGAAACCATTCCGGTCCTGATAGAAGGCTGATGTAGCTTTCCATTTCCCCTTGTCTTTTGAAAGCGCTATCGACACCCTCACCGATCCTTTAACTCCTATCACCTGCAGCGTAAAATCCGCGCTTCCCCTTTCATCCAAGCTGTGCATGATAAACGGCCATCTCAACTGATACTCCCGTACCTTGCCTACAGCCTCGACTATCTCCGGGCTGTTCTGAATGATCCTTTCTGAAAGACGGAAAGGTTCGGATCTCAAAAAAAGCTGAATGATAATAGCTGCCATAAAGGCAATCGACATGAGACTGACAAGGAGAACTGCAGCCAATTGCAACCGGTGCCGGTTCCATCTCTTCTTTTCAGCCTTTTGATCAATTGACATATTATTCAGTCCAGTCATCGATTTTCGCGAACACCCGTTTATCGTCGCGGGACAGCACTATTTCACAGAAAAACTTTTGCTTGTCAAGACCGTAAGTCTTCGCAAAGGCTTTCAATCTTGACACGATGCAGCCTTTTATTTATATCCTTGCGCAGTGAATGACAATCACCGGTCTATTCGTCATCGATGAATAAAACAACCTTTTGAATACGGGGGCACTATGGAACTGAAATTTACCGGTTTCAACACGGAAGGCGCTGTCGGCATTATCACCCTCAACAACCCTGAGAAAAGAAACTCATTATCGCTTGAACTGCTGAAAGAGCTGTTCATCATATTCAACCATGCGGAAAGCCTGCCGGAGATTCGCGTCTTGATTTTAAAAGCCGCGGGAAAGGTCTTTTCATCGGGACACAATCTCGCGGAAATGGTAAACGGCAGTCTTGCAGGCTACCAGGAGATATTCAGGACATGCGGTGAAGTCATGCAGAGAATTCAAACCCTGCCGCAGCCGGTCATTGCCCAGGTAAACGGCATTGCCACCGCGGCGGGATGCCAGCTTGTCGCCGCCTGCGATCTGGCCGTGGCAGAAGAAAATGCTACCTTTGGAACACCCGGTGTGAAAATCGGGGTGTTTTGCACAACTCCCGCCATTCCTCTCGTCCGTGCCATCGGCAGAAAGAGCGCGCTGGAAATGCTTTTCACCGGCCGCATGATTTCTGCTCAGGAAGCCATGAGCTACGGACTTGTAAACAAGGTGGTGCCTGCAGACATGCTTGAAGCGGAAACCAGGCTGATGGCGGACAGGATTGCCGAAGCCAGCCGCATGACCCTGGCAATCGGCAAACGTGCCTTTTACAAACAGGTAAACATGTCGGATACAGAAGCATATACCTATGGCAGCGAGGTGATTGTTTCCAATCTGTTCGCTGTCGATGCCGTTGAAGGGATGAACGCGTTTCTTGAAAAACGCAAACCTGCCTGGAAAGACAAATAACCCAAGGAGGAGATCATGGAAACCGTCAAAAAGCTTAGTGATGCGTTAAACCGTCTTGTACGTACTGCAACCTTCCCGATCGGAATCTCTATTCATGAAGATGGTGATCTGCCCGAAAAAGCAAAACTGCCTCTGAAGCATTTTAAAACCAGGATGACCCTGTGTCAGGGGTTTGCCATAGCAAGAAGATTCGGATTCACAGTCGGTTTCAGACCGGAAGATCATGACTGCCCAATCGCCATCCAGTCCTTCGGCATCAAGCCGGAGAGCAGACTATTAAAGGAAGGAGCCATGGCCTATCCGCTCTACGCGGCCACTCCTGAAATAGGTGTCATGCTCAATCAGATGAAGAAGATGCCTTTGAACGAGGAAAGGAGTTTTCTGATTGCGCCCCTGGAAAGCGCGACTACTGTCCCCGATGTAATACTGGTGTACGGCAATTCGGCTCAAATAAACCGTCTCGTTCTGGCTGAATCGTACATAACGGGAAAACCGGTGCATAGTGACTCGCTGGGCAGGGGATCGTGCATCTATTCACTTATCACTGTATCCGAGGAGAAGGATTACCGTGTAATTATTCCGGGCGTGGGAGAAAGAGCGCTTGCCCTGCTCGCCGACGACGAACTGATTTTCTCAATACCCAAAGACAGGTTCCAGGAAATTGCCGCCGGCCTTGAGGGGTCTCAGAAGGCTGGAGGATTTCGCTTCCCCACTCTATTCCCTGCTTTGTTGAGACAGCCGCCGTTTCATCCCAGCTATGGGCCGGTGTTTGAGGAAATGGGATTGAAATAACCGAGAATCTGATAATGCCAGAAGACAATAATAAAAGGACTGTCCTGTTCATCCATCCTCCGGTTGTGCGCCCATGCGAACCGCCTGCAGGGCTCGCGCGACTTGCAAGCGCTCTGCAGCAACATGGAATCGATCACCGCATCCTGGACGCCAACCTGGAGGGCATTCTGCACCTGCTGAACAACCGGGGACGGAATGTCTGCTCAAACGACACCTGGACGCGCCGCGCCGTGAAGAATGCTTCAGATGCATTGTCCCGCATCAGAAGCCGTCACGCCTTTGATAACCTGGACCGCTATCGCCGCGACGTTTCTGATCTGAACCGAGTCCTGGGCAGAACAGCGCATGCGGATATTACGGTCGGTCTGGCAAACTATGAAGATCAAACACTGTCTCCTCTCAAAAGCTCCGATCTGCTTTGCGCTGCTGCAGACCACGAATCAAGCCCCTTCTTTCCATATTTCTCCAGGCGTCTTTCCGGTCTTTTGGAGGATACGGATTATTCTGTCATAGGATTTTCCATCAACTACCTGAGCCAGGCTCTGCCCGCCTTTGCCATGATGGGGTTTCTCAGGAAGCACCGTCCAGGATCGCGGATCATCGCCGGAGGCGGCCTCGTCACCTCATGGCTGAAAAGGCCGGACTGGCATAATCCCTTCTCCAGGATAATTGATACCATGGTTGCCGGACCCGGAGAGAGCTATTTTCTTGATGGCTGTGCAAAGACCAGGGGCATTCATTCATCCTTTTCGTTTCATGGTCTTGCACCAGAAGAATATTTATCTCCCGGTCCCGTTATCCCTTTCTCTGCATCCAGCGGCTGCTGGTGGCGCAGATGCGCCTTCTGTCCGGAAACTTCCGAGAGGAACGACTATCTTTCAATACCCGTCTCCCGTTTTACGGATGAAGTAATCAGCCTCAGGGAGCAGATGCATCCTGCACTTGTTCATTTTCTCGATAATGCCCTGAGCCCGTTGCACCTTTCAACTCTCGCAAGGTTGCCGGCATGCGTCCCCTGGTATGGATTCGCAAGAATCTCTGCAGAACTTGCAGATCCTGATTTTTGCCTTGCATTGAAGAAATCGGGATGCGTTATGCTTCAGCTCGGCCTTGAATCGGGCAGCCAGAAAGTCCTTGATGAATTGGGCAAGGGCATAAAACTGGAAACGGCTTCCAGGGTTTTGAAGAGTTTGAGAAAAGCCGGAATAGCCTCCTATGTATATCTTCTTTTCGGAACGCCTCCTGAATCCGCAACAGATGCAGAAGATACAATGAGCTTCATTGCCGAGCATGCAGACCGGATCGGTTTTCTCAATGTCGCCCTGTTCAACCTCCCGGCCTTCAGCCCGGAAGCGGAAAAACTGTCAACCTATGATTTCTATGAAGGAGATCTTTTCCTCTACAAGGGCTTTCACCATCCGTCCGGATGGAACAGGCCTGCCGTCAGAAATTTCCTCGACAGAGAATTCCGCAGGCATCCCGCCATAGCCCCCATAATTGCGAAGGACCCGCCCGTTTTTACATCCAGCCACGCTCCCTTTCTCGTTATGAGGCAATCCGGATGAGTCAGCGGGCGAGAAGATAGAAAACGCCGGACATTCCCAGGGCTGTGACAAGGATGACAAAAGTAGGGCCGAGTATATAGCGGTACGCGCCATACAGAGACGTCCGGAAATATTCGCCTGTGACAACAAAGCACACATGCATGGGGGAGAGCATCATGCCCATGTATCCGAATCCGTATGCACATACCGTTGTGGCGGCGGCTATCCAGTATGAATTATCCGTGCCTGTAAGAGCGAAGACGATAGGGAAACTGGCGCCGACAAATCCGAATGCCACCCCTGTTACTGCTCCCGATATGAAGGGAATCAGCATGATAAGGCTGAATATGGGTATTCCCGCATGGAGGAATTCATCACGCATCAGAGAAACAATCGTTTTTGACGAACCATCCAGGGGATACTTGAGAACTCCGGAAAAGACCTGTATGCCGATGACAAGTATCATCATAAGCCAGGTGTTTTTGTCCCTGAAAAGTTGCATCGTTGGCTTGAATGATGAAAAGTCGCTGCAAAAGACCATCATCATGGCAATTATCAGACCGCCGAACATGGAAAGGAGGCTGGCGAGATTATCGTCCATGCCGGCAAGCGGAAGCAATGCCGATCCGGCAAGTGAAGACAGAACGAGCACGCTTATCGGACCAAGCGCAGCCATTACATCCGACAGTGCAAATCTCCCCCTGTTTGGATTCTCTCCAATGTCTTCCTTGATGTTGCGTATTATAAAAAAATAACCGCCTGCGATCATGGCGGCGCTGAAAGGCATCATGGCCAGAAAAAACAGGGCCGCAGGCAGCCCTGAATAACTCATGGCCAGAATGACTCCCGGATACAGAGGCCACCAGTATTCCCACACATGGCGAAACCAGTAGTTGATTGCCACCTTGTGCTGGAGCGGCAGCTTCATGTCTTCATCTACAGAGTCCACAAGCGGCGCCGACACGACAGCACCGCCCGGCATGGGAAGAAGGCCTATCAGTGCAGGAAGACCGATCATGAGTATTTTTTTGCTGTTCAGCCATTCCTTGAGCGCGTCGATCGTGCACTTCATGCGCCCCGACCTGTTGAGCGCTTCTGTGAATAGCAGCAGCAGCATGATGACTACCGGGAGCAGATAGTTCTCGGGCTTCAGGAAACTTGTGCATTGCTCGTACAGCCCTCTGACTCCCGAACCCGCCCACAGCGACAGCACAACCGAAAAGATCAGGATTGAATATCCCAGAGGCATGCCGAAACGGTTGAAGGCCAGTATTCCCGCGAAGGATAGACCCACCTTGATAAATTGAGGCAGAGTGATTAGCCAGTCCATTTATATTTTCTTGATTGATATATCTCCAGATATTATCCGGTGGCAATTCCCCCGTTTATCCCTTACGATGAGGCCTCCGTCCTGATCTATGGATGTTACTTCCCCCTTATATACCGTGTTCATGGCGTTTACCTCCACTGTGCGTCCCACGATATCGGCCCTCTTCATCCATTCCTTAAGCGTTCTCTTGAATCCACCGATCTTGAACGTATTGTAGATATCCTCAAATCTCTCCAGGATAATCCGGATTAAAGCGACTCTTGAATACTGTCTGCCGCTCTCGATATAAAGTGATGTCGCCCTTTCGCTTATATCCTCCGGAAAGCTTTCGCTCGGGGTATTCACATTGACGCCGATGCCTATAACGATATAGTGAACGAAATCCATCTCCGTGCTGATCTCGGTGAGAATACCGGCAACTTTACGTCCCTTTATCATAATGTCGTTCGGCCATTTTATCTCCGTTTTCAGGCCGGCTATGGTTTCAATCGCCTCCGCCAGCCCGACGGCCGTGATTAGTGTCAGCTTCTGCGCCTCTGAAGGGGATATGTGCGGGCGGAGAACAAGAGACATGTAGATCCCCGTCAAAGACGGAGAGAACCAGCTTCTTCCTCTTCGCCCGCGTCCGGAAAGCTGGCTGTTGGCTATGACAACGGTGCCCTCGGGAGCCGCCTGAATGGCCAGTTCCTTGGCCCTGGCGTTTGTCGAATCGGTCTCGCCGAAACAGGCAATCTGTCTTTTCCCGAAAGCCTTCGTATTCAATCCCTGGCTTATTTCGCTGGCAATAAGCAAATCGGGAATATCCTTGAGACGATACCCCCGGTTTCTGCATGCCTCAATGATATATCCTGAATCGCGCAATCTGCATATATGTCCCCAGACAGCGGCTCTGCTTATTGAAAGCTCATCGCTGAGCATTTCGCCCGACACCCAGTTTTGGCTGTTCTCTCTCAGATAATCAAGAATGCGGTTTCTGTTCGTCATAAGCTCCTCATGGAAAAGACAATTCCCACTAACATTCAGTGCGGCAATTGTCAACCTGGTGCAAAAATGAATGTTGACAGTTACTGCCTTAACTGATAGGGGTGCGCCAAATTTTACAAGGATGATTCATGATGATTAACAAACGGATTTTTGATTTCGCAGATAAAATTATCCAGCAGGGTCCGGATTCCCTGTCGCACGACGAAGCCCGCGAACTTGCAGCTTTACCGGAGGACAACCTGTTTGAGATGTTTCTGTGCGCATATAAAATCAAGAAGCATTACTGCAGGGACCGTATCATTATCTGTTCGCTCATAAACGCCAAGTCAGGCCGCTGTTCAGAAAATTGCGCATTCTGCGCGCAATCCGCGCATCACAAGGTGGATGTTGCCATCTATCCTATGGTTGAAGAAAAGGATATTCTGGAAAGGGCCGCCATGCTCCACAGAAACGGCGCCCGCAGGTATTCCATGGTTACAAGCGGATTCAAACTCAATACCGAAGAGATTGCCACCGTATGCAGATCGGCTGAATATCTTACTGAAAACACCGATCTCACAATTTGTGGTTCTCTCGGTACTCTCACCGCTTCCACGGCCGCACAGCTCAAGAAGAGCGGCGTCTCCATATTCCATCACAATCTGGAGACGGCAAGGAGTTACTTCGATCAGGTCTGTACGACTCATGAGTATGACGACGATATAGAAACGGTAAAAATTGCGCATGCGGCAGGCATGAAGGTATGCTCCGGAGGGATTTTAGGTCTTGGAGAAAATTGGGAACAGAGAATAGAACTTGCATATACGGTCAAGGAACTTGGGGTGGAAGGCATCCCGATAAATTTCCTCAATCCGATTGCCGGCACACGCATGGCGGACCGCCCTCTTCTGTCCCCAATGGAGGCCCTGAAATGCATAGCGCTTTACCGCTTTATCAATCCCGATCGTGATATCATCATCTGCGGCGGCAGGGAAGTTACGCTCAGGGATTATCAGTCATGGATTTTCTTCGCCGGCGCCAACGGTTTCATGGTGGGCAATTATCTTACCACCACAGGGCGCGATGTCGGGGCCGACATGGAAATGCTTCATTCGATGCCCAGTTTTTCAATCCTGTAGCGCAGTGAGTCAAAGCTCACATGCAGAAGTTCCGCCGCCTTTGTCTTCGAGCCTTTGGTCTTCTGAAGAGCCTTTTCTATGAACTGCCTTTCTATTCTGGCCAGTTCTTCGTTCAGATGAACACCGTCATTTGACAAATCATAATCCGTCGCAGACCCTGCCGTTTCGTCATTTCCCGACAATACAAGGTTCTCAGGCAGGATGATGTTCGACGTTTCAAGAGCCACGCTGCGTTCAATGATGTTTTCCAGTTCGCGTATGTTTCCGGGAAAACGGTAATCCATGAGAAGCTCCATGGCATACGAGGATATTGTCTTGACTTCCTTTGCAAAGTCTCTGGAGTATTTTTCAATGAAGTGCCTGGCAAGCAGAGGTATATCTTCTTTCCTCTTTCTCAGGGGCGGAAGCTTAATGGGTATGACATTCAAACGGAAAAACAGATCTTCACGAAAAGTTCCCTCTTTTACCTTTTGTTCCAGATTCTGGTTGGTGGCCGAAATTATTCTTACATCCACCTTGATGTCATCCGCGCCCCCGACTCTTCTGAAGGTTTTTTCCTGCACAACCCTCAGAAGCTTGACCTGAAGCAGTGACGTCAGGTCGCCTATTTCATCCAGAAATATCGTTCCCCCTCTGGCAATCTCGAACAGCCCCTGCTTATCGACATGAGCCCCGGTAAAAGAGCCCTTCATATGGCCGAACAATTCAGATTCCAGAAGATTTTCGGGTATGCCCCCGCAGTTGATGACGACAAAGGGCATATTGTTCCTGGGACTGTTTTCGTGAATGGCCTTTGCCACCAGTTCCTTTCCCGTTCCGCTTTCACCCAGGATCAGTATGTTTGTTGCAGTCTGGGCAACCTTCGTGATTGTTGTATAAACCTTCAGCATCTCGCGGCTCTTGCCGATCATATTTCCGAAACTTTGAGCCTCCGATGACTCCCTGCTTACAGGAGCGCTCACCTTTTTCTTTTCGAGTGCCCCTCTGATGATTTTACTGATCTCATCTATGTCGAAATTTTTTTCTATATAATCATATGCGCCCTCTTTCATGGCGGACACGGCCGTCTCACCAGAGGCATAAGCCGTAATCAGAATAACAAGCGTTTCAGGCGACATGTCCTTTACCTGCCTTAAAAACTCTATGCCGTCCATTCTGGGCATCTTCAGATCCGTGATAACCAGGTCATAGGATTCTTTTTTACACCTTTGCAGAGCTTTCTCCGGCTCTCCCATGCACGTCACCTGATAACCTTCGCCGGTCAGCATGATATCGAGGAATTCCCTCATGTCCCGATCATCGTCAACAACCAGAATTCTTGCCATGTCTCCTTACCCTTCCTCATTTGCAGGCAGCAATACCCTGCATACGGTGCCTTTATCTTCATCGCTTTCTATCGTGATTTTTCCATTATACCTTTCCACAATCTTATTGACAACTGCCAATCCCAAACCTGTCCCCGTTTCTTTTGTGGTAAAAAAAGGTTCAAATATCCTGGAAAGGTCATTTGTCTTTATGCCGCAGCCGTTGTCGGTAACTGATATTTCAAGAAACTGCTCTCCGTTTTTTCCGTTTACACGGGAGGTCGCAACGCGCAAAGCCCCTCCCTCCGGCATTGCATGCACGGCATTTATAAGAAGATTCCATATGATCTGTCTGATTTCTTTTTTGTTTGCATTTATCGTGCTTTCCGGCGACAGGTTTTTTTCTATTATTATCTCTTCATTCCAGTCAGGGGTTAAACGTATAGTTTCAAGAACATCTTCGATGATATCGGGAACATTGAATTTTTCCCTGATACCGATGGACGGCCTGGAAAGGACGAGAAAATCACCCATAAAGTTTTCCAGTTGATCCTTTCCCCTCAGGATGATGTCCATAAGCCTTCTGTCCGTTGCCGTAAGCGGCAATATTTTTTTCAGCAACTGAATTGATCCGCTTATCGATGCCAGCGGATTCCTCATTTCATGTGCAAGACCGGCCGCCATTTCGCCTATAAATGCCATTCTTCTGCTTTTTTCTACTGTCTCCTCCATCTGTTTTATTGAGGTGATATTTTGAAATATTATGATGTCGCCGATCCTGTTTTTCTCACCGTCAAATAAGGGAGAGACAGAACACGTCAGGATAATTTGTTCATCTTCTTTTTTAAATGTCGCCTCGAACCTTGTCTGTGAGGGTCCGGTTTCCTCCAGGACCTTCATGTTTACTGAAAAGTCAGGCAGGACGTCCATTATGTTTCTGTTTTCCACCTGGGAAAATTTAACACCCGTTATCAGTTCCGCGGCACTGTTGAACGACTTTATATTGCCCTTGCGATTTACGGTTATAATGCCGGCATCCACCGACTCGATAATGCTCCTGTGAAGAATATCAAGCTGGTCAAAGGCTGTTTCTTTTTCCGCCAGCAGGCTCCTGGTTTTCTTTTCACGCTCAACCAGAACACTGGAAAGCATTGCTATGATGTAAAAAGATATGATGTTGATCGTGATTCGCGTAAGAACGTAACCGGCGGTGTATTGATATTCCGGGGTCAGGACGATATATGCCGGGGTGACAATCTCGTAGTACTCCAGGTTCAGCAGCAATCCGTACATTATGCTGCTTGCCGAGGCGATGATCAGCCCCCCCCGCCTTACAAGAAAGACGGTCGTATAGATGATGATCAGCGGATAAAATGTGGCATAGATGCTTCTTATTCCGCCCGTCGCATAAACAAGGCCGGTTACCAGCGTTACATCCAGAAATGCCTGAATATAAACCACGATATCTTTGTTATCGATTGAGTTCTGGATGAAATAGTAAACAACCGAAAGAATATAAGTCAGAACGATGACGATGTACAGGTGAGGCAGGTGAATCTCGGAATAAAGCATGTCTCCCTTGATTTGCATAAACAATGCAACGCCAAGGATAAAGGTGATGATGGCAATTCTGGAAGCCATCAACCAGCGCAGCTTTGTATATACGTTTTCTTCCTTCATATCGCCTGCCTGGACAATTTCATCGAAGCTTGAATGGACAGATTTTTTTCCCTTTGTCAATAATGATGTTCTATAATATATGCGGCCTGCTGATAATTACAACTACAATTCCAAATATTCCGGGAAGAATATCGTGCGAAGCCCGCTTGTGCCTCTTGTTGTATCATATATTATCGGAATCTTCTGCGGAGACCGGTTCCAGATACCCGCCTTTCTGACGGCTTCTTTTTTCATTCTCGTACTCTGCGTCATCCTGTTCCTGTTAATCATGAAAAAGAAGGGGGGTATAATATACTGTATATTGCCCGGCTTCTTTTTAGCCGGCATTCTCAATGTAAGCATTTTAAACGATCACCTTGCCGCATCTGCTCATATTCAAAGATATTTAAACTCAAAAGAAAAGCTGATTTATGAAGGCATAATTTCATCTGCCCCTCAAGTATTGCCTGAGAGAACCGAGGTCACTGTGTCTTCTCTGAGAGTTTTTGAAGGGACGGATTATGCGCCGCTGGAAGGGAAAATATTGCTTACGATACAGGGCAGTCTGCATCTGAATTACGGTGATTACATACGATTTAAAACCACTCTCAGAACACCAGGCAATTTCAACAATCCCGGACGCTTCAACTTTGAACGGCGGCTCCTGCACCAGGGCATATATGCGCGTGGATTCATCAAGGACGATTCAGGGGTTATTATCATAAGGAATACGCAGGGCAACTATTTTCGTACCCTTATTGAAAACTTCCGCCAGCATTTAAAGGTATTGATTGAACAGAATGCCCCTTATCCCGCGGCAAAGATTATTCAGGCATCTATCCTTGGAAATCAAAAAGAGATACCGGATGAAATCATGGAGAAGTTCAACCGCACCGGCACTTCCCATATCATCGCCATTTCGGGCTTCAACATCGGCATTATTGCAATGCTTTCTTTTTTTATCATACGCAGTTTCATGAAGTCCTCCGAATATCTCATGCTTAGATTCAACATTGTTAAAACCTCCAGCGTCATGGCAGTGCTGCCTATCATCCTCTTTACCCTTATCGCCGGTGCAGGCATATCGGTTGTCAGAGCCACAATCATGGTAATAACCTTTATGATCGCCCTTGTTTTCAATAAAGACCGCAATCTATACAATGCCATGGCGCTGGCGGCCTTTGTCATCCTGGTCTTTTCTCCTTATTCGCTTTTTGATGTCTCCTTTCAGCTTTCCTTTGCAGCGGTGCTTTCAATCGTCTTTGTCAGCCCGGTTTTGTCGTATATCATCCTGAGAAAACACCCGCATGAGTTACATGAAGAACCCGGCCTGATGTTCAGGGCATACAGGAGTTTTATGCTGTTTATTATTGTGACTTTCAGCGCCACCATAGGGACCCTGCCTTTAACCGTCTTTTATTTCAACCGTGTTTCAACGGTGGTGCTGCTTGCCAATCTGGCCGTTGTGCCTGTTCTGGGAATTATCGCCATTCCCGTATGCACATCCATAATCTTAGCAGTCCCTTTATCCGCATCCCTTGCGGCAGCCCTGATCACGCTGTCCTCTTGGCTGGTTGAGATTTCTTTGCAACTGGTGGATTATTTTGCGTCACTTCCTTTTTCCTCATTTCTCGTTACGACACCAACCATCCCGGAAATTTTCATCTTTTACGTTCTTGTCATCGCGGTTGTCTCATATTTAAAGGCAAATTCAGGAATGGACACCGTGCCGGAGGACAAGGCATCAGTGAAAAAACGCCTGTGGGGAGCGGCTGCGATCGGCTGCCTTGTTTTTTTTATTAGCGATGGCATGCTTATTCACTTATCAAAAAAGTATTCCGACAATTTGCGTATTACATTTATTGACGTCGGGCAGGGAAATTCCGCGCTGCTCCGGTTCCCGGCAGGAAAGACGATGCTGGTGGACGGGGGCGGTTCGTTCAATGATCGTTTTGATATCGGACAGAGGGTCATTGCCCCTTTCCTCTGGCATGAAAAAATCGGTGTCATCGATGTTGTCGTCCTTACACACCCCCATCCCGATCATTTGAACGGCCTGATATACATCCTTGAGAACTTCGATGTGAAGGAGATATGGACCAACGGTGAGACATCATCAAGCGAAGCCTGGCAGAAAATGATTTCGGCGGTCAGCCGCAAAAGCATCAGGCATCGCCTGGTATCCGTAAAAACGCATCCGGGAATTGCCATCGGGGATGTTTTTATCAGGGTGCTAAATCCCCCTGAACCCATTGAAACAACCGGTATGTCATCGAGAAAGTATATGAAAACAAACAACGATGCCATAGCTTTGAAGGTCACATACGGCGATAATTCCATTCTGCTTCCCGCGGACATCGCTGAAGAAACAGAAGGAAATCTCGCTGCTTCCGATAAAAACCTTAAGAGCCGCCTCATGCTGGTGCCGCATCATGGCGGGTATACGTCCAGCACCGCATCATTTCTTGAGAAAGTAAGGCCGGAGTTTGCTGTAATCAGTTGCGGCCGGGACAACGCTTTCGGGCTTCCCCACCCGGACGTTCTGGACAGATACGCAAACACGGGAACGAAGCTGTTGAGAACGGACAAACACGGCGCCATAACCTTCACAATGAACAAGAAAGACATTTCCTTCGAAATCTTCCTTTCCCGGGATTGAATCTTTCCCCCCCCACCTGTGCAACTATATCTTTTTATTGCGAACAGAGTTTATATATGCTATTTGCAATCCCTTTAATCGATACAGCAGGTGACGGAATATGGCAGACATTATAACCGCGGTTCGGGGATTCAAAGATATCCTGCCCCGCGAAACCGGCAAATGGCAATTTGTTGAGGATACTGCACGCAGGGTGTTCAATTCATTCGGTTTTACCGAAATGAGGATACCTATTATGGAAAAGACCGATCTTTTCCGCAGAGGAATCGGCGAGGCCACTGATATCGTCGAAAAAGAGATGTACACATTTCTCGATCGCGGAGATGAATATCTGACACTGCGCCCCGAGGCAACCGCCGGGGTTATACGCGCCTACATTGAGCACAGCCTCTACGCGGCCGATCCCGTCTCCCGGCTTTATACCATAGGCCCGATGTTCCGCCGTGAAAGGCCCCAGAAGGGGCGTTACCGGCAGTTCCACCAGATCAATGCCGAGGCTCTGGGGGTCGAAAACCCGCGCATCGACGCCGAGGTAATCCTGATGCTGCACCATTTTCTGAGCAGCGCAGGCTTGGCAGAGCCGAGAGTGGAGATAAACTCTCTGGGGTGCCCGGAATGCAGGCCGGCATTCAGAAAGGCAATCACCGATTTTGTCGGAGGACGGGAAGAAGGCCTTTGCCCTGATTGCCGCCGCCGACTGCAGACAAATCCTCTGAGAGTCTTCGACTGCAAGGTGGAAACGTGCAAGGCAATCATCGCCGATGCCCCGGTCATCAGAGACTTTATCTGCGCGGATTGCGGCGGCCATATGGAAAAGGTTCTTTATTCCCTGCAGGCCTTTTCTCTTCCCTTCATCATCAACCCCAGGATGGTGAGAGGACTCGATTACTATACGAAAACGACCTTTGAAATCACCACCGACCTGCTTGGCGCTCAGAACGCAGTTGCCGGCGGAGGCAGGTATGACGGGCTCGTAAAGGATCTGGGAGGGCCTGATATACCGGGCATAGGTTTTGCGGTCGGTTTTGAAAGGCTCGTGTCGCTTCTTCCCGCAAAAGAGGAGGAGTTTGTAAACCACCCGGACATATTCATTGCCGCCCTGGGGGATGAGGCGCAGAAGATCGGCTTCAGGCTTTGCAACCAGCTTCGCATGGAGGGTATCCAATCCGATATGGACTATACCGGCAAAAGCCTTAAAAGCCAGATGAAACGCGCCGACAAGCTGGGATGCAGGTTCACGATGATTATCGGTGAAAATGAGATTGCCGGCCAGCAGGCGGTTCTCAGGAACATGAAGGAAAGCAAACAGGCCCTTGTCGGTCTGAATCAAATAGATTCAATCAAGAAAGTTATTAAAGGAGAAGAAAGCATTGTCTGATTTCATGACTGTAAAAAAGCGAACCCACTACTGTGGTGATGTAGATGCGAAAGATATTGGCAAGGTTGTCATCCTTATGGGATGGACACACCGCAGAAGAGACCACGGAGGAGTCATCTTTGTCGATCTCAGAGACAGAGCGGGACTTGTCCAGGTCGTCTTCAACCCGGAAGTAAGCCCTAAGACCCATCAGGAAGCTCACAGAATCAGGAGCGAGTATGTGCTTGCCGTAAGCGGCAAAGTTCGCCGCAGGCCGGAGGGTATGGAAAACCCCGCCCTGAAAAGCGGTGAGATAGAGGTTCTGGTTGATGAACTGGAGATTCTTAACGAATCAAAGACACCGCCGTTCGTTCTTGACGTGGAAGCGGACATCTCCGAAAACGTCCGCCTTAAATACCGGTATCTGGACCTGAGGAGGCCGGAAATTCAAAAGAACATCATCCTGAGAAGCCTCGTCGCATCGGAGACAAGGAAGTATTTTCAGGAGGCCGGCTTTATCGAAGTCGAAACCCCTTTTCTGACGAAAAGCACCCCTGAAGGAGCAAGAGACTATCTGGTGCCGAGCAGGGTCAATCAGGGCATGTTCTATGCCCTTCCCCAGTCGCCGCAAATATTCAAACAGCTTTTGATGGTGTCGGGATTCGACCGCTATTACCAGATAGTAAAGTGTTTCCGTGATGAGGATCTCAGGGCGGACCGCCAGCCCGAATTCACGCAGATCGATATAGAAATGTCCTTCATCACCGAAGACGACATAATCAGCGTTATGGAAGGGTTTATGGCACATGTTTTCAAGGCGTGCCTCGATACCGAGCTTCAGATCCCTTTTAAGCGCATTCCCTATAAAGAGGCGATCAACCGGTTCGGCAAGGATGCCCCGGATACCCGTTTCGGTCTTGAGTTGCAGGAGATAACGGATATTGTGAAAAACTCCGGCTTCAACCTCTTCCAGGAAGTGACCGCCGCCGGCGGAGTCGTCAAATGCATCAAGATGGAGGACGGAAAGCGCCTCTCCAGGAAGGATCTCGACGAACTCAGGGATTTCGTAGCCGTTTACGGAGCCAAAGGGCTTGCATGGGCCAGGATAAATCCCGACGGATGGACTTCTCCGATATTCAAATTCCTGTCGGCTGATGAGGTAAAAGCGATAGAAGCGGCCATGGGAGCGAAAGACGGCGATCTCATTTTCTTCGTAGCGGATACGCCCAGGGTTGTTCATGACGCTCTGGGAAACCTGAGAATTCATCTCGCGAAAAAGCTCGACATGATCAATCCAAAACAGTTTTCTTTCGCCTGGGTCACCGAGTTCCCGCTGATGGAGTACAGCGATTCCGAAAAGCGTTACGTATCTACGCACCACCCCTTTACATCGCCCGCGCTTGAGGATCTTCAGTACCTTGAAACAGAGCCCGGCCGAGTGAGGGCAAGGGCTTACGACCTCGTGCTGAACGGCTCGGAAATCGGCGGAGGCAGCATAAGAATCCACAATCAGAAGACTCAGGCCGCCATCTTCAAGGCGCTAGGGCTTTCAGAAGAGGAAGCCCGCCTTAAGTTCGGGTTCCTGCTCGATGCCCTCGAATACGGCACCCCTCCTCACGGGGGTCTGGCCTTCGGCTTCGACAGAATGATCATGATCATGACGGGCGCTGAATCCATCAGGGACGTGATAGCTTTCCCCAAAACCCAGAAGGCCACGTGCCTTCTTACGGACGCCCCATCGCCGGTCAGCATTGAGCAGTTGATGGAACTGTCCCTCAAAATAGTGCAATAACCATCATCAGCAATACAGGAGATCAGAAAATGGCAAAATGGAATATGAACAAAAAAGTCCTGGATCATGTCCATTCAAAGTTCTGGCGCTATGACCTGCGGGACATAGACGAACCGAACCTTCAAAAAGACGTCTTTCCTTATGACGAGGTAAGCAGAATCGACTTTGATCATAAAATTATACCCATCAATCCGGCGGAGGAGATTTTTATCACGGATACCACCTTCCGCGACGGACAGCAGTCCCGCCCTCCCTACACGGCCAAGCAGATTCTTGATCTTTACAAACTCATGAGCAGGCTCGGCGGTGAACAGGGAATAATCCGCCAGACGGAGTTTTTCCTCTACAGCAACAAAGACAGGGAGGCCGTTGAAAAATGCAAGGCGGCCGGTCTCAAATATCCGGAGATCACAGGCTGGATAAGGGCCGCAAAGGAAGACATCCCGCTGGTAAAAGACATGGGACTTAAGGAAACAGGCATATTGACCTCTGTTTCCGACTATCATATCTTCCTCAAGCTGAATTCTACAAGGAGCAAGGCTCTCGACGACTATCTCGGCATCGTCAAGTCGATTCTCGACGCGGGAATAATTCCGCGCTGCCATTTTGAAGACGTAACCAGGGCCGACATCTACGGCTTCTGCATCCCTTTTGCCATTGAGCTTATGAAGCTCCGCGAAGAGAGCGGCATCGACATCAAGATAAGGCTTTGCGACACGATGGGCTATGGCGTTACCTACCCCGGCGCATCCCTTCCCCGCAGCGTTGACAAACTCGTGCGAGCCTTCATTGAAGATGCATGCGTACCCGGTCATCTTCTCGAATGGCACGGCCACAACGATTTCCACAAAGCGCTCATCAATGCGACAACAGCGTGGCTGTACGGATGCGGCGCCGCCAATTCAACATTGCTGGGGCTTGGGGAAAGAACCGGCAATCCGCCTATCGAAGGATTGATAATCGAGTACATCGGACTGATGGGAAACAACAACGGCATCGACACAACGGTCATCACCGACATAGCCCAGTATTTCGAGCATGAGATCGGCATGAAGATTCCGGCCAACTACCCGTTCGTCGGCGCCGACTTCAACGTCACCAAGGCCGGCGTCCACGCAGACGGTCTGATCAAGTGCGAAGAGATATACAATATTTTTGACACGACCAGGATACTGAAGCGGCCCATAGTAGCCATGGTAACAGATAAGTCAGGAAAGGCGGGCATCTCTTTCTGGATCAACACGCGCCTCGGCCTTTCCGGGGACAACGTTGTGGACAAGAAGCATCCTGGCGTTTCCAAGATTCACAAATGGATCACCGAACAGTACGACGGCGGCCGCATTACCAGTATCTCTCACGAGGAGATGGACAAACTTGTAAGAAAGTATCTTCCCGAGCTCTTCATGTCCGATCTGGAGAAGATCAAGCATCGCGCAGCCGAAGTCGCCGTCTCGGTTGTCAAGCACGTCATCGAGCATCCTGTCATGAAGACCATGAAACCGGATCTTCAGGAGCCCGTCATGCTGCAGGTCATAGAAGAGAATCCGTCCATCCAGTTCGCCTACGTTGTGGATATGAACGGACGCAAGACGACCAGAAACATCACCAATATCGCGGACAAAGCCAAATATGAAAACTACGGCATCGGCACCGACCAGTCCGACCGGGAATGGTTTATCCGTCCCCTCCAGACCGGCAAGATTCATGTTACCAATTTCTATATATCAAAGATGACGGGAGCCCTCTGCATCACCGTATCGGCTCCCATTACCGACGACAACGACGAGATGGTGGGAGTCTTCGGGGTTGATATAAAGTTTGAAGACTGGGTCAAACGCGTGGAGGATATTGCCGAGGCAACCCAGATCGCTCTCAAAGCCGAGTACGAAGAGAAGATGAAATCGGATAAATGGCTGTAAGAAGCTATTGGTGCGGGGGACTTTTTACGGAGCCGTTATTCGTCGGAATCGACCATCCACTCATCATACGGCCTGTTCTGTCTTCCCAGAACTGACGGCGTCAGCTCCCTGATAAATCGCGACGGGCTTATCGGCAGATGTCCCATTCCCCTGGTATAATCCGTCAGCGGATAGCTCAGGTAAAGATGATCCTTGGCTCTTGTAGTTGCCACGTAGAACAGGCGTCGTTCTTCCTCCTCGCCGTCCGCCTCCTTAAGCGCCCGCGCCAGCGGCATCATTCCCTCGGAACACCAGATGAGAAACACGACCTGCCATTCAAGTCCCTTGGCCTGATGAATCGTGCTTAACACGACCTTGTCCTCGTCCGCCTTGTCCTGGCGCACATCGCCGTTTTCGGTCATGTTTGTCATCAATGCCAGCTCATTGAGAAAATCATTCAGTGTGTCGAACTCTCCGGCAAACGTGATCAACTGCCTGATGTCGTCAAGGCGCGATACGGAATCGGTGTACTTCTCCTGCAGGCGGTCGTTGTAGTCCTTCTCCACGACAAGGCCGATTATGCTTCCTGGCATCGAATCAGCGGAATATTCGGCAAGCTCCCTGAACAGCTTCTGTATTTTTATAAGGGATGGCGCTGCGGTCTTTGCGGCACTTTTGAGGAACGCTTCCGACTGAATGCTCTCGAATGGAGAATTCTGCTTCGCAATGAAAGACCATATTTTTTCGGCAGCTACGTTCCCTACCCTGTCGTAGAGCTTCAGGATCCGCTTCCAGGCGAGTTCGTCAAACGGATTGAGGACGATTCTCATGTAAGAGGTTATATCCTTGATATGCGCCTGCTCGAAGAAACGTATGCCCGACCGGATTTCAAAGGGAATACCGCGCCTGGTCATCTCCATCTGCACCTCCATGGAGTGATAATGGGCACGATAAAGAACGGCTATCTCATTGAGAGGAATGCCTCCCCTGTTGAGTTCAATTATCCGCTGCGCAACGAAGTCCGCCTGCTGGCCGACAGAACCTGCCGACACCAGGACAGGCTTGATTCCCCTGTCTCGCACCGCCTTCAGGCTCTTCTGGAACTGCCTTTCGTTGTTGATTATGCTCTGATTGGCGAGATGCAGTATCTCCGGCGTGCTTCGATAATTAGTCTCCAGCTTGAAGATGCGGCAGTCCGGATACTTCTCCGGAAATTTCATGATATTTGCGAAATGGGCGCCGCGGAAAGAATAGATGCTCTGCGAGTCGTCGCCGACCACCATGAGGTTCCTGCTTCGCGATGCAATCAAATCGACAATATCCGCCTGAATGATATTGGTGTCCTGATATTCGTCGACAAGCAGATGACGGAATTTGTCTGCATAGTATGCGGCGACATCGGGGAAATCCTTCAACACCGTTCTGCAGTTTATCAGCAGATCGTCGAAATCCATCATATTCAGGGATTTCTTGCGTTCCCGATATACCGATGCCGCGAGCTGAATATCTTCGATGCGGTGGGAAAAATACTGAAAACGGCTCAGGACAACGTCCTCCAGGCCGGTTTCCGTGTTCAGCGCCAGGCTGATCATGCCGCCCAGGACATCGGCCTTGGGAAATTTTTCACCTTTAGTGTCGATACCGGACTCCGCCACACTTGTGTTGAGGAGCTGGCGCGCATCTTCAGAGTCGATGATGGAAAAATTTCTTTCATATCCGATGCGGTGGCTGTTCTCGCGCAGAATGCGGTGGGCAATATGATGAAACGTGCCGCCCCACAACAGTGCCACGTCCATTCCCACAAGGGAGTTGACCCTCGTCAGCATGGAACGGGCGGCCTTATTGGTAAAGGTGGCAAGCATTATGCTGCCCGGTCTTACGCCGGACTCGATCAGCCTGGCCACGCGGTAAGTCAGGGTACGCGTCTTGCCGCTTCCGGCCCCGGCAATTACGAGCAGAGGTCCGCCGGACTGCATCACGACGTCCATCTGTTCGGCATTCAGTTCTCTCCCGTAATCGATCATGCTCTACAGTATCCATCTTTACTAAAATGTCATTATCGGGCTTGACCCGATAATCCAGCAACACTCTGGATTCCCGATCGGTGTCGGGAATGACAGGCGAAAAAGAGCCGTGACCGGCCGGAAACTACTTCAACTCTTTCTTTATTGCCTCAACTGTATCCTTGCTGCTAATAGATACAAAGTTTTTCAGCATTCCTTCCCTGGTGTAAAAGCCGATGAGAGGGGCCGTCTTGTTATTGTAAGTTTCCAGCCTGTTCATAATCGCCTCTTCGGTTTCGTCATCCCGCTGTATTGTGGGGCTGCCGCACTTCTTGCATTTGCCGCCCGGTCCGGGAGGATTGCTCTTCACGTTGTAAATTTCCTGGCAGTCGGGATTGGAGCATGTTCTGCGGGTGGTCAAACGGTCCAGGATTACATCTTTGGGAACTTCCAGATTCACAACAAAGTCCATTTTGATCTTCAGATTCTCCATAAGCTTTTTCAGTTCCTCTGCCTGCGGAATCGTCCTGGGAAATCCGTCGAGAATGAAGCCCTGCTTGCAGTCGGGAACCTGCAATCTTTCTTCCATCATCTTCATAATCAGGGAATCCGGTACCAGATCGCCTCTGTCCATAAAGCCCTTGGCCTCTTTACCCAGCGCTGGTCCCTCTTTCACAGCCGCCCGCAACAGATCGCCGGTGGAAATCTGCACCGATCCGTCTATCTCCGTCAACAATTTCGCCACTGTCCCTTTGCCGGCTCCGGGAGCCCCCAAAAGTATGATCTTCATATTCAACCTCCATGTCTTGAGTAAATGTGCGTGCCTTATATGGAAAATAATCACCCCGGTCAAGCAAATATGACCCTGCATATAATTCTTGACGTGAATCATATCAATTTCCTATATTTGAGTCCAAAATCAGGAAAGGCAAAGGCAACCATGAGCGATCGCCAGTTCGGCAGTCTGCGGTTCATATGCGGCGACAACCGGGGCAGATATCCATTCTGCCATTCACTATACGTCGAAGGGGCCCATGTTATCATCGATCCCGCATGCAGTGAAGACAAACTAAAGGATTTGAGAGACAAGGACGGCGTTGATATGGTCTGGCTTTCTCACTGGCATGAAGACCATTTCACCTACCTCGATCTTTTTAACGGACTCCCCGTCTGGGTTTCGGAAAGAGACCTTCCGCCTCTGACCGATATCGGTATACTCCTGGACTGGTACGGCATTGACGTTGAGGATCAGCGGAAATTCTGGCGCGAGGCGATAGAAAAACAGTTCAGATACAAACCGCGAACTGCAGCGCGGTTTCTTCTCGATAATGAAGTCATCGATCTGGGAGGCTCTACAGTCGAGGTCATCCCGACTCCGGGACACACTCCCGGCCACCTCTCCTTTTTCTTTCATGAGGAAAAGCTGCTCTTCATGGGAGATTACGACTTGACCTCTTTCGGCCCCTGGTACGGCGATCTTTATTCCAGCATCGATGATACCATAGCCTCGATTAAAAGATTAAAGGAGATCCCCGCAAAAACATGGATCGCCTGTCATGACACCGGCCTGTTTGAAGTAAATCCCGGCGGCCTGTGGGATCGCTATGAAGCAATCATCCGTGAGCGCGAGGAAAAAGTATACTCCTTTTTATCCCGAAAACGCACCTTTGATGAGATAACATCGGCATGGCTTATCTACGGGAAGCCCCGTGAACCCCGTGAATTTTTTGAATTCGGGGAGCGCGCACTGATCAAGAAGCATCTTGAACATCTTGAGAAAGACAACCGTATCATACGTTCCGGAAACAGCTACATGCGCGGAGACATTAACCGTTGACACTGCATGACATTTGATATATTGCTTCCGCATTAATAATGCCGTCAAGGCGTATTCCCTTAAATATGATTAAAGTTAAAGAAGCCCTCAAACAGATTCTGGATAACTTTTTCCCCCTCGGCACAGAAAAGGTAAATCTTTGTGATACGCTGAACAGAGTCCTTGCCGAAGATATCTTCGCCGTTCGCAACATTCCTCCGAAGGACAACTCAGCGATGGACGGGTACGCCCTGAGGTTTGAAGACACTCTGGGGGCTGCCGCTGAATCTCCGGTTACCCTGTCCGTTATCGAGGATGTGCCGGCCGGGCGTACGCCAATAAAGAAAGTGGGAGCGGGGAAAGCTACAAGAATAATGACCGGGGCGCTTGTCCCCCAGGGCGCCAACGCCATCATGCGCGTGGAAGACACAAAGAAGGACGGCAAGCACGTCCTGATTTTCAACGAGGCATTACCGGGCATGTATATCCGCAAGGCGGGGGAAGACGTGCACGAACACGAACTGGTCATTGCCAGGGGCACGGTAATCAGAGCCGCTGAGATAGGCATGATGGCGGCTGTGGGAAAAACCTTTGTCTCTGTTTATCAGAAGCCTCTCGTCGCCATTCTCGCCACCGGCGATGAGCTTGTGGACATAGATGAATTCCCCTCCACCTGGCAGAGCATAAGCAGCAACACTTATTCCATCTCGGCGCAGGTCATGGAATGCGGCGCGATTCCCATGAATTTAGGGATTGCCAGGGACAACAGAAAAGACCTGATTGCAAAATTCATGGCGGCACTGAGAGCCGACATCATTATATCTTCCGGCGGTGTCTCTGTCGGCGATTACGATCTTGTCAAGGATGTCATCAATGAGGTGGGAAACGGTCTCCTGTTCTGGCGGGTGTCCATGAAGCCCGGCAAGCCTCTGGCATTCGGGATAATGGAAGGCGTTCCCCTTTTCGGACTACCCGGCAATCCGGTATCTTCCATGATTTCCTTCGAGCAGTTCGTCCGCCCCTCCTTACTCAAGATGATGGGACACAGAAACATTTTCAGAAAAACGGTAAAGGCGACCCTGCTTGAAGATGTGGACAAAGCAGAGGGGCTTATGCAGTTCGTCAGGGCCGTAGTAACCCTGGATAACGGCAAATACCTGGCAAGGATTACGGGCGAACAGGGATCGGGCATCCTTAAATCGATGGTGCTGGCCAACGGTCTGATTGTTCTGCCTGAAGATGCAACCCTGGTCAAGGCAGGGGAAATAGTAACCGTACAATTGATCGACAATTCTCTTGCACAGACGATTGAACCTGATTATTTATAGTTTACAAAACGTCACGCTTTTCCTGTCAGGGAAGTCGGCGATTGCAGTTATGTTGCTTTTTTAATTCTCTGGATATTCAGATGCAAATGAGAGATGATAAAGAAAACAGAAAAGATGAATTTGCTCCGCTGTGGTTATATGTTTTTATTTTCCTGAGCGGGTCTGCCTTTCTGGCTTTGTCGTACCTTAAGCTGCTGGGTATAATGAACTAGCGGAAGCAATCTTTCCTTATCACGGAAGTGCCAAGGTCACTGGTGGGCCTCCCGGACTTCAAATCCGGTGTGGGGGACTAATAATCTCCCAGGTGGGTTCGATTCCCATGCACTTCCGCCATTTTTTGTCCAACACAATCCAATAAAGTAAAATAAGCCTTGATTATTCAGGGCTTTTTTAGAGGTGCTGGTCAGGGAAATGACACTTTTATGCGCTCCACTGCCATAGAGTCCTGCCAGTTTGGTTGAAGTCGGTAATCGCCAATCAGAATAGCCGCCTCCCTTGAAATTCTCACAATAGCTCTTCGCATCACGCCATGCAATGCTCTCCCCATTATCGTGTGCAGCCCACATGAGCTTTGTACTTATGTCCAGAACGGTGCCATCGTTATAGGTGATGAACTGCTTATCCATTGTAACTTCCTTGGCTGCTTCGGCAGGAACAGTGCCCGTGACTATAAAAAGAGATATGACTGCTGCCAGCATTTATGCAATTGAGAATATTTACCGCGTAAAAATAACATCCTCCGTGATGACCAGATTATCTATTTGGCGTTGCGCACTGGGAGTGCCCGTACAGTTACATTGTAGGACTTGTAGCGCCAGTCGCGTTTTCCAGAGGTGAATATGAAGTAGTAGGCATACTTGGGTTCAATTGAATCAGATGAATATACAAAGCCGGAATACAACTGAATATGATTTGGTACTTTTATGTCCATGCATGGTGGGCGGCAATCCTTTGGCTTGTATCCCTTAAAAGAATCATCATACAGAGTTTCCAGCTCATCCAGTGTTGGCATCCTCCAGTCAGTATATCCGCCACCTCTGTAATTCTCACAGTACCCTTTTGCATCACTCCAGTTTATATCTGACCCATTGTCCTTCGCAGCCCACATCAAGCCGGTCGTTGTATCCGTTACTGTTCCATCTCCATTGGAAATAAACCGTCTTTGTTCTTTCAATGAGCGAACAGGAAGTGCACGGGTTAAATTGCTGTATGATTGGGGAAGCCAATCCCAACCGCCAGATTCTAAATTGAAATGGGCAGCACTGGTGCCCCAGATATCAGATGCCCATACATAGTAACATGAAAGCTGTATTTGATAAGGTGTTTTTGGAGTAGAAGATGTACTGCAACTCACTTGATGCCCTGATAAAGATTTATCATACAAACTTGCCAACTCATCCTTTGTTGGCATTCTCCAATCTGTGAATCCACCCAAACGTATATTCTCGCAATAATATTTTGCAACTTTCCAATTGATATCTGATCTATTATCTTTTACTGCCCACATTAGTCCCGTTTCCGTATCCGTAACGGTACCATCACCATTATCCACAAACCTTCCGCCTCCCTTTATCCCTTCCTTTTGGGGAATCTTGGACATCGCCACTGTCTTCGTGCGGGCGGACTTCGCTTTCTTGGCTTCTCTAGTCTTCTTAGGCTTGGGTGGAGCTTTTACGGTTGCAGTTTCCTGCCCTGCCTCCAGTCGTGCCCTTTCCTCATCAAGCCGCCTTTGCTCTTCGGCTAAGGCTTTTTTCTTTGCTATGCCTTCCTTCGCTTTTTCCAGCCTCTGTTTTTCGAGAGCATTTCTCTGGTCTTCCAGTTCTTGTTCTTGGCGTAATCGTTCCCTCTCTGCGTCTATCTTTCGTTTTTCCGCTTCATAGTCAACGTTAGGCGTAGTAGCTGTTGCCTGTGTGACTGCACTAGGCTGGAAATAGAACTTCCCCACCAATGACGACAGTTCCCATGGAACCTGACCAGAATCCTTACTTAACTTCTGCCTTACGTTCATGAAAACGTCATTGATAGGCACCCCCGGCTCCTGCATATATTTTATGAGTGCAGACGTGTAAGGACTGTTTCTTCCATCCCCATCTCTCGCTACCTGACCGGCTCCTGTAGAGTAGGAAATAAATGTGCCTGTAGGAGCGTTCGTCACTATCGCAAGACCTCGTGATGAACTACGGAATGATTTACCAAACGGGTTATCACGGCAGGCATCCAGAATAACTATATTGAGTCCGTTATTGGCGATTTCCATTTCCGCCAATATACGTCCAGCATTTACCGCCTCAAATTCTACATCTTTCTCCTTATTGATTCGTGCACCAATGGGTAGCAGGTAGTTGACGCCACTGAACTGGACTCCATGGCCAGCATAGTAAAACAGTCCCACTCCTCCCTTCTTGAGGTTATTACCAAACTCCTCGATAGCATCCAGCATATCCCTTTTATTGGTGTCCTTCTTGAGGGTGACAGAGAATCCCAGCTTGGTTAATGTGGCAGCCATGTCCGTGGCATCGTTGACAGGGTTCTTGAGAGGGAATGAACTGTATGCGCTATTTCCTATTACGAGGGCTATGCGCTGCTCCGTTTCGGCATAAGTGAATGGTATGGAGGAGCAAAGAAGGAAGAAAAGGATGGCGAATAATGTACGGATGTACCTCATGACTTCCCCCCTGTAGGTATAATATATTGGATTTCTACACGATATATTTCTACACGTCAATGATAAGAAGTACCTGCTGATTATACAGATAGGGATACGATCAAGGCGTTAACGGATTCAGCCTCATTGAAATCGTGCTTCAATGATATACTCGCTGTGATCAGATAATAAGCTGGTATTCCTTGATTTAACGAATCATAAACCGTGAGTTACACATACGGGAGGGATAGAGGGGACCCATGGCCGCCCTATTGAGTGAACTCGGGTCATGGGGGGGGTGTCGGAAAGCATTCTTTTTTCTCCTGGTGGATGGGATACAACCAGGGAACGTTATGCTGTGGCTGCCGTGTCAGCGTTTATCCCCTGGACGGTAGCGTAGGTGTTACTGATCGGTGCTATAGAGCCAAACCGTTATCGCCGTAATGAGGCCAGTTTGTGATCGGCGCAATGGAGCCACCCGGCGGCGGC
>CAZLFA010000057.1:0-27199 GCA_964558665.1 uncultured Syntrophaceae bacterium
TTTATCAAAGAACCAAAATTAACATGATTTATGCACAACAAACCCAGAAGACCCATTCTTTGTAACTATTTGTAATGGTATAACAATAATGCACTTTAAACATGTACTCGACTTGAATTTTTTCGAGCATTCTGAACATCTTTCCTTAGCACTCAAGGAGGAGATGTTCTATGTATACAGGCAAACTCGTTTTCTCTCAGGTAATGGATTTACTGCCCTTACGTTCTTTTCGCCAGTACGTGGAACGTTATCAAGGCGACTACAAAACAAAGAGCTTCACATGCCTCGATCAGTATCTGTGCATGGCATTCGCGCAGATTACATACAGAGAAAGCCTGCGGGACATCGAAACATGTCTTCGTTCTCAGAGCCAGAAACTATATCACATGGGCATCCGCGGGAGAGTTTCCCGCTCTACCATCGCCGATGCCAACGAACAGAGAGACTGGCGTATTTATGCCGACCTCGCTCATTCTCTGATCGCCAGGGCGCGCAAGCTATACAGCAACGAGCAATTTGCTGTAGAACTGGAAGAAACAGTCTACGCCCTCGATGCAACAACGATCGATCTATGTCTTTCCATGTTTCCATGGGCAAGCTTCCGGCAAACAAAAAGCGCCATCAAACTTCATACGCTTCTGGATCTGCGCAGCAGCATCCCGACGTTTATTCACATCTCCGACGGCAAGTTCCACGAAGTCAACACACTCGACTTTATTCCCATAGAACCCGGCGCTTTCTATGTGATGGATCGTGGCTATCTCGATTACGCCAGACTGTACAATCTTGCCCAGATGTCAGTCTTCTTCCTGATACGAGCCAAATCCAACCTGAGATACCGCAGAATCTATTCTCGTCCAACAGACAGAGAAACAGGTCTGATTTGCGATCAGTCGGTAATGCTTACCGGCTTCTATCAAGTAAAGAACTATCCAGAGAAACTACGTCGCGTAAAATATTACGATGCCGAAACCAAACAGACATTCGTGTTTCTCACAAACAACTTTACATTACCGGCATTAACCATAGCCAAGCTATATCGTTGCCGCTGGCAAGTGGAGATCTTCTTCAAATGGATAAAACAAAATCTGCGCATCAAGAGGTTTTACGGAACTTCGGAGAATGCCGTGAAGACGCAAATATGGATTGCCATCTCCGTTTATGTTCTCGTAGCCATCTTGAAAAAGAAGCTTCATTTGCCGGTCAGTCTCTACACAATTTTACAGATATTGAGCGTGACTGTATTTGAAAGAACGCCTTTATTACAGTTACTTACAAATTACACATACAGAACTGAAAATACTATGTTTCATAACCAGCTAAATTTATTTGACGAAACACCCGGACAGTAGTGATCTTCGATACACACGCAATAATCTATATCAACGACTACAGGAAGGCTTTTGATAGAACCAGCCTCATCAAAATCTTTCTTCAATGTAATGCAGGTTACAACCCGAACTGATTAACCTGGGTGAGGACAAATACCACTATTGTCTGTTATCTACGCCCTCACCAACCCCTGACGCTCCCATAGAAAGCCGAAATCAAACGGCTCCCCTCCCTGGTTCTTGACGCGGCGCGTTTCGCCATGTTCGTATGACTTGAGAAGGTCGATCACTGCTTGGCGCCCCTTTGCCGTTTTTATCGCTTGCCGCGGTGTCTTGTTACCCAAAACTGGTAAGATCTCCTCAGTCCAGTTGGCGTAGGATTTTCTCATCTAGTTATGGATGAGCTGGGATGCGATCTCCGTCGGGAAATCCACTTGTGGTGATGCCGGAGCCGACTCCAGAACCTTCTCGGAGCGGGGATCAACAATATCCCTAATTTGATAACTAACGTTACCGGAAAGGTTCTCCAGCCACTGACGCGCATCATTAGCCAACTTCAAGGTGCGGCAGAAGACCTCCAAGGTATCTTTTCCTTTGGAGTAAAAAAGGGACGGGTTCATTATTTTTATAAATAGAAATTTTACCTGAAACCGTCGCAAGTCGAGCGCCGCTGCAAGCGGTCTGCGGCATGACGCAACAATGCCGTCACGATCCTTTTAGCCGGTTCCACGTTTCCATGTCGGCTTTTGCCTTCTCCTGCTCTCCAAGCATCTTGTAAGCCCTTGAACGCAGGAAGAATGCCCGCGGAAGCTTGCCTTTGGTTATCTTGATGTACTTGTTGAGATATGGAAGTGCCTCCCGGGGCTTGTTCATCTGCATCAGAGCCCATCCCATATTACCGTTGATTCCCCCATGGTTCGGAGCCGCTTCAACTGCTTCCTGTATTTCCTTAAGACCTTCCTGCTTTTTACCCATCTTCATCAGATTGACGCCGTGGGCACTCAGGGCAAGCATCTGCATCGGATCAAGCTTCATTGCGTGCTCAAGGTCCCGGGCTGCTTTGGCGTTTTCGTTCAACATCACATAAATAGTGCCGCGCAAGGCATATGCTCTTGCCCAGTTCGGCGAAAGTTCGATGGCCTTGGAATAGGCCTCCGCGGCTTCTTCCAGCTTTTGCTGAAAACTCAGGGTAATGCCCTGATTCAAATATTCCAGGGCAGCAAATTCACTCGCCTTTTCGTCGAACTTTTTGTGAAGCTCAATGGTTCTTTCCGATGTCTTTCCTGCCCCGGCAGCTTTCTTTGC
Source organism: uncultured Syntrophaceae bacterium (assembly GCA_964558665.1). Taxonomy (GTDB): domain Bacteria; phylum Desulfobacterota; class Syntrophia; order Syntrophales; family PHBD01; genus CAZLFA01. Next base: position 2,637 of record CAZLFA010000057.1, read on the forward strand.
CTCAGCCAGTTCCCTGTTGAGACGTTCGATTTCTTTCAGGGAGTCCGTGGATTTCCTGCGCAGCTGTTCGAGCTCTGATGCGCGTTCCTGATCGTTTTTGATTGCAGCAAGAGATCTTGCGACGTTATCGGGATCGGCGATCAGCCTGGACTTGAGATAATATGTCTTTCCGTCCCATTTCTCTTCCAGAATCACAGTGACGACAACACCTGCCGTATATGTTACTATTTCATCCTTTGTGAGCTGTGCATCCTTGACGATGGTGTTGCTGATCAGATATGTTCCCATCTCTTCCAGCAGCAGCCGCTTGACCTGTTCCAGCGCAACCGCCCGGCTTGAGAGCTTGCTGTCGGCATCTCCCGCCTGATAGTTATATTCCCTGATTAAAGTGATCGGTGCCGCTGAAAGCTGGCTTGCCGCCAACAGTATAAGAAGAAATGCAAGAATGACTTTTTTCATGTCGCTCCTCCCCAAAGTTTTTTTTGTCGACAAACACCGCAGATATTTTTGCCGATGCTTATTATCGCCACGGGAATGAAATATGTCCTCAACTGAAATTATGCGGCAAGACCGTTTAACGTTTCAATGCCTCTGACGCACGGCGTGCTTCTTTGATCAGACGCCTGACCTTCTGCAAATCCTTCCTGAACCTGACGGGACGGCCGGCATCATCGACCGCATTCGTTTTTGTGCAACTGTCGACGCCGGCAGGCTTCACGCCGGCGACAGCGTCAAACACGTTTTCAGGAGATATCCCCCCTGCCAGGATTACAGGAATTGCAGAGGACGAGACGAGCGCCGCGGCAATATTCCAGTCGCATGTCTCCCCGGTTATCCCGACATATCCGTTGACGGGCTGGCACTCCTTGCTGTTTGAGGCACCTGTATTCAATACGGTGTCCGTCATGAATATATCGCTGTATGGCTCAAGGATGCGTGCAACTTCCAGGACGGATTCCAGATTGTGATTGCGGGAAAGGCCGTCACCGGACTGAGGCACCGGTATCGAACGCATTATCCTCATCTTCGGGAAGGTTCTCCTGACGGCCTGCTGGTTTGTGATCATACGCTCGAGTTCCGTGGTTCTTTTATCCGCATCTGCAAAGAGCGACATGGCTTCGCAGAAATGGACGATGTCCGGACGGTAATAATCAAGCGCCTTCATTATCGCCTCCCGATCACCTGCAAGCGGTATCAGGCTGCTTTGCCTGCCCGCATTCTTTACAAAGTTCACTGTTTCCAGCACAACTGGCGACAGCCATTCATCCCGATAAGGTATAACGCTCCCGATGTGATCAGCGCCGACCTCAACCAGCTGCCCGGCTTCTCCCGGCGTCTCTATTTCATATATCTGTACGATGATCCTGTTCATTTTTCACCGGCGTTACGTTATTGCTCTTTATCCTTCAAGGAAACCATGCCGGTCTGTCTCTGCAAACTTGAAATCTGGCGGTCATGATATCTTGAAAAAATCAGCAGGGCGGATGCAGCGCCGATCAGCGCCATGAACATATCCCACTGCGAGTCCCATTCGTCGCCCTGCGTGCCCAGGAACTGTTCAGCTCCCTGCCCCAGTATCACTGCAGACAGCCATTCCAGCAGCTCATAAGCGGCGCTTGCCGCCAGGCATATGCAGACAACGATGAAAGCCAGCATTCTTTTTCCCATTACATATCCCCCGCGAATAAGTATCTCCCGGGCGAGGACGGCAGGCACGAACCCCTGGGCGAAATGGCCGATTCTGTCATAATGATTCCTCATGAACCCTAACTTCTCCTGAAGCCAGAACCCCAGGGGCACTCTGGCGTAGGTGTATTCTCCTCCCAAAATGAGGATGAGAAAATGGAAGAAGATGAGGACGTACATCAAAGTCGTCAAAGGATACGATCTGAACGTTGCAATAAGCAGGGGAATGCTGATGAGAACGGGCAGGACTTCCAGAAACCAGGTCAGTCTGTCGTAGGGATGAAGCCCCGAATAAAGAAGATACGCCAAAACGATGAGCAGGAGAACGCACAGTACAGGTTTTCTATTCATGGCTCCATCCTCTGAATTTTCATGAAGGCAGATGTTGCGGGCGCAGGAGATCGTAAACCGTCTTCACAGGGTTGAAAGTCTCCAGAGGAACTTCTACAAAGACCGTATTCCAGTGCGCCATAGATCCGTTCCAGAGACCGGGAAGTTCCAGGGCCTTTATCACCCTGCCCTTCTCCGTCTTCTGTGAAACGCAAAAGGCCTTCCTGTTCACAAAATCGTCCAGGTCGAATTTCCGCCCCCGGTAATCAACGATGCCGCAGACGAGATCGACCGGGTTGAAGTGAGATGATGAACGCCATATGCTCATCTGTTCCTCCGAGGATTGGTCGATCTGAAACCCTTCGACGATTTGCATGGAGGTCATGCCGCTGCTTTCCTCCACCCAGAAAGGCCCCCCGCCCGGCTCTCCTTCATTCTTCACCATGCCGCATACCCTTAACGGCCTGTTCATGGAATTGAACAGCTTCTCCGCCTTCTTCTCCATATTCAGGTTCTTAAAACCGGCAGGCATTCCGATATGCAGATCGTCTCTGCAGAAGGATTCTGCCTCCTGCAGAAAAGCGCCCGATATCCGCTTTTCGTCTATGAGCCTCAAGTATTCGAATATCCTGTTCCTGAGACGGATAAAAAAACCGGCCAGGGCCTTCTTGTGCATAATTGACGAACCATTCATCATCTCGGGAAGGATATTGTCGATGTTTTTAATAATTATAATATCCCCTTTGATGGAGTTCAGGTTCTTCAGGAGCGATCCATGGCCGCCGGGCCTGAAAACAAGCTTTCCGTTTTCGTCGCGCAGCGGACAGTTCTCTCCGCCGAGAGCAATCGTATTTGTTGATGACGACTGGATGGAAAGTTCAAGGTCATATTTGACATCATATCTGAGTTCATACGCGGGCAGTACTTTTTCAAGATAATCCGCAACGGCGCTTTCATGTTCTGCGGAAACCGTTATATGGATTCTGCTGACATTGGATTTGCCCCGGGCGTAGAGGGCTGCTTCGACGAGGTGCTCGTCTAACGCTGTACGGCTGAACGCCTCAGGTGCTGTGCGGCTGTACGCCCCCGGTTCATCCCGGCCATCCGAATCTGGATACTTATGAAACTTCAGGAGCGCCTTGGGGAGATTGCCGTAATTAAGACCATCGGGCGTCAGAATATATCGCAAAATGTCGCCCGTTCTTCGTCCGGCGATGAGATCACGCAGATCCCCGCCATTAAGCCTTACGCACTTTTCCAGGTCACTCCAGAAGGCGTACGCCTCCAGGTTGCCAAGAAACTTCCCGGTATCTTCGGCATATTCAAAGCCGTTATTTTCCAGCGCCTGAAACCAGTCGCTGAACATGCGGCTCGCCGCACCCGATGCCGGCAGAAACTTTACGATGTCGGCCTTTTCAGCCTCTTCGTCGAAAAACCTTACCAGCTCTTCCTTTTCTTTTTCGGGAATTCCAATAATGCCGTCGTTGACGGTGCACGGCCTGCTGAGCCTGATGCGATCCGCGCCCGTTGTTATGGACTCCATCTGAGCCTCGGCTTGTGAAACGGTAAGGCCTTCTGCCTCTATCTGTCTGATATCTTCCTGAGTGAAAAGTGTGTCTGATTTACGCATCACGCTTCTTTTTGATTTTACGAATACTGTCTTTCTGTATTTTTTTCTTTTCCCTCAGCAGCCGTGAAACATCTTTCTGCCTGCGGGTGACTCTTTCCTTCGACATTTTAATACCTCTGGTGCTGCTGAAAAACGCTCAGGTAATGGTTGCAACATTAATATATTTTTGCATTAAAGGTTCTCCAAAGGCGAATTTAATATTTTTTCATCAGGTGATGCCTGGTTAATGGTCACAGCTTCCGTCGAAAAAATATTCTGAGCCTTTGAGGACTTTTAATGCAAAATATTATCTAGCTTCCGGGCGGAAACTAAATGATTTCCTCTAATGGTAAGATAAACCCCCTGATGCCGGCGCGCGGATGTGAACTCTTCATTTCCCTGAGCAGATCAGAAATAACAGCTACCTCCCGATCCGTGACACCGACGAACAGAACATTATTGCCTCCCGGCCAGGTATGCGTCCCCAGTTTGGGTTCCGTTTCCGTCCCCTCCCCTCTTACTTCTTCCAGCTTTGTGTAACAACGGATTCCGGCCTGTTTGATCCTTCCTATGACATCATAGTCGGTGGCCTTCGAATAGACGATCAGATACATCTTCATTCGGGTTTCCTCCCTTCGACAAAGCTGCTGTCTTCCCTGTCCTGTTCCAGGCTGATGCCGTTATTCCTTCTCTTCGATTTGAGGAACATGATACCATTACTTATCGATCCTTTCAATCCTCCCTTTTCCCTGTGCTTCTCAATCCACTCGTCAAACAGGTCATATGCCACCGGCACCACGGCGAGAGTGAGGAACAGTGATGTCAGAAGACCGCCGATAACGGCAATGCCCATAGGCGAACGGGTTTCCGATCCCTCGCCCAGACCGACGGCAACAGGCAGCATACCGAAGATCATGGCAAAGGTCGTCATCATGATCGGCCTCATTCTTACCGGACCGGCCTGTAGCAATGCGTCCCTGCGCGACAGGCCCCTCTCGCGAAGTGTATTCGTGAAATCGACAATAAGGATGGCGTTCTTTTTAACCAGCCCCATGAGGAGGATCAAACCGATGAGACTGAAGATGCTGATGGTCTTGCCGGTGACAAGAAGCGCTCCGAATGCCCCGATGAAGGAAAGCGGCATGGACAGAAGAACCGTTATCGGGTGAACGTAACTTTCGAACTGGGCCGCCAGGATCATGTAGGCCATAACAATTCCCAGGAGAAGGGCGAACATCAGGTACAGGAAAGACTCCTTCATTGTCTCCGCCATCCCCTTGTACTTTGCCGTGTACTCGGGAGTCAGCACTTTAGCCGCAATGCCATCGAGGTCCTGCATGGCCTCACCGAGGGGTTTATTTTCCAGACCGGCAAAGATGATCATGGCCCTCTGCCTGTCAACTCGCATGATTGTGCTCGGTCCGCCGCCTTCCTGAATTTTCGTCACACTGGCAAGCTCCACTAGTTTTCCATCTTTTGACCGTACATATATTTTGCCGATATCATGCGGATCTGCTCTGTACTGCTGGTCGAGACGCACTCTGACGTCATAGCGCCTGCCCTTGGATTCATCCTTGAACTTTGTTACATCCACCTCGCCGCCGATAAGGAGATTGACGGCCTCTGCAACGGCGGATACGCCGACGCCAAGATCTGCTGCCTTGTCCCTGTCGACATAGATCCTGAGCTCGGGCTTGCCTGCTTCCAGTGAGGTGTCCAGGTCAACCACTCCCGGCACCTTTGCCAGATCCTTCATGATCCTCTTTGTGTAGTCCTGCAGAACGTTCAGATCAAGCCCCCTTATCACATACTGTATGGGGACGTTCCTCACGCCGCCGCCGATCAGCGAGATGTCTTCCGCCGTTCCCTTCATGCCGGGTATTTCCCTGAGCTTCTTTCTGATCTCGGCCTTTATCTTCTCCTGGCTCCTTTTGCGCTCCCCTTTCGGGACAAGACGGACAAACATCGCCGCCTTGTTGATCTGCCCTATTCCGCCCGGACCGAAGCCCTGGTTGTAAAATACCGTCGTCACCTCCGGTATGCCTTTAACCATCTCTTCGCCTTTCTTGAAAAGATTGTCGACCTGATCGATGGAATAGTCGATAGGAGCTTCCATTCTGACGATGAACTGACTCCAGTCCTCCGGGGGAACGAACTCCTTGCCCATAAATAATGCCGGCATCAGGATGCTGAATACGAACAGCAGAAAAGCGCCCACCAGCACCTTGAAGCGGTGATCCAGCGACCATGCCAGCAGACGTTTGTAGTGATCTTCCGTTTTCTGATAAGTCCGCTCGAAATATTCCCCCCAATTGTGCAGCATGGAGAGAAAACGTCCTATCCTGCCCGGCCTGGCGATATATAACGGCTTTGTTTCATGAGCATGAATCGATTTCAGATATATTGAAGCCATCATCGGTGTCAGGGTGAAGGAAACCAGCAGTGAAACCAGAACCGAAAAGACGACTGTCAGGGCAAACTGCAGGAAAAACCTCCCGATGATTCCCTTCATGAAAGCGACGGGAACAAAGATGGCGACAATCGCCAGAGTCGTGGCCATGACGGCCAGTCCGATCTCGTCGGTGGCAAATTCCGCCGCCTCGCGCGGCTCCATGCCTTCTTCGATATGACGGTAGATGTTCTCTATGACGATAATCGCATCGTCGATAAGCATGCCTACGGATAGCGTGAGCGCCAGCATCGTCATGTTGTTGAAGGTGAAGTCGAAGGCCTTCAGGAGAGCGAAGGTGGCAATGACGGAAACCGGCAGTGCCACAGCGCTGATGAGCGTGGTCCTGATGTTTCTAAGGAAGATGAACACAGCCAGGATGGCAAAAATGCCTCCGAGGATCAGGTGATGCTGGACTTCATTGATGGAACGAAGAATATATGTGGACTGGTCCAGCGCAATGTTGATCTTCATGCCCGGCGGCAGTGTTTTACGGATTTTATCAAGTTCTTTTTTAACCCTGTTGACGACCTCCACAGTATTCGTTCCCGACTGTTTCTGAACGCCGACACCGATCGCTGAAACCCCGTTGAAGCGGGAAATGGACCGCTTCTCCTCCATGCCGTCCTCTGCCCGCCCCAAATCTCTGATTCTTACGGGGGCGCCGTTGTGCCATTTAACTATCAGTTCATTGAAACCGGCGACAGTCGGAAACTCGCCCTTGACCTTTACCGAGTATTCCTTCGTGGTGCTCTCGATCCTTCCGCCCGGCAATTCGATGTTCTCCCGGGCAAGCGCCTGGGAGATATCGCCCGGTGCAACTTCGTATGCCCTGAGCTTATCTCCGTCCAGCCAGACTCTGACCTGTCTTAACCGGAGACCGCGCATTTGCAGGGCGCCCACGCCGTCGATCCTCTGCAGTTGATCTTTCAGTATTTCGTCCGCGTATGTGGATAATTCTCTAACGGACTGCGGTCCCGACAGATTCATCCAGAGAACCGGGTTGGCATCCGGATCGACCTTCTGGATGACCGGTTCATCGATATCGTTGGGAAGTTTCTTTCGTACTGTTGATACTTTCTCACGCACGTCCTGAACGGCAAGATCAATGTTGCGCTCCAGAATGAATTCGACCGTCACCCGGGATACGCCTTCGGAGCTTGACGATGTTATTGTCTTGACGCCGTTGATGGTGTTGACGGCCTCCTCGATCTTGTCCGTGACGTCGATATCCATAATCTCCGGACTCGCGCCTTTGAGTGTCGTCGTAATATTGACAATCGGGAAATCCACCTTCGGGTACAGATCGACGCCGATTCCGGGATAACTGACGACTCCGAGAATCACGAGGGCCATGATGAACATCGTGGCAAAGACAGGCCTTTTGATCGACGTATTAGCGAGCCACATTAACTTTCGATCCCTCCGCCAGATTGTTCTGGCCTACCGTCACAAGCTGTTCGCCCCCCTGCAGACCTTCGGCTATTTCTATGTAGTCTCCGTATTTGCTGCCGATTTTGACATTGCGCTCTTTGGCCTGGCTGTTCTGGACAATAAACACCTTGACGCGATCATTCTCATAGAGAATTGAAGTCACGGGCACGACAACCATGTCGCGGGTTTCACCCGTGTAGATGGTTGATCTGGCAAAGAGCCCCGGCTTCAGGATGTTGTCCTTGTTGGGGATGGCCGCCTCGGCCTGGAGGGTTCTCGTCTTCTCATCGAGACTCGGATATATAATATTCAGCTTCCCCTTGAATTCCCGGCCGGGAAACGAATCGACCCTGAAGTTTACCTCCTGACCGATCTTCAGGCTTCCCACGTCCTTTTCCGGGACGCTGAAGGTCAGCTTGAGCGGGTCAATGCGGATGACAGTCATAAGAGGCGAGCCGTTCCGCAGGTAGTCACCCACGGAAACCTTCTTTTCCTTGACGAATCCGTTGAGAGGCGATTGGAGGCGGCTTTTAAGATGCTTCTCCCTGGCAAGTGAAAGGCTTGCCCGGGCGCGGTCAACATCACCCCTTGCCACGATCTGGCGTGTTGCCACATCATCGTACTGTTGTCTGGTAACCAGCTCTTCCTTATAAAGAGTCTCCTTGCGCTGGAATTCTATCTTGATATTTTCCAAAGTAGCCTGTGCCTGCTTCAGGGCCGCATGGGCGCGCTCCGCGTCAAGCCTGTAGTCCGTCTCATTTATCTCCGCCAGCACCATTCCCTTGGATACGGGCGAGCCTTCCGCAACCAGCAGTTTTCTCAGAATGCCGTCCAGCTCCGAGCTGATGATCACCTCTTCCCAGGGCTTCAGGGACCCGACGACGTCAACATAAGGTTTAAGAGGACGTTTTTCCACCGTCCAGACACGGACATTTACCACCTTTTCCTCTGCGGTCTTTTCCCTGCCGCAGCCTGCCATAAAGCTGAGAAGAAACATAACAGCCACGGCGAGAATTAATGCCCTGGAGCCTATCGCTTTCTTAAACTGATCCGCGGTATCAATCGGTAAACTGCTGGTCATGTTCTCCCTTCTCCTTGTCAGCTCTTGGATTCCTTGGGTGCACTGAGTAATACGCCGGTTGCCTTGTTCATCCTTACAAGAAAAAACTCATAGTTGTACCTTGCTTCCGACAGTTTTCTTTCGGCGGATACCAGAAGAGAATTGGCATCGATCACATCAATGCTGTTGGCCAGGCCGTATTCAAACTGTCTCGTTACCGCATTGTAGTTGTCTTTCGCGTATTCAACCTGGGCTTCCTGAAACTTGAGTATTCCCTGCTGTGTAACCAGATCGAGATATGTGTTGTGAACTTCCACAAGAATTGTCTTTTTGAGATCTTCGTACTGGAGCTGGGCCTGCCTCTCCCTGGCTCTTGCCTCTTTTACTTCCGCGACCCTTAATCCCCCTTCAAAAAAAGGAAACACTATGGATATGTTTCCGTAGGCGCTGTCTTTGTTGACACTGCCTGTAAGCGGATCCTGATCGACATTCGTATAAACGCCTGCTATTGAAATACTTGGCCAGAAGGCTCCTTTTGCATAGCTGGTCTGCTTTTCTGTAAGATTTTTCTGAATCTCCAGGCTTTTCAGATCGGCGCGGTTTTCAATCGCCTGCTTCTTGAAATCGTCCAGAGAGGATTCCTGTTTTTGAGCCGTTAATTCCTCCTTGAGTTTGAAGTCACCTTTCAGCCCGACCATCCTGGCCAGAATTGCCTTGCTCAATTCCATAACATTCAAGGCCTTCAGTCGATCCGACTGGGCTCCGTAATATTCTCCCTGCGCGCGGAGAACAGCCGTCTTCGTAACCTCCCCGACTTTGAGTCTTCTTTCTGCCGCTATCTTATATTTGCCGAGTCTCTCCAGATTGGCATCGGCAATATCAAGCAGTTTATGATACTTAAGCGTTTCATAGTATGCGGCAGATACATTCATGAGATAATCTTCCCTGAAGGCCTGAAGATCGTATTTACTCCTGGTAATATTTTCCCTGGCCATGTTAAAAGCGGTGATCTCCCTGCCGGACAGCGAAAAACTCTGATCCAGCCGCACTCCGCCCGACTGCACCCAGTTGGGTTGTATAAGCGACCCGGGAAGCGTAACACCTGGAGCCAGCGTGGAACTGTCGCCATATTTGTTTTGAGTATAACGTGTGTAGCCTCCAAATGCCGAGAGCTTCGGCATCAACAAAGACATGGCTTTATCCTTGTTTGTCTCGGCAATAACAACATTCTCCTCGGATATCCTGATTTTTTCCGCCTGTTCCAGGGCAAGGCGATAGAGATCATTAAGTCCGTATTCCTGAGCACAAGCAACATCTGCGGCTTTGACAAATATGCAAAAGACAATAAGGAACAGAGTTATCACTTCATAAAGCCGGTTTAGGTATCCCGTTCTTTTTATTCTTGCCTTGCTTGATTTATCTCGCATCATTTTTTTATAACCCCGTTAAAAAAAATGTTTACGACCTTATCGGTTTTATCGCCCAACGATTCCTTCTTTGCAGACAACATCCAGTTTATTATGAATGACCGTACAATCCCGATTAAAGCCACTGCCATAATCCCCGGTTCTTCGGTCTTCAACATCCGCTCCTTCACCCCTTCTTTGATAAAACTTTCAATGAATGCCAGATGGCTCAGGTGATTACTTATCATTCTTTTTCTGAGCCCTGCACTTGCTTCAGAGAAAGTTATACTGTCTCCGCGGATAAAAAGATTGCAGTATTCTGTATTGTTTTCTACGAAACTGAAGTGTGATCCGACGAGCGCCTCTACCTTTGCGGTCATACCATCGGCATTATCTACGGCTTCTCTGATCCCCGAATACATCATATCGAGTTTTTCATTCACCATCGTCTCATAAAGCTTTTCCTTGCTCTCGAAAAACTGATACAAAGTGCCGACGGCAAAACCCGCAGCATGAGCAATCTCAGCCACGGACGTATTGTGAAATCCTTTGGAGGCGAAGATTTTCTCCGCTTCATCGATGATTTCCTGCCTTCTGGCCATGAACTCTTTTTCTTTTCTTTTTGTTTTTTCCATTGGTTTGATGTGACCTGCAAAAGTGAACTACAATTCATATTTTGAATGGCCGTTCACATTCATACAAAAGGTCTTTTTTGTCAAGGATAAATGCAATCAAATGCTATTGTAAATAATGGAATAAAAGGTTATGTTCCGCCAGTATTAAGAAACAACGTCTGTCATTGCGAAGACAAAGCCTGAAGCAATCTTTTTTGCGGCTTATGAGATCGCCGCGCCCCTGGGGGCTCGCGATGATAAATAAGGCAATTGTTTATTTTATCGACAACACCGTCCCGGGTTCAACCTATAAACAATTCCCTCAAATTTAAAACAATAAACAACAACTATGAATCACAAACAGGAAAAAGCTATAGTGGCGATCATCGGCCGTCCCAATGTCGGCAAGTCAACTCTGTTCAACCGGCTGTCCGACCGCAAAAAGGCGATCGTCATCGACCAGCCGGGTGCCACCCGGGACCGCAACTATGCGGAGGCATCCTGGGGCGGCAAGGCCTTTATTCTTATTGATACAGGCGGCTTCGAGCCTGTATCAACAGAGAAAATCCTGGTGCAGATGCGGGAACAGACCAATCTGGCCGTTGAGGAAGCCGATGTTATAATATTTCTCATGGACGGCCGCGAGGGGCTCATGCCTTCAGATATCGAAATCACCAAAATGCTCAGAAGTGTAAAAAAACCTGTTTACTATGCGGTCAACAAACTCGACGGACCGAAACATGACCTTCTTGCTTATGAATTTTATGAACTGGGGATCGATACCTTTTATCCCATATCGGCCCAGCATGGAGTAGGGGTCGCAGAGCTGCTTGACGACGTCTGCGTGAATATTGAATCATCACCGGACGAGGAGGAAAGAGACGAGTCTGAAATCAGAATAGCCGTCATCGGCAAACCGAACGCCGGCAAATCCTCCTTAATAAATAAAATTCTCGGTTTTGAAAGGACAATCGTCAATCCCCTTCCCGGCACGACAAGGGATGCCATTGACACACCATTTTCCATTGATGATAAAAAATACGTACTGATCGACACGGCCGGCATCCGGAGAAAAAGCAGGGTGAGCATGCTGCTGGAAAAGTACAGCGTAATACAGGCGCTAAAAACCATGAGCCGGTGCGATGTCGCCCTGATCCTCATCGACGCGGAAGAAGGCATAACGGAACAGGACGCCAAGATCGCCGGATTGGCCTTTGAGAGAGGAGTCGCCTCCATCATTGTCGTAAACAAATGGGATGCTGTTGAAAAAGACAATTCAACAGTGGGTAAATATGTCAGAAAGATCAAGGATCAATTGAAATTCATGGACTATGCGCCGATCATATTCGTATCGGCCCTTTCAGGACAGCGGGTGCTGAAAGTATTCGACCTTGTCGATCAGGTCTATGCGCAATACACAAAGCGGATCAGCACGGCAGAACTGAACAGAGTGGCGCGCGAATTCATCGACAAGAAGCCGCCCCCCAGGCTCCAGAACAGGGATAATCCCTTTAGCTATATGACCCAGGCATCCGTCAAACCCCCGACTTTCATCTTTTTCGTCAAGGAGCCGAAGGCGATTCACTTCTCATATGAAAGATACCTGGTCAACCAGTTGCGGCTTTCACTTGGTTTTGAACAGTCGCCGATTAGGGTTTTCTTAAAACGCAAAAGCAAATAATCATGGAAGAAAAAATGCAGGAAGATTCCGTGACAAATCGGGAGCTCCGTGAGCACATATCACTTTTACAGCAGAAAATAGATGACCTGGAGCGATCAGATGCCGTTTTGAAAAGAGCGGAAATGCTTTCCAGTTCAATCATCAACAGCATGCAGATGGGGATATACATTGCTCAGGATGGCCGCATAGTATTTGCCAACCAATATACCGTCAAGTATTCCGGTTTTTCCATGGATCAACTGATCGGGCACCACATACTTGATTACATCCATCCTGATGATCGCGACATGGTGAGAGAAAACGCAATTGCCATGCTCAAGGGCGAGCAGACGGCACCCTATGAATACAGAGTTATTGACAGCAGTGGCACCTCCCGTTGGCTTATGGAATCGGTTGTGCCGATCCAGTACCAGCAAAAACGCGCTGTGCTGGGAAACATTATCGACGTAACCGCTTTCAAGGAGGCTCAGCAGAAACTCAGACTAATGGAGGAACTGGAGAGTTCCATTCTTGCCTCTGTCCCTCATGCCCTCTTCGGGGTAGAAAACAGGCAGATATTCTTCGCCAATGCCGCCATGGAGGATGTTTTCGGATGGAAACCGGAAGAGCTGATAGGCAAGAGCACCCGGATTATTTTTCGCAATGACGAAGAATGGCTGGAATACGGGAGCAACCTGTACTCCACGCTGGAGAAACAGCCGGTAGTCGTCTTTGAAACGGACACTCCTTTTGTCCGCAAGGACGGAAGTGAATTCTTCTGCAGGATGAGTGTATCCAGAACCGGAAAAGCACTGGGGAAAAGCAGGAGGATCGTAGCCACATTCGAGGACATCACCGAACGGCGGCGCGCACGGGAAGCCCTTCAGGAAAGCGAGCGGAGGCTGGCCGATATCCTGGAATTCATGCCCGATGCCACACTTGTCATAAACAAGACGGGAAAAGTGATTGCGTGGAACCGGGCCATGGAGATGATGACGGGCATCAAGAAAGAAGACATGCCGGGCAAGGGTGATTATGAATATGCCGTTCCTTTCTACGGAGAGAGAAGGCCGATTCTCATCGATCTCGCTCTAAGTGGAGAACCGGAACTGGAAAAGAAATATTCGCCCATTCAGAGAATGGGTGATGTTATTTTCGGCGAATCCTTCACCCCCTCACTTCCCGGGGGAAATGTGCATCTTTCGGCGACGGCATCGGTCCTCCGCGACTCAAAGGGAGAGATCATTGCCGCTATAGAGTGCATCAGAGACAGCACGGAGAGACAGAAACTGGAAGAGCGTCTTAAACGTGCAGAGAAAATGGAGGGGCTTGGGAGACTGGCCGGCGGCGTGGCGCACGATTTGAACAATGTCCTTGGCGTCGTGGTGGGGTATGCGGAACTGCTGTCTGAAAGCGTTTCCGAACACAGCCCGCTGATAAAATATACCGACAACATCCTGCGCTCAAGCGTCAGAGGAGCGGCCATCATCCAGGATTTGCTGACACTGGCACGAAGAGGCGTAACCGTTTCGGAAATCATCAATCTTAACTCTATTGTTTCGGACTATCTGAAAACACCTGAATATGAAAAACTGAAATCATACCATGCCGGGGTGAAGATGCACACCGAACTTGGGGTCGATCTTCTGAACATTAACGGCTCGCCTGTTCACCTGATAAAGACTTTGATGAACCTCGTTTCCAACGCGGCGGAAGCAATAACGGGAGAAGGCGAAGTTATAATTAAAACGGAGAATCGTTATCTCGATATCCCCGTTCGCGGATACGACGATATCAAAGAGGGGGATTATGTCGTGCTGACGGTGAAGGACACGGGCAGCGGCATATCGGCCAAGGACCTCAGCATGATCTTCGAACCGTTCTATACGAACAAGGTTATGGGCAGAAGCGGAACAGGATTGGGGCTGGCCGTTGTCTGGGGTACGGTTAAAGACTTAAACGGTTATATTGACGTGGTAAGCGAAGAAGGCAAGGGAAGCTCCTTCAGTATATACTTTCCCGCTACGCGCGAGGAAGTCGCCGATTCGGAGCAAAAAATGTCGCGCTCCGAATATGCCGGAAAAGGTGAGTTGATACTTGTTGTCGATGATATTAAGGAGCAGAGAGAACTGGCGATGAGCATGCTCGGAAGTCTTAATTACCGGGTGGAGTCGGTGGCGAGCGGTGAGGAGGCGGTCAAATATCTGGAGAAGGCCCCCCCCGAACTTGTCGTGTTGGACATGATCATGACGCCGGGCATGGACGGCCTGGATACCTACAGGAAAATCCTGGAAATCAGACCCGGCCAGAAAGCCATCATCGTGAGCGGTTACGCGGAGACGGATCGTGTCAAGACGGCACAGCAATTGGGAGCGGGAGCTTTTGTGCGCAAGCCTTACATTAAAGAGCGAATCGGCTATGCGGTCAGAAAAGAACTGGACAGAAGATTATAGTGCCTGAAATGAATCACAATTTAATCCTTACCTGACCACTTTTGTACGCTATGGTTGAAACACAGAAATAAAACACATCTTCCTTGCCGCCTTGCCATCATCTGATTGAAAGCCAATACCAGGGTACTTCTTGCATATTATTCGAACTTTATCCCGGATTACAAAATAAAAAAAGTAATACCCTTTAACATCCCGGTCAAAGAGGCTTCCCGCGGCTCAGAATATTTTTCCCAAGAAAAATATTTGATTCGCCGCATGAAAACCCCTTTGACCAGGATAATATTCACTTATCCAAGTGCCCATACGTTCTATTGCGTAATCCTGGTTTATTGATTTTGTGAAATTTCTTATCATTATTTGCATCTTGACCCATGCCTGATTTTAAAGTAGTAGGGTCTATCTTTATATTCATGCCATGTAACATCAACCAACGGCAAGGGAGGATTCCATAATGTCAAGAATAACTTCTTTTAAATCATGTATTATTGTTGCGGCTTTAATAATATCCTGCATATTTCTTCTCTCATGCGCCGACAAACAGTCCGATAAAATCAAGATCGGCGTAGCGGGGGCGCACAGCGGCGATCTGGCCTCATACGGCCTGCCCACTGTAAAGGCAGCGGAGCTTGCGGTTAAAGAGATCAACGCCAAAGGCGGCATACTCGGAAAGCAGGTGGAACTCCTTATTGAAGATGACGTTTGCAAGCCCGAAGTAGCATCAAACACGGCAAGCAAGCTGATCTCCAAAGGCGCGCAGGTTGTCATCGGTCACGTATGCAGCGGCGCGACAAAGACAGCTCTCGGCATTTACAAGGACGCCAAGATTATTGCCGTATCATCAGCCGCCACAAATCCGGAATTGACCCAGTCCGGCAAATACCCCAACTTCTACAGAACCATAGCATCCGACGACTCCCAGGCCAAACTCCAGGTCGATTTTGCCCTGAATACGCTGAAAGTAACGAAAATTGCGATCCTCCACGACAAGGGCGATTACGGCAAGGGACTGGCTGAGTATGCGAAGAAATTCATTGAAGACTCTAAAAAGGCAAATGTCGTTCTGTTCGAGGGCATCACGCCGGGCGCAGTCGATTACTCCGCCGTAGTGCAGAAAATTAAAGAGTCCGGCGCAGAGGCTGTCATATACGGCGGTTACCATCCGGAAGCATCTTCCATAGTGACACAGATGCGGAAGAAGAATCTCCAGACCATTTTCATATCCGATGACGGCGTCAAGGATATCACTTTCATAAAAGTGGCAGGACAATATGCAGAGGGCGTTTATGCCACCGGTCCCAAAGACACATCCAAGAATCCGCTGGCCGTGGCGGCTGTCGAAGCCCATAAAAAAGCATACAACTCCGATCCGGGAGCGTTTTTCCTGAATGGTTACGCGGCCACACAGGCGGTTCTCAACGCGATCCAGAAGGCCGGCACCACGGAAATGAGCGCGCTTGCAAAGGCGTTGCAGACACATGAAGTGGACACGCCTCTCGGAAAGATTAAATTTGACAAGAACGGCGACGCCATCGGCGTCGGCTTCTCCATGTACCAGGTGAACAAAGGCGTCTATGTTGAGGTGAAATAGACCGATCCGCTGCATTCAAGGGCACAGCACGCTGTGCCCTTTTTTATGACCGGTTATTGAAAATTTATGGATTATTTTCTCGAACTGTTTTTCGGCGGCCTCACCAGAGGAAGCATCTACGCCTTGATAGCCCTGGGCTATACAATGGTCTACGGGATCATTGAGCTCATCAATTTCGCGCACGGTGAAATCTACATGATCGGCGCCTTCACCGCCCTGATTGTTGCCTCCGTCCTCGCCATGTCGGGAATGAGCGGCGCTTCGGTTCTGGTGCTGGCGGCTATTGTCGCCATCTTCTACTCCGCCGCTTACGGTTTTACCGTGGAAAAGATAGCCTACAAGCCCATACGCAACGCGTCCAGGCTTTCGCCCCTGATCAGCGCCATCGGCATGTCCATATTTCTGCAAAATTACGTCATGCTGGCTCAGACATCAGACTTCCTGCCCTTCCCCAACCTTATTCCGGAAATAGAATTCATGAAGCCTTATGCGAACCTGATCGGCTCTACGGAGTTCGTGATACTGACCACAACGGCGGTGATAATGATAATTCTCACCGTGCTTATCAAGTTCACAAGGATGGGAAAGGCGATGCGCGCCACGGCTCAGGACAGGGACATGGCCATGCTGGTGGGGGTTAACGTCAACAGGGTCATCGCCAACACATTTATCATCGGTTCTGCTCTGGCTGCGGTGGGCGGTGTTCTGATCGCCTCTCACATCGGCAGGATCAACTTCTATATCGGCTTCATCGCCGGCATCAAAGCCTTCACGGCAGCCGTACTCGGCGGAATCGGCAGCATTCCCGGCGCGGTCCTGGGAGCCTTTGTCCTTGGCTGGACGGAAAGTTTTGCCACCGGCTACATATCAAGCGATTATGAAGACGTCTTCGCGTTTGCCCTGCTCGTGCTTATTCTCATATTGAGGCCGTCCGGACTGCTCGGCAAGGCGACGGTTCAGAAGGTGTGACGAAACGGTTATGAAAGCTTCAGAAATGAAAGTAGCAGACCAGATAAAACAGTCATTTTTCATATCGCTCTGGTTTATGCTTCTGACCTTCCCCATCATGGTCATCCGCGTAAACACCATTGAGAAGGTAATAGAGTGGCGATGGAGAAATATGCTTTTTATCGGGGTCGTAAGCTTTCTCCTCTCTTTTTTATGGCGGTTTTTCATCGGCAGAAAAAATATCCTCAGAAAAAGATCGGAAGCAGACTCCGCAGAAGCAGTACCAATGATGAAAAGACTGACGGAAGATGCCAGGATATACCGTCCTGCGCTGGCGGCCGTTGCCGTCTTTTCTCTTATATTTCCTTTCTTCTTTTCCACGTACCAGACCAACATCATGACGACGGCGCTGATGTATGTGATGCTGGGGCTGGGGCTGAACATAGTTGTCGGCCAAGCCGGCCTGCTTCACCTCGGATACGTGGCATTCTATGCGGTAGGCGCTTATACCTATGCCCTTCTCAGCCATCACTTCGGCATCGGCTTCTGGGTGGCGCTTCCGCTGGGGGCGCTCTTCGCCACCATTTTCGGCATTCTGCTCGGCTTCCCGGTGCTTCGTCTGCGCGGCGACTATCTGGCGATTGTTACCCTGGGATTCGGGGAAATAACACGGCTGGTACTGGAAAACTGGAATGCGTTTTCCTTCGGCCCCAGCGGCATCGCCGGAATTCCCAGACCCGGACTTTTCGGAATGGAGATGAACCTTCATCAGGCGACGGTTTATCTCTATTATCTGATGATCATCCTCTGTTTATTTACAGTCTTTGTCGTCAACCGTCTCCAGAATTCACGCATCGGCAGGGCATGGGTTGCTCTTAGAGAAGACGAAGTCGCCTGCCAGGCAATGGGAGTGAACACAACCAGGGTAAAGCTGACCGCTTTCGCGCTGGGATCCATGTGGGCGGGGCTTGCCGGCGTCATCTTCGCCGCCAAGACAACTTTTGTCAATCCGGCCAGTTTCACCTTTCTTGAATCGGCCATGATTCTTTCCATTATAGTTCTTGGCGGTATGGGATCGATTCTGGGAGTGGTAATCGGCGCCTTCATTCTCATCCTTGCACCTGAGTACCTCAGGGCCTTCAGCGATTACCGCATGCTTCTGTTCGGGATTATCATGGTAATGATGATGGTCTTCCGGCCGCAGGGGATCATAACCGGCACCCGCCGCACCTACGAATTCACCAAGAGGGATAATGAGCAAAGCGCCTGACAATCTCAGCACTGTTCTGGATGTACGGAAGCTGACCATGGACTTCGGCGGGTTGAGGGCGCTCGGCAATGTCGATCTTGCCGTGAAACCGAACGAGATTGTTGCCCTGATCGGCCCCAACGGCGCAGGCAAGACGACCTTCTTCAACTGTATTACCGGCATCTACAACCCTGCCGCGGGAGACATCTTCATCTCGCCACCCGGTAAAAAAAGGGAACGAATAAACCGCCTGAAGGTCAACAAGGTAACGGAACGGGGCATCGCCAGGACATTCCAGAACATACGTCTTTTCCCCGACATGACCGTATTGGAGAATGTAATGATCGGCAGGCACTGCCGCTCCGGCTCCGGAGTCCTGGGCGCAATATTCCGCGATGCACCGACCAAACGCGAAGAGCAGGACATTGTTGATAAGAGTTATGTGATACTGGAAAAGATAGGTCTCGCCGAATACGTCAATTTCCTGGCCAAGAATCTTCCTTACGGCGCGCAGCGGAGGCTTGAAATTGCACGAGCCATGGCGACAGACCCTTTCCTGCTGCTTCTCGATGAGCCGGCGGCGGGCATGAACCCGCAAGAGACAAAAGAGCTTGACGAACTCATAGTAAGGATCAGGGACGAAGAAGGGATTTCCATACTGCTCATTGAACATGACATGAAACTTGTCATGAGCCTCTCCGATCATATTGTCGTCCTTGATTACGGCGAAAAAATCGCCGAGGGCAGTCCCCAGCAGATTCGTGAAAACCCGGTAGTGATAAAGGCATATCTCGGAGAAGAATTGAATGGCTGACAATTCCCGCAATGAAGCGCCAATCCTCGAATTACGCGATGTGCAGACCTTTTACGGCAACATCAAAGTGCTCAAGGATATCTGTGTCAATCTCTCGGCGGGAGAGATTGTAACCCTTATCGGCGCCAACGGAGCGGGAAAAACGACGACGCTCATGTCCATCTCCGGGATTGTTCCTCCCCGCTCCGGACAGATAATCTTTGAGGGAGCTCCCATACACGATCTTCCCCCCGATGAGATTGTCGCCCTGGGTATCTCACAGGTGCCGGAAGGCAGAAGAATTTTCCCGCGCCTTACCGTCGCGGAAAATCTCGACATGGGGGCCTTTCTCAGGAAAGACAAGGAGAACATCAAACGTGACATGGAATACATCTTCACCCTGTTTCCTCTTCTGGCTGAAAGGCGCAGCCAGTTTGGAGGTACGCTGAGCGGCGGCGAACAGCAGATGCTTGCCATATCGCGCGCCCTGATGGCCAGACCGCGTCTGCTGCTGCTCGATGAACCTTCCCTCGGCCTTGCACCGCTTGTGGTAAAGCTGATTTTTGACATCATTCAAAAGATAAATGCGGAAAGCGGCACAACCATATTTCTCGTTGAACAGAATGCCAACATGGCCCTCAAAGTTGCCCACCGCGGTTATGTCATGGAGAACGGAAGCATAACCATGGAGGGGAGCGCATCTTCACTTCTGGACAACGAGGATGTAAAAAAGGCCTACCTGGGAATCTGAACAGGAACCCTTTGCATGATATTCATCAACAACCTCAATCTCTCATTCGCCGCCAGAAAAATATTCGATGCCGTTACCTGGACTGTCAACGAGAAGAGCAGAATCGGCCTCGTCGGAGACAACGGAACAGGCAAAACGACTCTGCTCAGGATCATCATGGGCCAGGTTGAGCCGGATTCAGGATCAGTGGATATTGCCGGCAGGCGGAACAGGACCATCGGATATCTGCCGCAGGACCTCGTAGAGCTTGAGCCGATACCGCTTATCGACTACATCAGAAAAAAAAGCGGCATTGAGGAACTGGAGCGGAAGATAAAGGATCTCGAGAGCCGGATATCGAGCCATAAAGATACATCGGAACAATTCAACGATCTGCTGAATTCCTATGAGAAGCTGACGCTGGAATACAATGCCAGGGACGGGTACTCATTCGCTTCACGCGCCAAACAGATACTGAAGGGCATGGGATTCAGGGAAAGTGATTTCGAGAAGAACTGCTCCGATTTCTCCGGCGGCTGGAAGATGCGCATTCTCCTTTCCGTTATTCTTATATCACGCCCCGATATCATGCTGCTCGACGAGCCTACCAATCACCTGGATACCGAAAGCATGGAATGGCTGGAGAGTTATCTGAAGGATTATGAGGGGACGATCATCACCATCGCCCATGACCGTTTTTTTCTGGATAAGATCGTGTCCCAGATTGCCGAGATCTCCGGCCGCTCCATCAATATCTACCGGGGCAATTACTCCTACTACCTCAAGGAGAAAGAACGGCGGCTGGAGGCCTTGAAAAAGGAGATGGCTCTGCAGAAGGCGGAGATAAAGCGCACCCAGGATTTCGTCGAGCGCTTCCGCTATAAGGCAACCAAGGCCAGGCAGGTGCAAAGCAGACTCAAGATGCTCGAGCGCTATGAAGTCATCCATGAACAGGAAGCGGCAAGGTCGGTGCGGATAAGATTTCCGGAATGCCCCAAAAGCGGCAGGGAGGTTGCCGCCGTCCATGGTGCCGGCAAGAGTTATGGTGATCTGACTGTTTTTGAAAACATCGATTTGCAAATCCACCGCGGTGAAAAGATTGCCCTTGTAGGCGTCAACGGCTCAGGGAAATCCACGCTGGCCAGAATAATGGGACAGGTTGAGGAACCGTCATCAGGCAGCGTCAAATACGGATTGAATGTGCAAATGGCCTTCTTTTCGCAAGAGAGCGCTCAGAATCTGAATTATGAAACAACGGTCTGGGATGACGTGGGCGCCGTCTCAACGACGGCCAACGACCAGGAAAGGAGAAGTCTTCTCGGCGCCTTTCTCTTTTCCGGCGACGACATTTATAAGCCCGTTTCCGTTCTCTCAGGCGGAGAGAAATCGCGCCTTGCCCTGCTCAAGATTCTGCTGCAGGAGACAAATTTCCTCATCCTCGACGAACCCACCAATCACCTCGATATCCGCACCAAGGATATTTTTCAGTATGCCCTGCTCGGTTACCAGGGGACGCTGCTGCTTGTTTCCCACGACAGATATTTTCTGGACAGGCTTGTGCACCGTGTCATCGAAATCAGAGACGGACAAATTTTCAACTACCCGGGAAACTACTCCTACTTCATTGAAAAGCGGGCTGCGCTGGAAGAGGCACAGACGATTCCGGACATGCAGAACACCGATGCAAACCAGACAGAAAAAAAACAGGGCCCATATAAAAGCAGAGAGGACAAACGTCTGGAGGCGGAGGAAAGAAACCGTCTTTCGCGGATAAGACGGGCCATCGAAAAAGAACTGAGCGGGTTGGAGGAACGGATAGCTACGCTGGAATCAAAAAAGTCCGAAAATGAAAACCTGCTGTGTGTCCCCGATGTCCTGCGCAATCCGGAGAAGATCAAGTTACTCAATCTGGAACTCAAGTCCATCGAACAGGAGCTGGCACCTCTTTATGAGCGGTGGAACGACCTGGCCGCAGAACTGGAATCTCAAATGCCCTCCGGTTCTGAATCTTAGGAATAATCCCAGTTTGAGTTTTTCAGGAAACGAAATAAAACAAATGTCTATTTGCACTCCGGGGTTGAAAAACATCCATAATCACCAGATGATTTTTCATTCCAGGCCAACACTTGCCATCATTTGGAACACCATCACTGATGATCATTTTTTATTGAAGTTGAGATTTGAAGCCGGTTTGATTGTACAGCAGATTTCAACCCGAACTGTTTAGGTAACACAGGATGAAATGCATATAGTACCGGTTGCTGTGTGCACCTACAACTCCTTAGGATTGTATATCCGGAAAAACAATGAATACTAAATGAAAGAGTGAGGTTTCTTTTGTGGAAATGATTATCTGCTGAGAGTATATGTTAATGTAGCTTCTGCCCAATCTGTGGGTTCTATTTGATTAAGCCTTCTCACAAGATCACTAATCATCCCCGTTGATTTAGCGTCATATATCTGAAAAATTCCTTCTTTAAAACCAAGGGAAAGTAAAACTTCCTTTTTCCGGGTAGCAATGACCTTAATTCTCTCATCCGCAGAGTCTCCTTTGTGGTCTGGAAGGAACATGGCTTTCAAATTAACAGGGCTGTCATCGGGAGGGAATTTATGTGCTTTTCCAGCTTTAATAAAATGGTCTGGTACATTTGCATTAGGCAGCAGTAATGTAACAGAGCCATCGGCCGCAATGGAGAAGACGTAAACATAAGAATCCTGATTAACCTGGTAAAAAATCTGAACAGCCTCCCCTTCTTTTAAATCTGTTTTGGAAAGATGGATCTTGACGGCAAGACCTTCCCCTTTTTCCAGATAGATCGGTTCAACAAGGGCTTTAATCTTTACTTTATACAGATTTCTCTCCTTCGCATCCCAATCAGAAGTAATGATTTTTTCTCTCGTAATTTTCCCTCTGACTGCGGCATAAATCAAGTCTTCGGCCACTTGACTGTTGGAAACCAAAGTATGAGATTTTATGAAAGTCCCCACCGCTATTTCCACGGCCTTGCTTTGGGCATCCCGTTTAGCTCTTGTTTTTACTTCTTTTAAAGTATCCATCTCACCTTGGTATGATTCACCTTCTGCCGTGACCCAGACGGGTTTTTCAGCATAAGCAATGAGGGGCATTAGCAGAATAGCAATTAATAGAAATAATTTATTCATGGGCACCTCTTAATTCTTCTTGGGTACAATCAACTGCGGTGTCTGTTCGTTGTTAAATTGCTTTCGCGCAATGCGCTCGACCTGTGGTTTTACATAGGCAAACAAGTCTTCCATTTTTATGGAACCATCCGGCTGAATCATGTTTTCATCCTTTATTCCTTTGAGCATAAAGTAAGTGAAAAGACCGTGGCCTTTTTCTTCGTATGCTGAACTGATCTGATCACCGGATGATGCGGTTAGAACAGTCATGTTTTTTCGTGAGGTGGGCATATTTATTGCCATAACTAGAGGTTTGGCACCCTTCGCCAGAACAGATCGACCACCGCCGCCGGAAAAACAGGAATCAATGACAACAATGATTTCTTTGGCCTTTAATTTGGAGAGCGATTCATAGAGGCGAGCAACCGGATAACCTGTTTCAGTGATAAAGGCTGGATCGCCGTCATAGGGCACCAGATAGGCATCGCCAGTTTTGGTATTCGGGGCACCGTGCCCAGAATAGTAGATAAATACTCGGCCATTTTCTTCCACATTATTACTAAGCCAGCGATCGAAATATTTTTCCATGTCACTCTTCAATGCTCTATCGTTCAGAAGTGTAATCACATTCTCTTCGGGATAGCCCATGGTCTTTGTCAAATACGCCGTGATGATGTTCGCATCGTCTACGGCATAATCTGCCTTGGGAAGTTTCTGCCGATAATATTCAATGCCGATAACAATGGCATAGGCATTCTTATTCAGTTTGGTATTTAGTGTAGGAAGCTCATCTACATCCGATTTGATACCCTTGACGGCCTCCCGTGACGCCTCAATAGCTACTGGTTTTGTTGGCTGTAACTGATTTTTTTCAGCTTTGTATTCCGAAAGCAATTTCTTACATCTTGCTTGATAGGGTTGTTTAAATCTTGGACAACTCTCCAATGCCAGGTCAACGTCCGCACCTTTGTCGACCAGTAGTTTAATAATGTCGCGGTGCCCTTCTGATGCAGCGTAGGCCAGAGCGGTCACACCTCCTTTTCCTGCTTTGTCAACATCTGCGCCATTGTCAACAAAACCTTTGACGGTGATCATGTCTCCCTTTTTGGCCGCATCAGTCAGTTGAGCGGTTGTTGAACAACAAACGGCGCATGACAGAAACAATAATAATAAAACTGACTTCAATATGTTATTTATGATGATCTTCATTAACAAAATCTCACTTTCTCAAAATGAATCGCCCTTAACTGCTTCAATATTTAGGGTAATAATTGATCTTTGCTGGACGTTAAATGTATGGTGTATTTACCTAAATCGAAGGAATAATCCACTGGCATGCCAGTGGTATGAATAATGGCTAGGTACTGTCAATTTTTTTGTGTGAAATTTTCATAGGCCAATTCTTTAAAGAAA
>CAZLFA010000058.1:0-25480 GCA_964558665.1 uncultured Syntrophaceae bacterium
CTTTCTTTAAAGAATTGGCCTATGAAAATTTCACACAAAAAAATTGACAGTACCCAATAACAGTTACACAAGTAGGTCGCTGTACTTCAACCATAATGATCTTTTCCTTAGTTGAAAACGTAAATAGCTTTTACTGATAATAACAAGGAATTTCAACCACTAAGAATATTAGCAAGAATAGCAGGGTGGAGTTGTTCATAAGATGAGTCAGTAGCAAATGATGCATGCCGCTTCTGAGGAATACGGTTTAAAAGCTAGCGTGACAGCGGTTGGATCATTGTTGCGGACTTCAGGAAGCCTTTGAAAGGTCTAGCATCATGAATATTTTTACCAATGATATGCACGTTACAACCCGAACTGATTAAACTGATCAGATTAAAAGAATCAACGACCGGTCATTATCCGGCAGCACGTTCCCAATCCCGCTGAATAAACGCGAGCAGTTCTTTTGATGAACCCGGAAAAAGAACAATGTTTTCAAAATTCGGGGGCATTCCAGCTTCTGCATCAGCAGGCCGTCACTGTCAAACCAGAGCGCTAAAATTGCTCTCAGCAGGCCGTATTTCAGTCCGCGGATTACTCCGTGACCGGTTGCATTCGCGATGATCGCGCCTATCTACGCACACATGACCAGCCAGATCGGATATAGACGTTTGACGTTCATTGTTCAATAAGCCAAAAGCATGTTTACTGCTTAACTGGTTTCCGATTCAGCACTCACAAAACAAATCCAGGAATCTCATTAAGTGTACTGAAGCAAAAATTGCAAAATCAAAATAGATATAAGTGCTTTCATTGAAGAAAAGCTGTATTGAGCATGTCATCCTTCCATCTGTTTTTATGTCATTAATCAACGTAAAAATGTCTTGCATTGATAAATAACATGTGTTATCTAACGATTGTCAGACAACACATGACACGTTTTCTCTTTCATAAGGAGTGAATGATGCCGCCCAAGGTTACTTTCTCTCAAGATTCTATTGTAAGCGCAGCTTTCGAAATCGCTCGAGAGCGAGGATTCGCAGAGTTGAGCGCCCGGATGGTTGCAGACCAGATGAAATCATCGACAGGGCCTGTCTATACTGCCTTTGCTTCCATGGAGGAACTCAAAACCGCAGTCATCAGGAAAGCTGAGGAACTGCTCAACAGTTACGCCCTGCAGCCCTACACCAAAAGTGTCTTTTTGAGCATGGGGACCGGCATAGTCCTTTTTGCGCAGGAAAACCCCGTTCTTTTCCGTTCCATGTTCATGGATACCGCAATCGCCGCCGGCATGTTTGAAAATTTGAAGAGGACGGTATCCAGCCATCTGGACAAGGATGATCTCGCCTCGCAGTTGTCGAAGGACGATCGTCAGGATGTTGTGCACAAGTTGGCCATTTTTGTTTACGGTTATGCAAGCCTGATATGTGTCGGCGTCATCCGGGATGTAAATAAAAACACGGTCATCAAAACCATGCTGGAGATGGGCCGGAATGTGATCGACAATGCCCTGGGACAACGCAGTCCCAAAGTCGGCGGCAGGACGATCCGGCCGAAAACCACTACCGAAAAACGTCCACAGCGCAGCAAATAGGAATCTTATCGCGGATGATCAAAAAATACCGGCAACTGACCCGGTGTGGATTGAGGAAGCATGGAACTGGCATTAATATGCATGAGCGGGTTCCGCAGCATGGGTGAATGAAAGAATTATAAACACCGGAATAAACACGACCGTGACTTTGAGAAATGGTTGGATAGAACTCAAATCTGCACGAGGAAGGAAAAATTATTATGGCTGATTCATATGAACTGACGAAGCCGAGCAATTTGGTGGAGATGTTTGAAAACAGTGTGAATAAGTATGCAGATCGAACCTGTCTCGGAACGAAGAACAGTCAGGGGGAATACGAATGGGTGACATACCGTGAGATGGGCCGGAGAATCGACAACCTGCGGGGCGGGTTGGCCGCTGTCGGCATCAAGCGGGGTGATGCTGTCGGTATTATAAGCAATAACAGCGTCGATTGGGCCGTCGGCCATTTTGCCACAGCCGGCATTGGGGCTTTCTATGTTCCCATGTACGAGGCGGAGTTGGCCCATGTATGGGAATATATCATCAAGGACAGCGCCGCGAAGATACTTTTTGTCTCGAAGCCTGAAATATTTGAAGCAGTGAAAGATTTTCCAAAGCGAATCCCCACATTGAAACAGATCTTCCTGCTGCAGGGAAACGGAAAAGATACAATGTCGGAATTGGAACGGATCGGGCAGGAAAAACCGGTTAAGTCCATTTATCCTGAACCGGAAGAAGTGGCCGTTCTGGTGTACACATCCGGCACGACGGGGGATCCTAAGGGCGTCCTGCTGACACACGCCAACTGGACCAGCAACCACCATGCCCGTGCCGTCGCCTATCCTGAATTTTGTCCGGAAGACAGGACGGTATCGCTTCTGCCGTGGGCACATTGCTATGGTCTGGGTGAACTGCACACATTTACCGCTGTGGGCGGATCTCTGGGGTTTCTGCAAAGTACTCAAACCATCGTCGAGGATATGGCGAAAATTAAACCTACTTTCCTCATCGCCGTCCCGCGGGTCTTCAACAAGGTTTACGACACCATAGTCACGAAGGTCAACGATGCCGGCGGTTTCAAGAAGACCCTTTTCGATGCCGGCGTCAGGGCGGCAAAGGAAAGGCGGCAGCTTGCCGAGCAGGGCGAGTCCAGCTTTAAGGCGGATCTCACGTTTAACATCATCAACAAGTTGGTTTTCCAAAAGGTGCGTGATCTTTTTGGCGGCCGGCTGAGGGGCGCCGTAACTGGCAGCGCAGCAATGAATCCTGAAATCTCCAAGTTCTTCTTCGATATCGGAATTCCCCTCTACGATGTCTACGGTATGACTGAAACGTCGCCGGGCATAACCGCCAATTGTCCTTCCAGCTATCGGATCGGCAGCGTGGGCAAAGCCATGGACAAGGTGCGCGTTGTCATCGACAAGTCCATCGTAGGGCCGGACGCGCAGGACGGGGAAATCATTGTCTACGGCCCCAATGTAATGAAAGGTTACCACAATAAGCCGGAAGCGACGCAAGAGATTATAACACCGGACGGCGGTGTCAGAACGGGCGATCGGGGGCGTATCGACAAGGATGGATTTCTTTGGATTACCGGTCGTATAAAGGAGCAGTTCAAACTGGAAAACGGCAAGTATGTTTTCCCCGCGGCACTCGAAGAGGATATCTGCCTCAACCATTATGTCCAAAGCGCCATGATACATGGCGCCGGCCGGGAATACACAGTCTGCATCATCGTTCCGGACTTCTTTGCCCTGGAAAGATATGCGGAAAAGAACAACCTGCCCATGGATATGAAAGTTCTGATTGCCCGCGATGATATTCGCGAGATGATTTCAAAAGGGATTGTAGACAGCCTGAAGAACAAATACGGCAGCTATGAGATCCCCAGAAAATTCCTCTTCCTGGAGAATCCGTTTACTCTGGAAAACGGGATGATTACCCAGACCTTGAAGCTTAAGCGACGGGTCATCATCGAAAAATACGGCGGCATGATCGAAGATCTCTATAAAAACTGAGCCATCAAGGGCTATATGCTTGTTGGGCATCTCGGCTTTTTTCATAGTCAAGGATAGTCAACACAAGAACAACATATTGCGAAAGGAGAAAGTGCAATGAATTTTTTGATACAGCCAAAAAAATACAAGAGCCTCATGGCAGATGAAGGATCAAGGGCAATCATGGACAAGACCATCAAGTTCTTTGAAGCCATGGGAAAAACCAGACTCACAGAGGACTTCAACAAGAAGGTGTGGTATCGTGAATTTATCGACTTCCTTGGCAAGGAACAGATCTTCGCCAAGCTGCTCACGCCAAAAGAATACGCCGACGGAGATCCGGATTGCCGCTGGGACACGGCACGTAACAGCGAATACAGCGAACTGCTCGCTTTTTACGGGCTCGGTTACTGGTACTGTTTTCAGGTGACAATCCTGGGCCTGGGCCCCATCTGGATGAGCGCCAACGAGACGGCAAAAAAGAAGGCAGCAAAACTCCTCAAGCAGGGTGCCATCTTTGCCTTCGGTCTTTCGGAGCGAACCCACGGCGCCGATATCTATTCCTGCGAGACGACCCTGACGCCTGATGGCGATGGCAAATGGAAAGCCAACGGCGAAAAATATTATATCGGCAACGGCAATGAGGCGGAAATGGTATCGACCATGGGTAAAATAAAGGACGGCACGGAGGATTACACCTTCTTCGTCACCAACTACCGTAACAAGGCCTATGAGTTGAAGAAGAACGTCATATCCCATCAGGAATATGTTTCCAACTTTGCCCTTCACGACTATCCCATAACGGAAGATGACATCCTGTCGCGCGGGAGCCATGCTTGGGATTCGGCTCTCAACACCGTCAATATAGGAAAATTCAATATCGGCCCTGCTTCGATCGGCGTTGCCGAACACTGCTTCTATGAATCGATCACCCATGCAGCCAACAGAATTCTTTATGGTTTCAAGGTTACCGACATGCCGCATGTCAGGAAGAACTTTATGGACGCCTGGCTGCGCCTGGTGGGGATGAAGCTGTATCAGCGGCGGGCAACCGACTACTTCCGGAACGCGTCCGACAAGGACCGCCGTTACCTGCTTTATAACCCGACAAGCAAGATGAAGGTAACCCTGCAGGCCGAGGAGGTTATCAACCTGCTCTGGGATATCATCGCGGCCAAGGGTTTCGAAAAGGACACATACTTCTCTATGGCGTCAAGCGACATAAGGGGACCTTCAAAACTGGAGGGCACGGTTCACGTGAACATTCAGCTTATACGCAAGTTCATGAACAACTACTTTTTCAAGCCTGCCGGGTACGACAGAGTCGCCCCGGATTTTTCAGCGAAGGACGACCTCTTCCTGTTCAACCAGGGACCGACAAAGGGCCTTGGTTCCGTTCAGTTCCATGATTTTGCTTCCACCTTTGATGCTTTCAGGGATCTGCCGAACGTGGCCGTCTTTATAAAACAGATCGCCATTTTCAGGGAGCTTCTGGAAAAGGCAGGCCCGGACAAGCTCCAGGACATGGACCCCTCATTCTCACTGCCTCTGGGCGAGATGTTCTCCATCGTGGTATACGGTCAGCTTATCCTTGAACAGGCGGGCATCGATAATGTGGACAGAGACATCATCAACCAGATATTCGATTTCATGGTGCGCGACTTCACGAAGTTTGCCCTCCAGATCTACGGCATGCACAACGCAAAGGACGAGCAGCGCGCATTCTGCAAGGAGATCATGCTGATCAAATCCGTCGGCGACGACGCACAGTATAACAGGATCTGGGAAAAATATGTGTTCGCTTTGAATGGCGAATACCAGATGAACGACTGACAGGTAAGCAGTTCGCGGGTGTATTCAAAAAGGCTGTCCGTCTTTCAAAGACGGGCAGCCTTTTTTGTACCCCGGAATTAATCACTTCCGACCTGTAATTGACTTTACAGACACTTTTAAAAGAAGTCCTGATCACTATTTTTTTTGAAGTCAATGAAGGCCGGTGATGTCTCTAGCCTGCGGCTTTCATTCGGAACTGTTCAGGTGATACGGAAGAAAATTTATACAGCGCCGGTTACGTAACAAGTCCTTAGAAATGCGAATCTTGTAAAACAATGAATACGGTTTGAATGTGGCATCCGAAGCCATTTATTTCCTATTCAGTTCGTGCTTGGCTAAAAACTTCCTTTATTTCTTTTCAAATAACTCTGGGTACAGTTTTTTTGCGCACTCCGGACAAATACCGTGACTGAATTCAGCTTGAGAGCGATCTCTAATGTAAGTTTCTATCTGTTCCCAGTAACCTTCGTCATTGCGTATCTTTTTACAGGATGCGCAGATGGGCAATAGTCCACTCAATGTCCTTATCTTGGAAAGCGCTTGCCTGAGTTCAATGATAACCTTGTCTCTTTCCTCCTCAACCTGCTTGCGTTTTGTAATATCGGTAAGGAACAAAGTGAGTCCTATGGCTTTTCCGTTTCTGTCAATTATCGGGCTGTAAATGTCTTCATAGAATCTTCGCTCCAGGGCTGCGTCTCCATACTCTTCAATCAGCGTAAAGGATTCACCCGCCAGAGCACGGTCGAAGTTGTTTTTTGCCTTAATGCAATCTGCAGGGTTCCTGATGTATTCTAGCATGCTTACCCCTGAGGCGATATCCACCCCCCATATCCGCTTCATAGTATAAGCGTGATTCTCGTTAAAAGCAATATAACGGTACCGTTCATCAAGAGCAAAAATAACAACATCCTTGGAGCTTTCAACCACACTCTTCAGGAGGGCATATGAATGCTGTAACGATTCCTCCGCCCGCTTGCGCTCGGTGATGTCACGAGCAATATGGATACTGCCTACGAGATTTCCTTTTTGATTGTGAAGAGGAGAAACGCTTACGATACAAGTGCCACCTAATCGATCTTCCTGAACCTCTACAGTATGTTCGCGCCCGTCCTCCAGCAGTTGCTTATGCGGGCAAAAATCCGGCGGTTCTGTCATCCCATGGATTGCATTATAGCAAATTTTCCCCACACACTCCTCAGGTGTTAGGCCCAATCGGTTTGACATGGCCCTATTCACGCGTATAATACGATACTCCGTATCGAGCATGGCAATGAGGTCGGGTACAGCATCGAATGTTCTTTCCCAGTCTTGCTTAGCTTTGATAACTGCTTCCTCAATCCGTTTGCGTTCGGTAACATCATCATAAACAGCTACAATTTCTCCAGATGGTAATTTATATACGTAGTTCTCACGCCAGCCTTCTATTCTGTCGTCTTTGTATAAAGATAACGGATATTCTTCCGGGACTCCAGTCTGCCACACCCTCCGAAACACATCCAGCAGGCCAAATTCCTTTACCCCGGGGAATACCTCCGTTACTCTTTTGCCAATAACGGCATCGAAGCCGATATTTTCTATCTTTTCTCCGGCCTTGTTGAAATCAACAAACTCAAAATCCTTTCCATCATCAACCGCCCTATATACGGCTACACCACTGCTCATCCTGCTGAACAGTTCCCGAAACCGGTGTTCACTCTCCTTCAATGCCTCCTCTGCCCGCTTGCGCTCGCTAAGATGAGTCTGTATCTGTTTTTTACCAAGGTAAATCCCCGCCAACCCAACTATCCATATCAGGACATAACCGAAGAAATAGG
Organism: uncultured Syntrophaceae bacterium; assembly: GCA_964558665.1. GTDB lineage: Bacteria > Desulfobacterota > Syntrophia > Syntrophales > PHBD01 > CAZLFA01. The sequence goes on from CAZLFA010000058.1 coordinate 7,203, forward strand.
TAAAATGATGTGTCTGAATAGCTTCGCGGAAGGGACTCCATTTAATGGAAACGCTTATGCCACCCCGGATATCACCTGCTTTGTAGCCTTGTGCTCCATGACACTTCAAACACCCTGAATCAGTGACCAACGGACGCATGAAGCGAAAGTAGGTCTCATCGCCAATTGTAGCAACAGAGTACACCTCTTCTCGGCCTTTTTCAAAAGCCAGCAAAGCATTTCTCTCCCAATCATCAGGAGCATTTTCGGGCTTGATGGGCTTCAGACTTGTAATATGACCTCGTATGCCGCGGGCTTGTTCTCCAATTTCATGAACCTGACGAGTCATATAAGCTGGATTAACCAAGGTTAATCTCTTGCCGGAAGGGGTTCTGATGTCCCGTTCCGGAATATCGGCAAGATAAGGGTTGGGGGGCGTAGCGGGTGTAATCGGGACATACACTCCGCCGTGCATGGTTGCCCAACGCCGATAAGCTATATCTTTCATGTAACTTTCTAAGGCTGCGGAGCGGGCAACTTCCATTGTCTCGGGATACAGGCGGCTGTAATTCCAAGAAAATAATACGAGAATCAGAGCGGACCAGAAGATGCATGCCCCTAGGAAAATAACGATTAGTCTCAAAGGTGATACTTTCATATCAAACAGTTTCATATACAGGAAGTTACAGCCGGCAGGAACCTACTCATCTACTTGAACGTTGGCTTGCGCAGTATTATTGGAGATGGCTTCAATAATTTCTGCCCATACTCCTTAGTTCCACCTGCTCCGCTGATTTTGTTCCGCTGTTTCTTATTCTGAGAGCCATCATTAAAGCTTTCCGTATCTTCTTTTATCTTTAGTCTTTACCGGAACGCTCTTTAACTTGAGATTGTTTTAATATCTCCTTTAGCAGAACCATGGCCCGACGTGCGCGTTCGGGTTCTTTCTTTCCATAATAGCCCAGAATCTTTTCCCCTATTTCTGTTGCCTTAAAGGGTTTTACAATGTACCCTTCAATACCCAGTTTCATACAGGATAGTATATCCTCCTTGCCGGATAGCGCTGTTGCCATCACGATAGTTGTCTCTTTGTCATTGATATCTGTTCTAATTTTCTTTAATACCAGATACCCGGTCATTTCCGGAAGATAAATGTCAAGAATAATAATGGCAGGATGCCATTCTTCATAGACCAGGAGCGCTTCTTTCCCGGAAACGACCATTTTTTTGTCAAATAGTTGACCGAAGAGTCCTTTGTCATACAGCAGTTTTGTAGTTCGGTCATCTTCAACAACAAGTATCTTGATCTTTTCTTCGCTCGCTGAACTCTGTGATTCGGGCGACAACGTTACCTCGTCTTCCGGTACCATGTTTCGTTATTCATCTCCTTGACGTATGTCGTGGATATACAGGGGTGATCGAAATTTCCTTGAACATTGTTCCTCTGTAATTTGAACTGCTATTTTAAGTTATCAACGAATTTGCTCAGTTCTTCCTTCAACCTAGAAAATTGATTCTCCAATTCAGGAAGGACGGCCATGACTTGTTCCAGGTCATTGGCTTTTGCCGCTTTTTCCATGTCGAAAGCTACTGTTCGCAACAGCTCACCGCTTATGTTGGCGGAGGCGCCCTTGATGGTATGGGCCTGACTCGCGGTTCCTGCGATGTCGCCGGTTTCGAGACAACGCCGTAGCGTCTCAATTTGCACGGGAATATCGTCCAGAAAAGTATCTATTATCGCACGCGCCAATTCTTCATCGTTCATCACACGTTCTATCATGCTCTCCTTATCAAAAATCGGCGCCGCCGGCTTCCCTGCCGCCGCCGGGAAACGCCACGCAAACTCAGCATTAGTGCGGCTGAGATCTTTTGTGGACATTCGGTTTTGTCTTGTTGCGGTTTCTTGTGGCAGCCATCTATATAGCACGTTCGACAGATCCTTGGGTGAAATCGGTTTGGAAATGTAGTCGTTCATGCCTGCATTCAGGAATTTTTCCTTGTCACCCTGCATGGCATGAGCCGTCATGGCAATGATCGGAATATCATGATTTAAAACCATGGATTCCGGATTTCGGATTATCCGGGTTGCCGATAGCCCATCCATTTCGGGCATCTGTATATCCATCAGCACCAGGTCGTACGGGATAGTTTCGAGGGCCTTAACGGCTTCCGCGCCGTTGGCCACGGCTTCCGCGCTTAGTCCCAGTTTCTTTAGGATGCCTAGGGCCACCTCCTGGTTGGTGGTATTGTCTTCAGCCAACAGGATGCGCACTGCTTCCCGACGTATCTCGCGGAGCATATGGCGTGTGACAATGTGTTGTGTCTCTTGGGTCGCGGAGGTCCCGGCTATTATGGCAGACAAACAGCCGATTATCTCTGAATGCCGCACCGGCTTGGTCAGATAGGCGGCGAACCCGATCTCCGCCATGCGCTTAGCATCACCGCGCTGCCCCAGAGAGGTGCATAGCACGAGAATGGTATCACTAAGCTTTTCGTCGCTCTTGATGATCTTGGCCAAGGTCATACCGTCCATGCCGGGCATCTGCATGTCGAGAATGGCTACCCGGAAGGGATCTTTGGCGTCTTTGGCTAAATAGAGGGCCTGTAGTGCCGTGGGGCCGTCCAGCGCCTCTTCCGACCGCACATTACAGTTCCTGAGTTGCGCTGTAATAATCTCGCGATTCGTGGCATTGTCGTCCACCACCAGAACATGTACCCCTTGAATCTCGGCCGGTGGCTTCGGGGGGTGCGCTGGTTCAGCCTGCTTGGTAAAACGAGCGGTGAACCAGAACTCAGAACCATGGCCTTCTGTGCTGAGAACGCCGATCTCGCCACCCATCGTCTCAGCAAGTTGCTTTGAGATAGCCAAACCTAAACCGGTTCCGCCAAACTTGCGAGTGGTTGAGGCATCCGCCTGGGTGAACTTTTCAAACATTGACTCCTGCTTTTCAGTCGGAATGCCGATGCCGGTATCCTTTACTGAAAAACGGATCAAGGCATCATGATCCGCTTCCGAAACAAGGTTTGCCCTCACGGCGATTTCACCTTTCTGGGTGAATTTGATTGCATTGCCCACCAGGTTATTCAGCACCTGACGCAAGCGACCGGGGTCGCCCTGTAGATAGGTAGGCACTTCCGGCGCAGAGGCGCAGATGAACTCGATCCCTTTGTCATGGGCGCGCAGAGCCAGCGTGGCGGCGAAATCGTCGAGAAGGGCACGGAGGTCAAAATCCAGAATTTCTAATTCCAGTTTGCCTGCTTCGATCTTTGAGAAGTCAAGGATGTCGTTTAGAATCGACAAAAGGGACTCTCCGCTGTTACGAACAGTTTCGGCATAACGCCTCTGTTCATCAGTTAGTTCCGTATCCAGCAAGAGCTCTATCATGCCTATAACGCCGTTCATTGGTGTGCGAATTTCATGGCTCATGTTTGCTAAAAATTCACTCTTAGCTCTGTTGGCCGTGTCTGCAGCTTCCTTGGCGTCATGCAGTTGTTCGATGACCGTATTTAGCTCCTGTGTTCGCTTTTCCACAATATCTTCAAGGAGAATATTACGCTCAAACAAAGAAAAGGCACTTCCCGCTGTTTCAACGCTACGTTCAACCCTTTTCATAAGCGTCGATACGATCTTGTCACGGGCGGCAAGTTCTCGTTCCAGTTCATCTATCTGCTTCTGGAAAGTATCGATGATTTCCGGAGTATGGTTTTTCTGCAACTTTTCGTCATTCATAAATAATAACTCCCGTGAGGGTTTGATTGACATGGATGGAATTAAACTGCTCACCATATGTGTTGAACCCGACAACGGTAAGGCCGGAAATGATAGAATCGAATTCTTCCGTTAGGGATTTGTTTGTTACTTCGAGCTTTCTGAGGATGCAGTCACAGAAAATGGCAAGATGATTTCCACTGGACTCTTTCTGTAAGTCTTGAATCAGCTGCCTTAGATTACCTGTTATATCTGATCCCTTGCCAATGGTCAGGACAAGCCCTTCTTCTATGGCACAATACAGACTTAGGCTCATGTCGGTATTAACCTTTTGAATTGAGCGAACGTAATAATCTCCGCCTATCCGGAACATTAATGGATTTTCAGAAAAAATTTCCGGGCTGAGTTCATCGACCCGGAGTCCAAGGACCCTTGCGTATTCGATTGCAGCAGGATGACCGTTTATTTCATGGATTATACGATTCTTGCTGTCAGCTGCCGTCACAATAATTTTTTTGTCTGTTGATGTGAAATGTTGGGTCTTGAATGTTAGAAAGGGCAAAGATGTTTCAAATAAGAGAATAACAGCAGCATCCTTCTGAAAACCACAATCGGCGTAAACGAACGTCTCTTGGAAGCTAAGATCGTCTCCTGCGGATCCTCCTATGATTGGGATCCCATCAAGGTTGGTAAAAAGTGCGGCTATTACCTCGTCTTCAAGCTTTGACAGTCCATCAATTAGGAGCAGTCCGAACACAAGGTTCTTACCGAAGGAGGTTCTAGAAGAGAGATTTTTTTTCAGATCAAGTCCAAAGGTTAAAAAATCAGATGCTTTCCATTGGGACAGAGGATACAGGAGACGCACGTGAATCTTCAACTCGGGGGATGTCAGAGCCACCGCGACGATTCCTTCTTTCTGGTATCCGGCTGGAGAAATCTCGCCAGCTGTTGTACACCCAACGATGGCACACTGGAAATGAGACACCAATGCCTTCGACAACTCTGTCTTGTTGTATTGAGAGGAGCAAAAAAAGATAAGGAGATCAGGATTCGATGTCTCTATGGCTTGATGGAGCTCCTTGACTGCGGCATTTGCTTCCTTCTGCCGAGATATCCCCCAACGGACACGCATGCGACCCTGCTTCATAAGCTTCTCATCAGTATTGTTCATAAAGTCTCCTTGTTAGTCGTGGTTAACCCTTTAGATTTCTAGAATTGGCTCAGAGGATGGCACGTAATCATTGTATCCGATCTTAAGTAGAACAAGATAATACATATCTTAGTTAAAATATAAGAAGAGTATGCTTGAATGTCAATGAATAATTCCAAAGACTAATTTTTGACGATGAACCGTATTAATGTGCGATTAGATGTAGAAAATTTAGTTGAGTCAAATTTGATTATCTGGATGAGATTTTTCTGAGAAAATCGCTCATGCTATCGATATTCCATTGTAATATTGCATATCAGAAGAATACAACAGAAACAACATTACCGGAAGGAGCGGATAGGGTTAGCATCGAAGACAAACAGCCTTGGTGCAATGCACTTCCAACTCGTTATCATCGATCAGTACAGACCTCCCGAACCCACGCTTTGTATTTGAAGTCAATTGGGGAGACTTTCAACCCGGAGGAGAGAGAGACCGCATGCTTAATTTATATAGACACCCGATTATCACCGTGGTATTCACTCTACAATCAACTCAGACAGGTAACGGAGATATAGAAGCAGTGCAAATGGCGCTCTCAGCCTGTGGAGGCATACTGCCTAATAACGGCAATAATACAGATAAGAAAATATTTTACTAAACATCGAGGAGGTTAAAATGAAGCTAGGGCACAGAAGAATAATGACAGCTATGATCATCGCCATCGGATTTTTGGTCATGCAGGTATCCACAGGGTTCGCGGCAGACATCCCCTTTTCGGGATTTTTCGGCAATAAGGCCATATATGAACAGCTTAAGCCGGGTGGCAAAGACCAGGCAAAACTGCGCTGGGTCAATAAAAACGTTAATCCCAAAAAATATAACAAGTATATGGTAGACAGCGTTATCTTCTTCTTCGCAGACAATGCCGATTACAAGGGCATCGACCCTCAGGAGATGAAGGAACTTGCCGATACATTCAACAAGGAGATCGTGGCAGCCTTTAAAGACAAATATCCGATTGTTGCTGAACCCGGTCCGGACGTGATGCGGATCCGCATCGCCATCACAAATATAAAGCAGAGCAGACCCGGCCTTAGTGTTGTAACATCGATAATACCGGTCGGTCTTGGCGTAAGTCTTCTCAAAAAAGGCGCAACCGGCGGCTGGTCGGGCAGCGGCTCGATATGTGCAGAATTTATGGCTGTCGACAGTTCAACCAACGATATAATCATGCTGGGGATTGACGAGAGGAAGGCGGAGTTCGAGCAGCGTTTCACAAAATGGGGGTCTGCCAATGACGCATTCAAAATGTGGTCTGAAAGAATGGTGGAGCTCATCGATCACTCCAAGGACATCAAAAGGAAGAAGTAATTTTTTAACAAATTAATAAGCACCATATACGGCAGAACATTAATCACCACATGCAACAATAATCAGAACCGAACTGCTGTTTCGGATCAAGAGATGGAAAAGCACCTTTGCAAAGAGGTGCTTTTTTATTTTCAGGCGGTTTACAAAATTACAATCCCCTGCATCTGATATACTTCTTGACAATACAATTGTAACCATATATTGTGGTTACAAAAGAGGATGTCGAATGGCAAGAACAAACACACACCCCAAGTACAGTCAGTTCAGATTCGATGCCGGCAGTCTGGCCCTTAACTTCGTCGCGACAGTCCGGCACCGCGGCTCTCAAAAACCGCGGGATCTTTTGCAGGGGCCGGAATCACTCGCCGAATGGTTCAGTAAGGCAGGCTGCCACAGTCCCGCCGTCAGTCCGTCTCACCATGAATTTGAATCCGCTATCCTCCTTCGCGAAGCTATCTACAGAACTCTTCTTTCCCGCATCCGGAACGAGCAGCCGATTTCAGCGGACATAAAACGCATCAATACTGCCTCTGCATCCAGTCTTGCCGCGCCGCAGATCGAATCGAAAACCTGCGCCATACAATGGAAATGCGAGGAACCCGTGAAAGCCTGTCTTGTCGAAATTGCGAGAGACGCGGTCATGCTGATAAGCGCTACGGACCGCAGTCGCTTAAAATCGTGCGACAACAGAGGATGCCAAATGGTTTTTATCGACAACTCACCGGCAAACCGGCGCCGTTGGTGCGCGATGTCCATTTGCGGCAACAGGGAAAAAATCAAGGCACACAGACAGCGTAAAAAAAATGCCTGAAACGATTAAATGCTGATCAGTGCATTAATGTCTGCACTATTTTTAAGGAGAGCAACGCAAGACTTTTGCGTCAGGCAATATCGGCAAATAATGCAACCGATGAGAAAGGAGAAAGTCTATGGAATTATCTGCAGCAATCAAAGGAAGACGAAGCATCAGGAGATTTAAGGCAGAGCCGGTCCCGAAAGAAGTTATCGATAACATCCTGGAACTGGCTCAGTGGGCGCCGTCGGCCATGAACATGCAGGACTGGCGGTTTATCGTCGTAGAGGGAGAAAAGAAAGAAGCCCTCTTGAAAATCACCGCCACCGCTTTTGAAAGTTTCCGGCCCGTTCTGGAAAAAAACTTTCCTGACAAGCCCAAAGTGCTCGAAGCGTCCAAGCGGTTTTTCGAAACGTATGGCGGGGCTCCGGTGATAATCCTGGCTTACGGCGGACACTTTCCTACAGGCATGGAAGATCCATACAGCATCTCACTGGCTGTCCAGAACCTGCTCCTTGCGGCCCACGATGCAGGATTGGGCGCCGTATGGGCTGACGCCGCCGTATTTTACAGGGAGAAGGAAATCAATGCCCTGATGGGGATGGAAGGAAGGAAACTTGTATGTCTGATACCTATTGGATATCCGGATGAAACTCCCAAAGCGCCTCCGAGACGTGAAGGAAGGGTTCAGCGGCCGGGTATTTGAAGACAAGCAGAGCTTGTCGGTAACTGTATGACATACTGTCGAAGAAAGGAGGGTTTACGACTTTGAAACCGCAGTTTGCTGAAATAAAGGCTTGCGTGTTTGACGCTTATGGAACGCTCTTTGATTTTAACTCGGCCGTCGGCAAATACCGCAACCGCCTGGGAACAAAGGCTGATCAGGTGTCCGCCTTGTGGCGAACCAAACAGCTCGAATACACGTGGCTGCGAAGTCTGATGAAGAAACACGAAGATTTCTGGAGAGTGACCCAGGATGCCCTTGACTATGCCCTCGACGCTTTTGAGATTTCAGATAAAGACCTGCGAAGAGAACTCATTGGCGCATATATGCACCTGGATTCGTATTCCGACGTCCCTGACACCCTTCGCATTTTAAAAAGTCATGGACTCAGGCTGCTCATACTGTCCAACGGATCACCGGCTATGCTTGAAGAAGCGGTGAAAAGCAGCGGGCTCGGAGATATGATCGAGGCAGCTTTATCAGTTGAGCAGGTCGGCGTTTACAAACCTGATCCTCGCGTTTACAGAATCGCAGAAGACTTTTTGAAGATCAGCGGCACCGGGATCGTCTTTCTTTCCGCCAATGCCTGGGACGCAGTCGGGGCTGCCAATGCCGGTTTGCGGGTTGCATGGATCAACCGGTTCGGACAGCGCCGCGAACGGCTGCCCTCCCAGCCGGATGCGGAAATCAGATCACTTGCTGAACTCCCGGGTCTTCTTGGCTGGTGAAACAGTTTTAAACCGCCCCGGTCTGCCGGACGGGGCGGTTTCTTTCATAAAGTCATTTCCTGATCATCGCACTTCAAAACTCAGATTAGGACAAACCCGGATTACGCAATAGAATGCGCAGGCACTTGGACAAGTGAATATTATCCTGGTCAAAGGGTATTACGCCTTTATAACGTAATCCGGGATAAAGATACTTCCGACAGTCGATCATCAGGATACCTTTCCTGTGAAGCGTCAGCATGATTCCGGCACGAGCCGCCCGCCATATGTTCATTTCTATTGATAAACCCTGATAATTCATTTATATACATTTCCAAATACAGGAAATGGCCGGGGAATATCATTGTCGATAAATACTTACAGACAGCATGCCCACCGAGGCAAGAAGACGGCACAGAAGAACCTGCTTGTCGTGGACGATTACCCGGAAATGCGGGACATCACACGCGTCATGCTGAGAGATAACGCATACGGCAACGTTCTCACCGCCGATTGCGGCAGCAGGGCGCTGACGATAATTGAATCGAGGGCTATAAGTCTTGTCATAACTGACTGGACCATGCCCAACATGACCGGCATTGAACTGCTCACACATCTGAAAAGCGACCCCAAATATTTTACTATTCCGGTTGTGATGATCTCGGACGAAAGAGATGCGGCTAAGGTGTTGTACGCCGCCGAAGAAGGTGTGGACGGCTTTCTGGTTAAACCTTTCAGCGAACAGGATCTGATCAACAGCATCAGGATAGCGCTTGAAAAATACAATTCCAAAGACGAAATAGAACAGAAGGTCGTCGAAATGAGGCGGCTGAAGTTGTCCGGCAATTATCAGGATGCATTGAAAGCTGGTTTCGAGATACTCGATGTTAAAAACCACCCGAGGGTTTTGCTGATGACCTGTGAATGTCTGGTCAAGCTCAAGCAGTATGACAAGGCCCTGTCCATTATGGCCGATGTTGACGAAGAAGACAGAACAAGCCAGCATGCGAAACTGCTCGGACAAATCCATATGAACGCGGGGAGGTACGCCCAGGGCATTCTGGCTTTGGAAAAGGCCGTCAATATGAACACGCTGAACAACGACCTGAAAATCGATCTTGCCGTTGCCTGCTTCGCAAACGAGAATATCGAAGAGGCGGAAAGAGTTATTCAGAGCGTGATGAACAACCGTCCCACGGATTTGAACATGATCAATATCGCCAGGATATATCTCGACCGCGGCGACATCGACAAAGCAGGCAGCTACTTAAAGCTTACTGTGGACCCGATCAAGGAAACGGTCCAGGTCTTCAACAAATATGCCGTAGCCTTGCGTAAACTGGAAAGATTCGAAGACGCTGCGGAGATCTACCGGAAGTGTCTGAAGATAGAACCCGATTCGGATATACTCCATTACAATCTGGCCGTCCTCTACACAAAGACGAGTCAGCCGGGGGAGGCCAGGAAATCCCTGTCCGAGGCTCTGCGGATTAATCCTGAAAACGAGTACGCCAGTTCCCTGCTCTCGAGGCTGAAATAGAACAGCGGTATTTGCGGTTTAATCAGCATGATAATAGATTGCCATTGCCACGTCGTCACAAGGCAGTTCATCCGGAATGCAGTATCAAAGACTGTCCTGATCGAAGAACTGTCACCCGGGACGGCTATCTCCACGTCGTTAAATACAATATTGCTTAATAGTTGCCGATAACTGGACATTCATGTAAAATACAACATCCTCTTGGAAAGGCGGTTCTCGTCTATGAAAAGAATCCTCAAGCTATTTACTCTGGCTGTTCTTCTTTTCCTCGTTCTGCCCCTTCAGGCTCTTGCCGGCAAGCCCGAAATATTCCTCCAGATGGGACATTCGGGCAAAGTTATAGCCGTGGCCCTGAGCCCCGACGGCAAGTACGCCCTGACGGCAGCCCAGGATTACATGATAAAACTCTGGGATGTGGCAGGCAACCGCGAGATACGAACCCTTCAGGGACATACAAACTGGGTCGAGACCGTCGCCTTCAGCCCCGACGGTAAACTGGCCGTGTCGGGCGGCAAAGACGACACCGTGCGGCTATGGGATCTGGCTACGGGAAAAGAGATCAGGAAGTACCGTTCAGTGTGGGTGAGCTGCGTCGCTTTCAGCCCCGACGGAAAGCAGGTTATGTCAGGCGGCGCAAACAGAACTTTCTTTGTATGGGACGTGGCCACGGGTGCAGTGGTCAGGCAATCGGTTGGTCAGCCGAGCAGAATCATCGCCTTCAGCCCCGACGGCAGGCGTGCCGTCCTGGCGAACTGGGACAAAACCGTCATCCTCCAGGACATAGCCACCGGCAGGGACATCAAAACCTTTACAGGACACAAGGACGATATAACGTCCGCGGCCGTGAGCCGTGACGGCCGGTTTGTCCTTTCAGGGAGCCGTGACAAAACGGCAAGACTCTGGGATGTCTCCACCGGCAGGGAGATCAGGATCTTCAAGGGACATTCGGAGTGGGTGTCATCCGTTGCCTTCAGCCCCGACGGCAGGTATGCCCTTTCGGGAAGCTATGATAATACGATGAAGCTCTGGGACACGGAAACAGGCAAAGAGGTCATGATCTTCAAAGGACATTATTTCCGTGTCGAGGCGGTCGCCTTCAGCTCCGATGGAAGCCGCATCCTGTCGGGCGGCGGCGATCATATTGCGATGTTCTGGAATGCAGTCACCGGCAAGCCCACGCGAATATTCACGGGCTTCGTCCGTACCGTCACTGTAACGGCCGTGAGCCTCGACGGCAGGTTTGCCCTGTCTGGGGACGCGAACGGCACCCTTAAACTCTGGGACATCACTTCCGGCTCTGAGATAAGGACATTTAAAGGACATAAGGGACAGATCTTCGCCGTCGGCTTCAGCCCGGACGGCAGGCATGCCCTTTCGGGAAGCGAGGACAAGACCCTCAAGCTCTGGGACATTGCCACCGGCAGGGAAATACGAACCTACAAAGGCCATGGGGATTCTGTTTCGGCCGCGGCATTCAGCCCGGACGGCAAATATATCCTTTCAGGAAGTTGGGACACTACTCTGAAGCTCTGGAACACGGCAAGCGGAGAAGATATCAGGACATTCACAGGAGACAAGGGCAAGATTATCTCCGTGGCCATCAGCCCCGACAGCAGGTACGCCGTTTCAGGAAGCGAGAGTTACACGGCTAAGGTCTGGGACATGGCGACCGGCAAGGATTTGCGGACATTCAAGGGTCACGACGGCAGAGTCCCCTCCGTCGCCTTCAGCCCCGATGGTAAGCATATCCTTTCCGGGTCTTCCGACAGGCTCGTCAAACTCTGGGAACCTGCCACAGGCAGAGAAATCAAGACTTTCACAGGGCATGCAGACTGGGTCGAAGCCGTCGCCTTCAGTCCTGACGGGAGATACGCCGTCTCGGGGAGCGAGGACAAGACCATCAAACTATGGGACATCGCCACCGGCAGGGAAATCCGGACGTTTAAGGGACACGCGGGCAAAGTCAATAATGTTGCCGTCACACCTGACGGCAAAAGGATCGTCTCCGGTTCCGGGATTGGCATCACATTCATCGCGTTCCACGGCAGCGGCGGAGACAACACGGCCCGCGTGTGGGACATCGCGACAGGGAAAGAGATCGCGCAGTTCGTCAGCTTCGTCGACGACGAATGGGTGGCTATCACCGGCGACGGATTCTTCAAGGCCTCGAAATACGGCCCCACATCTCTCAACATCAGGCAGGACGGACAGGTTTTCGGACTCCACCAGTTCTACGATGTTTTCTACCGGCCCGACATCGTTGAGGCCGGTCTCAGGGGTGAAGACACGACGACGCTTGAGGACACGAATCTGGAGGAGGCCCTGCGAAATCCTCCGCCTATGGTAGAGTTCGCCGATATCCCCGCCGAGACGGGAGACAGGAAGATCACGATCAAATACCGGGTCACAAGTAACCGTGGCGGCGGCATAGGCGAGGTGCGCCTCTTCCACAACGGCAAACTCATCCAGTCCGACGGTTTCTATCGCCGCACAAAAGAGGTGCCATCGGCGCCGACAACGCTCCTTGCCAATAACTCACGGGCCATACGTGAGGAGATGCGAAGCGTCGCCCTCATCGCCAGAAAAAACGACATGCCCGGCCTTATCGAATCGCCGCCGAAGGGAGAGAAATACGAAGGCGCCGTGACGATTGACGCCATCGCGGGCGAAAACGATATCGGCCTTGCCGCCTTCAACCGAAACAACAGCGTGCAGAGCATCCTGAGGACTGCGACCTTCAAATCGACGCTCAGTCCTGATTCTCCAGGCCTCTACATCCTCGCCATCGGAATCGACGAATACAAAGCAAAGGAGAACAACCTCAAATTCGCAGTGAAGGACGCGGAGACATTCGCACGGATACTTGCAGAGCGTTCCGAAACGCTGTACAGAAGCAAGGATATCCATGTCACTGTCCTCAAAAACAGCGAAGCCGCCAAGGCAGGCATTATGGGGAAGATTGAATATCTGTCCCGGTCCGTCAAGCCCGGTGATGTCTTCGTGCTTTTTATTGCGAGCCATGGCGTCCTCAAATCGGGACTCTATTCCATCGTCACCCATGACTACAACGGCCGCCTTGACACCGGCAACCTCATTAATTCGGCCGAGATAATGGACATCTCGAAGCGGATCAAAGCTCTCACGCAGATCGTCATCCTCGACACCTGCCACGCCGGCGGCCTGGATAACTTTGTGAGCGGACTGTATGACGCCCGCATGACCGTCATGGCGCGGAATATGGGGCTCCACATGTTTGCCTCGGCAAGCTCCACTCAGGAAGCCCTGGACGGCTACAAAGGCAAGAACGGGATGTTCACTTACACACTCCTTGAAGGACTCAATAACAACAGAAACGCTGATGCGAACAAGGACAGCAAGGTGAGCATCTATGAACTTGGGGAATACGCAAAGGAGCGGACTGCAAAGTACTCGCAGGAGACGGGCCATCGCCAGACACCCATTGTCAATGACTTCGGCAAAGATATATCCGTGTATGTGATCAGGTAGGAACATTACAATATACTTTCCTCTTGCAGCAACAAATACGTTAACAGGACATGGGCAGGATGAGCCTTTTTGGAAAACCAAAGGGAGAAAAATATCATACGAGAACCATAGAGATGAGTACTTACGAATATGACGGTCTCAGGTTTGCTGTCGAGGGAAGCCTTACAGATCACCGTTTCAAGGAGTATCAACTGGCAATAGGTAAAATGAGACCGCCCGGCATAATTCACCGGATGATCATTCAACTGCTTGTCAACAAGACAACGCTTGAGATCGAGGACCTGCATGTGGAAATGCCTGTCGTGCCCGCCGATGCATGCAGGGAGACTATCAACTGTCTCGATGCAGTTAAGGGATTACGCATTACGGGCGGATTTACATCAAAGGTCAGGGACATCGCAGGCGGCGATAAAGGATGCAATCACCTGGTTGCGCTCCTGACGTCAATGGGGCCTGCGGTCATCCAGGGATACGGTGCTTATTGTGACAATAAATTCCCGGGATTTCTGCTGGATAATTTCAGCATGCTTGTAGATACATGCAGAACCTGGCGCGCAGAAGGTCCTCTGGTAAAGGAATTAAAGGAAAGAAAGCACGGCAGAACGTGAAGAGTGAGGGGCTTTATTGTTATATTTTAATAAGATGACAAATGGAGGTGATACAGATGAAGTTGATAGTGATAGATGAAAAGAAATGCAAAAGGGATGGAATCTGTGCTGCCGAGTGCCCCCTGAGTTTGATCAGTCCGCCTGACAAAACAAAGCTTCCTTCAGAGAGGGAAAATGCCGAAGAGTTGTGCGTCAGATGCGGTCACTGTGTTGCAGTCTGCCCTCACGGCGCCCTGTCACTCCGCAGCATGAATTCTAAAGACTGTTCCCCTGTTGACGAAAAACTGCGCCCCGGTGCAAAGCAGGTAGATTATTTTCTTCGCAGCAGAAGATCTGTCCGTGTTTATAAAGACAAGCCTGCAAGCAGGGAAACGATCACCAGGATTATTGACATAGCCCGTTATGCGCCTTCCGGTCACAACAATCAGTTAACGGAGTGGCTGGTTATCTATGACAAGGATGATGTCCAAAAGTATGCCTCCATGGTGATTGATTGGATAAAGTTTGCCATTAAAGAATATCCGGAACTGGCCGCCGCCTACCATTTTGATTTGCTGGTGAAAGCCTGGGATGAGGGCAATGACAGGATTTGCCGTAATGCACCGCATGTCATAGTTGCTCACGGCCCTGAACAGAATATGGCTATTCAAACAACCTGCACAATAGCATTGACATATCTGGAACTGGCTGCCTCGTCCATGAAACTCGGGGCATGCTGGGCAGGCTATTTTTACCGCGCTGCGGCCAACTGGCCGCCACTAAAGCAGGCGCTTGGCATCCCGGAAGGGAACAGCGTCTTTGGAGCAATGTTGCTTGGATATCCGAAATATAAGTATCACAGGATTCCCTTGCGCAATGATGCGAAGATCATTTGGAAATAAGAACGGGAGCGGAAGGTTCACTATCTTTCTGCAACAAAAATGATGTCCCCTGAATTCCACAAATCTGCTGTTTTCCAGGTTGAAGTAATTACAAATCATCCGGCTGCATGAACAAAGACCTGTCGGGAAAAAGTATAATGTCTGTGGGTTCATTAATAGCGACAGGTTTCATTAATCTTTCCTTGATATCGTCGGAAAACAGCGCCGTGAAATCAAGCTCATTTATAAAACCTTTCTTATTCTTTTCCCGCCTGTCACACAGTTCTCTGGTCAGAAAATAAACAACGGGGCTTAATCCTTCAGCCACCTTATTGAACATTATCAAGGGGTCTTCCGGCAGGATTCCCTCGGCATTGAGCACATTAATTTCCGGAGACTGCCCGATAACATGTCCGGTATCGATTTCCTCGGAAACGTGATGGGCAGCCCAGACAGTTGTTCCCGCATGCCTGGCGGCAAGATCCACATACGGGTCCGGACCTGCGCCGTGGTTATGAGCCAGATCGGAAGGATGGAAATTATATATGCCGTATGCCGGAACATTTATAATTGATGAGTCGATCAGTTGTCCGAAAACACAGACCAGTATCGCATCCGGATTCCACTTCCGAAGCAACCGGCGGAATGAATCTGTCTTTACCTCACCTGTGTATACCGGTATGCCGTGGCTGAGTGCGGATTCAATGATTGTGGCTTCGTCGACGACGCGGGTCGGTTGATCCACCATGCGCCAGAGGCGTTTCTTCACCGATATTTTTGCATCGGGATTTAATGGATTGTCCGTAACGAGTGCTGTCAGATTCAACTTTCCGGGAAACCTGCGTTCATACTCCTTAAGAGTTTCAAGGGCGATATAGCCGAACTGCCAGCTTCCGAAAAGCACGACCTTCAAACCTTCTTCTTTTTTATCGGGGTTCTCGGAAGAGGCGGGCAGGATCAGTTCTCCCCAGCGGCTGCCGCTCAACAATTCCGTCCTCCTGCCCGGTTTGGCAAGCACCACCAGATAATCAATCAATTCCTCATCTTCAGTATTAGTCATAATGTCTGTCCTGTAAGATTTACTAACCTAAACTTGACTTCGCATGCAGTGTCAAAACAAGTCATGACCGAATTAAATCCTGCACCTGCACCTTATTATGTCGATGAAACCGTCAACTAATTGTAAGTAGTCAATATTTCATAGTGAGACGGTTTGGTGGCAGCTTTCATTCGGAACTATTCAGGTGATACAGGAGAAGATTCATGCAGTGCCGGTTACTGTAGCCACCTACGACTCCACACCTCAGCGCCTCCATGATTTTCAAAGATAACCATTCGTAATCTTCGGTCACCACCTGTACCTGATGCCTGCCGTCCCGCCGTGCTCCGTGCGGTCGCCGGAAAGAACAGCATCATATGTAAGGGTGAGTCCGAAGCTCTCGTTTATCTCCCAACCGAGTCCTGCGCCAACGGCCGCACTGTCCCTCCTGGCACTGTCTCCCTGGACGCTGAAGGTGGAAAGAGGATTGCCGGTAAAAGAGGCATTGAGCGCGTAGTCGCTGTTGACAAACTCATGGAGCCACCTGACCCTGAACTCCGGAGTGACGGAACCGCTCTGCGTCTTAAACTCCTTTTTCAGCCTGACTCCGAGGGAACCGATCAGTGATGAATCGCGGTCGCTGTCCACGTTCAGGTTGAGTGATCCGGCGTCCGTCTCTGTGAAGGCATCGCGCCAGAGGGAAGAGACCTGAATGGATGCCATGGGGATGATGTTGACTAGTACTGTCTTGATCTGATAGCCCGTCTCCATATAGCCGCTCAGGCTGTTGCCGTTGAAGTCGGCATTTGCCGTCCTTGCGATGTTCCCGAAGACGATGTTTCTTGTTGCGCTGTAGCGATTGTAGCCGTATGCGACAAGTCCGTTCACATACCATGGATCGATATTGTAAGTTCCATAAAAAGAACCCCGGTAGCTTGACAGCTTGCTGTCGTCGGAAAGGTTGGTCATATTCACTTTCGTGTAGGAGTAGCCTGCCGCCGCACCGAGAAGCAGCCTATCGCTCAGCTTCCTGTCAAAGCCGACGATCAGGCCGCCGCCTTTATAGTCATATCTGGTTGATATGTCGTCCCCGCGTCGATCACCGATGCTTCCATACCCCTTTGCCCAAAGTCCTCAGGGCAACGGCTCGATGCCTTCTTTTTTCCTGTTTTCACTCTTCATGTTTTGTATGGCGGCAAGAAGGGTATTTCCGGCGTCACTTCCCGTGTTCTCATTGAAGGCCAGGAATATGTTCCTCGTATCGGCAAACGAGGAACTGTCCGTGCTGAACCCACCCATGCGTCCGGAGATGGCATTGATATAGCTGCCGATGGAAGAAAAGCCGGCGCCGGTAAGAGATAAATAGGAGAGACCACCCATCTGGTCATAGGAGTTTCTTGCCCCCTGAGAGGAGAGGCCGAAAAGGGTGTTTACAACGGTGTCCATGTCGCCGGTTGCCGCGGATGAGATGCGGTCAAGGGCGGAGGCAACGGAACGCTGGTTGGAAGTGACGGCCACGTCGGCGAAGCTGATGTCGTTCCTGGTCAGAAGCAGATAAACGTTCGTGGGGTCATAGCTCAGTGACGGTGTAAGGAAGGCCAGGTTGCTGGTGACATTTGCAAAAGTCCCCACAACGCTCCCGGCGGTGAGGATCGTGTAGTTAGTCTTCATGGTATAATTGCCGGATTCTGCAAGAACGGATACCGTACCGCCGTTGAGAGTAGCCGTCCCGGTGACAACGAGCTTGTCCGACTGCCCGGCACTGTTGGCTTCCACCTGGTAGGTCGCGCCCGCGTTGTGGGTATAATTGCCTATAACCGTTATCGTGCCGATGGAGTTGCCGGGGGCGAGGATGCCGGAGTTGGTCGCGTTTCCCGTGATCACCCCATTGCCCATCAAGGTGCCAGCCGCACCGATGGTCACGGGACTGGTAATGCTTCCGTTCACGGAGAGACCACCGGCGGTGATGGTTGTCGCTCCGGTATACGTGTTGGTGCCGGAAAGGGTCAAAGTGCCGGTGCCGGTTTTGGTGAGTGTCCCGGTGCCGGTCATGTTGCCTGTATAGGTGCCTGCGGCTCCCTGGTTGAAGACTACCTGACTGTTGTTGGTGATGCCGCCTTGCAGGCTGGTTGTGTCGCCCTGAAGGATGCCGGCAGTTACCGTGGTTCCACCCGAATAGTTGTTGGTTCCCGAAAGGATGAGTGTTCCCAAACCGATCTTCGTCAGGAAGCCCGTGCCGGTCATGTTGCCTGTATAGGTGCCTGCGGCTCCCTGGTTGAAGACTACCT
>CAZLFA010000058.1:25580-26803 GCA_964558665.1 uncultured Syntrophaceae bacterium
TTCCCGAAAGGATGAGTGTTCCCAAACCGATCTTCGTCAGGAAGCCCGTGCCGGTTATGTTGCCCGACAGGGTCAGGCTGTTGCCGTTGGTATCGAAGGTACCGCCGCCGGCATTAAGTGTAACGGACCTGTTTGAGGTAAAGCCGCTTGTTGTCTGGAGGGTACCGCCGCCGAAGGTGAGCGCTCCCGCAGCGTCGCCCAGGTTGCCGTCACTTCCGACACTGACTGTCCCGGCGTTGATGATGGTGCCGCCCAGATAGGTATTGGCCCCGGAGAGGGTCAGGGCGCCCGAGCCTGTCTTGGTGAGAGAGCCCGCGCCGGTAATAACGTAATTTATTGCCAGAGATCCTTCCACATTCGCAGTGCTAAGCGAGATGGCGTTTCCCTGGATTGTCCCTGAATAAGCGGAATATGGAATATAGACGGTGCCGATGCTTACGGCGCCTGTACCGTTGTTGATAAAGGAGCCGCTATTAAATTGGAGAGCCTCGATGGCGAAGGCGTTATTGGAGCTATTGTTCAGCGTACCCTGAATCTCTATCGTGCCGTTTCCGCTGTAGTTGGCGCCGGCATTGTGGTAGCAGTTTCCTAAACATGTGACTTCGCCGGAGTTGCTCAGCGCTCCGTAGTTATTCAGAGTGCCGCCGCCGTTATACAGATGTCCCCCCGAGGCGATTGTCAGTGTGCCTGTGCCGGAGTTGTTCAGCACCTCCCCGTCAGCAATCATTAACCACCCGCCGCCGGCTATCGATATCGTCCCATTGTTTGTGTAGGGAGAGGCTCCAAGCCATGTGAAGGGTGCGGTAACGTTAATCGTCGTCCCGAACAGATTCGGTCCAACTCCGATATCAGCGGCCTCTGCCGTCATGGGCGGGGAGGCAAGCAGGACGAGGATAGCGGCAATGAGTAGTCGCCATGACATCCTTCCCGATGCCACTGGACTGTTTTTCCTTTTCTTGAACCCCAGTAGACGAAAAATACCCATGACGCTTCCTTTTGGCCGCAGGCTGCCGGTTACGATCTTTCCGTGAAGCCGAAGAAAATTTTGTTGATGAATGTTTCCAGGGAGGAGTAGGCGACTATTGTAATGTTTACGGTATGTCAGTCATTCAAATCATTTGGTAAACGACATCCCCCCCCCAGAAGCCATTATACCCTAACGATATGATGCTATTTAGTGTCCATCCGGAAACCCCGGTTTTGAAAGCGGGGTTTATATAAAA
>CAZLFA010000059.1:0-26626 GCA_964558665.1 uncultured Syntrophaceae bacterium
TGTGTTATTTGATCAACCTTATTTCGGCAATTACTTAAGACGCTCAGTATAAATATAATTTTTGTTGTGCAACCCGGTCATCCTCTATTTTTAATGCAGATGTTTGTGTGCTGATTGTCAAAAAGAGGATTACTGCACTAATCAAAAAGAATTTATTTGTTAAATTAGCTAGTCGCATTTCCCCATCCCTCCTTGGACATTTCTGCAAAATCCATTGAGTTATTATTTTTTGGCTTTGCACTTCGCCACAACAGTTTTTAAACTCTCAAATGATGGCGGATGTTTTTTGTATTTAGAATTAAATTCCTTCTCCGCTCTGGCGCAATCGCCGGTATTAACGTATGCCCTGATGACTTTATGCCATGCCTTGACGCAGTGTTCCTGGGACAGTTGCAGGCATGTTTTTAATATCATTTCTTTAAAATGCATATTTTGTGGGTTGGCTTCAAAGCTTTTAATGTATTCTGTAAGTGCATTATTGTATTGCTTCTTTTCATTGAATCTCAAAGCTCGTGCATAGTATATTTCTGACATGTGCCCGATATCATGGTTTGTGGCAGTCTTTGCTTTCTTTATCGCCTTTTCCGCTTCAGCTACATCACTGTTATCCAAATAACCTTCTCGGATTTTTAGCAATATCGTCCAGTAATAATCATGGTAGGACCACATGGAATGTGGTTTTAATTGCATATTCTTTTTAAAATGACCGGTTGCGTATTTAAATTCCTTGGTTGTTCTCAATGTTTTGCGTAACAGGTCTAATGGATTGCTCATGGTGCTAAATATGTTTCTGTTCTCAACACACTCCAGATAGTCGATAGCCTCAATTGTCGCCAGGTGCTTATAAGATGCTTTTGGGGTTGATTTGATCTTTCCCAGGTATGCCCTTGCTCTTAAGAAATGTTCGGAGCATGGCGTTATTCTTAAGAGGTCTGCTTCTTTGATTGCATTGTCGTAATCCTCAAGGCACAGGTATGCATCACTTTTTAAATAATGAACGTAGTCATTATTTCTATCGATTGATGAAGCCTTATCGTAATATTTCATCGCTTCCCTGCATGCATCCTTCTTATATTGATCGTCAATAATATGCCCGTTCATGAAGATAATGCGTCCTATGCCGGTAAGGGCTTCAGCATTGTTGGGATCCAGGCTTAGTGCCTTTTGGAACAGCGCCTCTGCTTTCTTGATCTTATCTTTATCACCTCTTTTTATGAGAACATTCCATCCTTCCGATGCGAGGAATGCAGGATTCTGCATGTCCGACTGGGATTGTGCGTAGCAAGGAATTGATACGGATATAAATAATAAAAAAACGAAAAATGATGCATATGCATTTCCGGGTTTGCTCAGAGCAATTCTATAATTCATAATCACCTCTCGACAACTCTATATTGGTAGTTATGTGCATCGATATAAGATCTTCAAAAACTAACAGGTTGCGTTGAGAACACGGATCAATCATCGGCAAAATCACGGACTAACTTGCCTGTTGATATGTCCCAGAGTTTTGGGGCTTTATCGTAACCTACAGAAATTATATATTGGCGATCCGGAGAGAAAGCTACAGATGTAACAGCGACAAATTGTAACGGTGTGCTACCGTCAAAAGTTTTTATTTCTCTGCCTGTTTCAACATCCCAGAGCTTAAGAAGGTAATTGCCGCCCCCTGATATTATATGTCTCCCCTCTGGCGAAAAGGCGACGGTAAGAAAAAGGCTTTTTCCCAATCCGATAATATTGTCTGGTCCCGCTGGTTCCGGACGTCCAAACTTGCGAACCACCATACCTGTTAACGTGTCCCAGATTATCATGGTGTTATCTAAACTGCCCGAAAGAATATGCCGGCCATCGGGTGAAAACGATACGGAAAATACCTTATCGAGATGGCCGGCAAATGTGCGGATTTCCTTTCCTGTCTCAACATCCCAAAGTTTTACATTATTATCCCATCCACCGGAAAGCGCGTAGCTGCCGCCGGGCGAGAATGCAACAGAAACGACTCTTTGGTTATGCCCTTCAAATGCACGGATTTCCCTTCCTGTTGCAACATCCCAAAGCCTCAGTTTTTTATCCCATCCGCCTGACAGGATGTAACGGCCATCCGGTGAGAATGCCACTGAACCGAGTTTTTGGGAATTCTCTGAGAAAGTACGGATTTCCTTTCCTGTTGCAACATCCCAAAGCTTCATTCTTTCAGGATAATGCCCGGAAAGTATGTGCCTGCCATCTGGCGAGAAGGCAACAGCATCTACTCTTCCATTGTTAGTTGCAAAAGTTCTGATTTCCTTGCCGGTAGCTATTTGCCAGAGTTTGAGGGTTGTATCCAGGCTGCCTGTAACCGCATAGGTACCGCCTGGTGAAAAGGCAACCGAAGTCATCGGAGCGGAGTGCCCTATCAGAGCAAATATTATTGGTTTTTCTTTGCCATAGGCCAATGAACTTAAAATGAACGTATTTATAATAATAACGGCTGCTAATAAACAAAATCTAAATGTGCAATTAAACAAAACGCTTCTCCTTGGATAGCCTGTAATATTAATAATAAAGAATATTTACGTGTTTATTGTTCCGCTTGAGTCTTATGCTGTTGATTGTTTTAGTTACTTATATGAATATAATATTATTAGTTATTGTTAATCGTAATTTGTGTGGCTGCATTATCAGATTAAACATAATGTATCAATTAATAATTTTTTGTGAATGTTAATCTTTCAATGATTTATATGAGGAAAAAGCTGATAATTCACATGATTAAAGTCTGTAAGGAGCAGATTTTGTTGGTTAATATGTGATGGATACTGATTAATATAAAATAAGGTTGGATCGGGCCAAGAAATCATCGAATAAAATGATTATTATGAATGGATTATATCCATCAAATTTCGTGAGCCATGGACAATTCGATGTATCTCTACCGTTTTGCCTCGGACGACGTAGAATACGAGATATGATTCCAGAACAAGTACGCGGTATCCGGCATTTTTGAGTTTGTCGTCGCGTGGTATGTGTCCCATGAATGGATAAACTTTTAGATTGCCGATACGCTGATCGACAGCTTCTATGAAGATGGCGGCATTGGCCGGACTGTCGCCGGCAATCCAGTCAACTATTGAATTGAGGTCGTCATAGGCCACAGGAAGGTATCGCAGTGCATATTTATTTGCCATGCAAACGCTGCCTGAGTTTTTTCATGACCTGAGCATGTGTAAGTCCCGTTTCTCCGGCTGCCGACTGGGCCTGTGCGACAGCAAGTTTACCGAAGAGTTCCACTCTCGCGGTGAGCTTTTCATAATGTTCAATACTCATAACGACGAGATCCCCCTCCCCGTTTTTTGTCAGATAAACAGGCCCATCTTGCTCATGGCATATTGCGGCGATTTCCCTTGTTTGATTCCGAAGACTGGATATTGGCTTGATTACCGGCATTCCTGCACCTCTTGATAAAATATGCATAATATTATCACCTGAAAGTGATAAAATCAAGAGCATTATTACCGGAAATATTCATCAATGGCGTGCAGCAGGGCCGCGACGATCTTATCCTGGTAGGCGGGGTCCTTCAGTTTCTTTTCCTCCTGCCTGTTGACGATGATCCCGCATTCAAGAATGACGGCGGGCATTTTTGTATGGTGTAGAACGTACCAGTTGTCTACCCTGTAGATACCTCTGTATCGATCAACCAGCTCTCTGCTCTCACCTTTGACGGGCTCGCTGTGATGCAGTGTGGGATTAAAACCTGCCGTCAGCATCTTTTCTCCGAGGATTTCTCCGAAGGCAAGGCTGGCCTGCGGTCGGGCGTTTTTCCCCGAATAGAAAATCGAAAATCCTTCGTAGCGGTCGCAATACGAATACTGTTTACCGTTATAGCTCCACTGCGAGAGATAAACCGGCTGAACGGAATCGTGATGGATGGAGATGTACAGATCGGCCTTTCTCCTGTTTGCCGTATCTGCCCTTTTCTGCAAACTGAGATTACCGCTGTTATTCACCAGCAATGGTTCATAATTGCCCTGATCCCGCAACCTCTGTGTCAGCTTCCTGCCGATTGCCTCATTGAAGAAATATTCGCCGATGCCGGTGGCGCTTACCGCCCCGGGCTTTGTTTTCGTGTGGCCGATGTCGACGGCAACAACCGGTTTTGTCTTATGTTTTTCCGCAAATGATGAGGTCGGGGAAAACGGCAGAATCAGACATATTGACGCAATGAGAAAAAATAAAGCTTTCCTTTTCATATCGGCCGTTGCCTATGGCGTTTAATCATTCCATATCCGTCTTGAAACGATAACCGACGCCCGGTTCATTTATCAGCAGGTGAGGCCGTGCCGGGTCGGTTTCGATCTTCTTCCTGAGCTGGTTCATGAATACGCGCAAATAGTGGGTATGCTCGATGTAGAGCGGACCCCAAACCTCCTTGAGCAGTTGTCTGTGCGTCATCACTTTCCCGGCGTTGCGCACCAGGACAGTCAGCAGCCTGTACTCAATAGGAGTTAAATGAACTTCCTTGTCGTCGATGGTTACTTTCCTTTTTACAAAGTCGATCATGAGGTCATCGACGGCAAAGGAGGTTTTTGCCTGATTGCTGCCTTTGAGCGCCGAATGCCTTAAGGCAACGCGAATGCGAGCAAGCAGTTCTCCGACGCTGAACGGCTTGGTCAGATAATCGTCCGCGCCCCTGTCGAGGGCTTTGATCTTGTCCCCTTCCTGCTCTCTTGCCGATATTATGATGACGGGAGTATTGGACCACGCCCGGATTTTTTCGATCACTTCGAGGCCGTCCATGTCCGGCAATCCCAGGTCGAGGAGTATAATATCCGGATTACGTGATGCCGCCTGTGATATACCCGATGCCGCCGTATCCGCTTCGATCAGACGGTAATTCTCGCTCTGAAGCGTCACCCGGAGGAAACGCATCATCTGGGGTTCATCTTCGATAATAAGAATAACGGGTCGGTCTTCAGGCATGACAGTTCTTAATAGTTATCTTCAGTAAGTGCGATATCGTTTTCAGATATCACGGGAGGCGGTGTTCCATCAATGGGAATAATGAACTTAAAGGCGGCGCCTTTGCCCGGAAGGTTTTCCACCCAGATTTTTCCGCCGTGTGCCTCGATGATCGCCCGGCATATGGAAAGCCCGATTCCCGCTCCCATGCGCGTGTTGGTGCTGCGGGTGAACTTCCGGAAAATTGTTTCTTTTTCATGCTCGGGAATCCCCGGGCCGTTGTCGCTGATTTCCACGAGGACTTCAGACTTGCCGGGCTTTACGGTGATTTCCACGGCGGTGCCCGGCGGCGTGTGCCTCAGAGCATTTTCCATCAGGTTTGAAAATACCTGTTCCATGAGCAGCGTATCGAAGGGAATGAGCGGCATATCCGGCGGTATTTTTACCTCCAGAGGCCGTCCGTGAAGGCGTTCGGAGAGGCGATTCAGGACGGCGCCGATAATTTCCTCCAGGGGCTGCCATTCCTTCTTGACGCTTATGGAACCGGATTCAAGCCTGGTAAGGTTGAGGACGTTGCGAATAATGCGTTCCAGGCGGTCCGTCTCTTCATGAATGGTGCGAAGCAGTTCCATCCGGTCGGATACTTCCAGCGAGGCATCCTTCTCCAGGAGGGTGCTGGCTGCGCCCGCCACCACCGCAAGCGGCGTTCTCAGGTCGTGAGACACGGAACTCAGGAAGGTATTCCTCACGTTTTGCGCCTCGGCTTTCAAGCGCTCCTGATGCGCCTCTTTGGCAAGCATTACTCTTTCAATTGCCATGGCGGTCTGATTGACGAAGCTTTCCAGGAAATGGATGTCCTCATGAGTGAAGCCCTCACCTGTATTCAGGGGAAGAATGCCGATAACTCCCACTATTCCCGATGATGCAATCATCGGCAGGTAAAGGGCCTTGGCTCCGGGAAGCGTGTCCGTTCCCAGTCCGGCAGGTTGGCGGTTATCGAAAACCCATCCGGCAACTCCGGACTCATTCCCGTCTATCGGGAACGTCCCATGGGCATTTTCCGGTGATGCCAGAGTCCCGTCATCAGCGGCAGTCAGAATTACTACCCGGCATTTGAACACATCACTTATATGCCTGATGCTGATGTCGAATATCCTTTCCTTCTTGCGCTCCCTGGTCAGTTCCCTGCTGTGTGCGTAAAGGGCGGCTGTGCTCTGTTCCCTTTTTCTTGAAGCCTCCGCCTGCTCCCTGATTTGCAGCGTCAATCTGGTTATGACGTAGGCGACAGCAAACATGACGCCGAATGTTACAATAAATCGGACATCGCTTACTGCAAAGGTGAAATAAGGAGGGACAAAGAAAAAATCGAAGGCGGCCACGCTCAGGAAGGTTGTGATGAGAGCGGCCATCCGGCCGGTACGCGTCGAGGTGGCGACTATGCCAAGAAGGTAGATCATCGCTATGTCTGTCCGGTCGAAATAAGGAAATATCAATCCGCCGATAGCCGTGCAAAGCGCAACGGAACCGGCGATCCAGTACCATTCACCGGGTTTTATTCCGGGGCGGGAATACCCGGCTACAGGCCTGGCTGTTGAAGCGGGCTCATCTCCAGTGATGACATAGACATCGATGTTTCCGCTTCCCCTGACGATCTCATCGAGGGGGGAACCGAATATTTTGTCTTTCCAGCGGGCGTGGGTGGGTTTGCCGACGATAATCTTGCTGACGTTGCGTTGTCTGGCATAGTTGAGCAGCTCTTCACTCACCTTCTGTCCTGTCAGGGTTGCCGTTTCCGCACCCAGGTTCTCCGCCAGTCTCATGTGTTCGGCAAGGAGTTTGAGGTCGTTGTCGGAGGGTTTGATATGTGAGGGGGCTTCGATATGTACGGCAATCCACTCCGCCCTCAGTCCGGCGGCCATTCTGCGGGCGGCGCGGATGAGGCGGATGGAGCGGGGGTTCGGGCCTACGCACACCAGGATTCGCTCCGTTGCCGGCCATATTTCATGGACGCCTGTGTCGCGTCGATAAACCTCCATCTGCTCGTCAACCTGCTCGGCGGTGCGCCTCAGCGCCAGTTCCCTCAGGGCAATGAGGTTTCCCTTGCGAAAGAAATTCTCCATCGCTTTTTCCGCCTGCTCGGGTATGTAGACCTTGCCCTCTTTGAGGCGCTGTAAAAGTTCGTCAGGCGGCAGGTCTATCAATTCAATTTCATCGGCCTTATCGAGGAAAGAGTCGGGAACGGTTTCGCGGACGTTCACACCAGTGATCTGGCGGATAACGTCGTTCAGGCTCTCTAGATGCTGGACGTTGACGGTGGTGAATACCGATAAACCTGCGCATAAGAGCTCTTGTACGTCCTGCCAGCGTTTTTTATGCCTTGACTCGGGGGCATTGGTGTGTGCCAGTTCATCGACGACAATCAGAGATGCCTTGCGGGAGAGCGCCTTGTCTATATCGAATTCCCGGATTTCTTTACCACGGTATGGGCATATACGATGCGGCAGGATTTCCAGGCCGCCGAGAAGCTCCTCGGTGTCTTTTCTGCCGTGGGTTTCGACGATGCCGACGACGATATCGACTCCCTCCTTCTGTTTTCTCCGGGCGTCCTCAAGCATGGCGTAGGTTTTTCCCACGCCGGGCGCAGCACCAAAGAAAATCTTGAGCTTGCCCCGGCGGCGGCTTTCCTCTTCGGTGGCCGCTCTGGTAAGGAGTTCGTCAGGATCGGGTCTCTTCGGTTCCATATTTCCGGCATTCCTTAATAAAAAGACTGACAACATTTTATCAGAATCAGCGCATTGCATCCAGCGCCATGTTCAACTGCACTACATTCACTGTGGGTTCACCCAGGAAACCCCACTGCCTGTCACGAATGTTCTTCATCACCAGTGCCGTGACTTTCTTTTCGTCCAGTCCTCTCGCTTTGGAGACCCTGGATATCTGGTAAAACGTGGAGGCGGGGCTGATGTGCGGGTCGAGGCCGCTTCCCGATGCGGTGACAAGATCCACGGGTACGGGCATCCGGTTATCAGGATCGGCGGAGCGCAGAGCGGCGACACGCGCACTTATGGATTTCTTCAGATTCGGATTTGACGGTCCGAGGTTCGATCCCGTGGAAGAAGCGGCGTTGTAGCCTGACGGTGTCGTGGCTGATGGTCTTCCCCAGAAATATCGGGGACTCTTGAACTCCTGGCCGATGAGCTGCGAGGCGATTTTTTTCTCGCCCTTCATGATAAGGCTGCCGCCGGACTGATGCGGAAACAGGACTGCCGCGAGACCGGTGATAAAAAGGGGATAGACTACACCCGTAAGCAGGATCATCATGATAAATAAAGCAATAGCTGTTCTTGCCTGATGCCGCATGATAACACCTCTCAGTTCAGGTTAAGCATGACAAGTATCATGTCGATTGCCTTTATTCCTATAAACGGCACCATGAGCCCTCCCACGCCGTAAATGATCAGATTGCGGCGCAGGATTGCCGCGGCACCGCCGGAACGGTATTTGACGCCCCGCAGGGCAAGCGGAATGAGCGCGATGATGATGAGGGCGTTGAATATGACTGCGGATAGGATGGCGCTCTGCGGGGTTGAGAGATTCATTATGTTCAGCGATGCCAGGCCCGGATATATTCCCGAGAAGGCGGCGGGCAGGATGGCAAAATATTTGGCTACGTCGTTGGAAATGCTGAAAGTGGTCAGCGTGCCCCGTGTCATGAGGAGCTGTTTCCCAATCCCGACTATCTCTATCAGCTTTGTGGGATTCGAATCGAGATCGATAAGATTCCCGGCCTCCTTTGCCGCCTGCGTGCCCGTGTTCATTGCCACCGCCACGTCGGCCTGAGCCAGCGCCGGCGCATCGTTTGTCCCGTCTCCCGTCATTGCGACCAGATGCCCCTTGTCCTGGTAGGTGCGTATCAGTTTCAGTTTGGTCTCCGGCGTCGCCTGGGCGAGAAAATCGTCAACGCCAGCATCGGCGGCCACGGCTGCGGCGGTAAGAGGGTTGTCACCCGTGATCATCACCGTCCGTATGCCCATGCTGCGCAGTTCGCTGAAGCGCTCGCGTATGCCGCCTTTGACGATGTCGGTCAATCTTATTACACCGAGGACCCGGGAACCGTCTGCCACAACCAGAGGCGTTCCCCCCTGTACGGCGATGTCCTCCACAGCCGATATAATCTCCGCGGGGAAATGGCCGCCCAGTTCTGTTACATGGGATTTGATTGAATCGGCAGCTCCCTTGCGGATCTCGCGGCCGTCAAGATTGACGCCGCTCATGCGGGTTTTTGCTGAAAAGGGGATAAACCTGGCTCCCAGGGTTTTGATGTCCCGTTCGCGGATACCGTAGCTGTTTTTTGCCAGTACGACTATGCTTCGGCCTTCAGGCGTCTCGTCGGCAAGGGATGCAAGCTGCGCCGCGTCCGCCAGTTGCCTGGACGTAACTCCCTCCGCGGGGATGAGTTCCGTCGCCTCGCGGTTCCCGAGGGTTATGGTGCCGGTCTTGTCCAGAAGCAGTACGTCCACGTCGCCTGCCGCTTCAACGGCTTTGCCGGACATGGCGATGACGTTGGCCTGTATCATACGGTCCATGCCGGCGATGCCGATGGCGGACAGAAGCCCTCCTATCGTTGTGGGTATGAGGCATACAAGAAGGGCCGTAACAACAGTCATGGTGATAGGCGAGCCCTGACCCGTGGCCTTTACGCTGTAGATTGAAAAAGGGATCAGCGTCACGGTGGCCAGAAGAAAGATCAGGGTAAGACCGGCCAGCAGAATATCCAGAGCGATTTCGTTGGGGGTCTTCCGGCGCTTTGCCCCTTCAACCATGGCGATCATTTTATCGAGAAACGTCTCACCGGGATTCGCGGTGACGCGGATCATAAGTCTGTCGGAAAGAACCCTGGTCCCGCCTGTTACGGCGCTTCTGTCGCCGCCGCTTTCCCTGATCACGGGGGCACTCTCACCTGTGATGGCGCTTTCATCAACAGATGCAACGCCTGCTATCACCTCACCGTCGCCCGGGATCGTCTCGCCCGCTTCCACAATGACAATGTCGTCCTTCCGGAGCAGAGAACCGGCGACAATGGTTGCCTTTGCGTTCCAATCCGCTTCGGAGATACGTTTTGCCCTGACGTCCCGCCGCGAGCCTTTAAGCGATCTTGCCTGCGCCTTGCCTCTGCCTTCCGCCATGGCCTCGGCAAAATTGGCGAAGAGTACGGTGAACCACAGCCACAGGGAGATGGACAGAATGAAAGACGACTTTTCCTCTCCATGCCCTAGAAGAGAAAGGCCAAAGAGAACCGTTGTCAGGATACATCCGGCTTCAACGACAAACATTACCGGATTTTTGATGATGTGCAGCGGATTGAGTTTGACGAAGGCGCCGATGAATGCCTGTTTCACGATATCTTTATCGAAAAGCGGGGATGCTTTTGTTTCCATTGCAAGATCCTTTCTTATATCAGCGTATCCAGGACAGATGTTCGGCGACGGGCCCCAGCGCCAGTACGGGTATGAAGGTGAGCGCGCCGACCAGAATAATCACTGCAACCAGAAAGAGCACGAAAAGAGGTGAATGCGTGGGCAGTGTACCCGCTCCGGCAGGAACCGTTTTCTTGCGGGCAAGAGCGCCGGCCGCCGCCAGTACGGGCATGATTATCCAGAAACGCCCGATCAGCATGGCGCAGCCCAGAGAGATATTATAAAAAAGCGAATTTGCGTTCAGGCCGGCGAAGGCGCTTCCGTTGTTGTTGGCCGCCGAGGAGAAGGCATAAAGGATTTCCGTGAGTCCATGTGGACCGCCGTTAAATATGCCGGCCAGCCCTGGCTTCGTCACTACGGCGACGGCCGTGCCGATGAGAACGAGCGCTGCGGGAATGAGAATAACCAGAGCGGCCATTTTAACTTCAAATGCCTCTATCTTTTTGCCGAGGTATTCCGGTGTTCGTCCTACCATCAGCCCTGCCACGAATACGGTGATAATGACAAACATCAGCATTCCGTAGAGACCCGACCCGACTCCTCCAAATACAATCTCGCC
Organism: uncultured Syntrophaceae bacterium; assembly: GCA_964558665.1. GTDB lineage: Bacteria > Desulfobacterota > Syntrophia > Syntrophales > PHBD01 > CAZLFA01. Next base: position 10,981 of record CAZLFA010000059.1, read on the forward strand.
CAGTTGCATAAGCCACAGGGGCACAAGTCCCCCCAGCGGTGTAAATGAATCATGCATCGCATTTACGGAACCGTTGGAAGCAGCGGTTGTAACGACGGCCCAGAGAACAGAGTTGGCGATCCCGAAGCGGACTTCCTTGCCCTCCATGTTGCCCCCCGACTGCAGGGTACCGGTTGTCGTGTCGACGTTCATTGTACGGACAGACGCACTTCCCTGCTGCTCGTTGAAAAGACAGACGCCAAGGAGCGGGAGAATAATTATCAGCATCGCTGCCAGCAGCGCCCATCCCTGTCTCCTGTCTCCCACCATCCCGCCAAAAGTGATACAAAAGGCGGCGGGCAGCAAAAGAATGGCAAGCATTTCCAGGAAGTTGGTCAGAGGAGTAGGATTTTCGAGCGGGTGAGCCGAGTTGGTATTGAAAAATCCGCCGCCATTTGTTCCCAACTGCTTGATGGCGATCTGGCTCGCCGCAGGACCCAGGGGAATAACCTGCTCTGTTACCGGATTGCCTTTTTCGTCGACTGTCTGTTCAATGAGTTCAACCTTGACCGGGCTGTGGAAAGTCTGGACAACACCCTGAGAGACAAGAATCAACGCCAAAAACAGAGACAAGGGCAGAAGTATGTAGAGTACGGATCTCGTCAAGTCGACCCAGACGTTGCCGATGGTCTGCGAGAGTGTTCTTTTCAGGCCGCGGATAAACGCTATCAGCACCGACATGCCGGAGGCGGCGGAAACGAAATTCTGCACGGCAAGCCCCAGCATCTGCGTGAGAAAGCTCATGGTAGTCTCTCCGCCGTAGGACTGCCAGTTTGTATTGGTTACAAAGCTCACAGCAGTATTGAAGGCAAGATCAGGGGCAACTGCAGGCAATCCTTGGGGATTGAGCGGCAGCAATGCCTGGCAGCGCTGCAGCAGATAAACAAAAATCCACCCGGTAACGCTGAAAATAATCGTGCCGGTGGCATATTCTTTCCACGTCATCTCGTGGTCTTTATCGATCCGGCAGACCCTGTAAATCCACCTTTCCAGGGGAAGAACGATCCTGCTGATGATTACGGGACTTCCCGAGTAGACTTTGGCCATGTAGTTTCCCAGAGGGACAGCCGCTGCCAGCAGCACGGCAAAGTAAACTGCAATCTGTGTTATTCCGTTGACTGTCATGAGAACAACTCCGGCTTAAGCAGTGCAGCAAACAGGTAAACGGCCAGCCCGGCCGCGATAATCATCCCGGTGAGATAAAAGACATCCATAAAATCCTCCTAAAGCATGTCAAATGTTTTAATCAGCAGCCATGTCAGGCAGAAAAAAATTACAATTGTAAAAATAAATACTATGTCCATACCGTCTCCTTTATTGTTGCTTATTATGATAACAAGTCTAATGTCAGGATGCTGTAAAGATGAGCAGCAAATGCATAAAAATTATATAAAGAAATATTGGATGGTTTAAGTCTTCCTCCTTCGGTATTTTTTTAAAAACAACTGTGGTATATGACATTAGCTGTACGATATCCCGTCAATTGCCGTCTCATTGTGACGTATGTTTGAGATTCAATCTTGAACAGGAATGGCAGGGGAGGGACTTCTGATGATGAAAAGGGAAACAACGCATGACTGCTGAAAGTGAATTGCGCAGGCCTGTCTGTATTGTCACCGGTTGTGCCGGTTTTGTCGGCAGCCACCTTGTAGAAGCATTGTTGCAGGAAGGGCATGAAGTTGTCGGCATCGACAACTTTTTCTCCGGCAGGCAAGAAAACATGGCCGGTTTCTTCAGCGAGCCCCGGTTTTCATTTTATGAAAATTCGATAACCGATCCGGAGTTGCTCAATCGCATTTATGAACGCCATGGAAGGCCTCAGCATGTATTTCACCTTGCGGCCGTTGTAAGTGTTCCCTATTCCATGGAATATCCGGTTGAGACCATGGAAATAAACTGCGATGCAACGGTACGGCTTTTACGGGAAGCGGAGAGAATCGGGGTGAAACGGTTTGTCTTTGCCGGTTCGGCAGCGGAATACGGAAATGAAGAACGGTTGCCGATTCGTGAGGAGTATGCCGACGACTATACTGTTCAACTGAGCCCTTACGGACGCGCCAAATATCTCGCATCCCGTCAGGTTGCGGGAAGCTCCATAGGGACGGTTCTGCGCTTCTTCAACATCTACGGACCCAGACAGGATCCGAAGAGTCAGTACAGCGGTGTGATCTCACGATTTCTCTTTGCCGCCGAGAGAAGCAAGCCCCTGACAATTCACGGGAACGGCAGGCAATTCAGAGACTTCATTTTTGTTGAAGATGTCGTCAATTCCTATCTGGCGGCAGCGGGAATAGGAAAAAGATTCAATATGCCTCCCCCGGGCTGCTACAATATCGGAAGCGGCACGGCGACATCCATTGCAGAACTGGCAGAAGCAATTTGCAGTATAACGGGCATAAGCCACAAAATTACGTTTGACTCTCCTCGTGAAGGCGACATCATGTACTCGCTCGCCGATATGAACAAGTTCTTCAGGGCTTCATCATGGCGCCCTGCCGTCACCCTTCATGATGGGCTTCGTCGCACCCGGTTTAGCACCTTCAATCAAGAAGTCTGACGGTTGTTGGCCGGCCGTTTTCTTTGTGTCCTCTTTGAACCTGGAATCAACCGGAAATGCCGGCAGGTATATCTGAAAAACGGTTCCGCCCCCCTTGTTTGATTCCACGGAAATTGAACCTTCATGCTTTCTGACGATGGAATAGCAGATCGCGAGGCCGAGCCCCATGCCCTTTGTTGCCCCCATGTCCTTGGTTGTGAAATAGGGATCAAATATCCTGGGAAGATTTTCGGCAGGGATGCCTATGCCCTGATCGGCAACGCTCCATTTTACATAAGTTCCTTCCGGCAGGGGAAGACCGCTGTTTTCCCAGGCAATATAGTTTTCTGCGCTTATTGTGATTATTCCACCGCCAGGCATCGCCTCTGCGGCATTTATAATGAGATTGCGCGCAACCTGTTTTATCTGATCCTCGTCAATATTGACCGGCCAGAGATTGTCGGGCACAGAGAATGAAAAACTCACTCCCGATCCCGCAATGGAGAAATCCATGCTCTTTCTCAATAAAGGTTCCAGAAATGTTATCTTTCTCCATGGATTGTCTCCTATGGAAAAGGTGATGAGGCGTTTTGTCAGCTCACTTGCCTGAAATGCCGCTTTTTCGGCCTTTTTGAGAATGAGCAGGGTTTCGTCATCATTAACCATTGTCTGGGCTATGGAAATGTATCCGAGAAGAATCGACAGCAGGTTATTGAAGTCGTGAGCGATGCCTCCCGCCAGAACCCCTACCGATTCAAGCTTCCGTGATCTTAGCGTATCCTCTTCCCTCCGCCTGCGGGAGGTGATGTCGCGTCCGACTCCGCGGAACCCCGTTGCGTCGCCGTTTGCATCTTTTATAATGGAGATAGATGTTTCAAGCCACCTTTTGCCTCCATCCTTTCTGATGATTTCAAAATCGTAGAAAGCCGCCGAATTTCCGTTGGTTCTGATTGAGTTGAGAACTTTTCTGATTTTTTCCGCAGTATTGCCGTCTGTTATTTTCTCAAACCCCATGCCGGGGAGTTCTGTTTCAGAATATCCAAGAATACGGGAGAGCGCCTGGTTGAAGAAAGTAATTCTCCCATCCAGGTTGACCTCCACATATGTTTCTTCAATACTGTCCAGAATGCACCGGTACCGTTCTTCGCTTTCCTCATGGAAATGTTTATGCATGCTGTCCTCTTTAAGATCAGCTATCCGCTGTAATAAAAAAGAATCGGCTGTCAGATGCCTGTCTTTCGGAAACCATTATTTCCATATCCGGAATGCCCGGCTTGAATTTGAACTGTCATGATAATATCAGGGATTATTCTAAAACCTCTGTTCAGTAAAAATAAGGTATACCGAGAGTAAAACCGGAAAACAATTTCTTCCCTGATTTGTGTCAAAAGATGCATCTCTATATCAAAAATATGATTCAAAAGCGATTTTTTATTGCTATATTTGCGCCGGGAATACAGGATGAATCTTGGCAATCATTTCTGTTGTTAAAACAAGCTGTTGAATATTAACATGATAACCGGTTCGGAACAATAAACGTGCCTTGATTATTTGTATTTGTTGTGTTACTCCCTGTCAAAATTTGCCGGTCATAATTGATTTCTTTTTGTTTATTTTAATTTTTGCGGATCCATCGTTGTAATGGATTCTTTTTTTTACAGAAGAGAGAAACCCCAAAAAATATGAAAAACATTGACATGCAAAATCTTCCCCGCCATATTGCCATCATCATGGACGGCAACGGCCGCTGGGCTCAGAAACATGCAATGGGGCGGGTGTCCGGACATAAGAAGGGCGCCGAAGCAGTACGGGTTACGGTAAGAACATGCCGCGAGATCGGCATTGAATATCTTACCCTTTATGCGCTTTCCGTGGAGAATCTGCAGAGGCCGTCTTTCGAAGTTGAGGCCCTGATGAATCTGCTTCAGGATTACCTGCGCTCGGAACTGGACGATATGCTTGCCAATAATATCCGCCTGACGACCATCGGACGCATGTCGTCACTGGCTGATTCTGTCAGAGGGCTGCTGCAGGATGTGATGGAAAAGACGGCCGCCAATGACGGCATGGTTCTTACCCTGGCTCTGAGTTACGGCGGCAGGGATGAGATCATAAGCGCTGTGACCAAAATAGCTGAAGATGTAAAATCAGGCAAAATAGGCGTTAATGATATTTCGAGCGAACTCTTCGATGGTTACCTGGATACACGCGGGATGCCGGTGCCTGACCTGCTTATCAGAACAAGCGGAGAGTACCGGATCAGTAACTTTCTCCTCTGGCAGATGGCCTACACCGAATTCCATTTTACCGATGTCCTGTGGCCGGATTTCGGCCGCGGAGACCTTATGAAAGCGATTGCCGATTACCAGCAGCGGGAGAGGCGTTTCGGTTTGACGGCTGAACAATTAAACGGAAAGTAAACATCATGGCTTCATCACATATAAACAGATGGCTCACCGCCCTTGTTGCAGTTCCGGCGCTCTTCAGTCTCATCTATTTCGGTTCGAAGGAGATGTTTGACGCGCTGATCGTCGCTGTCATCATGATCGGCATGCATGAGTATCAGACAATGGCATTAGGCAGCGGCCATGCCCTGGAAAAGGCCGAAGGGTTCGTTTTCGCGATGCTCATTGCCGTCTCCTTCTACGCGGGTGATGCAACATCCTCCATGGCAGTTGTCTCTTTTGCCTTTTTGATCTCCTTTTTTGTCTATACGGTGAGAATCAAGGATCAGGTATTTGATGTCGTTCCAGCCATGAAACTGGTTTTCGGGCTGTTGTACATCCCTCTGATGATGTCTCATTTTATACTGCTCAGGAACCATCCTCAGGGGGTTTTATGGATATTTTTCATCCTGTTTCTGGCCTTTTCGGGAGATGTCGCGGCATTCTATGTCGGCAGGACCTGGGGCAAGAGAAGGCTGCTTCCCGCCGTAAGTCCGGGAAAAACGATAGAAGGCATAATTGGACTTGTCTTCGGAAGCCTGATCGGGTGTGTGGCCTTCCAGTATTTTTTCTTTCCGCAGCTTCCGGTCTATCATGCCGCCATTATGGGGGTGTTTGGAAGCATTCTGGGGCAGCTCGGTGATCTTTGCGAATCTGCAGTAAAAAGAGCTTCCGGCGTCAAGGATTCAGGGTCGATCCTGCCCGGGCACGGAGGGATCATGGATCGTCTTGACTGTCTGATATTTATTGGCCCGTTTGTTTATTATTATCAACAATTTCTGGTGAAATGAAACGTATTGCCATTCTGGGTTCGACCGGGTCGATAGGGGTAAATGCCCTGGACGTGATACGAACCCATGCATCAAATTATGAAGTGGTGGCTCTGGCCGCAGGGCGCAACACAGCTCTCCTGAAAGAACAGATCAGGGAATTCAAGCCCCGCCTTGCCTCGGTTATCGATGAAGAACACTCTTTGCGCCTGAAGGAGGAATGCGGTTCCCTTGACGGTACGTCCGTAAGATTCGGTGCGGACGGATACCGCGAAGTTGCGGCCATGAGCGACGCCGACATGGTGATATCGGCGATGGTAGGTTCCGCAGGACTTGTCCCGACTCTGGAGGCGATCAATGCCGGCAAGGATATCGCTCTGGCCAACAAGGAGACGATGGTCATGGCGGGCAGTCTTGTCGTTGAAATGGCACGGGAAAAAGGTGTTGCCATACTGCCTGTGGACAGTGAACACAGCGCCATCTTTCAATGCCTGGTCGGCCACAGGAAAGAGGACATAAGAAAGATCATTCTGACGGCTTCGGGCGGACCGTTCCTTAACTGGTCGAAGGAACAACTGAGAAATGCCGGTCCCGCTCAGGCGCTTAAACACCCCAACTGGGAAATGGGGAAGAAGATAACCATCGACTCGGCCTCCATGATGAACAAAGGGCTGGAGGTTATAGAAGCGAGATGGCTTTTTGATGTAGATTATGACAACATTGAAATCCAGATTCATCCCCAGAGCATCATTCACTCCATGGTCGAATATATAGACGGCTCTGTGGTGGCACAATTGGGCCGGCCGGATATGAGAATTCCCATCGCCTATGCCCTCTCCTATCCGGAAAGAATGAGTTCCTCGGAGCCGCGTCTTGATCTTCTGAAGGTGGGAATGCTGGAATTCAGGAAGCCGGACTATGAGAAATTTCCCAATCTGCGGCTTGCTTTCGAGGCGGGAAGGGCAGGGGGCACGATGCCTGCCGTGCTTAATGCCGCAAATGAGATGGCCGTGGATTCCTTTCTTGCAGAAAGATTGACTTTTATAGAGATGTCCGAAGTAATTGAAAGGACGGTTGCCGGTCACCGGCTGAATTCTTCTCCGGCAATTGCTGATATTCTTGACGCCGACCGCTGGGCGCGCGAGGAGGCAAAAAAAATTATTGAAGGAATGAAACAATGATAACTGCTGTATCATTTGTAATTCTGCTGGGCGTGCTGATATTTGCCCATGAGTTCGGCCATTTTATCGTGGCGAAGCGGCTGGGTGTGGGTGTTCTCAAATTTTCCCTGGGTTTTGGCCGCAAACTGATCGGCAAGAAGATCGGAGAGACGGAATATCTCATTTCTCTTATTCCCTTAGGAGGCTATGTCAGGCTTCTCGGTGAATCGGATACGGATGAGATGTCTCCTGAGGATGAAAAACGGTCATTCCTCAAACAGCCTGTATGGAAGCGGGTTGCTATTGTCCTGGCCGGTCCCCTGTTCAATCTTTTCCTGGCAATCATCATTTTTATGATTGTCTTCATGATCGGTATTCCTGCGCTGACTGCTACCATTGGCGGGATACAGGATAAATCGGCGGCGATGGAGGCGGGACTCAGGGAAGGTGATGTTGTGGTTTCCATAGATGGGAAAACCATTTCGCGCTGGGATGAAATGGCGGAGATCATAAACGACAGCCGGGGCAGGACGCTTAAAGTAACAGTGATGAGCGGATCGCAGCAGAAAGAGTTGAACGTGACGCCAAAACGCATGCCGGGGAAGAGCATCTTTGGCGAGGACGTCGATACTTATAAAATAGGAATCACGCCTGCCCCCAAGACAGTCTTGATGAGGCAAAACCCGGTTGATGCCCTGTGGTCCAGTTTTCAGAAAACATGGCTGTTAACGAAGCTTACCCTCATCAGCATTGTAAAAATATTTGAAGGAGTCGTTTCACCCAAGACTCTGGGAGGCCCCATTCTCATCGCGCAGATAGCGGGAGCGCAGGTGAAGGAAGGATTGGTGCCTTTCTTCCTCTTCATGGCGTTGCTGAGCATCAATCTTGCCGTGCTGAATCTGCTGCCGATACCGGTGCTTGACGGCGGCCATCTCATGTTCTATGCGATCGAGGCTGCCATCGGCAGGCCGGTAAGTCTCAAGTGGCGTGAAATGGCTCAGCAGATCGGATTTGTCATCCTGATCATGCTGATGATTTTCGTCTTCATGATGGATATTGACCGGCTTAACATCAAAGCCATCAACGACTTTACAAAATTCTTCACGGGAAAGTAATGTACACTCTTGCCATAGACACATCCACAAAAACGGCTTCAGCCGCCCTCCTCAGGGATGAAGATGTTGTTGTTGAAGTATTCGTAAATGTGGGATTGAACCATTCGGAGGTGTTGCTTCCGGCCATTGATAATATCTGCAGAACGGCAGGTATCGGTGTGCCGGATATCGAACTTTTTGCATGCACGACGGGGCCGGGGTCGTTCACCGGTCTGCGCATCGGTGCCGCAACGGTCAAAGGGATGGCGCTTGCCGGCGCTAAGCCGATTGCCGGCGTATCGACTCTTGATGCCCTGGCTTTCAATGCCGCCGGATCCGCACATGCCGTATGTCCCATGCTTGATGCCAGGAAATCGCAGGTGTACGCAGCGCTCTATAAGCCTGTCGAGGGAGGATTTCCCGAAAAAATTGAAAAAGAAGCGGTCACGGAGCTTTCTTCTTTTGTAAAAAAATTAACAAACAAAAATCATGTAATTTTCCTGGGAGACGGTGCTGCGGCATACGCCGGGGAAATTACGGGCATTATGGGCAGCAGGGCTTCCTTTGCTCTGCCGGTTTATAATCATATCAGGGCATCCGCGGTGGGATTGATCGGTCTGGACACCTATCGCAAGGGGCTGGCGGCAGATGCCGTTACCTTTATTCCCCTTTATTTACGGCAGTCGGAGGCGGAGATAAACAGGGATAAACTGAAACAGGGGTAACACTGAACGAAATTCATGCGGCCAGCATTGAATTGACAGGCAGGGTGAATTGATATAATGTACGGTCATATACATTCTGTAACAGATGAAAAGAGAACTGCTCATGAAACATGAAGGGTTAATTGCCGAAGAAGGATTGCCGTTTATCACGCCGCTGGCCCTTTTTACAATTCTCAGCGCATGCGTCGGGCGTCCCGGACTGGCCGGTTTGCTTTTTTTGCTGACATTCTTTGTAGTATGCTTTTTCCGCAATCCTGACAGAGTAACACCGGATGCTCTTAAGCAGGTGATTTCACCGGCTGACGGAAAGGTGATCAGGATAGAAGAAGTCGACTGCAGCGATGTAATCCAGGGAAGGTTCAAGAAGATAAGCATTTTCATGAATATATTTAATGTGCATGTAAACAGAATCCCCTATTCGGGTCAGATTAAGAAAATACATTACCATAAAGGAAAATTTCTGTCGGCAAACCTGGATAAGGCGTCAGAGCAGAATGAAAAAAAATACATTGTCATTACGACTGATGACGGACGCGATATAATGGCTGTCCAGATCGCAGGACTGATAGCCAGGAGGATAGTGTGCTGGATCAAAGAAGGAATGTCTGTAACGAAAGGTGAACGTTTCGGTTTGATTCGTTTCGGGTCGCGGGTCGAGGTCTTTCTGCCCTCCGATTCGCAGGTTTTAGTAAAAGTGGGAGACAAGGTAAAAGCGGGAGAGACACCGATAGGAGGTCTGTCATGAAAAAGCATCATGCTTTTACGAAGGATGGAATGAAAAAAGGCATTTATGTACTGCCGAATCTCTTTACAACAGCAAGTCTTTTCGCCGGATTTTTCTCCATCATCCATTCCATGAAGGGTGATTACCAGGTGGCGGCGGTTGCGGTGCTTGTAGCCCTGGTTCTGGATGGTCTCGACGGCAGAATTGCCCGGATGACAAATACGACGAGCAAGTTCGGGGCGGAGTATGATTCGCTTGCGGATCTTGTCGCCTTCGGCGTTGCCCCGGCCATACTGGCCTATACATGGGGGATGGCGCCCTTTGGAAAATGGGGGTGGGTAGCCGCTTTCCTGTTTGTTACCTGCGGAGCCCTGCGCCTGGCCAGATTCAATATTCAGATCGGCATCATCGAGAGCAAGGTGTTTAACGGCTTGCCCATCCCGGGCGCCGCGTCGGTAGTAGCGACCGGTGTGCTGGTCTATTACTACTTCGGAGGAACGGGCAACTTTAATCATCCCTTCCTTCTCTTTGGCGTCATTGCTCTTTCACTGTTTATGGTGAGCAGTATAAAATACTACAGTTTCAAGGATCTCAATTTCTTTGCCCGCAAGCCTTTCGTGTCCATAGTGCTGATGGTGCTTGTGCTGGGCATTATAGTTGCCGAACCGCAGATTACGATATTCACATTTTTTGCGGGATACAGCCTTTCCGGTCCGGTATGGCTGATTTACAAACTCGGGAAAAAAATGATTTTGGAGGCTGGTGTCAGGGCTAGAGAAGCCCACCATAAGAAACATAGCTGATTACATAGGGCGGACACTAGAATTTAAACTAGACTGAACCCACAGGTGCTGCAGTCATGCGCTGTTGCACCTTTTAATTTGCTGCACGAAATGGAGATTTGCAATGAGGACTTTCAATGTGGCGGTAGTAGGCGCTACGGGCGCCGTAGGCAACGAGATGATCAAGACGCTGGAGCAGAGAAATTTTCCCGTAAAAACGCTGAGGCTTCTGGCCTCCGAGAGGTCCCTGGGAAAGGATTTGATGTTTCGGGGAAAAGCGATTCCTGTAGAGGTTCTTAAGGAAGATTCTTTCGGTGGCATGGAGATAGGACTCTTTTCCGCAGGAGGAAGCATCAGCGAAAAATTTGCGCCGATTGCAGCCAAGGCGGGATGTGTTGTTGTTGACAATACCAGCGCTTTCAGAATGGTTCCGGATATACCGCTTGTCGTGCCGGAGGTGAACCCGGAGGCAATAAAACTTTACAAGAACAAGGGCATAATTGCCAACCCCAACTGTTCGACGATTCAGATGATGGTTGCCCTGAAGCCGATTCATGATGCAGTTCGGATCAAGCGCATCGTTGTATCGACATATCAGGCTGTTTCCGGCACCGGAAAGAAGGCCATCGAGGAACTGGAACAGCAGACTGCTGCTCTGATGAACGGAAAGGAGCCGCAGATAAAGGTTTATCCCCATCAGATCGCCTTTAACTGTCTGCCCCAGATCGATGTATTTGTAGATAACGGTTATACGAAGGAAGAGATGAAGATGGTCAATGAAACGAAAAAGATCATGGATCCTTCCATTGCCGTGACGGCGACGACAGTCAGGGTTCCCGTATTTTACAGCCATTCGGAGTCGGTTAATATCGAAACTGAGAAAAAAATCACCCCCGATGAAGTAAGGGCTCTTCTGTCGAAAGCACCGGGAGTGAAGGTCATTGACGATCCGAAGGAAAGGGCTTATCCTCTGGCAATTCATGCCGCCGGCAAGGATGATACCTATGTCGGGCGGATCCGCGAGGATGAGTCAATACCCAACGGGATCAATATGTGGGTTGTCTCGGATAACCTGCGCAAGGGCGCGGCGCTCAATGCCGTTCAGATTGCTGAGATTTTGATTAAAGACTACCTATGAGAATAATTGGAGGACAGGCCAGGGGAAGGCGCCTTCATGCACCGAAGGGTCGCCTTCTCAGGCCGACCTCTGACCGGATAAAAGAAGCTCTTTTTAATATTATCAATCCCGTTGCCGGAAAGACATTCCTTGACCTTTTTGCAGGAGTAGGCAACGTGGGCATTGAGGCCCTGAGCAGAGAGGCCGCGAGGGCGGTTTTCGTTGAGAGACAGGGTTCCCTGGCTGATGCGATAAAGAAGAACATCAACATCTGCGGATTTGGCGATATCAGCGATATCATCTGCGCCGATACAACGAAAGGCATAGCGCTTCTCAAACACCGCAATGAACGCTTCCATGTTATATTCGCCGATCCGCCTTATGAGAAAGGACTTGCCGGACAGACGCTGAGTTCACTGGCGGACGGGAAATTGCTGGCTGAGGATGCCCTGATAATAATCCAGCATTCGGCAAGGGAGGAATTGCTGGAAATCCGCGAAGGACCGTTTGTGCTTACCGATCAAAGAAAATACGGTGATACGTTATTGACAATGATAAAGTATTACGGAGAGGAATTAGCCAACTGCCTATGAAAAAGATTGCTGTCTATCCCGGTTCATTTGACCCGATTACGAACGGTCATATCGACATCATCGAGAGAAGTCTGAGGGTTTTTGATGAACTTATCACGCTTGTCGCCTATAATCCGAACAAGGCGTCGCTTTTTTCCGTGCAGGAGAGAATGGATCTGATCACGGAGGTCAGCAGGAATCAGATTAAGGACTATGAAAGAATCCGTGTTGACAGTTTTGCAGGACTGCTCGTAGACTATGCAAAGCATGCAGGAGCCAACGTTATTCTCAGAGGATTGCGGGCTGTTTCCGATTTTGAATATGAGTTTCAGATGGCTTTGATAAACAGAAGATTAAACCGTGATGTGGAGACGGTATTTCTCATGACGGGCTATAAATGGTTCTACACGAGTTCCAATCTCATCAAGGAGGCGGCCAGCCTGGGAGGCGCAGTCAAGGGGCTTGTGCCTGAACTCGTGGAGCAAAAACTTAAAGAAAAATATATGAAGGATGGTGTTAAATAATGGCAATAAAGTTTTCATCAAGAATCTCTATGATCAAGCCTTCACCGACTCTGGCCATTACCATGAAGGCCAATGCCCTCAGGGCCGAAGGAAGGGATATTATCGGTTTTGGCGCTGGTGAACCCGACTTCGATACTCCCGCAAATGTGAAAAAGGCGGCGATAAAGGCTATCGAAGACGGGTTTACAAAATACACCCCGGTGGGAGGGATTGATGAACTCAAGGATGCCATCATCGGCAAACTCCGGCGGGACAATGGCCTGGAGTACAAGAGGTCGCAGATAGTAGCCTCATGCGGCGCCAAGCACACCTTGTACAACCTCGCCCAGGTTCTATTTGATGAGGGGGATGAAGTTATTATCCAGTCGCCCTACTGGGTTTCCTATCCAGATCTGGTTGTGCTGGCAGGAGCTCATCCCATCGTTCTGGAAACAAAAGAGGCGGACGGATTCAAGTTTAATCCCAAGCATCTTGAAAAGATTGTCAATAAGAGGACAAAAGCGGTAATCATCAACAGCCCTTCGAATCCTACGGGGATGGCCTACAGCCGGGAGGAACTGGAAGTCCTGGCCGAGGTAATCGTCAAAAGAAGAATTCTGGTAATTTCGGACGACATCTATGAGAAGATCGTTTATGACGGATTTTCATTTACCAATATTGCCGAAATCAGCGATGAAATAAAGAAGTCCACCATTGTCGTTAACGGCGTGTCGAAGGCATATGCCATGACAGGCTGGCGTATCGGGTATGCTGCGGGTCCCGAGGATATCATCGCCGCAGTTACCAAAATTCAGAGCCAGAACACATCCAATCCGACTTCCATTGCGCAGAAGGCGGCGGTGGAGGCACTGAATGGCGATCAGTCGATTGTTGCAGAGATGGTGTCGGCTTTTGAAAAGAGAAGAAATACTATTGTGGCCGGTCTCAATGATATTGACGGCATCACCTGTATGAAACCACAGGGAGCCTTCTATGTGTTTCCCAACATATCAGGTCTTTTCGGCCGCTCTTACAAAGGGAAAAAACTGTCAGGCTCCAGCAGTTTTGCCGACTATCTCCTCGATGAAGCAGGAGTCGCCATAGTTCCCGGCGCTGATTTCGGCCAGGATAACTATATGCGCCTCTCGTATGCAACATCCATGAAGAATATCGAAGAAGGCGTTAAGAGGATTAAAGCGGCGGTCGGCAGGCTGGATTAGTTCCGGTTCTGAATCAAAGCGCTAGCTGTGTTGGCTTCGTCGTCGGCTCCTCGCCCCTCCCTCTTTGTCCCCCTACAGAGGGGGATACAGGGGGAGGAAGACTGCGTCGCCTCCTCCTTGCCGCCTTGCTATCATCTTTGATTGAGAACCGGAATTATAAATGTATCGATCTGCGGTATTGCTTGTGCGACGTACGTAAAGTACGACTCCGCACAATCCCTTGATCTTCTTGCCAGAACGAAAAATCCCTCCTTTCTGTCCGGAAACAAATAATATTATCAACGGAGTTTCTTGATGTAAGGCGTAGGGTGCGCTTTGGCGCCAGTGTAATGCGCCGCTGTCAAAAGGTAAGCTTGATCAGATTGTATAGATTGTGAAATGATAAGCGGAGGGGTAAGGCCTAAAGAAACTCGATCACGTTAAAGTCGTCATCTTTCCACTCACCAAGATACTTTTTCCCATCGGCAAAGGTCAGGGTTCCACGGCCAGTGATGTTATTCTCTATCCATTCACCCTCGTACTTGGAACCGTCGGTAAAAGTCAGCGTACCTTTGCCGTGACACACGCCGCCTGTCCATTCGCCTTCGTATTTCTTTCCATCTGCGTAAACAATCAGCCCGCGGCCTTCCCGCACGCCGTTTTTCCAGTCGCCTGTATAACGTGTGCCGTCAGGTTGAGCTTCTGTTCCTTTGCCATGCGGGGTTCCTTCTTTCCATTCACCTTCATATGAAGTGCCGTCCGGCAGGGTCAATTTACCCTTTCCCTCCGGCAGGTTGCTGTTCCACCCGCCTTCATACTTTGTCGCGTCAGCCCAGCAGTATGTCCCGGCTCCCTGGAAGAGATTGTCTTTAATCGTTCCCGTATAAACGCCGCCGTCAGAAAATGTGCAGGAGCCCTGTCCTTCAAACGTGTAGTCCCGCCAGTCAAATGATACAGCCTTTGAGCCGCCGGCATCAATGTCTGTCTGTTGCCATTTAAGATGTTTGTTCTGCATCAGGAAAGCCGTCCCGTGTTTTGATCCTTCAATAATACTTAAGTTACTTGCCTACATATTTCCCGTTTTTAAATTCACCGGCGAATCTGTTGCCGTTGGCCAGTATCATTACCCCGGTGCCGTGCGGCAGGCCGTTTTCCAACTGCCCGGAGTACTTTCTGCCGTCGTTCATGATCAGATTGCCTTTCCCGTGGTATTTGTTGTTTTTAAATTCTCCTTCATATCTGCCATCGGGGAACAGCAGTACCCCTCTGCCGTTTGAGAGGCCGTCTTTGAATTGCCCCTCATATTTTTTGCCGTCCGGCAGTAAAAGCACACCTTGCCCATTGTACTTGCCTGATCTGAATTGTCCATCGTATTTCTTGCCATCAGCTGATGTTTCAATGCCCTGACCGTCATGAAGATCGTTTTTCCACTCTCCGATATAGTTACTGCCGTCGCCAAGAGTCATCGTACCCCGTCCGTCCCGCTTATCGCTGCGCCATTCACCTACATACTTGGAGCCGTCGGAATATGTATTGCTGCCTTGTCCGTCCTTGCGGCCATTTCGCCATTCACCGACATATTTTTGGCCATCCGGAAAACTCATTATACCCTGCCCGTGAGGCACCCCGTTTTGCAGTTCTCCTACATATTTCTTGCCGTCGGGGAATGTTATTGTGCCTGATCCATCCAGAACTTCTGTATCGGTTTTAAGTGCCGCACTTTCTGATCTTGCAGGTGATTTGGGGATCTTATCCTGTTCAGGAGGTTCTCCTCCATCGGCAGGGACATCAAAGAAGCCTGTATCAGCTCCAAGTGCCGGTGTTTCTGCCTGTTCCGGTTCCTGCGGGGATGTATCAGCCAAAGCCTCTTCTTCGGCCTTCTTTCTGGTTTCTTCTTCGGCCTTTTTCCTGGCTTCCTCGTCAGCCTTCTTTTTGGCTTCCTCGTCAGCTTTCTTTTTGGCTTCCTCGTCAGCTTTCTTTT
>CAZLFA010000060.1:0-25811 GCA_964558665.1 uncultured Syntrophaceae bacterium
CTCCCACCTTCCAGCCGTTGATGTCAATCGTGGCAAATGCGCTCGTCTTATGGACGCCCTTGAACACGTAATCATCGACGCCTTCCTTGCCGGCCAGCATCTTGGCTATGTATTCCTTCATCCCTTCCTGGGTGCCCAGATTCAATTCCAGGATGTATTCCTTTCTGGGATGAACAACAAGCAGTCCCGTCTTATCGATTATCCACGGATATCCCGTTTTCCCGATCTTGATGGCATTGATCTTTTCACTGAGGAATTCCGTTTTCATGATAATTGCGACCACGCCGACTACCTCTCCGGACTTTGAATAGACAGGGCTGGCGATTGGAATTATGGGATTATTTGTCACTTTGGATTTTACGGCTGTTCCCACGTTCACCTTTCCTCCCCTTGCCGTCTTGAAGTAGTCGCGCTCGGCAATGCTCACGCCTTTGTACTTGCCGCCGACCCCGTCGCCGAAGATCACGCCTTTGGCATCAATGGCAATGAGCGTTTCATAATCCCTGCCGATGTTCTTCATTACAGCCTCCAGTTCGGAGGTCATCTTCTCAATTTCGCCGACGGCTCCCTCGGCTCCTCCTGCAGCGACCTTTGCCGCCGCTGCAACCACCGACTCATTTGCAGAGAGTCCGGATATCAGCTTGGTATTTTCCTGAAGGACAAGTTGAACCATGTCGGCAACGTCCTTGGCAATGCGAGCCACCTGCTCTTTTGCGGCATCTGTCAGGGCCGACGATGACTTGAACGCAGAAAACGCTCCGACAATGAGCAGCGGCACCAGCACGACAAGAACTCCTCCCACGGTCATTTTAAAATTCAACGATCTTTTGCTCATTTTGCCAACCTCCTCTCTATTCGCTGAAGCCGGTATAATTACCGACCCGCTTTTCTTCTTTTGTTTGTTTGCCGGATATCAATTTTTCAATCTCGTCCATAAGCTGAAGGAGTGTAAAAGGTTTTTCAATGAAGCTTTCAAAACCCTTTTGCTTAATCTTCAACGATACGTGTGCATTTCTGTGAGTAGTCATGATAATTACAGGAAAAGCACCATACCTTGTACGCACCTCATTCAGCAGGTATAACCCGTTTTTTCCGGGCATCAAATAATCAGCCAGTAAAAGATCAAGATCAGCGATTTTTTTTTCCATAATAAAGAGAGCTTCATCTGTATTAAAGGCCTCGATAACTCCATGCCCCTTACTTCTCAGACCTCGCCTTAAACTCTCCAACTGATCGATTTCATCATCAACTATAAGAATATTCATGATCATAATGCCCCTGAGGATTTGACAGCTTTTATGCTTGAAGGAGCATCTTTCATGCCGGAATGAAGAAATTTAAGAGTCACCAGAATATCTAATTATATCATCATCATACAAAAATATTATTTATTGCCTGAATTAAGGATTCAAGTTGATCCGGGATACCAATATGGCACACTGCGTGATTATACACTTATTATTACATACACTTACCAATTGCCACGCCATTTTGGAACAGTTCATGTTTGGTGTACCGGGGGCGATGCTCAGACAGCCATCACCTGATACAATGGTGGGAAATCTGAAGTTTGTGTATCCTGAGTTTCCGGATGGACGTTATTCTAAATCGTAAGAGGCCAGTTTTCTGCGCAGAGTGTTTAAGCCGATATCCAGTATCTTTGCCGTTCTCACTTTATTTCTGCCGGTTTGTTCATACACGCTCAGGATATGAGATTTTTCAACCTCCGGAAGCGTTGGCATCCTGTCCTTGTCGGCACCCGCGGAATATTTCATGGCAGCTCTTTTTATAACCGCTGCGGGCAGGGATCGTCGGGTAATAACCCTCCCCTCGGAAAGGTTTGCTGCCGACTGCAGAATAAACTTCAACTCTCTTACGTTACCTGGAAAGTCATATCCCATGAGAAGACCAAGAGCATCGCCATCTATCTGCTGCATACCCGATACAGGGCGTATTTCATCAAGAAACGCATTGATCAGCAGCGGTATCTCCTCTCTTCTTTCTCTGAGCGGAGGTATATGCAGCCATGCTCCTTTGAGCCTGTAATACAGATCCTTTCTGAATAGGTTCCTGGCAATCAGCACAGACAGGTCCGAATTGGTTGCGGCTATAAACCGGACATCGACATGACGGGGACTGCTTGTCCCAAGTTTCAGATACTCTCCGTCCTGAAGGACACGAAGCAGCTTGCCCTGAAAGTCCATGGGAAGATCCCCGATTTCATCAAGAAAAAGCGTCCCCTGGTCTGCATACTCCAGATGCCCTATGCGATCTTTTTCCGCCCCTGTAAATGCCCCTTTTGTATGACCGAAAAATTCCGCATCAAAGAGCGAACCGGCTGTCGAAGCCATATTTACGGAGAGGAACTTTTCACTTGCACGGGAACTGCACTGATGAATGGCCTTGGCCAGCAGCTCCTTGCCTGTTCCGCTTTCACCCGTTATGAGGAGAGGAGTATCGCTTACAGCATGGAGTTCGGCCTCTTTCAGCAAACGCCTCATCTTATCACAAAGGAAGACAATGGAATTGAACGCCTCATTGTTGATCATTTCCGGCCTTTTTGAAGACTTGCTGACTTCGACTATTTCGAGAAGTCTCTTATGCTCCAAAGCGCGGTTGATCGAGGATACAAGATCCTCTCTGGATATTGGCTTGACAAGATACTCATAGGCCCCTTTTCTGAGGCACTCTATAGCGATCCGGGCCTCATTTGCCGCCGTCACCATAATGCATTCCGTTGCCGGATAATGTGTCTTTACCAGATCAAGTATTTCCATACCGTTGATTTCGGGCATGGTAATGTCTATCAATGCGATATCGAATGTTTCACCCTGTTTTAAGACATCAGCCGCATCACGGGAACTTCTGAAGATCTTCAGGTTTCTGAATCCCGCTCCCAGCAGCCCTCTTCTGACGCTGTCAAGAAAATCCTGTTCGTCATCAACAATGATAATTGAATTTTTCACATTTCACTCCATGAATGTTCCTGAAATACCTGCTTTTCCTCATTCATACCGTTACGAAGAACCGGCCTTTATTGAACATCAATATCCGCCAGAACAATCCTGAAGGTGCTGCCTTTTCCCGGTTCGCTGGCCACCTCTATCCTTCCCCCCAGTCCTTCAAGCATGTTTTTAACCATATATAAACCAAGTCCCATCCCTTTGTGAAACGGCTTGGTTGTAAAAAAAGGGTCGAAGAGGTTATTGATAGCCTTCGGCTCTATGCCCGATCCATTGTCGGATACCTCTATCGTCACTCTCTCATGCCATGTTTTTCCTTTTTTCGCGATTATCCTGATCTCGGATTCTTCTTTGTCCAGTGCATGCAAGGCATTGATCAGCAGATTGACGATAATCTGTTCAAGGGCGTCACCGTCGGTCAGGATCCTTGGTATATCCTGCTCAACATTTTTTTCAAATCTCCTGACGCTCCTGACAATCTGATTATGACAGACTTTTTCTGCGCTATCTATCACTTCAGCAACATCGACTTCTTTGATATGCTGCTCCCTTCTGCTTGTAAAGTCGCGCAGGTTGGATATTGTACTGTTGATGCGGCTCGATCCATGATCCAGATTGTCGATCAGTTTGATTATATCTGTTTTAAATTCTGAAAACGACATGCCGAACAGTGAATATTCAGGATGGCTCACGGCATAATCAGCGGCAATGCCAAGAAGTTCAATAACGTAATCCCTGAGAATCGGTATGTTGAATACGATAAAATTATTTGAATTGTTGACCTCATGGGCTATTCCGGAAATCATCAACCCCAGAGATGCCAGTTTTTCACGGTGGACCATCTGCCTTTCCAGAATCTTCTCCTGGGTGACATCTTTTGCAATGCCTACTATCCTTAGCACTTTTCCTTCCGTGTCATAGAATGCCTTTCCCTGAGACTGAAGCACTTTTTCCGGCTGATTGTGCGCTGAAATCGCATACTCGACATTGAACGGCTTCCTGTTTTCGATTGACTTCTCAATTGCCCTGGTTACTTTGGTCCGGAATTCCGGTTTTATGCTGCTGAAAATCGTCGGCAGACTTACTGTGCTTTCTTCCGGCGGCGCTTCGAATATCTTCTTCATCTCATCGCTGTACCATACCCTGTTCTGCCTGACATCCCACTCCCAGGTGCCGATACGGGCAATACGCTGAGCCTCCCCCAGGATGTCCATTGTCTCCTTCAGCTTTTCCTCCATACGCTTGCGTTCAGTGATATCTCTGGATACGCCGTGAAGCTCGGTCAAAACACCCCGATCGTTTCGTACGGCGCCAATGACAGTTTCCAGACAGCGTGTAGAACCGTCCCTGTGATAATAATCCAATTGAAGCGTCACAATTCTGTCGGGATCAGCAAGCCCCTGCTCTTCGAGGGCAAGCTCCCCGGCCAGGGTTTCAAAGGCAACAGACAATGAATCAGGCGTCATAAGTTCAGTTACATTGCGATTCATGATTTCTTCCTGGCTGAAACCAAGCACGTTATACACTGAGGGGGTGATGTATGACGTCGTCAGATCCAAATTCGCGATCCATACGATGTCATACATTTTTTCTGTTATCATGCGATACCGTCGTTCGCTCGCCTGTAGCGCATCCTCAATTAATCTCCTCTCCGTGACGTCCATATCGGTGCCGTGATAACCTTTGAGGTTTCCATTTTCATCAATTATCGGCGTGCCCGCTGTTTCCAGAATTACGGTTTTACCGTTTTTGTGGATATTCTTATTAATAAAATTGCGGAATGACTCCTTGCGCTGAAAATGAGTAAGCACTTCCTGCTTTCTCGCTTCTCTGACATCCGGGGCAAATAAGTCGTAATAATGTTTCTTGCCGACCAGCTCCCCGGGTGTATAGCCCAGGATTTTTTCCACTGCTGGACTGCAGTATTTATATATGCCTTCAGCATCGACTTCCCATATCAGTTCCCCGGCATTTTCCGTGACTCGAAGAAAACGCTTTTGCGCTTCGCGCAATGCTTCCTCTGTCTGCTTGCGTTGGGTTATATCTCTTGCCGAGGTCATGACCGCCTGGACCTTGCCGTTTTCATCGAACTCGGGAACCAAAAGCCAGTCAATCCAGATTCCGCTGGGCAACTGGAATTCTATGCGCCCGTGCATTTTCGTATTGATGACTTTCAAGATGGCATTTTCCAATGTATCAACAAACTCATGAGGAAACCCTAATTCAGCATGTGTTTTACCGATGAATCTTTCTCTGGGGATCCCTGTTTCCTTTTCAACATTCGGATTTACATAAATATGCCGGCAATTAAGATCAAACCTCATTATTGTATCAAGTGAATTCTCCGCCAGCGCCCGAAATGTTTCTTCCCTGTCCCTGAGGGCGTCATCCGCCTGTCTTCGTTTTTCGATCTCGCGCTCAAGCGAAGCATTGACCTCCAGAAGTTCCTTCGTTCGCTCCTGCACCATGTGTTCAAGGTTTCCCTTTATCTCCAGGAGTTCATCTTCAGTCCTTTTCCTGTCTGTTATGTCCATGGTATTTCCCAGAACGGCTCTTGCGCCACGGTAGCGAATCGAAGTTACTTTCTCCACCAGCCATCTTATCGTACCGTCTTTGGTAATGATGCGATATTCATAGGGCGCACTATCAATCCCTTTTAGCATTTTTATGCCGCATTCACTGACACGCTTCTGATCATCGGGATAGACGGTTTCTTTCATAAGTGAAAGCTTCTTTAACTCACTTTGTGTATATCCGGAATAAGATGAAATGTGTGAATTGGTAAAGATGGTTTTATCGTCCTGAATGATATAGATCCCCATCTGGAGGCTGCTTCCCATGAGTGCAAAGACATCTTCCGACGGCCCGAACAGCGTTATGGATTCACGCAGTTCATCAAGACGCCGGCGGCACTCAGCCAACTCTGCAATGAGCTGGTCCTTGGTCTTCTTTTTGTCATTCATGCTTGAATTCTTCAGATGTCTTTCCAGTCTCCCCGGAGAAGTATATGACGTGATGAAATGAAAGCTTTGTATGTCGCTATGCTAACCGATTTTTTTTTTCGCAGCATCTCTTCAGAGATGATATCACATTCTCATCAAGCTTGGTGCCCGCCTCTTTGTCAAGAATTCTAAACGCCTCATCAGATGTCATTGCATCACGGTAATGCCTTTTCGCCGTTAAGGCTTCAAACACATCGGCTACGGCAAGGATCCTCGCCATGAACGGAATCTGTACATCGGACAGACCTTCCGTATAGCCTGATCCGTCCAGGCGCTCGTGATGCGCAGAGGCGAGCAGAGGGACACTTCTGTATTTTCTCATAAATACCATCTTGCTCAGGATATTGCGGGTATTCACGACGTGCAGCTTGATATGCTCAAACTCCTCCGGAGTCAGTTTGCCGGGCTTTTTCAGGACGTGATCATCAATGCCCAGTTTGCCGTAGTCGTGAAGCAGCGCGGCGACATTAAGGACATCAATCGCCTCTTCGCTGAACCCCAGATCGCGGCCGATTCCTACTGCGTACTCAGCGACTTTTTTTGAATGCCCCGCCGTCAGCGTGTCCTTGGCGTCAATTGAAGCAGCCAGAACCTCCAGAAGACTCTTGAACTGGCGGTTCTGTTCATCAAACAACAGTGCATTTTCTATAAACATTGCCATGTAAGACGTCAACGATTTCAGTTGCGTTCTGTCATAATCGGTAAAAGTTCCGTCATTCTTGTTGATCGCCTCCACCACTCCGAGAATTTCTCCCGACTGGTTCAAAAGGGGCACGCAGAGTATGCAGCGCGTACGATAACCGGTTCTTTCATCGACACTTCTGTCAAAACGGGTATCCGCATACACATCCTCGATATTGATATCTTTGCCCGTAACGGCAACAAGTCCGGCAATGCCAAGATTGAGGTTGATCTGGATATCCCAGCCTTCTATCTTGTCGGCCATGATTGATCGCAACTCTCCCTTTTCATTATCCAGCAGAAATATGGCGCTTCTTTCAGCAGACAGGGACTCCTTCAGCGCGCTTAGTATTTCTTTTGCCTTATTCTTTTCCGGCTCGCTTTCCAGATTGAGGGCGGCAAGCTTCGCTGCGGCGTCCACTGCCGCCGTTTCGTCTTCACTTGTATATACGCCGGTTCTCTTGTTGATGAGCTGCAAGGCCCCTGTCACATTGCCGGACCGGTCAATAAACGGCACACAGAGAACGCTTTCGGTTCTGTAGCCTGTCACTTTATCAATCTCTGCATTGAAATAGGGTGTGTCATAGGCATCTGATACGTTGACCACCTGCCTCGTGAGGACGGAAGAGCCGATAAGCCCCATCTTCATACCTATGACGATGCGTTCATTTTCCATGCCTTCGGCAAATTTTGTCCAGAGGTGACGGTTCTCATAGTCGATCAGAAACAGGGTGGACCTGTCACACTTGAGGAAACGGGATATCTCCGCCATGATCAGAGGGAGGAGTTTGTCTATGTTGCGCTCTTTGCGCAGTGAATTGCCGATTTCGTAGATTTTCTTAAGGTGTTCATTTTCGATAGCCAGATCCTGAAGCTTTTTTTGCAGTTCGTTATGTTCATCAGATGTGATTGCCATCGGATACTTCCCTTAAGTGATTCTTGAACCGAATGAAAATGCTTCTGTTTCTTCTTTACAAATAATACAATAGCCTTTAATATCAATCAAGAAAAATGAAGATATATTGTCATTATTTATCGGCATGCCTGATTTTTGCCGGTCTTAACCGGGGAGGTTTAATATAGATGCTGAAGGTTATCACAGATGAAGCCTTGATCAGGAAATACCATGCCTTGTTCATCCGCAGCTTTAAGCCTTTCACAGACAAAAAATGTCACGTCAACCTGGGCCATCAGGGAGCAAGCATTCGAGCCAGGGTATCCTGGTCCGACCGTCTTGGCATCTGGCTTTATTCCACAAGGATATCGGACAGCCGTTACTGGAACGCCTTTGGAATTGTAAAACCGGACTCTTCCATGCACATACCGATAACCTGTGAAATAAACTTTCCCAGCGCAGGAATTGACAGGCGAATCGGCGGAGTAATGGCCCGCGACAAGAAAGGGCGCATCTTCATCGTTCACAGAGGCAAGATCGGCGGCGGCAAGAAGGGAATCGGCAAGTCTCTTTTCGAAAACAGTTATCGCGGCGCATGGACTTTGCTGGAGGAAGGAGACGGAGAATCGCCGGTTGCATTGATAGGAGAACTCAAAAACCCTCGTTTTGTGCGGCAGGCAACACAATTTATACGGAAGGTTAACGTCCTTAAGGATTCTGCTGCATCGTCCGCCCAGCTTGCATTTCCCTTTGACAGCCACAGCCTGAGAGAAGAGCTGATAGGAGGCGCTCAGAACAGTATTGTGAATGACGAGGCAGCGTCATGCGATCACGGACTGGTTGTTCACGACCTTTACTCAGTTCTCAAAAGAGAGGGCTTCAGGGTGAGAAACAGCGGAAGCCCTGATCTTCATACCCTCGGCAATGATGACAAAACGGAGGCCATCTTTTCCGTAGAGACCGAAAGCGATGAAAGAGCCGTATGCTCAGCGGCGATGAAAATCCTCATCAGCGCTTCTGATTATCCGGAAAGGCCGTCTCCGGTCCTCGTAGTAACGTCATCGATTGACAAGTCCCTCTGCGGAAGATTTTTCTCCCTTGGCATACACGTCACGACCTACGATTGGGATTATAACGGCGAGGCCGTATTTGCCGACCTGCCCAAAATAGAAAATGAACACCGTCATGGATGATTTTCTCTGCTTTGCTCATCGCGGGGCTTCAGGCCACGAACCGGAAAATACCCTCCCCGCCTTTGAAAAAGCGGTCTCGCTCGGTGCCGACTGGATTGAACTCGATGTATATGCGATCGAGGACGAACTTCTGGTCATTCATGACGACACGCTGGAGCGTACGACCAACGGCACGGGCCGACTGGCGGATAAAAGAGTTTCATATTTGCGTTCCCTGGATGCCGGCAAAGGCCACCCCATACCTACATTGAGTGAAGTTATAGAGCTTATTGACAGGCGAACCGGCATAAATATAGAGTTAAAGGGACCGGCCGCGGAAGATGCCGTCGTGCCCCTGATCAATTCGGCCGTCAGGAGCCGGGGCTGGGATTATGAACAATTCATCGTTTCATCTTTCCGGCATGATATTCTGGCTGAAATCAAGAAGTGCCACCCATATATAAAGACAGGCGCGTTGACCGGAAGACTAACACCTCTCAGTTGCGAATTCGCCGCGCGTCTTGATGCCTATTCCATACACCCTATGTTCAACCACTTCAGCAGATCGCTGATAAAAGACGCCCATTCAAGAAACATCAGGGTTTATTCATATACGGTCAACAGCACCGAAGATATTGCCCTGGCCCTGGATATGGGATTGGACGGCGTCTTTACCGACTATCCCGAACTGGTTGTATCAATTAAGAAACACAGGCATTAACCGCCTCCCCGGCATCAACGGCGCCCTATTGTTTCTATCGTATTTTATTTGACACATTATAGTATTGAATGCTAGATGACTCGCGGTAAATATTCATAATATTCTTTTTATTAGCGGGAGGAAGCATGATCGAATCTTTCAAGGCAGTCAAAATAACCGATCAGGTTTACTGGGTCGGAGCAATTGACTGGAATATCAGAGATTTTCACGGATACACGACCCGTCGCGGAAGCACATACAACGCCTATCTGATCCTTGCCGACAAGATTACATTGATAGACACGGTAAAGGCGCCGTTTAAAGAAGAGATGATGTCCCGAATAGCGTCTGTGACCGATCCGTCAAAAATCAGCCTGATCGTTTCCAACCACTCGGAGATGGATCATTCCGGCTGCCTGCCACAGGTTATCAATGAAATCAAGCCCGAGAAGGTATATGCATCGACGATGGGCACAAAAACCCTCAAGGAGCTTTTTCACGACAACCTGGAGTTGATCCCTCTTAAAGACGGCGACAGCTTAAGTTTAGGCGGTAAAACGCTTTCCTTCATGGAGACGAGGATGCTGCACTGGCCTGACAGCATGTTCTCCTATTTATTGGAAGACAAACTTCTTTTTTCTCAGGACGCGTTCGGAATGCATCTGGCAACGGCAGAAAGGTTTGCCGACCTGATTGATCCTGCAATCCTGCACTATGAGGCTGCCACATACTACGCCAATATCATCCTGCCCTATTCCGCGCTTGTCTCAAAACTGATTGACCGTGTGGCTGCTTCCGGCCTGGATATAAGAATAATCGCCCCTGACCACGGTCCTGTATGGAGAAGCGATATCGGAAGCATCATTGACCTCTACAGCGTTTGGGCCAGGCAGAAACCGACCGCCAAGGCGGTAATCGTCTATGCCACCATGTGGCACAGCACGGAGATCATGGCACGCGCCATAAGTGAGGGATTGGCCGGCTCCGGAATCAAAGTCAAGTTCATGCCCATGGATCAGGTTCATCGCAGCGACGTTGTCTATGAAATACTTGATGCGGGAGCATTGCTGGTTGGCTCCCCTACGCTCAACAACAACATGCTTCCCCAGATGGCGGACGTTCTTACCTACCTGAAGGGATTAAAACCGCTTAACCTCATCGGACAGGCATTCGGATCCTACGGCTGGAGCGGTGAATCTGTTAATCAGATCAGAGATATACTTGCAGAGATGAAGGTGGAACCGGTCGGTGAACCAATTCGCACCAGACATGTTCCGGATGCAGATGTGCTGCGGAGCTGTTATGAGCTGGGACGCATTACAGCTGACAAACTCCGGGAAAAAACCGCCTAAACAGCGGATACGCAAAATACGTATCCAAACCTGGAATATAACAAATATCAGATAGAATAAAATGGGACTGGTTGTAATTTCTGAACTTAAACCAAGTATGGTGCTGGCCGACGATCTCAGGGACCGCAGCGGCCGCCTGTTGATCGGCAAGGGAACCGCCCTGACCGAAAAGAATATAAAGGTATGCAAGATCTGGGGGGTAATTGAAGCGGATATCGCGGGGATTTCCCAGGAAGATATATCCTCGGAACGACTGAAGCAGTTCGATCCCGAAACGCTGGAGGCGGTGGAACAGGTAGTACGCAAACGCTTCATTCACAATGATTTGAATCATCCTGCCATCCGCGAACTGCTGCGCATCTGCACACTCGACAAAGTTAAACAGAAGCACCCTCTCAGGGAACATGACAGTGGGGAAATCAAGTATCATAAACACCCCGATGAGAAAGAAACAAGCAAGCCTTTCGACATCCACCCGGAAAAATTTATAAGTGAAAATACACAGCTTTCAACACTGCCCGATATCTTCAGGCAGATAAACGAAACCATTTCCAGACCCAACAGTTCAGCTCATGACATCGCCAAGGTCATCAGCAAGGACACCAATTTATCCGCCAAACTTCTCAAGATTGTCAACAGCGCCTTTTATGGATATCCTTCACGAATAGACACACTCTCCCGTGCCGTCAACATCGTCGGCACCAAACAGTTGAGCACCCTGGCCATCGGCATCAACGTAATTCACATGTTCAAAAATATACCCTCGATGATTATCGATATGAAGGCTTTCTGGCAGCACAGCGTGGCTTGCGGCATTAATGCCAGAATCATTGCCGGATACAAGAATATCCAGAACACGGAACGTCTTTTTGTTGCCGGACTGCTGCACGACATAGGGCGTTTATTGATGTACAACTATCTTCCTGATCTGTCGCGGGAAATGCTGATCTCAGCCAGAAGCCAGAATAAGCTGCTTTTCAGCACTGAACGGGATTTTCTCAGGATCGACCATTCATATATAGGGGGATTGCTGCTGGCGAAATGGAGGCTGCCTATGTCGCTTGAAAATACTGTTTCGCATCATCATAATCCCGGACAGTCGCAGAATCGCCTTGAGTCGGCTATTGTCCATCTTGCCGACATCATGGCAAACGCATCAGGAAAGGGTTCCAGCGGGGAGAGGCTTTTGCCGCTACTGAACCAGGAGGCATGGGAGTTGATCGGGCTTTCCCCTAATGTACTGGGATTGACTATGGATTACTCCGCCAATCAACTTGACGACATATTTGAATTCTTTTTTGCAGATGACAACTAACCGACAAGCGTCAAAAAGCATCGCCTATCTTGAAGAGCGTGTCCGTTACCTCGAGGAAGTTGAACGCTTTACCCTGGACGCCCTGGAAACAGCGGCATCCCTGGGAGACTTTCAAACAAGCATCAACAAACTCCGTGAGCCTGACCTCATTCTCAGAGAAACCATAAAGAGGATAAGGGGAATAATACCTTTCCAGACTTCAGCCATTTATATGGTGGAAGAGGACAGCAGCGATTTTCTCCTTGCCATTTCTGATTCAGCCAGACAGAATAAGTTCATTCAGAACGAAGTCGATATTTTAATCCAGGATGGCGTTTTCGCCTGGGCGCTGAGGGAAAAGCGTCCGGTGATTGTCTGTTCAAGCAGTCGCAAAAAAAAGATCGTCCTCCACGTAATCTCGACTTCTACTCGCGTCAGGGGCATGTTTCTGGGAATTCTGGCACCAGACGGCGAGCCTGTGCCCGACATATCCCTGTCGCTTCTGTCCATAGTACTGCTTTACAGCGCCAATGCCCTGGAAAGCTTTGAACTTTACAAAACCATACGTGAAATAAACACTAACTTAAAGCGCGTCGATAATTACCGTCTGCTGTTCGAGGCCGCACCCGACGGTGTAGAGGTATTGGATGCGCGCGGCAACATCATAGACTGCAATGAAACTCAGGAAAAACTCATCGGCTATACAAAGGAACAGTTGACAGGGACGCACACGTCGGAATACTTTACCGAGGGAAGCAGAATATCGTATCTTAAAAAACCTTCGCAGTCGCTCAAAGACTATCAGGAAAATGAACTGGAACTTGTATCTGCAACCGGACAGATTATCCCCATCATCAGAAAAGAAAAGGCCATAATCGATGAAGAGGGAAATATGATCGGTGCGGTCATATACAACCAGGATATTTCCGCGCGCAAAAAAGCGGAAGAAGAAAGAAACAAACTGGAAGCCCGCCTGCAGAGGGCGCAAAAAATGGAGGCGCTGGGAACGCTGGCCGGCGGAGTTGCTCACGACCTGAACAATATTTTAAGCGGTCTGGTGAGTTACCCCGAGCTGCTGCTCATCCAGGTTTCAGATGACAGCCCCTTGCGGAAGTCTCTGGAAACAATCCAGAGATCCGGTGAAAAGGCCTCAGCAATAGTGCAGGACCTGCTGACGCTGGCAAGAAGGGGTATCGTTCATACCCAGATAATAAACATCAACGATATCGTACGCGACCATTTCCGAAGCCCCGAACATGAAAAGCTGAAGCTGTTCCATCCCCACGTGGAATTCAGGATGTCTCTGGACGAGTCCCTGCTGAATATAATGGGATCACCCGTTCATCTCTCGAAGACAATTATGAACCTCATCTCCAATGCAACAGAAGCGACAGTGGAAAAGGGAACAGTACGCATCATCACAAGAAACTGCTACATAGACAAACCCATACTGGGGTTCGATACGGTGAAGGAAGGCGATTATGCATCCATAACGATATCGGATACAGGGATCGGGATTTCCGAGGACAACGTCGAACGTATTTTTGAACCGTTCTACTCAAAGAAGGTCATGGGAAGGAGTGGCACAGGACTGGGCATGGCCGTAGTGTGGGGGACCGTCAAGGACCACAATGGTTATATCGACGTACAGACCATTGAGGGACAGGGCACAACTTTTACCCTGTATTTCCCGGTAACCAGAGAGGATATTGTCAAAGACAAACCCAAACTCAGCATCGACGATTATAAAGGGAAAAACGAATCAATCCTGGTTGTTGATGATGTGGAGGAGCAGAGAGAGATAGCCTTCGTAATGCTTACCAGGCTCGGCTACAAGGTCAGCGTCGCCTCCAGCGGGGAAGAAGCAGTGGCTTTTCTTAAAGACAACGATGCGGATATTATAGTTCTCGACATGATCATGGATCCCGGTATTGACGGACTGGAGACATACAGAAGAATCCTCGAGTTCCGCCCCGGCCAGAAGGCCGTAATAACGAGCGGCTTCTCCGAAACGGAAAGAGTCAGGGAGGCACAGCGTCTGGGGGCAAGAAGGTATATAAAAAAACCATATCTCTTGGAAACGATCGGCATTGCCATAAGAAACGAACTGGACGGCAGGGCTGATTGAATATTTGAGGAGACATTTATATGAAAAAATATGTATGCGATGTTTGCGGATATGTCTATGACCCCGCGAAAGGCGACAACGACGGAGGAATAGCGCCGGGAACAGCTTTCGAGGATCTCCCCGAAGACTGGGTCTGCCCGATCTGCGGTTCCGGCAAGGATGTTTTTGCTCCCGAATAAACGTTATTGTGTTTCCTGAGTGAAAATTTATTTTTCCCTTTTATCGAGGTAGAGAAACATGGATAAGACCAACGAAGCCCTCCACGGCGCATACTCGGGTGAAGCCAAGGCAGCACTGAGGCTCAAGGTATATGCCGACAAGGCAGAAAAAGAAGGCTATCCCCAGATGGCCAAGCTCTTCCGTGTAATAGCCCTGTCTGAAGAGATCCACGGCATAAGGGCTTTGCGCCTTTTAAAGGAAGTAAAAAGTACCGAAGAAAATCTTGCTGCGAGCTTCGAATCGGAAACAAAGGTTGCCGGGGTTGCCTACGACCATTTTATCAAACAGGCCGAAGCCGACGGCAATAAGGCGGCCGCCCTGCATTTCAGCCAGAGCAGGGACGTTGAGGAGATTCACGCCAAGCTCTACAAGGAGGCAATGACTCACTTCATGGAAGAGCGTGAAACAACCTACTACGTTTGCAAGGTTTGCGGCTATGTTGCAGACGGCATTCTCCCCGATGAATGTCCGGTCTGCTCCGCAAAAAAAGAACAGTTCATACATGTTGCCTGAAGGCAGACCCCTCCTTCATCGACCGGGCAGCCCCAAAGGCGGATTTCAATTTTATTCTGCGGAGGTTAAGGAATGAAGGGGTTGCTGATTCGCTGGCTCATCCTGACATTTGCCATTATCGCATCTGCATACCTGATACCGGACATTTCGGTAAGCGGATTCTGGGCTGCATTCTGGGCGGCGGCAGTTCTCGGCATCCTCAATTCCCTCTTCCGTCCCATCCTGATCATTCTGACGCTTCCCATCAACATCCTTACACTGGGACTCTTTACCTTCATCATCAACGCGTTTATGCTCAAGATGGCTTCCGGCCTGATAAGCGGTTTTGAGGTCCACGGTTTCTGGGCGGCTGTCTTCGGTTCGCTGATAATCAGCATTATCAACTGGCTCTTGAGCTCATTCATAAGCGACAGGGGACGTGTTGAATATATCGACCTGCAAAAGAAGGGTAATCGTTGGGAATGAAAAATGCGGCTGATATAACCCCGGCGATGAAGCAGTATTTAGCTCTCAAGGAACAATACAGGGACTGCATTCTCTTCTTCCGCATGGGCGACTTCTACGAAATGTTTTTCGATGACGCCGTAGTGGCCTCCAAGGTTCTGGAAATCACCCTTACATCGCGCAATAAAAACAGAGAAGACAGTATTCCTCTCTGCGGTGTACCCTACCACGCAGCATCTGCATATATTGCCAAACTCATCGAGAAAGGATTCAAGGTTGCCGTCTGCGAACAGATGGAGGACCCCAAACTGGCAAAAGGTGTGGTGAAAAGGGACGTGGTAAGGGTTGTTACTCCCGGGCTGGTCGTTGATCCCGAAAACCTCGATGCCAAAGAAAACAACTTTCTCGGCGCCTTATTCATCATGGAGAAGAGAATAGGCCTGGCTTTCCTGGATATTTCGACCGGTGAGTTCAGGATAACGGAATCCGGGGACAGAGACATTTTCTTAACCGAGACATCAGGGATTAATTTACGGGAACTGCTCATTCCCGAAAACAGCAAAGAGGCCGACCGGGCGGCATCCGCCCTGCAGCGCAACGGCGGTCTGCGGATCACCGGTCTTTCTCATGAATACTTCAACCTGAATGAGTTTATCGAATCTATAAACAGACATTTCCCGGAACAGTCCATCCTGGCCGGCCTCCAGTCTGATCATCCCGCTGCAGCGGCTGCCGCCTGCGCAGTGCTCATGTACGCCCTTGATACCCAGAAAGAAAACCTTTCTCATATAGGCGCCGTTGAATGGTATGAGGCAGGCGGCTATCTCATGATGGACGACACTGCCAAGGCCAATCTGGAGCTGTTCTTCACCATTGCTGAAAAAAGGAAGGCGGGTTCACTATTCCACGTCCTGGACCATACGGTAACCGCCATGGGGGGCAGACGTCTTCGCTGGTGGCTGAACTACCCGCTCCTTTCGCCTGCAAAAATAAACGAAAGACTGGATGCCGTTTCGAAAATCAGGGAGCAGCATCTGGTTCGGGACAGTGTACGCAAGATGCTTGCCGGTGTCTACGACATGGAGCGCCTGGGGGCAAGGATATCGATGGGAGTGGCGAATGCCAGAGATCTCGTCGCATTGAAGACATCGCTTCAGGCTCTCCCCGGTATCAAGGCCGCCCTGGCCGCTTTGACCTCCCCTCTTTTATCATCAATTTATACAGATATTGATGAAATGCAGGACATAAACAGCCTCATTGAAAATTCTATTGTACCCGATCCTCCGATGACCATACGCGAGGGGGGAATAATCAAAGAAGGCTACGAAACCTCTCTGGATGAACTGATATCCGTCAGCCGCGACGGCAAGAGATGGATAGCGGCTCTTGAGGACCGGGAGAGAAAACGGACAGGAATAAACACACTGAAGGTCGGCTTCAACAGCGTATTCGGTTATTATATAGAGGTCACAAAGGCTAACGCGGCTTCGGTGCCTGATGACTATATAAGAAAACAGACCCTCGTCAATGCCGAGAGATATATAAACCAGGAACTGAAGGGTTACGAGCACACCGTTCTCAATGCGGAGGACCGCCGATGCGAAAAGGAGTACGACATCTTCATAAGCATCAGAAACGCCGTTGCCGCTCAGATCAAGAGACTCCAGACCACGGCATCTCACATCGCCGATCTTGACGCCCTGGCAGCGCTTGCGGAAGTCGCGGAAAAGCACCACTACTGCCGGCCCGAGATGGACGACGGAGACATCATCGATATCAGGGACGGCCGGCATCCGGTAGTGGAAAGAATGAATCCGGCAGACGGCTTTGTGGCGAATGACGTAATGATGGATCTTGACAAAAACAGATTTCTCATCATCACCGGCCCCAATATGGCAGGCAAATCAACCTTCATACGCCAGACAGCCCTGATTGTCCTGCTTGCCCAGATGGGAAGCTTCGTTCCGGCGTCAAGTGCACGCATCGGCGTTGTTGACAGAATATTTACAAGGATAGGCGCAGCCGACAGCCTGTCGAAGGGCCACAGCACCTTTATGGTGGAAATGAGTGAAGTCGCCAGCATCCTGAAAAACGCCACCACGAGAAGCCTGAT
Organism: uncultured Syntrophaceae bacterium; assembly: GCA_964558665.1. Taxonomy (GTDB): domain Bacteria; phylum Desulfobacterota; class Syntrophia; order Syntrophales; family PHBD01; genus CAZLFA01. Next base: position 17,477 of record CAZLFA010000060.1, read on the forward strand.
AATCCTGGACGAGGTCGGCCGCGGCACAAGTACTTTCGACGGTCTGAGCATCGCCTGGGCTGTTGCCGAATATATCCATGACCATGACGGTCTGGGATCGCGCACTCTCTTCGCTACGCATTACCATGAACTCACGGAACTCGCTCTTACAAAGGACGGCGTGAAAAATTTCAACATAGCTGTTAAGGAGTGGGGAGAAAGAATCATTTTTCTAAGAAAAATAATGGAGGGCGGCACTAATCGCAGTTACGGGATACAGGTTGCCCGCATCGCCGGTGTTCCCGATGAGGTTATTGCAAGATCGAAGGAAGTCCTGCGCAATCTGGAGAAAGGTGAGTTTGATTCCATCGGCATGCCGAAGATTGCCCGCGGCAGAAAAGTGTCACCGCCCAGGAACAGGGATCAGCTCAGCCTCTTCATGGAGGATGAAGACATCATCATCAACGAACTGCAGGATATCGACCTGATGAACCTGACGCCGCTTGATGCGATAAACCGCATCAGTATCTGGAAGGATAAACTAAACAAGGGGAAAACCTGAAATTTACGCATCCGGAGTTTCAGATTGAAATTTGTGAAGTCTGCGCAAGGGGTTTGCAGCGTCTAATTTAATATTTTTTCATCAGGCAGGGTCTGTAGAATTATCACTGCTTCTGTCGAAAAAATATTCTGGGCCTCGGGAAACGCCTTGCGCAGGTAATACAACAGAACGGAAACCAGCTACTATAATATCAGGAGGTAACACACATGCTCCGAAGATTCCTGACGCTTATTCTTTTTTATCTCATTGCCGCCATTCCTTTACCGGCATCGGCCCAGAGCATCATCGAGGGCTTCAGCCCGCAGGGCACGGTCAAGAATGTCCGCCAGGTAAAGGCGCGTTTCACTGAACCGATGGTCGCCTTCGGCGACCCGCGTCTGGCGGATCCTTTCGATATAAACTGCCCCCTCAAGGGACAGGGACGATGGATAGATGCGAGAAACTGGTCTTATGATTTCCCTCATGACCTCCCCGCCGGTGTCGTTTGTGAATTCAAGGCAATAAGCGATTTAAAGAGCCTGAAGGGAACCCGGATCACGGGACAGAAAACCTTTCTTTTTTCCACGGGCGGACCTTCAGTAAAAAGCGCCAATCCCTGGGAAGGGAGAGACGACATCGATGAAAGACAGATATTCGTCCTCACGCTTGACGCCGTCCCGGATGAGTCATCAATCTTGAAAAACGTCTATTTTTCGGTTGAAGGGATAAAAGAGAGAGTCGGAATTACCTTGATCTCCGGGAAGGAGCGCAGTGAAATATTAAAGGCACTTCACTACAAGGAGAAAGATGAAAAAACGATCCTGATACAGGCAAAGCAGACCTTCCCTGCGGAAGCAGCCGTAAAGCTGGTATGGGCCGCCGGCACCGCCACGAAGAGCGGTGTTGTTTCCGACGCCGATCAGACTCTTTCATACAGGGTACGCAGCCCCTTCAAGGCTGAATTCTCCTGCGGCCGTGAAAAGGCTGATGCCGGCTGCATTCCCGTGCTGCCCATGTCTCTTTACTTTACCGCTCAGGTTGCGGAGAACACCGCCCACCAGATATTAATAAAAAGTGCTTCCGGAAAGATATGGAAGGCAAAGAGAAAGACCGAAGACGCCGACTGCAGCGGCGGGGATTGCGGAACAGGCGAAGGCAAATACACACGCCGGCTGGTGTTCGAGGGCCCTTTTCCGGAAAAGACCTCCTTTCATGTCGTCATGCCCAAGGATATCAGGGATGACGCAGGCCGAACTCTGGAAAATGCCGCCAAGTTCCCTTTGGCCATAAAAACCGACTCCTACCCTCCCCTGGCAAAATTTTCAGGCGACTTCGGCATTATCGAAGCAAAAGGCGATCTTCTTCTGCCCGTGACGGTAAGAAACATTGAGGCCGATATTCAGAATCGTCTGCTTAAGATAAAACCTGATAAGGATACACCGGCTACTCCCGATGAGCTATCGACAGCCGCCGAATCCCTCAAGGCAAAACCCGCCAAGGGTAAAAAATCCCGAATCGACCAGAAGCTCGAAGGAAAAGTCCGCAAGATAGACATTTCGCAGGAAGACAGGATCATCAGCTGGCTGAACCGTTCGGCAAACGCCAAAAGGGAACAGTCCGTTCTTAAGACCGACAGGGAAGCCAGACAAATCACCCTGCCAAAACCGGGCGGCGCCAAGGCCTTCGAGGTCCTGGGAATCCCTCTGGAAGGCCCCGGGTTTTATGTGGTTGAACTGGAAAGCCGTATCCTAGGCGAACACCTGCTGGAAAAACCCGGAACGATGTATGTGCACACAGCCGCTCTTGTAACCAATCTGTCCGCACATTTCAAATGGGGCCGCGAATCTTCGCTGGTCTGGGTAACCAGTCTTGACAAGGGACTGCCTGTGAAGGATGCTGCTGTAACCCTGAGGGCATGCAACGGGGCAAAGGTCTGGCAGGGAAAGACCGATGCCCTGGGAGTCGCACGCATAAAATCGGGACTGCCTTCTTTCGATAAACTTCCCCGCTGTGAGAAATCCTCTTACGAGGTGGGAAACCTCCAGGACGGCCTGTTTGTTTTTGCCAGGACAAAGGACGACATGACCTTCAGCCATTCCAGTTGGGACCGCGGCATCGAGCCATGGCGCTTCCAGCTGCCGGACAGCTACATTTCCGGCGAAGACAGCATCATTGCCCACAGCGTATTTGACCGTAAACTCCTTCGCGCCGGGGAAACAATCAGCATGAAGCACTTTATGAGGGTCCACACAGGGGGTGGATTTGCACTGATACCGCCGGAAAAAAGGCCCGGCGAAGTCCTTATCGAACACCGGGGAACCCAGCAGCAGTACAGAACACCTGTTGTCTGGGGCGCAGGCGGGGCCGCGGAAAATACCTGGAAGATACCCGAAGACGCAAAGCTCGGAGTCTATGATGTAACCCTGATCCTGGGAAAGGACAAAAAGAAGAAACAGACGCATAATGAAGCGCAATGGCACACAGGCTTCTTCAAGGTGGAGGAGTTCCGCGTGCCGCTGATGAAGGGCACCATCCAGCCACCGGCAGAGCCGCTGGTCAGGGCCAGGGATGCATACGTCGACCTCTCCGTCAGCTATCTTTCCGGAGGAGGGGCTTCATCACTACCGGTGAAGCTTCGTGCGGAGATAGTCAACAAGGTCATTAGTTTTTCCGATTATGACGAGTTTTCATTTGCCGGAGGAAGGCTTAAGGAGGGGATTATCAGCCAGTCGGAATACCGTGATTACGACGTGGAGGCAGGGGATGACATCGAAGCGCAGTCTGCCGACCTGTCATCGGGCAAACCGGTGCGGCTCAAAACCCAGGAATTGCAGCTTGGCGAAGCAGGCTCCACAAGAGCCAGATTTGATAATCTTCCCCGCATAGACGCCCCCAGGGACATCCTTACCGAGCTTGAATACAGAGATCCCAACGGTGAGGTCCAGACAGCAGCGGCAAGGGTGCCTCTCTACCCGGCAAAGCTTCATGTAGGCATCAGCCCCGATTCCTGGGCTCTATCAAAGGATGCCCTCAAGTATCGTGTGCTGGTACTCGATCTCAAGGGAAAACCTGTTCCCAATGCAGAAGTCGCCGTGGACATCTATCAGCGGAAGACCTACTCACACCGCGTGCGTCTGGTAGGCGGTTTCTACTCATACAAAAGCCGCACGGAGATCAAAAAAATCGGCCGCCACTTCACCGGCCGCACCAACAGGCAGGGAATTCTTCTGTGTGATGCCAGGGCATCCGCCTCGGGCAGCGTGATCCTCCATGCGGAGGTGAAGGACGAAGACGGCGGCGTGGCCAGCGCGAACAGCACAGTCTGGATCGCCGGCAGGGAAGACTGGTGGTTTGACGCCAGAAACGACGACCGCATAGATCTTCTGCCGGAAAAGAAAAGATACGAACCGGGAGAGACAGCCCGCCTTCAGGTTCGCATGCCCTTCCGGGAAGCGACTGCCCTTGTGGCGGTTGAGCGGGAGGGAATCGTCGATGTATTCACCAAAAAGCTTTCCGGGAAAATGCCGGTCATCGAAGTTCCGGTCAAGAACAATTATGCGCCCAACGTCTATATCTCCGCCCTTGTTGTCAGAGGCCGTATCGGCGGCACCAAGCCGACGGCAACCTTCGACCCGGGAAAGCCTTCCTACAAGCTCGGCATAACCGAGATCAACGTCGGCTGGAAGGCACACGAACTTAAAGTACAGGTAATTCCGGACAGGACAGTTTACAAAGTGCGCGAGATGATGAACGTCGGCTTCAGGGTAAAAACCGCCTCCGGCGCCCCTCCTCCCAAAAACAGCGAAATCGCCGTGGCGGCAGTTGACAAAGGTCTCCTGCTTCTCATGCCCAACGATTCATGGAAACTGCTGGATGCCATGATGGGCAGGAGAGGATATGAAGTGAAGACAGCAACCGCCCAGACAATGGTTGTCGGCAAGCGGCATTTCGGCCTCAAAGCGGTTGCGCACGGCGGCGGCGGAGGCAAGCAGATGACCAGGGAGCTTTTCGATACGCTGCTTCTCTGGAAGGGACGTGTCAAACTCGATGAACATGGCGAAGCCTCGGTAAAAATACCCCTCAATGATTCCCTTACCGGATTTCGCATTGTGGCGATAGCAAGCGGGGGATCAGGCCTGTTCGGCACCGGTGACGCTGATGTCCGCACAACTCAGGACCTTATGCTCATGTCCGGTATTCCGCCTCTGGTAAGGGAGGGGGACAAATACAAAGCAGGCTTCACCGTACGGAATACCTCTGACCGGAAACTCGATATCGAACTGAAACTGACGGCCGGCGGCGACAGAAGCAGGGATGCATACGACATTATACGCACATCGCTAGATCCCGGTTCGGCAAAGGAGATAGGCTGGCAGATAACAGTCCCCCATGGCGTTGACAAAATGACATATGAAATCGATGCCCGTGAGACGGCCGGAACCGCAGCCGATCATCTGCGGGTGACGCAAAAAGTGGCAAAGGCTGTTCCCGTACGCACATACCAGGCGACACTCTCCCGAATCACGGACAAGTTTTCCCTGCCGGTGGAAAAACCTCATGATGCGCTGCCGGGGCGCGGAGGAGTCAGTCTGCAGTTGAAGCCTTCGATAGCTTCCGGACTTGGCAGCGTCCGTGAATATATGGAGCTTTACCCTTACATCTGCCTCGAACAGATCGTATCCAAGGCTGTTGCCCTTCGTGACGCGGCAATGTGGAACGCCATCGTTCAGAAGCTGCCTTCATACATGGATGCAGACGGGCTGCTGAAATATTTTCCGCTCATGATCACAGGCAGCGATGTTCTTACATCCTATGTGCTGTCTGTCTCAAATGAAGCCGGATACGGACTTCCGAAGCATCTTTCATCGAAGCTTATCCGCGGCCTTAAAAACTTCGTTGAAGGCCGCATCATCAGGCGCGGTGTGCTACCTACCGCGGATCTTTCGATCAGGAAGCTTTCGGCCGTTGAGGCCGTTTCGCGATATGAACAGGTCAACCCTTCCCTGCTGAGTCCGATCGCCGTCGAACCCAATCTCTGGCCGACATCCGCAGTTGTCGACTGGATAAACGTGCTGACCAGGATTCCTCAGATACCGCAAAGAGATCAGAGACTCCGTGATGCTCAGCATATCCTGCGTTCGCGGATGAACATGCAGGGCACCACCATGGGCTTCTCCACGGAAAGCATGGACAGGCTCTGGTGGCTGATGACTTCCGGAGATGTCAATGCGGCCAGGGCGCTTCTTACCGTGATACCCATGAACAGCTGGAATGAGGATACGCCGCTTATGGCAAGAGGGACTCTGGGGAGGATGAAGCGCGGCCACTGGGATACGACAAACGCCAACGCGTGGGGTGTTCTGGCAATGGAAAAGTTCTCCGCAAAATTCGAAGCGACCCGCGTCACCGGGACAACTGAGGCCGTATTAAACAAACAGAAGAAATCCATTGATTGGCGGACACATGCAACAGGGACGACGTTTATGTTCAACTGGCCCAAAGGTAAAGATGAACTTGCCGTCAGCCACAAAGGAGCAGGCGTCCCCTGGGCCATAGCCCGGAGCATGGCCGCTATTCCTTTGAAACAGCCCTTCTCCAGCGGCTATAAAATTAAAAAGACCATCATCCCCGTTGATCAGAAGGCCAAGGGTGAATGGCATCGCGGTGACATCATCAAAGTGCGCCTGGACATGGAATCTCAAGCGGATATGACATGGGTCGTTATGAATGATCCGATTCCCTCGGGATCAAGCATAATCAGAACGGATATAGGCGGCGGTTCCGGCATTCTCACCGCCCGTGAAGAGAAGAAGGGATGGGCATGGGAGGCATATACTGAGAAGTCCTTTGAGGCCTACCGTATTTATTATGAGTATGTACCCAAAGGGAAATGGACGGTGGAATACACGTTACGGCTTAACAATGAGGGCAGCTTCAATCTTCCGGCAACAAGAGTGGAAGCCCTTTACGCACCGGAAATGCTGGGCGAGATTCCCAACAGAGGCATGAATATCCGGGAGTGAAGGGGGCTGTTTCCGTAATAAACCGGAGCTGCTTCATTGCTGGGTAATTGTGTATCCTCTTTGCTGCAGCTCCGAAACAAGCCCGTCTCTGCCCACGAGATGGCCGGCGCCAACAATCATTATGTGCGTTCCGCGCTGATTCAGGAGTTCCCCGATCCGCAACAGCCACTTTTTGTTTCTCTGCAGTACAAGCCGCTCGTAAAGAACGGGATGATCCCTGTAACTTTTCAGAATCATCTTCTCCATTTTATCAGCATCACCCCGGCTCCAGGCGTTTACCAGTTCCCTGACTTCACTGTCCATCCTCTCCAGCTCAGTTACAGTCTGCACCAGAAGCATCTCCTGATCTTTTTCAGGAAGTCCGTCAAACATATCTGTCTGCTCCTCAAATGTTTCGAGGCTGATAATCCTTTTCCCTGTTTTCTTGCTTTCAGTAAAGAAATGCTTGTCGACTCCATACTCGGGATTAAACCCCGACATCTGCAATTTCAGCGTCATCAAGGTCAGTGAGATAAACCAGGGCTTGAATTTCTCCATCTGCTCAATGGGCAATCCAAAAGAATTCATGCTTTTTCTGGCAAGCTCATATGAGTCTTTTCCGATCTTCTTGCTCAGGCTCTGATTGTCCTGATACATGCCCTTGCTCAGAAGGACCATCTGCTGGTTTCCCGATCCTGCACTATCAAGATCCATTTCAAAAACCACGGAATCTGCACCGGCAAATGCCTTTTCCATCGTTGCGGGCAACGGATAATTTTCCTTTTTCAGGAAGTGAATGGACCCTAAAAGATAGAGCTCGCTTTTTCCTGTGGACACCTTCCAGAGACAACTCTTCTTTTCGGAAGCGGATATCGACTGCGCATTCAGTGATCCGTAATTTGCCAAAACAAGGAGTACGATAACCGTTATTGCGGCTATCCATCTGTTTCTGTAATTTTTCATTAAGCGACCTTTCATTTCAGTAAGTGCATCGCCGGACTCATTCTGCGAGGGAAATGCCTTTTGAGGACATCCATTAATAACAGCTCTCTCTTTATACATACTCTACTACCTATACCTATTTGATATATTTGAATTTATCAAGAACACATATCTGGAATTTTTTTTTTTGCTCTGCTATAATAACAAGGAGTTATCAGAATATCAATCCGTTTCCGGGTTTAATGATCAAGAATTGAATTTCCGTTGAGCGTGAGAATAAATATGGAAAAGAAAACACCAAAGAAATACCGCCGCATTCCCCGCGATTTGATAATTACAGTCATTGTCCTGGCCGTTCTTGTTTCCTGGGGCGCATGGACCTATTACCATAGCGAGAGCGCCGTAAAACACCGTCAGCAGGCAAAGCTGAGGGATGAATGCTTCGCTCAGGTAAAAGCCCGATACAACATCTATATGGAACAGAACGCCAAGAAACTTCCAGACGGTTCTTATGAACTTTCGGAAAGGGAACAGCAATACCTCGATAACATCAGGAAAGAAGAATACAGAAGATGTTCAGAACTCTTTCCCGTGGAAACACGTTTCTGAACATTTTTATTGAAATTGCAATAGGTAAGTGGTATTACACCGCGCGTCAGAGTCAGATCATCAGCACAACCTGGAATCACTGGGGGATCGTTCAATGGTAGGACAACGGACTCTGACTCCGTGAATAGGGGTTCGAATCCCTTTCCCCCAGCCATTAGAACAAAAAGGAGTTGACCGTCAATGATCAACTCCTTTTTCTTTCCGTGCCTAAATCGAAGGAATAATCCACTGGCATGCCAGTGGTATGAATAATGGCTATGCC
>CAZLFA010000061.1:0-24543 GCA_964558665.1 uncultured Syntrophaceae bacterium
TATATTAACAGCTACTTATAGCTGTATTGCTGTACTAAAAAGTCAGAAGAGCCATTTTATTTAAGGATGATTTGTAAAAGAAATGTTAAGGCCTTCTTCCTGACCATTATATGCTTGCATTTGCCATGGAAATGGGATAGCGACCAAAAAGGTTCGCTAGTGGTTTTGACTTGGAGTATCAAGCACTCCAGGTAAATTCAGGGACCTTAATGAGCTGTGTTATAGAATTGGTCTGCTAACGCCCTGAATAAGTGAAACATTCCCCTTCATAGACAGCCCTGATCATCCCTTTTAACCGGTTTTATATAATTCTCTTTAGGAAAAGGAATCACTCAACGATGAAGATTGCCCTGATAATTCCCAAAAACAGTAACGGCAATGCCAAGAGCTTCTATGACTATAAGTTCTATGCAACTTTTCTGATGTCCAAAAACTACATCTCGTATCTTTTGGCGATCCCTACATTGGCGTCATTGACTCCCCCACGTCATGAGATAAGAGTATTCGACGAAAACATCGAGGAGATAGACTATACCTGGAACGCCGATCTTGTCGGCATCAGCGTAAGAACAATGTTTGCAAACAGAGCGTATGAAATCTCCCGGAGATATCGGGAAAGAGGTGTTCAAACGGTTTTGGGCGGCATCCATCCGTCCATGTGTCCGGAAGAAGCGCAGCAGCATTGCGACAGCGTGGTGATCGGTGAAGCTGAGAATATTTGGGCGGGACTGATCGAGGATGCCGAGGCAGGCAGGCTGAAAAAATGCTACACGGCAGAATCATTCACCAAGATGACAGACGCCCCTGTAACGTTGAGAAATTCCCTTGCCAGGGACAGATACATCATGAATGTTATTCAAACCGCCAAGGGGTGTCCGTTTCATTGTGAATTCTGTTCGGTATATGTTTTTGACGGGCAGAAGATCAGGAATCGGACGATAGAAAATGTCATAGCTGAAATAGAGGATATCAACAGCTCGAAATCTACTTATAAAAAGAAAAATGCCATTTTCTTTGCCGACGACAATATTATTGCCAACAAGAAATTCGCTAAAGAGCTTTTTATCGCACTGAAGCCGCACAATGTGAACTGGTCTTGTCAAGCATCCATCAACATATCCCAGGAGGACGAACTTCTTGGTCTTATGAGAGACAGCGGATGCGGAGCCATACTGATCGGTTTCGAAACCGTATCCCGAAAAAACCTGGAGGCCATGCAGAAGAATGTCAATCAGCGGTATAATTATGCAGAGGCCATAAAGAAAATCCAGTCATACGGTATCATGGTTCACAGTGCCTTTATTGTGGGATACGATTTCGATTCCGAATCGGGATTCAATGAGTTGATCGATTTCGTTGCTGAAACAAATCTTCTTATGCCTCTTATAAATATTCTCACGCCCCTTCCGGGAACGGAACTCTTCAAGCGCTTCGAAAAGGAGGGGCGGCTCCTGCATACAGACTGGAGCAAGTATAACGCCATGCAGGTGGTTTTCAAGCACCCCGGTCTGTCTTCAGAGCAGTTGACTAATGGTTACAGGAAAATCGTGAGGTCTGTCTATTCCTTTGACGCAATCTGGAAGAAGCTGAATTATTACTGGGACATCGACTTTTGGAAACGCGCCAATGATCTTGATCCCGTAAAATACATCTATCGTTTGCTCTTTGCTCTCAGATTGTGCAGCATGCTCTTTTCATTGAGGATGGATCGATCGAAATTTATCCTCAATGTATTGCCGAAAGTCTTTAACAGAAGGGTTAGGATATCTTCGATCCTCACACTGATGGCTTATAATGATTTTGCATACAGCCTGTAGAGAAGACACGAACTTATTCATGCATAAAGGGAGACGGTTTATTTTATTAAACTGTCTCCTTTTTTTTCAGGTGTCCGTCAGCTATTCAGTTTCCGTCCGCATGTAGAAGGGGACGGTTCCAATTGTTAAACCGGACGGTTCCAATTAATTAAATATCTGTTAATTCTATGGTTATTGACAGCACTTTGGATTTAAGAGAACCGTCCCCTTTTTTAGAGAACCGTCCCCTTTTTTATTTTTTTTATTAAAAAACGGTTGCTTTATTTCCAAGAAATCGTCAATTATCTTATGCAAAAGCATTTTTCATAAAATTATCCAAGCAAGGTTGAGTAAGTGTTACACCTGAACTGATCTGTGCCATTCAAGATATGAAAGGGAGATAACGATATGATTATGCCATCGGAAGATTCTGTACGACGCCCGATAAGCCTCAAGATTTTCGGTATCGCCGCAACACTTCTGCTTCTCATGATTGTTATAACGTTATTTTCTTCCATCAATCTGCATCGCATGGGGCAGGAATTGAGCTTGCTGTCGGACTATTACATAAAGCTCGACCAGTTAATGGGAGATGTACGGACGCAGAGTTTGCGTGAGATGACCATAATCGAGCGTGTGATAAATAAGAAGCCCAAAAATATCGGGTTCCTGGATGACGGATCAATTCACGGCAAGGCGGAGGAATTATTCAAGGAAGCCGGGGACTGCGAGCCGGATGCTTTGCGCCCGGTTCTGAGAAAAATAAGGAAATCTTACAAAGACTATGCCGAGCAACAGTTGATGGCTTATCAGGTTACCCGGCTTTGCACTAAAGTGAGGCTGGAAAATGCAAATGCACTCGTAAAACAGATGTTGGCATTACCCAAGATAAAAGATGATCCGGAAGATATTATGCGGCTGGCAACTATCAGATCTGAGCTGGATAACATTATGCCGGTAAGAGAAAAATTGAACGACAGCTTTGAAAAATACCTGAAGGAGATTGGTACCGGCGAAGCGGCAACGATGGCATTGCTTCAGGAAAGGCTTGAGGAAAACCGGCGGGAGGTAAGCCGGCGTACGTCTGCGGTATCCAGAGCTCTGCATGCCGGAACCCGCGACTCTGCTGCCCGGGCAAAAAGGCTGGAAAATAGGACTCTTTTATTGGGATGGATCGTAACCTTCGTTGCCTGCACTTTAGGCCTGCTCGTAGCTTTTTTCATTACACGCAATCTTGTAAGACCTGTGCTTGAACTGCTGTCATTGACCAAATCTATCCGGAGCGGCAACCTGGACGTCAACATTCAGATTAAAACTGCCGATGAAATCGGGCAACTGGCCGATTCATTCAGCCACATGGTCGGAGAGCTTAAACAGAAGGAAATGATAAAGAAGGTATTCGGCAAGTATGTTGACCCGCGTATAGTACAATACCTTCTTCATGATAAGCAGCAGTTCGATCAAAGCGGCCAGCGCCAAACCATGAGTGTCTTTTTTTCCGACATGGAAGGTTTTACTGCGATGTGCGAAGGTTTGACTCCGACCGCAATTGTCCGCCTTCTTAATCTCTATTTCAGCCTTATGGCAGAACCTATCAGAAATCAGCAGGGCATTATCGACAAGTACATCGGAGATTCTGTCATGGCGTTTTGGGGACCTCCTTTCATAACTTCCGGAGAGTATGCCAAATTTGCCTGCTTTGCAGCCTTGCAGCAGCAGGAGATGTTGCCCAAATTCCATTCCATGCTGCCGGACGTACTGGGCATAAGGAATGTCCCGAATATCCGCGTACGCATGGGTATTGCAACCGGCGACGTAACCGTAGGCAGTATCGGGTCGGAAGATGCTCAAAGCTACACCGTTATCGGCGATACGGTGAACCTTGGATCGAGAATCGAAGGCCTGAACAAGCATTATCGTACAAAAATCATGATCTGTGAAAAAACGCGGGAGCTTGCCGGTGAAGCAATAGAAGCGCGCGTAATCGATACAATCCGCGTTGCCGGAAAGACCGAGCCCGTAAAAGTATATGAGCTGATAGGCCGCAAAGGTGAAATCCCGGACGATGCAGCAAAACTTTGCAAACTCTATGAACAGGGCCTGACGCTGTACAGAGAGCGCAAGTGGTCCGAAGCCCGCAGCACTTTTGAAGACTGCTTGAAGATAGATGCAGATGACTCACCATCGCAGTTGTTCATCGAGAGAATAGAAATTATGGAAGGGCATGAGCCGCCGGATGACTGGGATGGTGTCTGGACATTTACCGATAAGTATATTGCCCGTCACAAATGAAGCAGCAAAGGCATTGATCATTACCAAGCTGCAAAAGACTAACAACAAGAAGGTATTTTACGCTTGTACTGCGGACGCGACAGCAGGAACTGAAAGGAGACGAATCTTAATCATGGAAAAATATTTACTGTTTCTTGATCACCTAAGCTACATTATCGAATGTATCGCTTCGGATACACCCGGCGAAGCAAAGCACGAGCTTGACGGATTGATAGCCCGCATGGAAAGCGATGACCTTCAGGACATGCAGGATAAGGAAGAAGTCATTAAAAGGTTAAGGAATGCGGAGCAGATGTTTCGCGAAGACCAGCACGGGCGGGCCGTAGGCAGCATCAATGGAACCAGCAGGATGATATGGATGAAGGTCATCGACCAGATCAAGACGGATGCATAGCCTTACTGATGTTTCAGATGTCCGGGTCTTAAGAAATGCAACAGGAGATGTTCTCCCTGCATCTCCCAGTCCCAAAATGGCACATTCACGCATAAGCACCGGTAATTAAATCACAATAGGTAAAAGCTATTCCATATTGGTATATTTTCCCCGCACCCGCCCTGCCTTACCGCAAATCCGGTTTTATCGTAACATAAAGCAATGATTAAGTTTTTAATAACGCTGTTACCGCCTTCCGTCCGGCATGGTTCATGCGTTGATTAACGGTAAACGGCAGGAGACGCGCTCTATGAAGATATGGGAATATCTTTTTCCAAAAAAGAATCAGGCCGGGGCTGAGGCGAGCGAAAACATTATGGCGATGGCCCGCACCATCCTGACAAACAGCGAAGCCGTCCTCAACCGGATATTCGACGATCACAAGATGGGACTGTCGGGCAATGATCCCGATTACATCATCTACAGCATATTCGGGATGAATGTGAAACGTGCGCTGACAGAAGAACAGATGGCGATTCACAGGAAAATCGATCCCGTAATATGCAGCATGATCGATGCATTGGAAATCGAGCATTTGTCGGCCGGCCAGAAAATGGCCATTCTTTTTATAGTCCGGCTGATGATGGCTCATAAGCTTCTGTTTATGATAGAGCTTTTCAAAAACGAAACCAGCAGGCAATCGGCGCAAAAACAACACATTCAAAAGATGCTAAAGGAAATGGAGGCGGTCGGACATGCGTGAAGCGCCGGTACCCGTCCCTCACACCTGAGAAACATCCGGGTTTTTCAAGGTTCGATTAACGATGCGGAATCCCTGCCATGATTTCTTCCCTCAGGAGTTTCGATGAAGACGTCTGCCGTGATCTTTTGCAATATATAATTCTTGCATAGAACAGCGTTTTATTTTATTTATAACGCGCTTAAGCGATTGTATAATCGAAGTAAAACTCCCGGGCGGTGAAAGATGTCTGTCATCAAAGTAAGCCGGCATTTGCAGATAAAAATCCCGATCAAACTGGCACAAAAATATAATCTTGCCGAAGGTGATTATATTGAAATCGAGGATCGCGACGGTGAAATAGTTCTTAAACTTTTAAAAAAAGATGATCCGGATGAAAAGTACTTCACCCTGCCGGAATGGCAGGCCGGTGAAACCGAGGCTGATAATGACATTGCCCAGGGCAGCATCGTCGGACCTTTTGAAAATATGGACGACATGATTAAAGCCCTGGAGGAATAAGGAATGAAAGTCTTCTTCACCGCCAACTTTAAAAGGAAGTATCAAAGATTGCCTGCTCCGATCAAAGAGCTTACGAACAGGCAAATGGAGATATTGCTGCGCAGTCCCCGTCATCCTGCGCTAAGACTGAAAAAAATGAACGACCCGCGAGATATATGTGTGGTTCTCTCTGAGTTTCAGGTCTGCCGGTTTTCTCTTCAGTTCCAGGGTGACAGATGCATCCTCAGAAACATCGGCATCACGATGATATAAGAAATCACCTCTTACCGAAATGTCCCGACTTCAAAAGTTCCGGCCATCACCCTTTCAACTTTTTCCAGAAGGTCTTCGCCGTTCAATGGTTTGGAAATAAAATCACCGGCGCGAATATCAGTTTTCTTTCAGTGATATATTCAATGCCGCGGCAATCCTGAGCAGCGGGGGCTTTGCATTCTCAAAATCAAATCCTGTGATGCATTCCTCCAGTTCCTGCATCTCGCTTTTGAATGCAGAGCCGTCCATATATGTCTTGAGTGTTTCGAGGCAGAGCTCAGCATCGGGACTGTCACGTTCGACAAGACGGTTAAGGTCGATCAACAGGGGGGCAACCTTGCCGACATCCAGGGGTGTATTGCCCCTCGTCTCGATTCCTGCCTCCTTTCCTTCGAGGATTTTTATCACCTCGGGACCGATTTCAAAGGTCTTGTCCAGATTGCGGATCAGTTGGTCGTAGTCCCCGGTTTTATTTTTTACTGCTGTTTCCAGTTCTTTAGCCGCTTCGCATATCCCGGCAGCCGAAAGCGTTGCTGCGGTGCCCTTGACGGTGTGGAGCTTCACCCGTGCGAACTCAATATCGCCCTTCTCCAAAGCCTGCCTGATTTCACCCGCTACCGAACCATACGCTATGAAAAAACCCGTCAACACCTTTCTGTACAGCTTTTTCTTGCCCATCAGCCGCTTCAATCCCGACGCTACATCGATGCCGGGCAGGGTTGCCGGGAAATCATCTGCCGGAACAGTGTCCGAGCTATCAGGCGCCTGAACGGCAGGAACGCTTTCCCTCCTTGACGGAGAATCCTTTACCCATTCAGCGATCTTGACAATCAGGCTGTCTATCTCGATCGGCTTGCTGATGTAATCATTCATGCCGGCCTCAAGGCACTGCTGCCTTACCCCCTCCATGGCATGGGCCGTTATGGCAATAACAGGAAGGGATTCCCGGCTTCTGGTCGACCTTATCAGTCTCGTCGCCTCATAACCGCTCATCACCGGCATCTCCAGATCCATAAACACCAGGTCGTATTCCGAAGAAGCTGCCTTATCCACGGCCTCTTTGCCGTTATTCGCAATGTCAACCAGCATGCCCGCGCTTTGCAGAATTTCAACTGCTATTTCCTGATTCAGGACATTGTCCTCGGCAAGAAGAACATGCCTGCCGATCACTTTTCTCCTCATGTCTTCATTGACGATAACTTTATTTTCTCTTTGGACCTTATGGGACGCGATATCACTTTCGACCTGTTCTGAGTAAGGAAAATCAACATCAAAACCGAAGACACTTCCTTTGCCGGGCTCGCTTGTCACCTTCAGTTCCGAACCCATTATTTTCAGCAGTTGATTCGAAATGGCAAGCCCCAGTCCCGTGCCGCCGTAACGGCGCGTTATCGAAACGTCCGCCTGGGAGAAGGCATCGAATATCACCGCCATCTGGTCAGGAGTCATGCCTATGCCGGTGTCCCGGACAGTGAATCTTACCTTGCAGAATTCCGGCACTTTCTCTGCCGGCTCCGCTTCTAAAACGACCTGTCCGGAGTCGGTGAACTTCACCGCGTTGCTGGCCAGATTGCTCAGTATCTGTCCCAGGCGCAGCGGATCTCCCGTCAGGAAGTTCGGGATGTCCGGGGATATTTTGCAGATGATCTCAATACTCTTTTCCGCAGCCGGGACGGATACAAGACCGGCAACTCCGGAGATAACTTCATCCAGAGGAAACGTTATCGATTCGATGTGCAGCATGCCCGCTTCGATCTTGGAGAAGTCAAGGACGTCGTTGATTATCGCCAGAAGCCCCTTTGCGGACAACTGCACCTTTTTTATGTAATCGGACTGCCGGGGAGTGAGCTCTGTCCTGGAAACAAGCTCCGAGAATCCGATGATCGCATTCATAGGCGTCCTGATCTCGTGGCTCATCTTGGCCAGAAACTCTCCCTTGGCATGACTTGCCGCCTCTGCGGTTTCCTTGGCGATCGTCATCTGTTCGGCGCGTTTCCTTTCCGTGATGTCCGAGATCATACCCTCGATGTAGAGGATATTGCCGTTTTCGTCTTTCACTGTATGGGCACTTAGAGAAATGTCTATAAAACTCATGTCCTTCCGGCGTGCTGTGATTTCAAAGTCTTTGACGGCACCGGAGGATTTAAGCAGTTCAAGGAGTTCAAGGCGCTTTGCCGGGTCGGCATAGAAGTGCCGACTGAGATCGGTGATGCTTGCCACTGCATCTCCCGGGGAGTCATATCCCATCATTCTCGCCGCTGCCGGGTTGACTATAATAAGCCTGCCGTCAAGCGTTGACTGGAATATGCCTTCCCCGGCGTTGGTAAAAATACTAAGGTAGCGCTCCTCTGCCTGCTTGCGTTCTGCAAATTCATTCTCCAGGTTTTTATAAAGCAGGGCATTTTCGATGGATATGGCAGCCTGAGAGGCAAGCGTCTCCAATACCTTCACCCGCTCCGGGATGAAGGCGCGTACCGCAATTTTATTTTCCATGTAAAGGATTCCGATCAAACTGCCCTTGCTGACTATCGGCATACACAATATGGATCGCAGCTTGTTTGTCTGCACATACGCGTCGTTGACAAATAGGCCCTCTTTGCCTGCATCGCTCAACACCATCGTCTCTTTCGTCCTGGCTACGTAATGAACAATTGCAGAACAGACCGGGGATCCGCTGTCTACCTCTATGGATTTGAGAATCGGCGCATCAGGATAATCAAGCGATCCTTCCACCTCTATCGTCAGACGACCGTCTGTATTCAGTATCAAAACCCCCCGCTGTGCCCCGGCGTTTTCCACTGCGATCCGCATCAACTGCGAAAGAAGCCTGTCAAGAACTATCTCGCCTGACAGTACCCGCGACGCCTTCAGCACCGACATCACGTCAAGGCCGCCTTCCGTTTTGACCGTGCTGGTTCCCGTATCCGTGCTGACCGCGTCTGCCCGAACTGCAGGTTCCTTTGAAAGCAGCCATGGGTATCTGATATCGATATCCTTTACCTTTGCCATTGCACCCCAGCGTTCGTAAAGGTAACGCGCATCTTTCAGATATACTGAGGCAGGTTTCGGTTTGTCCAGGGACAGGTAAAAGCGCCCTGCAAGTTCATTGGCGATGGCCTCTTCGTGAAGGTATTTGTTATCTCCTGCCAGTTTGATCGCCTGATCGTAATCATCCATAGCAGCGGCGGTCCTGCCCCTGACCCTGTTGAGTTCCGCCTTGACCAGAACTATCTTGTGCTCATAATTCATGGGTGCATATTTGCCCCATGTTTTTAAAACCTTCTGGTTGCGGTCGATACGCTTGAAGATTGCCGGGCGATCTTCCTCCCGTGTGCCGTCGATACCGGCAAGATGAACGAGGGAATCGTAAAAGTGGTAAAAACTGAAGATAGCCTGGCCGGTCTGGGCTCTAAGGTATGCTTCTGCTGTCAGGGATGTCTGTAATGCTTCATCATGACGGCCGAAAAGATAAAAAAGGACCATTTTCGTGAAATAGATATCAAATAGAATCGACATATCCATGCGCTGTCGATAGACCGGCAGCATCTCCTCCTCCCGGTAAAAGTCGCCGGAAAGAATACAATTATCATTGGATAATCCACGCAGGTTGAGGATGCTTTGGCGCCGCATTTGACAGGCATGAAATCCTTTATCGAGTTTTAACCTGCCAAGGGTGGGAGCGTATGTGCTTAATGTCTCTTCCATCTCGGAGAGTTCAAGACCTGCCAGAAAAACGGTCTTTTCCAGACTTAATATTCCCATTGCGGAATAGGTAAGGTTGCCATACTCGAAACCGGCGCGGTAGGCTTCTCTGGCCGGCTGAAAACAGGTTCTCAGGTGATCCGTCCTGTGAAAGACAAAATAACTGTCGGCAAACCGGATAACCGGCTCACTCACCCCCGCGTCGGGACGGGTGCCTAATAATTCTGTTACTGTCAATAAATCAACGCCGCGCTTAACCTTGTTCATGGAGCCGATGAGGAACACGCCTATATAAACTCCCAGCAGCATCCTGCTGCTTGCACAGGTAATCCTGTTTTTGCAGAGAAGGTATGTGGCCTTGAAAATCAACATCGCCAATATATCGGGGGAGCTCGAGTAAGCGGCGGTCACCATGCTTTCCATGAGCCTGAACGTTGCCAGCAGGCGGGGGTCGGTCGTATCGGGGAAGGCGGCAATTTCCCCCGGGGTCTTCCCCCTTATCTGTGAATCCGCCTTCAGGAACGCATCTTTAATGTCGAGTGCTGAAGGTTTACGGGGAATGTCTACACCGAGACCTTTAAGAATCTCCAACCCTACCTCTATCGCTCCCTGATGCCTGGCCCGGCTTCCCAACGAATTAAGCTTATTGACATAAAAAGGTATTTGATCAACGAGAGTACGGGAGTTTTTCAGGATTATCTCACCCAGGCGTTCCATTCCTTCGTGGTCACCGGACAGATAGGCCGCCTCAGCCGCGTCGTTGTGGATGGCCAACGTGAACTCGTAGCGGCTCCGCCAGGAATCCTCACTGAGCAGATCGAGTCCCGTTCTGAAAAACTGATAGGCCGGTGCAAAAGCAGCAGACTCTTTTGCCTTGAGACCCGCCTGATGATTAAGCCTTGCGACGGATTCCTTTTCCTGCGCCGATGCAATGAGGTCCTTTCCCTTGTTGAACTGATCAAGTATGGTAAAAAGGTTTTCTTCACGTTCAGCTTCGGGGATGGCCGCCAGAAGAAGACGCCCCGCACGCAGATGCCCGGCGCTGCGATTATCGTCCGGTATCAATCCGTAGGCGCCCTGCTGGATGCGGTCATGGGAAAAGGTGAAGATATTGCTGCTTAGCGGGATGATGAAACCGTCTTTAACCGCCTCGCTTAAATCTCCCTGAATATCTTTTTCAGGCTTCTCACTTAAGATGGAAAGTTTCTCCAGATCAAAGGCATTCCCCAGCATGGAGGCATATTGCAAAGACAATTGTGTCTGCTGTTTAAGCCTGCCGATATTTTCCATGACAAGTTCAACTACATTGTCTGTAAAACCTTTCACTCTGATCTGCTCCAGGTCCCAGCTCCACCTGTAATTCCCCGTATCGAAGGCAAGCAGCTTTTCTGAATGCAGGGTCTTGAGAAACTCCCCCACAAAAAACGGATTGCCGCCTGTCTTTTTTTCTACAAGTGCAGCCAGCGGCTCGACATCTCTGCGGTCACGCTGTACTATATCCGAAACGATATCTGCCACATGGTTTGTGCCCAGGGGATGCAGATCGAGCCGGCTGACAAACTCCACGGGAATCTTTTTCAGCATCCCCATAAACGGATGAGAGTCGTCCATTTCATTGTCACGATACGCGCAGATCAGCATTACAGCCCCGCCCTCTATGCTCATTATTGTTTCGATAAGGCCGAGAGACGGAAAGTCTGCCCACTGCACATCGTCCAAAAAGATGACCAACGGGCATTCCCGACGGCAGAAAAGAGAAATGAAATCATAAAAGACATTTTTAAGGCGGTTCTGGGCCTGCTCGGGTGTCAGGACGGCAACTGGCTGCTGGGGGCCGATGATCAGCTCCAGTTCCGGGATAAGATCGATCATGACCCGGCCGTTGGGGCCAAGCGAATCCAGAATCTTCTCCTTCCATGCAGCCAGATTCTCCCCCGATTCTGCAAGAAGCATATTGACAAGTTCCCGGAATGCCCCGATGATGGCGCTGTAAGGGGTATTGCGCACAAACTGGTCGTACTTGGAGGATATAAACCGGCCCTTCCTCTGCGCCACATGCCTGCTCATCTCTTTGATCAAAGCCGTCTTGCCTATGCCGGGAGCACCGGCAACCAGAATCATCTCTTTCCTGCCGGCGGATACATGTTCAAGGCTTGAAAGAAGCATAAACATCTCGGACTCGCGGCCATAAAGCTTTGAGGGCAGGGAAAAGCGCTCCGACACATCCCTGAAGCCGATGGGAAAGGCGCTTATTGTCTCTGTCTCCCGCAAGCTCTCCAGGCATACCTCCAGATCGGCTTTTATCCCCATTGCGCTCTGATAGCGTTCTTCTGCATTCTTGGAGAGCAGCTTCATGATGATGGAAGAAACTGTCTCCGGTATCCCGGGATCTATTTCGTGCGGGGGAACGGGTATGCGGGCAATGTGGGCGTGGACCAGTTCCAGCGGGTCGGAGCTGTCGAAGGGACGCGTGCCCGTGAGCATCTCGTACAGGGTTATGCCCAGAGAGTAAAAATCGGTGCGCCAGTCCACCCGGCGGTTCATCCGGCCCGTCTGTTCCGGCGAGATGTAAGTAAGGGTCCCTTCAAGCCGCCCTGTAGCGGCAAGTGATACACCTTCTTTGGTTAATGCCGAGGCAATGCCGAGATCGATTATTCTGAGATTCTTTGAAGCGGAATTATAGATAAAGTTGAAAGGGTTGACATCCTGGTGAACGATGCCTGAACTGTGAATCTCCTGCAGGCAGGCTGTCATGCTGATCGCAATGGGCAGAAACTCTCCCGGGGATAACTTTCTTCCCCTGATATATTCCTTGAGGGATATGCCTCCGATGTCCTCGAGTACCAGAAAAAGGCTGTTGCCGAATTTTTCCAGGCCGTATACATTAACGACGCCCTCGGCATTCGCCAGCAGGCCGAGCATTTCAAATTCGCGACGGACGCGGTTAAGGTCGCTGCCTGTCGGATACTCCTTTTTCAGAAGTTTGATAATTACGGGTAATTTATCAGCTTTTCTTTGTGCTTTGAATATTACGGATTTGCCGCCTTCATAAATCTCATTTCTAATGTCAAAACCGGTTATTGAAATCATGGGTTCCGCATTCATTATCAATATATAATTACGGATTGAATGATGTATCGTCGATAGTGGTAATATTATAATATTCCTGACTTCAATGCCAGCATTTGCTGGAAAAATATCGAAAACGCCATGAAATAAGCCTGTTGACTGTCAGTAAAAAAGGACAGAAAGATACTTCAAGAATATTTTACGGATAGTAACCCGGATGTGTTTTTATTGTCATTGCAAGTATGCCAAAACGGCCCCTTAAAAAAATGGGTGTTTATACCATGAGTCATGAAGGGTTCATCGCTTTCACTGTTATGCTTTGATGGCATGAGAAAAGCTCTCGCCTTTAAGCACTTATTCTTGATAAAATATTGATATATGTAGATATTTTTGTTTCCTGCGTTCATTTTTCCGGCATGCCTCCTTGTTGTTCTGTGTTTTCTGATCAAACCCCTGGAATTATTTTTCATAATAGTCCCTGACAGACGATTCCATAACCGGATCACCCCTTGAAAAAACAGGGTATTTTTCGGGGATTTTTCGAGCGTTGCTTGTTCTGTTCCTGCCGATTAATCTTCCGCCAAAAAGAACAAGAAACCGTTTGTACAAAAATCATGGGAGAAGAGACATGAAAACATTAATGGAAAAAGCGGCAAGGGACATCATGAGGTTATCCCGCGATACTCTCATGATGAAGAAAATCAATACAATAGCGCATGCGCTTGTCGCTATTGCAATGGTCTGTATGGTTGCCACGGCACAGGCCGGCGATATCACGCCCAATCCGAACCCGAGCGGGCATACGATCGAAGTTAGAGGTAGTGACACTTTCAGTAAAGAGATACACTTTCAAAACAATGGAAACATCAATATTTTAAACGGCGGGACACTTACCACCAATTACGACCTGCCTTTGCATGCCCATCCACTGACAAATTATAGCGGTTCCACATTAAACATATTTGCCGGGGGAACCCTCGTTAATGAGGGGTCTACTTATCTAGAAAGCGGTGCTACCCTTACCAACAACAAAGGCGGTACCATCAATAACTCTTTATGGTTAACGGCCCTCTCAGGCAGTACAATGAACAATTACGGGACAATTAACAACTTGGGTTCCCACCCTTCCGGTGGTAGCAGTGTAGGGAGTATTGAGATAGGCGGCTCGTTTTCCTTTGATAGCAGCGATGCAGGGACGGCTGTATTCAACAATTATGGAACCATTAACAACAGCGGATATGTTAGTCTTGCATATCTTCCTATGTTGTTTAATAGCGTTTTGAACAACTACGGCACGCTGCACAACCTGGCCGGCGGCCATATATTGCACGAAGGCACTATAAACAACATGGGCACGGTAATCCTCGATGCGGGCAGTTATTACGAGCCCCTGCGGGCAGGATGGACTCCCGGCATTTTTAACAACAACGATGGCGGCACGCTGGTGTTCAACCGTGATTTTGCCCTGGGGGCATCATATGCAGGTACGGTGAACCTGAATGCCGGCGGCACGCTTCAGAACAATGCGACATTGACAAATATTGCAGCGCATACCCAGGACAACAGCGGTACGATCATCAACAACAACATCATGACCAATGCCGGAACGATCAACAACACCGGCGGTATAACGCTAGCATCGGGCAGCAACTATGATTTTACCGGTGGTACATTAAACAACAACGGCGGCACTTTGACACTCAACCGTGATTTTACCTTCAACGGCACGGATGGCGGCTCAGTGAACCTCAATGCCGGCGGTACGGTGCAGAACCACGCCATGCTGGCCAACGTGGCAGGGAACACCCAGGACAACTACGGGACCATCAGCAACTACAGCGGCGCTACCCTGACCAACGATGGTACCCTGAACAACTACGGAACAGTGGACAATCAGGCGGGTGCAACCCTGACAAACAACAACACTCTGAACAACCTTGGAACTCTCCCCACGGGCGGGGCCGTCATTAGTACCCTGACCAATGCCGGGACATTTACGAATAACGGCACCCTGAACAACATAGCCAACGGGCATAATTCTCAGGGTATCATCACCAATAGCGGTACATTTATCAATACCGGCGTTATAAACAATGAATCCACAAACGAAGTTGGCGCCGTTCACATCATCAACAGCGGTACGCTTACCAATGAAGGCGCGCTGAATAATAAATATCGCGGGGAGATAACAAACACCGGTATCATGACTAACACCGGTACAATTACAAATGAGAGTGCCATATATAACACTGGCGGGACCATGCTTAACAGTATCGGCGCCACGGTCAACAACATTGGCTGGATCGAGACTAGCGGCGCCACCGGCGCCTTTACCAACAACAGTACCCTGAACAACGACACGGGCGCCTTGCTCACCCACCACGGAGCTACCTCGACCAACAACGGCACGCTGAACAACACTGCTGTTGATGAGTATAACGCTGGCTGGGTGATGGTCGCGGATGGCGGTTCAATGATCAACAACGGCACGCTAAACAGTCTTGCGGGCAGTGACATAGAGATTGGTTATGGCAGTTATGTTGACGGTAAGTATATTAACGGGAGCACTGGCGGTACCTTTACCAACAATGGTATCCTGAACAACGCCGGTCTATTGACGAATAACGCCGCCGGTCACTCGCTCATCAACAGCGAGACAGGCACTCTGAACAACTCCGGTATTCTATACAATGCTGAAGGCTCCATTATGGAAAACAGGGGCGCCCTGACCAACAGTGGTGATATGTACAACAAAGCATCTTCCACACTGACAAACAGCGGCAATATTAACAACATCGGCAAACTGATCAACTCAAGCACCATCAACAACGCCGGTACCCTGACCCTCGCCTCCGGCAGCACCTACAACTTCACCGGCGGCACCCTGAAGAACAACAGTAGCGGCACGCTGGAACTCAAGCGTGATTTTACTTTCAACAGCACGGATGGCGGCACAGTCAACCTCAATGCCGGCGGCAAGGTGGAAAACTATGCGACACTGACTAATGCTGCGGGGCATACCCAGGACAACAGCGGTTTCATTAATAACAATACCGGCGCCACCTTCAGCAATGCCGGCACCTTCAACAATAACAGCGGTGCTACCCTAACCAACAGCGGTACAGTGACCAACAACGCCGGGGCCACCCTAAGCAATGACGGGACGTTGACCAACAACGGTACCCTGAACAATGTGCATACTGCCTGGCTATACAACAGCGGCAACCTGACCAACAGCGCACCGGCCACCATTACTAACGATGGTTATATCGGGACTTCCAGCAACGGAACAATAACCAATAATGGTACGGTTAGCATTACAGCAAATGGTGGCTTGTTCATCAATGATACCGGCAAGCTGGACAATAGCGGTTTAGTGGCCAACGACGGCTGGTTAGGCATCGGTTCCAATGCCGCCCTGAGCAATGGTGGGACGCTGAATAATAATACAGGCGGCAACCTAGTGAACTCCGGCAATCTGACCAATCAGTCCATCATCAATAATGCCGGTACAGCGAACCTTGCTGGGGGGAGCACCTACGACTTTACCGGTGGTACACTGAACAACAATAGTGGCGGCACGCTGGTGCTGAACCGCGATTTCACCTTCAACGGCACGGATGGCGGTACAGTGAACCTCAATGCCGGCGGCAAGGTGCAGAACTATGCGACACTGACTAATGCTGCGGGGCATACCCAGGACAACAGCGGTTTCATTAATAACAATACCGGCGCCACCTTCAGCAATGCCGGCACTTTCAACAATAACACCGGGGCAACTATTGCCAACAGCGGTGCACTGACCAACTCAGGCAGAATAGACAACACGGGTACAGTGACGCTGAACGCGAACAGCGCCTACGATTTTACCGGTGGTACCTTCAACAACAACAGTGGCGGCACGCTGGAACTCAAGCGTGATTTTACTTTCAACGGCACGGATGGCGGCACAGTGAAACTCAATGCCGGCGGTACAGTTGAAAACTATAAGATATTAACCAACGCAGCGGGGTATATCCAGGAGAATAGCGGTGGCATTAATAATAACATCGGGGGTACATTCACCAATGACGGTGCAATAGTCAACTACCCCGGCGCCGGCATCAACAACTCCGGTACCATGACAAACGCAACAGGCGCCGAACTGCATAACGGCGGCGCCCTGACCAATAATACTGGAGCCACGCTGACTAACTCAGGTACATTAACCAATTACAACAGCTCCACGCTGACCAACGCCGGCACCTTAGACAACAACAGCCTGTTGAACAACATCTCCGGCGCCACTATCAATAATAGCGGCATCCTTAACAATAATGTCGGCGCCATCTTCGTGAACAACGGCACCTTCAACACGAGCACCACCTTCACCAACAACGGCCTGTTTATGGGTACCGGTACAACTGTCGGCAATGTAGTCAACAACGGCACGATTGCCCCGGGCAATTCAATCGGCACGATGACGATCACCGGCAACTTCACCAGTAATCCCGGTTCCGTGTACCAGGTGGAGATCAACCCGGCGGGGCAGTCCGACAGACTGAATGTATCCGGCACCGCCACCTTGAATGGCGGCAAGGTATCAGTGCTGGGCGGTTCGGGGAATTATGGTATGCGGACGGAATACCTTATCCTCAATGCCCTGGGCGGACTAACGGGGACCTTCGGAGGCGTAACAAGCGACCTCGCCTTTCTCACACCTTCCCTGGATTATAGAGTTGGTAAGGAAGTCTGGTTAACCATGGCGAGGAACTCGACCAGCTTCTGCGATGTGGCGGGCAATTCCAATCAGGCATCCCTGGCTTGTGTTCTGGACAATACCCATACATCGCCCGACATGGTTAACGTCATAAATGCCCTGTTGGGACTCAGTGCCGATCAGGCGAGAAACGCCTATGACCAGATGTCGGGTTACATCCACATCGCGATGCTGGAAGCGACAAACTACTCCTTTAGCCGTTATGTCAATACCCTTTCCGGGCGAATGGAAGGTTTCGGCATAGGGGGCACATCGTTCTCCAATGCAGGCAATGTGCTTCTTGCCTCCCGTGATGACATTGGAAGCGACGCCGGCAATCTTCTTGTTGCTGCCGTCAACAGCGTAGGCAGCGAAGGGCTGAACGGCAATGCGAAGAAGGTATCTCCCTGGGGTCTGTGGGCAAAGGGCTACGGCAACCTGGGGGATCGCAGCGGCAATGAGATATCCTCCAAGTACGACTACCGGGGCGGCGGTCTGGTGATCGGCTTCGACAGGAAGATAAGCGAGAGGTTTCTCCTTGGCGTTTCCGCCGGCTATTCCTACACCAGAGTCGACATGAATGAACTTTCGGAAAACGGCAATGTATCCAGCTATCAGGGATCGGTATATGGCGCCTATAACGGCGGCCCCCTTTATGTCCATGGTCTTGTCGGTTACGGCTACAACCGTTACGACACGACGCGGAACATTTCGTTCGGCAACATAAGCAGAACTGCAAATGGAAATTATACGGGCAGCAGCCTGAGCGGATACGTTGAGGCAGGCTACCGCCTCCCGATCGATTCGGTAAGCCTTATCCCGATGGCCTCGCTGCAGGCGGGCTCTCTGTGGAGATACAACTTTATAGAGACCGACGCGGGTGCCCTAAATCTGGACGTGGAAAACGAGTATGCAACATCGATTATCGGATCTGCGGGCTTTAAGCTTAAGAAGGAATTCAAACTGCAGGGCGGCACCCTTACTCCGGAACTCAGAGTGAGGTGGCTGCATGAGTTTGCCAATAACGACTATTCGATGAGCGCGGTATTTGCCAGTGACCCGATATCGACATTCACCGTCAACGGTGACGGTGCAAAGCGTGACAGTTCTGTTATCGGCTTCGGTCTGGCCTGGGATATCGGTAAAACCCTCGGCATGACTCTTTCTTATGACGTAAACGTATCGGGGGACCGCACCGACCACAGCGGGATGATCGGTATGCGTTACCGATGGTAGTAAAACGTAATAAACACAACCATACCTGTTTCCCACCGAATTAATGAGCGAGAATCAGGATTGTTTGGAAAAACTGGTTCACTGTTCGACTTATAGCGGGGCTTAATCCCTGTTAGGCATTATTGACGTACCCATTTCAGTCACCGGGGGGATGAGAATAAAGGTCGCAGCGCAGTCATGGACTATATGGATATTTAGCTACATGAAGGAAAAACAAAAATCATCAAGGAGGTATTAGAATGGATTTCAGTAAAAACCGGATTACTCACAAGATCGTAGTTCCCTCTTACGCGCTCAGCAATTTCCTGCGCCGAGCGGTCTTTGACGAGGAGGCTTTTTCCCTGTTTATGGAAAATTCGGCCGCAGTCCTCTCGAAAAACGGAATCAAATTGGACCCCTCCATTTCTGAGGATGCACTGATGAGGCTTCGATTTCTTGTGACTCGCGCCCGTGATTTTGTCCTCAAAGAAAAAATCAATGCCGCCAAATTTGAGGAGTTGTTCGGCATCATAGCCATAAACCAAAACCTGCAGGACATGAAACTCAAGACCGCAACCATCTCGGAAGCAGAAACATCTGTAGACGTGTACTATTCCGAGACGCAATCGGAGAGTCATCGCGGAGCAAGCACCGAATTTAAAAATCAGGATTCAATTACCGAATCCCGTTCGGACCATTGGAGCACTACCAAATGGAATGGCAGGGAAATCCTGCACCCGGAAGATCGTTTTATTCGCACGCCTCTCCTTGATTCTCTGACCTTGGGTATGCTTATCGCGAAAATCGATGGCCGGCTTAAAGACTACGGGGCCTAGCAAAGGGAGCAGTAGTGATTTCACGTATAGTATTTTCTGTTACTTATGATTGTCCTGTCAGTTGCAAATACTGCGTTACCGAGTCGGGGCCATTTAACGGCCCCGCACTTGGCAATGCTTTTATGCGCAGTGTTATTGATGAGGCAATGGAGCTTGGGCGTCTTGTTGCTGTCGTCTTCACCGGGGGAGAACCGCTGCTCAAGCTGCATGATGTAAAGGAAACAATACGTTATGCGCACGAGCATCGGCTGTGGACACGAATTGTCACCAACTCATTCTGGGCATCAACTCCCGAAACCGCACTTCACATATTGAAGGATCTGAAACAGGCCGGGTTGAGCGAAATCAACTTCAGTTGCGATGACCTCCACCAGGAACAGATTCCCATGGAGCGGGTCGGCAACGCCTGTTTGGCTGCCCGGACATTGGACATCCCCATGCTCATTGCCCATAAACGGGTTAAAAATGGCCGGGTCACTCCTGAAACCATCTCTGATTTTCTTGGGGTCAAGCTTACCGAATTCATAGAGGGAGAGACTAATCAGAAAAAAACCGATCTTTACAGCTCATCACTTACTATACCAATTGGGCACGGCGCCGGATCACTCAAACAGGATGATTATATCATCTTCAGCGAGAATCCGTTTGCGCATGCATCCCCCTGCGGCAGCATCCTCAGCTCCATCATCATTTCACCAATGAAAGAAGTGAGAATATGCTGCGGCATGATTGACCAGCGTGTTCCGGAACTCACAGTAGGAAGCCTTGATAAACAAACCCTGGCAGGAATCGTATGTGAAGGAAACACGGACCTGATAGCAAACTGGTTAGCTCTTGAAGGACCTTATGGCATTATGAGTTTCGTCCGTGAAAAGGCTCCGGAAATACATTTTCAGGAAAAGTATGTTAACCACTGCCATCTGTGCAACGACATCTTTACGAGGACGGAGGTAAGGAAAGTCCTCAGCCTGTATGCACGTGAAAAAATCGAAGCAATTACCCTCCAGAGAGGGTTTCTGGAATCACTGCGCTTCAGGGATGCAGGATATGAGAACAACAAATATGATTAATTGGGTGGTCTTTTGTATCTTGCTA
Source organism: uncultured Syntrophaceae bacterium (assembly GCA_964558665.1). Classification (GTDB taxonomy): domain Bacteria; phylum Desulfobacterota; class Syntrophia; order Syntrophales; family PHBD01; genus CAZLFA01. The sequence continues at coordinate 20,630 of CAZLFA010000061.1, forward strand.
CTCCCATCATTTGGAATTGCTAATGATACGAGTTTTGGCGGCAAGAATTTATCCTTTGGATGAGCCACGCATTCAGATGGTGCGGGAAGAGATGCCGCCGATATATTCCTTGAGTGATAAACCGCCGATGTCCTCCAGTACCAGAAAAAGGCTGTTGCCATATTCTTCCAGACCGTAAACATTAATGACGCCCTCGGCATTCGCCAGCAGGCCGAGCATTTCAAATTCGCGACGCACGCGGTTAAGGTCGCTGCCTGTCGGATACTCCTTTTTCAGAAGTTTGATAATTACGGGTAATTTATCAGCTTTTCTTTGTGCTTTGAATATTACGGATTTGCCGCCTTCATAAATCTCATTTCTAATGTCAAAACCGGGTATTGAAATCATGGGCACCGCATTTGATCATCAATGAATAAATACGCCCTGGGGAAATCTTTAGTTCAATGCAAAAGCATCATTAACTTTAATAAGCACGGGTAACACCGTGGATTGTATGAGATGAAACTTTTACTTGTCAATCAAAAAAGGGCATAAAATATATAATAAATGATAGACGGGATTTTCAGTCAGCGGTATGTGATCCATCGAATTTCATGATTGTCCGGCGGGTCGCGTCTCCGTTCTTTACTTACAGCGATAAAATATCTCTCTCCCGAAGCTGCAACTCACTGTTTTCTTGAACGCACCGCCAGGGCTCGTTTGCTCTTGCTTTCATCGATGATGATTTCCGGAGGTGCGCCCAGTGTGAATGGAAAGGCCCATACAGATTCGGGATCCTTCCGTTCCACCGACCAGGCAAAAACATATTTGCCGCGATATGTTAAAAACGGATGGATTTGCAATTTACCCGCTCCTACGGTGATCAGGCTTGACAATTCCATTCTGGTGGGTATCCGCCAGCCTCCTCTTGCAATCTTCAGTCCGGCTACCCAGGCCTGAGCCTGCTCCCAGGTGGTATCTTTATCCGGGCCCTCAAACCACTCCATATCTTTCATCGTGTCTATGAGAACCCGTTCCCGGGAAATCAAATAACGGATTGTTATCGGCTCCGGCAGCATCTTCTTTTGCTCTTCAGGGCCGCTGTCCGTCTTGACTTTCTTGTCCGATATCCACCGGTCGGAATAGAAAGTCAGTTGATACTCCGACTCGGGGTAGATCCTGGCAAATCTGAAAACGCCGTCCGCGCCGGTTATTGCCTCAAACTTCTCACTGCCTCTAAGCGACTGCAATAAAGTGGCGGTCACCTTTACATTGGCCAGAGAACGTCCCTTGCCGTCCACCACCCTGCCCTCAAGGCTTGAATACTTGCCTTCACAACCGGTGAGATTAATCAAAGCGAAACAGCAGAGCACAGCGCACAAAAAGGATCTTTTCATAAACATTCTTCGTTTCCTCAATAAGTTCAAAAAATCACAGAAGCAGCATGTTGCATTCATCATATATTAAACGCTGGTTTCCGTCAAAATTAAACAAACCCTGCATTCTTTTAACCCGGATTACGCGAGAAAAAGCAATACTCTTTGGCTCCCCGGTCAGAGTGGCTTTGAGCGGGATAATATTCACTTCTCTAGTCTCCATCAGGAAACTGTCCAGTCAGTCATTATTTACATCATATTGAGACTTTTCAACACCCACTGAAATATGGTATCTCTAATAAATAGAATGAAGAGCTTACGGATACAGATACGAAAGCATCCTTACGATGAAAGCGTCTGCGATCAATTTAACAGTCGATATAATTGTCAAAGAGATCATCCATCCGGCGCAGCATCAATTAAAATATAAATTAATTTATCAAGCTTATGCCTACGATAACATTTCAACCTCATGGCGTCACCGTGGATGTCCCGACGGGCACGGAACTGCTTGATGCCGCAAGGCTTGCGGGGATCGAGATTGACGCGCCCTGCGGCGGCCAGGGAACATGCGGCGGCTGCGCCGTGCGTATCGTATCGGGAAGACTGGATACGGCAGGAAACGACTCACTTCACATTACCCGCTCCCTCGACAGAGATGAAATTCTCGCCTGCCGGGCAAGAGTCTCCGATTCGGACATCACCATCCACGTTCCCGAGCAGTCACGAATTGCAGGCGGACAATTCATAGATATGCAGGAAGAACCGGCACACCTGCCGGAAGACCTGCTTGTCCGTCCGCTCAATGGAGCTGCCCTTGCAGAATCGGCGGAAGTTCAGGTGTCAGGCGCCGTGCCCGGCGATGACCTTCCCGACATGGCCAGACTGACTGATGCGCTCCGCCTGCATTCAGGCATTGAAGACATCGATTGCGGCATATACGCACTGCGTCAGATTGCGGACGCCATACGGGACGATGAAGGACGGATGACAGTCACCCTTGCGAGAAAAGGGACGCGGGGACATATTATCGATGTTCGAACACGATCAGAAAAACGGGGACATTGGGGACTCGCCGTCGATGTGGGAACTACAACCGTGGCAGTCCGCCTGGTTTCCATAAGCGACGGGAAGATATTAACCACCCTGACGGACTACAACGGCCAGATCGCCTGCGGCCTGGATATCATCAGCCGCATCAACTACGCCCGTGGCAGGAAGAGGCTTGCGGAACTGCGCTGGCGTGTCCTGAACACGATAAACCGTCTTATAGCGGAGGCGCTGCGATCAGGCGGCATTGAGAAGGATCATCTCTGCAGCGCCTTCATTTCCGGCAATACAACCATGATTCACCTGCTGTTGGGGTTGAATCCCGAGTATATTCGCATCGCCCCCTATACGCCGACAATTCTGGAAGTCCCGGACATGACAGCATCAGCCGTCGGCCTCGACATGCACCCGGAAGCGGTCGTCTCTTTTTCGCCTGCCGTCGGCAGCTACGTAGGCGGAGACATCACAGCGGGAATACTGTGCACGGATCTGGTAACAGAAACTGAGGATATCAACATCTTCATCGATCTGGGAACGAACGGCGAGGTGGTTGTCGGAAACAGGGATTTCCTCATGGCATGTGCCTGTTCGGCGGGGCCGGCTTTCGAAGGGGGCGGAATAAAAGACGGCATGCGGGCTGCCAGAGGCGCCATTGAGAAGGTGGACATAGATACGGAAACGGGGAAGTGCCGAAGTGAGATCATAGGCGGCACAGGCGCTGAGGGAATCTGCGGATCAGGCATGATCTCGCTTCTGGCCGGTCTTTTCCGCAACGGATGGATCGACGCTGCGGGCAGGTTCAGCAGATCGAAATCTTCGCCTTATATAAACTTTGACGGCAGGCAGGCAAGCTACAGAATCGTGGCGGGAGAAGAAAGCAAAACGGGCAGGGACATCACCATAGACGAGCGCGACATAGAAAACGTCATGCGCGCCAAGGCGGCAGTCTATGCAGCCTGCGCCCTGATGCTCAGACGGGCGGGCATCACCTTCGAAGACCTGTCGCACATTTACATTGCCGGCGGATTCGGCCGTTATCTGAACATTGAAGATGCGATCACCATCGGCCTGCTGCCGGATCTTCCCGGAGGCAGATTCCGCTTCCTCGGCAACACATCTCTTGCCGGCAGCACGATGATGCTTCTTTCGGAGTCGCACCGCCGGATGCAGATCGAGCATTCCCGGCGCATGACATATGTGGAGCTCAACACCGATCCTGAATATATGGATCAATACACCGGCGCTTTGTTTCTCCCGCACACGGACAGACGGCTGTTTCCATCGGTCGGGATGTCCAATCCTGCGAATCAATAATCCAAGAGTACGTTATAAGAAACGTAATACTCTTTGCCTCCCCGGTCGAAGAGATTTTCCGCGGCTCAGAATATTTTTCACAAGAAAATATTTAATTCGCCGCTTGAAAACCTCTTTGACCGGGATAATATTTCCTTATCTAACCCATCTTCCGCAGTTCGCTGCCGATAACAGTCAAATTTTAGTTAATCGGGG